>NZ_JBHRSV010000001.1:0-736003 GCF_042643335.1 Hyphobacterium vulgare
CTACGCAATGGCTCCGCTCACCGGGCCTTGACCACCCATACCAACCCAGAAAGAAAGGCGAACAGACTCTACTAACTCACGGCCCGGATCAGGGGGCTGGGTCAATGGTGTCCTTGAACGATTTGACGAGCAGTTGGGAATGGAATCACGGGCCATTGTTCAAGCATTAATTGCTGAACGCGACAGGGCTTAAAATGCGACGGCTGCCTCAACCGACCGCCACCTCTGCAGAGGTGATACAGAGATGTGTCGAAAGTATTAGAAACGATCAATTGACCGGACGATTGCTAACTGCGTTGCCCGCAATTATTGCGGCCGAAGCGCAATACGTTGTGCATGGAGAACAAGCCACACTTTTCGAAATTCCCGGTACGGATGGAGTGGCTGGTCAGATAAGTACGCAAGAGATGACGCGAGTATACGAACGGACATTTGTCCGAAGTGCGCGCACGAGGGGCATATATGGGACGATTAAAGCCACACCTAGAAACGACATATGTCCATTATGTTCGCAGCGCACGGTTTCGCAACTCGACCATTATCTGCCAAAAGCTGAGCATCCAAATGTTGCGGTCACCCCATTAAATTTGGTGCCATCTTGTGGTGAGTGCAACCATATCAAGCTTGCCTTGGAGGCCGGTCAGGCGGCTGAACAGGTATTTCATCCATATTTCGAAGACGCTGATGATGGTCGTTGGCTTTTCGCTACCGTGCAAGAAACGGCGCCTGCAACCCTTGTTTTTGATGCCCTGCCACCGGCCGGTTGGGATGTGATCAAACAACGGCGGATCGTTGCGCACTTCGAGACATTCCAATTAGCGGAACTATACGCCACCCATTCGGCTGTCGAACTGGAAGATATCAAGGTTGAGTTACGCACAATGGCCCAAGCCGGAATCTCGGCCGCTGGTATTCAAGCTGAGTTGCGCAAGCGTGCGGATAGCCGCGCTGCGGCCCACGGGAACTCGTGGAGAAGGGCAACGTATGAAGCGCTATCAGAATCTGAATGGTTCTGTGCAGGTGGATTTGGGTAGATCGCGAAAGGTTGAGCTACTCGAACGGTTGCTAGGGTGTCGAATCGAAATTGAATTGGTGTCGGACTGAAGCTCTGGTGCGGGTGGAGGGACTCGAACCCCCACGGATTGCTCCACTGGAACCTAAATCCAGCGCGTCTACCAGTTCCGCCACACCCGCATGGTGCAGCGTTGTGACCGAAAGCGAGCGATACGCCAAGGCTTCGGTGCGGTGCGTATTCGGTGTTTCCGACTGTGCACTGCGCCGCGCCTGCTGATGCCGTTGCGTGCGGGCAGGACGCGTGACATAACGCGCGCTTCCTGACGCCCGGGGCGGCGCGCCGCCCCCGCCAACGCTTGACCGGATACCGACTGATGAACGTTACCGAGACGTCTTCCGAAGGCTTGAGCCGCACGTTCGAGATCGTGGTCCCCGCAAAGGACCTGCAGGCTCGCCTGGACGCCAAGATCGAAGAAATCCGCCCGCAGGTCCGCCTCAAGGGTTTCCGCCCGGGCAAGGTGCCGTCCAGCCACATCAAGAAGGTGTTCGGCGATTCCATCCTCGGCGACGTGCTCGAGGAAATGATGCCGAAGGCGGTTCAGGACACGATGCAGGAGCGTGGCCTGGAACTGGCCACCCAGCCGAAGATCGAGGTCAAGTCCGACCCGGCCGAAGTGCGCAAGGGCGGCAAGGATTTCCAGTTCGAGGTTTCCGTTGAGGTGATGCCGGCCTTCGAACCGGCCGACCCCAAGACGATGAAGGTCACGCGCCCGGTCGCCGCGATCGAGGACCAGCAGGTCGAGGACGCGCTGGCCGAACTGGCCGCGCAGAACAAGTCGTTCAAGCCGAAGACCGCCAAGACCGCCAAGGCGGAAGAGGGCGACCTCGTCGTTATCGACTTCGTCGGCAAGATCGACGGCGAAGCCTTTGAAGGCGGTTCGGCGACTGACGCCCGCGTGGTGATCGGCGACGGCGCCTTCATCCCGGGCTTCGAAGAACAGCTGACCGGCGCCAAGGCCGGCGAAGAGCGCGAACTGAAAGTCACCTTCCCGAAGGAATACGGTGCCAAGCACCTCGCCGGGAAGGAAGCCATCTTCGAAACCACGGTGAAGTCGATCGAGGCCCCGGCCGAGACGACGATCGACGACGAGCTGGCGAAGAATTTCGGTCTCGAAGACCTCGCCGCCCTCAAGGACGCGCTGAAGAAGCGTTTCGAGCGCGAGCACAACGCCCAGTCCCGCCTGCGCGCCAAGCGCGACCTGCTGGACCAGCTCGATGCCGCCCACAGCTTCGACCTGCCGCCCTCCATGGTGGAACAGGAATTCGCCACCATCTGGCAGGAAGTCTCCCACGCGATCGAACACGGTCACCTGGAAGACGAGGACAAGGACAAGTCCGAAGACCAGCTGAAGGAAGAATACCGGGCGATCGCAGAACGCCGCGTCCGCCTCGGTCTCGTGCTGGCGAAAATCGGCCAGGGCGCCAATGTTCAGGTCACGCAGGAGGAAGTCTCCCGCGCGATCAACCAGGAAGCCCAGAAATATCCGGGCCAGGAGCGCCAGGTCGTCGAATTCTTCCAGAAGAATCCGAACGCCGTCGCTCAGATCCGCGCGCCGATCTATGAAGAGAAGGTCGTCGACTACATCCTCGAACTGGCCAATGTCTCGGAAAAGACGGTGAGCCGCGAGGCCCTGTTCGACGACGAGGACGAAGCCCCCGCGAAGCCGGCCAAGAAGGCCGCTGCGAAGAAGGCTCCGGCCAAGAAGGACGAGGCCAAGGCCGAAACCAAGAAGGCTCCGGCGAAGAAGGCCGCCGCGTCCAAGAAGGATGCGGGCGACGACAAGCCTGCCGCCAAGAAGGCTCCCGCCAAGAAGACGGCCGCGAAGAAGAAGTCCTGATCCCTTTCGGGATAGCGCGAATTCACGAGCGGGGCGGCCAGTGGCCGCCCCGTTTCGATTCAGCGAGCCGCGGCCCGCAGTCCTGCCTTACTGGTTAACATGGCGGGGGGTGCCTTGCGCCTTTGAAAACGCCTCGCGATATTGCACGGGCCTTTCCAAGTGAATCGGTCTGGCGGGTCCTCCGCCGTGCAGATTCGCCAGCGTTCAGCCGGGAGACTTCCGATGCGTGATCCTCAGGATGTGATGATGAACCTCGTGCCGATGGTGGTCGAGCAGTCGAGCCGCGGCGAGCGCGCCTACGACATTTTCTCCCGCCTGCTGAAGGAGCGGATCATCTTCCTGACCGGACCGTTCGAGGATGGCATGGCGTCGCTGATCTGCGCCCAGCTGCTCTTCCTGGAGTCGGAGAACCCGAAAAAAGAGATCTCGATGTACATCAACTCGCCGGGCGGCCACGTCCATTCCGGCCTCGCGATCTACGACACGATGCAATACATCCGCAGCCCCGTTTCGACGGTCTGTATGGGCATGGCGGCGTCGATGGGGTCGGTGATTCTCACCGCCGGGGCGGCCGGCCGGCGCATCGCGCTGCCGAATGCGCGCATCATGGTGCACCAGCCCTCGGGCGGCTTCCGCGGTCAGGCCTCGGACATCGAGCGCCACGCCGAGGACATCATCAAGACCAAGCGCCGGCTGAACGAAATCTACGTGCATCACACCGGCCAGACCTATGAAGAGGTGGAGCGCAAGCTCGACCGGGATACCTTCATGTCGGCCGAGGAAGCCAAGGAATGGGGTCTCATCGACGACGTGTTCACGAGCCGTGATACCGTCGGCGAGAGCAAGGACTAGCAGCACCCAGCGGTGCTGCGTGCTTGATCGCCCCTGTTGCGATGTGATCGAATAAGTGTGCTGCGGAAACCTTTCGCCAACTTTCGGCACCGATCTTGCTGGATTGGACGGTAGCAGCGAAGCAGGTGCCCTCCATGACGGGCACGGACGGGAGCGGTCATGAGCAAGACATCGAGCGGCGGCGGCAGCGACGCGAAGAACACGCTCTACTGCTCGTTTTGCGGCAAGAGCCAGCACGAGGTGCGCAAGCTGATTGCGGGCCCGACGGTGTTCATCTGTGATGAATGCGTCGAGCTGTGCATGGACATCATCCGCGAGGAGAACAAGACCTCGCTGGTGAAGTCGAAAGAGGGCGTGCCGACCCCGCAGGAGATTTTCGCCGTCCTCAACGACTACGTGATCGGCCAGGAACAGGCCAAGCGCGTGCTCTCGGTCGCGGTTCACAACCACTACAAGCGCCTCAATCACGGCAACCAGAACGGCGATGTCGAACTGTCGAAGTCGAACATCCTGCTGGTTGGCCCGACCGGTTGCGGCAAGACGCTGCTGGCCCAGACGCTGGCGCGCATCATCGACGTGCCCTTCACCATGGCCGACGCCACGACGCTGACCGAGGCGGGCTATGTTGGCGAGGACGTGGAGAACATCATCCTGAAACTGCTGCAGGCTGCCGACTACAATGTCGAGCGCGCCCAGCGTGGCATCGTCTATATCGACGAGGTCGACAAGATTTCGCGCAAGTCGGACAACCCCTCCATCACCCGCGACGTGTCGGGCGAGGGTGTGCAGCAGGCGCTTCTGAAGATCATGGAAGGCACGGTCGCCTCCGTCCCGCCCCAGGGCGGCCGCAAGCATCCCCAGCAGGAATTCCTGCAGGTGGACACGACCAACATCCTGTTCATCGTCGGCGGCGCCTTTGCCGGTCTCGAGCGGATCATCTCGCAGCGCGGCAAGGGCTCGGCCATGGGCTTCGGCGCCGATGTGCGCGAGATCAACGACCGCCGTACGGGCGATGTTCTGCGTGAGGTCGAGCCGGACGATCTCGTTCGTTTCGGCCTGATCCCGGAATTCATCGGCCGTCTGCCGGTCATCGCCACGCTCGAGGATCTCGACGAGGCCGCGCTGATCCAGATCCTGACGGAGCCGAAGAATGCGCTGGTCAAGCAGTATCAGCGCCTGTTCGACATGGAAGGCGTCGGCCTGACCTTCACCGAAGACGCCATGGCGGCGGTTGCCCGCAGGGCGATTACCCGAAAGACCGGCGCGCGCGGTCTTCGCTCGATCATGGAGGGCATTCTGCTCGACACCATGTTCGACCTGCCGGGCATGGATGGCGTCGAGGAAGTCGTCGTCAATGCCGAGGTCGTCGATGGCAAGGCCAAGCCGCTCTACATCTATGCCGAGCGGAAGAACAAGGAAGAAGCCGCCAGCGCCAAGAAGGGCGCCTGACGCGGCGTTCGGCCTGTTTGCAGGGCAGCAATTCGCAGCGGCGCGCGCCTTGACGCGCGCCGTTTGCATATCCAACTGACTCTTCGACGGGCGGACCTGCCGCCCTGCAACGGATGACCGCCCCGGCGCCTCGAATCGCGTCAGTGTGACGTTCGACGATCCGGCGCCTTGCCGGTTCCGCGGCGGCCATGGAGACGAAAGAGACCATGTCAGAAAACAAGACGCTTCCCGTCCTGCCGCTCCGCGATATCGTGGTATTCCCCCACATGATCGTGCCGCTTTTCGTCGGCCGCGAGAAATCCGTGCGCGCGCTCGAGGAAGTGATGCGGGGCGACAAGCAGATCCTGCTCGCCACCCAGAAGAATGCCGGCGACGACGACCCGAAGACCGACGCGATCCATGAGATCGGTGTCATCGCGTCCGTGCTGCAGCTCCTGAAGCTGCCCGATGGTACGGTGAAGGTCCTCGTGGAAGGCGGCCGGCGCGTGAAGCTGCTCCAATTCACCGCCAACGATGCCTATTTCGAGGCCGAGGCCGAAATCCTCTCCGACGACACCGGTGACTCGGCCGAGACCGAGGCGCTGATGCGCGCCGCGTCGGAGAAGTTCGACGACTACGTCAAGCTGAACAAGAAGGTGCCGCCCGAGGCTCAGACCGCCATCGGTCAGATCACCGAGCCGGCCAAGCTGGCCGATTCCATTTCCGCGCACCTGGCGGTGAAGATCGGCGAGAAGCAGGAATTGCTGGAGGAATTGGGCGTCGCGCGCCGTCTGGAGCGCATTCTGGGCCTGATGGAAGGCGAGATTTCGGTTCTCCAGGTCGAGCGCAAGATCCGCTCGCGGGTGAAGCGCCAGATGGAGAAGACCCAGCGCGAATATTACCTCAACGAGCAGATGAAGGCGATCCAGCGAGAGCTGGGCGAGGGCGAGGAGTCGCGCGAGGAAGTCGCCGAACTCGAACGCCGCATCGCCGACGCCAAGCTGCCCAAGGATGCCCGAGCCAAGGTCGAGGCCGAGTTCAAGAAGCTCAAGCAGATGAGCCCGATGTCGGCCGAAGCCACCGTCGTGCGCAATTATCTCGACTGGATCCTGGCGCTGCCCTGGAACCGGAAGAAGCGCCTGAAGTCCGACCTGAAGGCAGCCGAGACCATTCTCGACGAGGACCATTACGGCCTCGAGAAGGTCAAGGAACGCATTCTCGAATATCTCGCGGTCCAGTCGCGTTCCAAGAAGCTGAAAGGCCCGATCCTGTGCCTCGTCGGCCCGCCCGGCGTCGGCAAGACCTCGCTCGGCCGCTCGATCGCGCGCTCCACGGGCCGTGAATTCGTCCGCATGTCGCTCGGCGGCGTGCGTGACGAGGCCGAGATCCGCGGTCACCGGCGGACCTATATCGGCTCCATGCCGGGCCGCATCATCCAGTCGCTGAAGAAGGCCAAATCGGCCAATCCGCTCTTCCTGCTCGACGAGATCGACAAGCTCGGCGCGGACTATCGCGGCGACCCGTCCTCGGCGCTGCTGGAAGTGCTCGACCCGGAGCAGAACTCCACCTTCGCCGACCACTATCTGGAGCTGGATTACGACCTCTCCTCGATCATGTTCGTCACCACGGCGAACACGCTCAACATGCCCCAGCCGCTCCTCGACCGGATGGAGATCATCCGGATCGCGGGCTACACCGAGGACGAGAAGGTCGAGATCGCCAAGCGCCATCTGATCCCGAAGCAGCGCCGCGACCATGTGCTGAAGGACGAGGAATGGACGGTCGAGGAAAGCGCCATTCGCGGCCTGATCCGTTACTACACCCGCGAGGCGGGCGTGCGGAATCTGGAACGCGAAATCGCCAACCTGGCCCGCAAGTCGGTTCGCAAGATCGAGAGCGGCGAGACGAAATCCGTTACCATCAACGGCGACAATCTCAATGATTTCGCCGGCGTGAAGAAATACCGCTTCGGCGAGACCGAGGGCGAGGACAAGATCGGT
This sequence comes from Hyphobacterium vulgare, assembly GCF_042643335.1. NCBI lineage: Bacteria > Pseudomonadati > Pseudomonadota > Alphaproteobacteria > Maricaulales > Maricaulaceae > Hyphobacterium > Hyphobacterium vulgare. The sequence continues at coordinate 7,193 of NZ_JBHRSV010000001.1, forward strand.
GTCGTCACCGGCCTGGCCTGGACCGAGGTCGGCGGCGATCTTCTCACCATCGAGGCGGTGAAGATGGCCGGTCGCGGAAAGATGACCGTGACGGGCAATCTGCGCGACGTGATGAAGGAATCCATCTCGGCGGCGAACAGCTTCGTTCAGGCCCGGGCACCGTCGCTCGGCGTCAAGCCGACCGTCTTCCGCGCCACGGACATCCACGTCCACGTGCCGGAGGGCGCGACGCCGAAGGACGGTCCGTCCGCCGGCGTGGCGATGATGACCGCCATCGTCTCGGTGCTGACGCAGAACCCGGTGCGCAAGGATGTCGCCATGACCGGCGAGATCACACTGCGCGGCCGTGTCCTGCCGATCGGGGGGCTCAAGGAAAAGCTGCTCGCAGCCCTGCGCGGCGGCGTGAAGACCGTCCTGATCCCGTCGGAGAACGAGAAGGACCTTCAGGAAATCCCCGCCAATGTGAAGGAGGGGCTGAAAATCATCCCCGTCTCCACCGTCGAGGAAGTGCTGGAGAACGCGCTGGCCCGCCCGGTCGTCGCGGTCGAATGGACCGAGGCCGACGAAGCCGCGCTCGCCGCGATCACCGAACGGCCCGCCGGCGAAGGCCAGCCCGTCGCGCACTGACCCCGGCAATCGCCGATTGACCCCAGGGCCGCCGAACTTCATGCTGCACCGCATGATCACATCGGCGGCCTTTTTCTATTACGCGTTTTTTGGCGTCCCTGACGGGGGCGGCTCATTCGCGTTGCGCTAGGAAATCCGCCAACGACGACTGAAAGCCCCCGGAAGCCCCGGGGGTTTTTTTATGGCCTGAAAGGGAATGGCAATGGACAGGCAGAGCATCGAGGCGCTGCGCGCCGATATCGACGAGACCGACCGCGAAATCCTGCGGCTTGGCGCGCATCGCGCCGCGCTCGGCAGCCAGATCGCCCGGGCCAAGGCCGCCGCCGGAGAGCCGGTGCGCGATCCGGCCCGCGAACGCCAGGTGCTGAAGGCGGCGATCGAGGCGGGTGAGGCGATCGGGCTCGACGGTGCGGCGGTCGAACGCCTCTACCAGACGCTGATCGACCTGTCGCTCAAGGGTCAGCGCGCCGAGCTCGACGCCCGCGCCGCGGGGACGGGCGGGGAGGCGAGCGTCGCCTATCTCGGCGGGCCGGGCAGTTATTCCCATTTCGCCGCGCAGACCCATTTCGCCGGCCGCCATTCCGCTGTCGCCCCGGTCGTGAAGCGTGATTTCGGATCCATCGTGAAGGCGGTGGAGGAGGGCGAGGCCGACTATGCCTTCCTGCCGATCGAGAACACGACGACGGGCAGCATCAACGAGGTTTACGACCTTCTCCTCGACACTTCGCTGACGCTGGTCGGAGAGCATCACTACCGCGTGCGCCACTGCCTCGTGGGGCGGGCCGCCAATCCCGACACGGTCACCACCGTCTACGGCCACCCGCAGGCGCTCGCCCAGTGCCGCCGCTTCCTGGCCAAGATGCCCGGCGTGACCCAGCGCTTTGCCTCCTCGTCCACTCGCGCGCTGGAGCACGCGATGGAGGAGGGGCCGTCCGTCGCCGCCATCGCCGGGGCCGACGCGGCGCGCCTGTTCGGCCTCAACGTGATCGCCGAGGAGGACGTCGCTGACTCGGCGGAGAATTACACCCGCTTCGTGGCACTCGCGCGCGAGGCCGTGCCGCCAGCACCGAACCTGCCGTGCAAGACCTCCATCGTGTTCGCCACCGCACACCGGCCCGGCGCGCTGGTCGACGTGCTCGCCGCCTTCCGCGACGAGGGGATCAATCTCGCCCGGCTCGAAAGCCGCCCGGTGCGCGGTGCGCCGTGGGAGGAGATGTTCTTCCTCGATCTCGAAGGCCATCAGAGCGATCCGGCCTGCGCTCGTGCGCTCGCCGCGGTCGAGGGACATGCCAGGCGCCTGCGTGTGCTCGGCTGCTACGGCGCGGACCGGCTGGCGCCGACATCCGTGCTTCACGAAGCGGAGGGCGCGCGCTAAACGGGCAGGGACGGGCGGTTAGCTCAGCTGGGAGAGCATCTCGTTTACACCGAGAGGGTCGGGGGTTCGAACCCCTCACCGCCCACCATTTTTCCAATCCTCCCTCGCTCCGCTCGGTCGGGCGCGCCGTCGTCCCACTCACCCGGCCGAACCGAATCCAACCGGCGCTAATGCAGCGCTGCAAACGCTCATGGCTGAATCAGCCGAGTGTTGGCGTCGCCAAATCTCGTCAGCCATCCTGGGCAACCCGGTACGGCTTCCCGTTCCGGTTGAATCCGCGCTAATCTCTCGCCATGAGAACCAACGACCAACTCGGCCGATTGGCGCGCCACTCTATCGGCTCGGCGATCCTCTTTGCTATGCTGGGTGCATGCGCTGAGGAAGATCGCGCGTCGACCTGCTTCTCGGTGATCGCGTTCGAGGGCTGGGGCACCGCTGAAATCAGCGTTTCAGAGAACGAGCGGCTAATGTTGCAGTTTTTGTTATCGTTGTCGCAATTACACGAAGACACGATCCGCGAGGGTTACGCACCACCGTTCGCTGTCGGGAATTCGATCTATGTCGAACACGACTGTTCTGTCGTGCCGGTCTTGCCGGATTATCCGCCCGAGCTGCAGCGCACCCGTCTGGTAATGAAACGTGAATACAGAGGCGTTGTTGGCCCCGACTACGGACATCGATAGCGAGTTCCAAGTAAGATATGACACTCGCCCCGCTCATCGGTTCGCGCAGTATCGTCGATCAGACGGGCCGGACGGTCTATGAGCTGTCGGTGTTCATGCCCTACGTGCGGGATTCGGAAAATCCCGACAGCGACTGGATTTGCGAGCTTTCCCTGAATGGACCGAACCAGAATTTCAACCGCCGCAAGGTTTATGGTGTCGATGCGCTCCAGGCGCTGCAGCTGGCACTCAAATTCCTCGGTTCGACCCTCAGACACGAGAACGAGAAGGGCGACGGTCAGCTCAGGCTTTACCAGGATGATCGTCCCGGCGAGTTCGACCTGCCGGAATTCGGTGATCCATTGAGTGCGGCGATCGAGTGGAAGGCGCGCTAACGCTCCACCGCCACCCCCGTAATCCCCACCGCCGGGTCGAGCCATTGCGCGGTGAAGCCCTCGGGCGCGTCATCGCCGCCGGTCGGGGCGGACCAGATTGCCTCGGCGGCGTCCATGCCGCCGGTGACATAGCCGAACACCGCAAAGCCTTCCCCGTCCGGGTGGCGGCCGTCCGGGCCGGCATCGAGGATGAAGCTGTCAGTGATGACGATGAAGAATTCGGTCGAGGCGGTGCCCGGTCCGTCGCGCGCCATCGAGATCGCGCCGCGCCGGTGTGTGAGGCCGGTAACGTCCGTACGTTCATGCGCGATCGGTTCGGCACCGGGCAGGCCGTCAAAATCAACCCCGCCCTGGATCACGTCGATCCGCGCCTCTTGCCGGTCATTGTCGGCCCTCACGGTGCGGTAGAAGCGCCCGCCGTCGAAATGCCCGGCCTCGGCATGGGCGATGAAGTTCGCCACCGTCAGCGGCGCCCGGTCCGGGTAGAGCTCCACCGTGATGTCGCCCGCCTCGGTCGCGATCACGGCGGTGACGGTGCGCTCGGGCGATTCCGCGCCGCAGGCAGCGAGGGCGAGTGCGGCACAAAGGCTCAGGATACGGATCATGGCGGCGGCCTCCCTACGCCTATTGGGTAACGGCTCGGCGCGAAGTGCAAGAGGCGCTGCAAAGCGGTGCAAACCCGCTTGACCGGCCCCGCCGCCTCCCTTAGACACCGTGCTCCGTTCGAAGAACGGACCACGAATGGCCCTAGCGGGTGTAGCTCAGTTGGTTAGAGCGCCGGCCTGTCACGCCGGAGGCCGCGGGTTCAAGTCCCGTCACTCGCGCCATTCACTTTTCCTGAAATCAGATGTTTGGCGGTGCGTTTGCGTACGGCTCCGACCCGAAATCCGATCGGCGTGACGAATTCCGTCCTGAGTTGACCGCGTCTGACACAAAACGGAATCCCTATGGACCGTCGGGGTCCTCGATCACGGTCATTGTGCCGCTTTCCTTGTGAATAACCACAAAGACCACGCTACCGTCAGGAAACGTCAACTGGATCACGGTGATCGTCTCGTTGTCGATGACAACGGTTGAATTTGGAATGCCGCCGTCAGAAGCGTACTGACTCTGCAGAATCTCGCTTTGTGACATCTGCGAGATGGGGATGAACGCTCCGGTGATCACCTCGTTTCCACGGATCACCAGTTGAACCAGTCCGGTCCCCGGCGCGAACACGTCAACGACACGCAGACGTTCAACGGAAGCGCGTTGCTCGGGTGCGCCAATCCGGGGCTGCTCCGGAAATTCGCGCATTCCAACACCTTGAGCGAAGGCGCCTGCCGGAATCGTGACGGCTGCGAGTGCAACAAGGATTGTGCGGATCATTGGATCCCCCATGAATTGCCCATAGCACAACCAAGGATTTTATTCGCGGGCCGGTGCGATGTAAAGAAATACCGGGTGGGCTGAATGATTTTGCCAATACGCGTTCAGCATGAGGCATCGGGGATGAGTGCCAGGCAGAGCGAGGCCGGTTTGACGTTTCACTTCACCAGGTAGCGCCCCTCAAATCCCGCCCGAGCCGCGTCCGCCGAGAATGCCGCGCAGCACGTCGCCGCCGCGGTTGAGCGGATCGCGGCGGAAGCTGCGCTCTTCCTCACCGACATAGTGGAAGACGCCGTCGAGCGCCCTGGTGACGGCGAAGTCGGTGACTTCGTCGCGCAGGCTCGCAGACGCCGATTGTCCGCGGCCGCGCCCAAGGAATTGACCGAGCGCCGAGCCTGATCCCGACCGGTCGATGGCCGACGCGGCGCTGTCGAGTGCGGAATAGGCCCCGGACTGGGTCAGCGTCTGCTGCATCGGCGGGCGCAGGACGCGGGCGAGGGGAGTGGAGGTCTCGCGCTCGAGGTAATCCGTCGCCGCCGTATCGCCGCCGGTCAGAATGCCCATTCCGTCCGACAAGGTCATACGGTTGATCGCACTGACGACCAGATCGCGCGCCTCCGGCATCGCGCTTTCCGCGGCGCGGTTGATCCGCAATTCCAGATCGTCGAGCGGTCCGGCAAGGCCCAGCGGACGAAGCTGTTGCTGCGTGGTGCGCAAAATGCCGGGCAGGGGGATGCGCACCAGCGAGTCGCCGAAGAAGCCGTCGCGCCGCCCGAGCCGCGTCGTCGCGGCGCGCGTCCCGGCGATCAGCATCTGGCGTATCCCGGCGGCATTGTCGAACTGCGCGAAGGCGGACGGTGCCATGGCAGTCATGGCGAGTGCGGTAAGGATCTGGCGGCGGGTCGGCATGGGTAAACTCCCTGTCTCCGCGGGCACGATATGCCAGAAACCCGGCTGGCGCGACGTGAACGCTCCCGCAAACGAAACGGCCGCCCTCCAGGGGCGGCCGCTCGCATTTCATGTCTGGCCTGAAACCGTCAGCCAGCTCCGGGCAGGACGTATTGCACCGTCGCGCCCGGCCCCAGCGGCAGGTTGAGGAAGACCCACAGCACCGTCATGGCGATGCCGGTGATCAGCAGCCAGATCGAGTAGGGCAGCATCGACGCCGTCAGCGATCCGAGGCCGAAACTTGGCACCCAGCGCTGCGCGAAGACGAGGATCAGCGGGAAATACACCATCAGCGGGGTGATGATGTTGGTGCCGCTGTCGCCGACGCGGTAGGCCGCCGTCGCCATTTCCGGGCTGACGCCGAGCAGCATCAGCATCGGCACGAGAACGGGGGCGAGCAGCGCCCATTTCGCACTTGCCGAGCCGACGAACAGGTTCAGCACGGCCGCGAACAGCACGATCAGACCGAGCACGATCGGCAGCGGCAGGCCGGAATTTTCGATCCCGTTGGCCCCGTTGACCGCGAAGATCAGGCCGAGCTGCGACTGGTTGAACAGTTCGACGAAATAGGCGGCGAAGAAGGCGAGGACGAGGTAATAGCCCATGTCCTTCATGGCGCCGGCCATCATGTCGACGATGTCGCGGTGGTTGCGGATCGTGCCCGCCGCGCGGCCATAGGCGATGCCGGCGAAGATGAAGAGCAGCATGAAGCCCGCCACCAGCGACGAGAAGAAGGGCACCAGGCGCTGCGTGGCGCTGAGGCTCGTGTCGGCGCTGAACAGCGGAGCATTGCCGCCATAGAGCGACGCCGATCCGCCCGTCACCAGCGCGAGCACGTCGACGGTCAGAAGGATCCAGACCAGCGCGATCACCAGGACGGCGATCCCGGCATGGGCAAGGCCCTTCTTCTGGCCCGCCGTGAGTTCGGCGCTGGCATCGTCGTCCGGATTGGTCGACCCGAGGACGGCTCCGCCGGTCCACTTGCCCAGACGCGGTTCGATGATCCGGTCGGTGACATACCAGATCACCGGCGTGAACAGGATCGTCATCGCGGCGATGAAATACCAGTTGCCGGCGATATTCATCACCCAGCCCGGATCGAGCGGCTGCACCACGGCTTCGGTAATGCCGAACAGCAGCGCGTCGAGCTGGCCGGGCAGAAGGTTGGCCGAGAAGCCGCCGGACACGCCGGCGAAGGCAGCGGTGATCCCGGCGATCGGGTGCCGGCCGGCGGCCGCGAAGATCACCGCGGCGAGCGGGATCAGCACCACATAGGCCGCGTCCGCGGCGAGATTGCCCATCATGGCGACCAGCGCGACGGCGGGGGTCAGCAGGAATTTCGGCACGTCGCGCACCGCGGCGCGCATCGCCGTGCCGAACAGGCCAGCCCGTTCGGCGACGCCGGCGCCCAGCATCACGACGAGCACATAGCCCAGCGGATGGAAGCCGGTGAAGATTTCCGGCATCTCGACCAGCAGGTGTCGGATCGAATCGGGACTGAAGACACTGATCGCGTCGACGATCACCGGATTGCCGGCATCGTCGACCCGCGTCGGGTGCTCGACCGCCATGTTGGCGAAATCCGCGACGATCGAGACGATCGCCATCGCGATGATGAGATAGAAGAAGATGAAGACCGGGTCCGGCAGGCGATTGCCCGTCCGTTCGATGAGACCCAGTATCCCCTTCTGATGTTCGGCAGGCGCCGCGCCGGGCGTCTTGTCGGACATGATGTAACTCCCCTTGGATTGAGGGTGCGAGTGTCAGCAGACGGAAGGCCCGAGGGCAAGCAAAACCGGTCCAGTTAAGAACGGTTCGCAGAACAATAACTTGGCACCTGACGGGCTGCTTAAAAAGCCGTCATTGCGCCTTGCGGCCCGGGAGTCATCGCTCTAGCTTCCGGCCCGACTGAGCGGGGGCTGGTCACGGGATTCTTTCATCCCGTCTCGGCGTTCCCGCCTCAAACCGGTTCGGCCACTCCTGATGAGGACTCCCGGGCGATGGACGCATTGCTTCTGGAATACCTTCCCATCCTGATCTTCCTCGGCATTGCCGCGGCGATGGGGATCGGATTCATGCTGGCGGCCTTCGTGTTCGCCCCGTCCGACCCGGACCCCGAAAAAGTCTCGACCTATGAGTGCGGCTTCAACGCCTTCGACGATGCGCGGATGAAGTTCGACGTGCGATTCTATCTGGTCGCGATCCTGTTCATCATCTTCGACCTCGAAGTGGCATTCCTCTTCCCCTGGGCGGTGACGCTCGGCGAGACCGGGGTGTTCGCCTTCTGGTCGATGATGGTTTTCCTTGGCGTTCTCACCGTGGGCTTCGTCTACGAGTGGAAAAAAGGCGCGCTGGAGTGGGAGTAGGCAATATGGCTGACACAATCCGCACCCCCGCACTCGCTGGCGCCCGCGCCGCGACGCCGCACTATGATCCGAAGAAGCATGATCCCTTCTTCGACGGCGTGTCCGACGCGCTGGCCGACAAGGGATTCGTGGTTGCTGCGACCGACGACCTGATCACCTGGGCGCGTACCGGCTCGCTGATGTGGATGACCTTCGGTCTCGCCTGCTGCGCGGTCGAGATGATGCAGGCGTCCATGCCGCGCTACGACGTCGAGCGCTTCGGCTTCGCGCCGCGCGCCTCGCCGCGCCAGTCCGACGTGATGATCGTCGCGGGCACGCTCACCAACAAGATGGCGCCGGCCCTGCGCAAGGTCTACGACCAGATGCCGGAGCCGCGCTACGTCATCTCGATGGGCAGCTGCGCCAATGGCGGCGGGTATTATCACTATTCCTATGCGGTCGTGCGCGGCTGCGACCGGATCGTGCCGGTCGATGTCTACGTGCCGGGCTGCCCGCCGACCGCGGAAGCGCTGGTCTACGGCATTCTGCAGCTGCAGAAGAAAATCCGCCGGGAAGGGAGCATCGAACGATGAGTGCGGCCCTGAAGGATCTCGGCGATCACATTGCCGCCGTGCAGGAAACCGCGGTGCGCGAGGCGACCGTGACGCATGGCGAGTTGACGATCACCATCCATCGCGACCGGATCGTCGATATGCTGCGCTTCCTGCGCGACGACCCGACCTGCCGTTTCACCACGCTGATCGACATCTGCGGGGTCGACTGGCCGGGCGACGCCGAGCGCTTCGAGGTCGTCTATCACCTCCTGTCGATGCACCTGAACCAGCGCATCCGGGTGAAGCTCTCGACCGACGAGGACACGCCGGTCGACAGCGTCGTCGAGGTCTTCCCGGTCGCCGGCTGGTTCGAGCGCGAGGCGTTCGACATGTTCGGCATCGCCTTTGACGGCAATCCGGACCTCAGACGCCTGCTCACCGACTACGGTTTCGAAGGTCATCCGCTGCGCAAGGATTTCCCGCTCACCGGCTATGTCGAGGTGCGGTGGGACGAGGAACAGAAGCGCGTCGTCTACGAACCGGTCGAGCTGGTCCAGGACTATCGCGATTTCGACTTCATGAGCCCGTGGGAAGGCGCGAAATACGTGCTGCCCGGCGACGAGAAAGCCAAGGGGGAGGGCGCCTAGATGGCCGTGACCGAACCTATCGAAGATCGCAAGTTCACGATCAATTTCGGCCCGCAGCACCCGGCCGCGCACGGCGTTCTGCGCCTTGTGCTGGAGCTGGACGGCGAGATCGTCGAGCGCGTCGATCCGCATATCGGCCTGCTGCACCGCGGCACCGAGAAGCTGCTCGAGCACAAGACCTATCTGCAAGGGCTCGGCTATTTCGACCGCCTCGACTACGTCGCGCCGATGAACCAGGAACATGCCTTCTGCATCGCGATCGAGCGCCTGGCGGGCATCCCGGTGCCGAAGCGCGCGCAATACATCCGCACGCTCTACAACGAGATCGGCCGCATCCTCTCCCACCTCCTCAACGTGACGACCCAGGCGATGGATGTCGGCGCGCTGACCCCGCCGCTGTGGGGTTTCGAGGAGCGCGAGAAGCTGATGATCTTCTACGAACGCGCCTCCGGTTCGCGCATGCACGCGCACTATTACCGGCCGGGCGGCGTTCACCAGGACCTGCCGCCGCAGCTGATCGAGGACATCGGCACGTGGTGCGACAACTTCCCGAAGGCGCTCGACGACATCGACACGCTTCTGACGGAAAACCGCATCTTCAAGCAGCGCAATGTCGATATCGGCGTGGTGTCGAAGGAAGACGCGCTCGCCTGGGGCTTCTCCGGCGTGATGGTGCGCGGCTCGGGCATGGCCTGGGATCTGCGCCGCTCGCAGCCCTACGACGTCTATGACGAGCTCGAATTCAAGATTCCGGTCGGCAAGAATGGCGACTGCTGGGACCGTTATCTCTGCCGCATGGAAGAGATGCGCGAGTCCTGCAAGATCATGAAGCAATGCGTGGAATGGCTCGCCAAGCCGGAAAATGCCGGCCCGGTCCTGCCGGAGAATTCAAAGTTCGCGCCGCCGCGCCGCGGTGAGATGAAGCGCTCGATGGAAGCGCTGATCCACCACTTCAAGCTCTACACCGAGGGCTTCCACGTGCCCGAAGGCGACACCTATGCCTGTGTCGAGGCGCCGAAGGGCGAATTCGGCGTCTACATGATCTCCGATGGCAGCAACAAGCCGTACCGGGTGAAGATCCGTGCGCCGGGCTTCCCGCACCTCGCGGCGATGGACCATCTCAATCGCGGCCACATGCTGGCTGACGTCTCGGCGATCCTCGGCTCGCTCGACATCGTGTTCGGGGAAATCGACCGGTGATCGAATTCCTCGCAGCCATAACGCTCCTCTGGGGCCAGGACGACGGCTTTACGCCGGATGCCGAGGCGGTCGTGCAGGCGGCGCTCGATGCGCACAATGCGCATGATCTGGGTGCCTTCCTCGCGACGATGGCCGAAGACGTCACCTTCCTGTCGCTCGACGGCCAGGTGCTGGTCGAGGGCCGCGAAACGGTGGCGGAGATCTGGGGCGCGCGCTTCGCCGAGCGCCCGGACCTCGTCGCCGACATCACGCATCGCACGGTGATTGGCAACCGCGTTATCGACGAGGAGCAGCTCTGCCTCGACGGCCGCGACAATCCTTGTGTCGAACTCGTCGCGATCTACACGGTCGAGGATGGCCTCATCCAGACCATGCACGTTATTCAGCCGGTCCCCGCGTCCGGCAATTCTGAGAATGGAGCCGCGCAATGAGTGTGCGCCGCCTTGCCGACCAGCAACCGGGCAGCTTCGCCTTCACGAAGGCGAGCGAAAAGCTGGTGACATTCTGGTTGAACAAATACCCGGAAGCCAAGAAGGCATCTGCGGTAATCCCGATGCTGTGGATCGCGCAGAAGCAGGAAGGCTGGGTCTCGGAACCCGCCATCCAGCATATCGCCGAACGCCTCGGCATGCCGCGCATCCGCGTCTATGAGGTCGCGACCTTCTACACCATGTTCAACCTCGCCCCGGCGGGCGAGCACTTCGTCCAGCTCTGCGGCACCACGCCGTGCTGGCTGCGCGGCGCGGACGATCTGAAGAAGGTTTGCGAGAAGCGCATCGGCAAGAAGGGCGTCGTCTCGAAGGATGGCAAATTCTCCTGGAACGAGGTCGAATGCCTGGGCGCATGCGCCAATGCGCCGATGGTCCAGATCTCGAACAAGGACGGCGATGAGTATTACGAGGACCTGACGGCGGAGAGCCTCGAAGCCATTCTCGACAGTCTCGAAGCCGGCAAGCCGGTGACGCCGGGACCGCAGAATGGCCGCGACTGTTCCGCGCCGGAAGGCGAGGCGAAGACGCTGACCGACAAGTCGCTTTATGACGGCTCGGCGGCGAAGACCATCAAGCTGCCGAACACGGCCAAGGCGGAGGCGTAGTCATGCGGATCGTCCAGATCGTCGTCCTCCTCGTCTCGCTCGGACTAGCCGGCTACTGGCTCTACGAGTTCATCACCACCGGAACTCCGGAAGTCCTGCTTGCCATGGCGACGATGGTGACCGCGATCATCGGCGGCATCGTCCTGCCGCGCGTTGGAAAATCCTCAGGGAAGTCGCCCGAATGACCCAGCTTCTGCAGGACAGGGACCGCATCTTCACCAACCTCTACGGCCGGCATGATTTCGGCCTGGAAGGCGCGAAGCAGCGCGGCGCGTGGAACAGCACGAAGGACATGCTGGACCAGGGCCGCGGCTGGATCATTTCCAATATCCAGGCCTCCGGACTGCGCGGCCGCGGCGGCGCGGGTTTCCCGACCGGCCTGAAATGGTCGTTCATGCCGAAGGAAGTCGGTGCGCGTCCGCACTATCTCGTTGTGAACGCCGACGAATCCGAGCCGGGCACCTGCAAGGACCGGGAGATCATGCGCAATGATCCCCACCTCCTGATCGAAGGCTGCCTGATCGCCTCATTCGCGATGCAGGCGCACGCCTGCTACATCTATATCCGCGGCGAATACGTCCACGAGCGCAACCGCCTCGAAGCCGCGATCAAGCAGGCCTATGAGGCGAAGCTGATCGGCAAGGACAACATCCACGGCTGGGATTTCGACCTCTACGTCCATCACGGCGCCGGGGCCTATATCTGCGGCGAGGAAACCGCGCTTCTCGAAAGCCTTGAAGGCAAGAAGGGCCAGCCGCGTCTGAAGCCGCCATTCCCGGCCAATGCCGGCCTCTATGGCTGCCCGACAACGGTGAACAACGTCGAATCCATCGCGGTGGCGCCGACCATCCTCAGGCGCGGCGCGGAATGGTTCGCGGGCTTCGGCCGCAAGGGCAACACGGGAACGAAAATCTTCTCGATCTCCGGCCATGTGAACAAGCCGTGCAATGTCGAAGAGGCGATGTCGATCCCGCTGAAGACGCTGATCGAGACGCATGCGGGCGGCGTGCGCGGCGGCTGGGACAATCTCAAGGCCATCATCCCCGGCGGCTCGTCGGTTCCGCTGATCCCGAAGGATATCTGCGACGACGTGCTGATGGATTTCGATGCGCTGCGCGACGTGAAGTCCGGTCTCGGCACCGCCGCCGTCATCGTCATGGACAAGTCCACCGACGTGGTGAAGGCGATCGCCCGGATCAGCTATTTCTACAAGCACGAGAGCTGCGGTCAGTGCACGCCCTGCCGTGAAGGCACGGGCTGGATGTGGCGGGTTCTGGAGCGTATGGCGCGCGGCGAGAGCTCGACGGAAGAGATCGACCTCCTGCTCGATGTGGCAAGCCAGGTCGAGGGTCACACCATCTGCGCGCTCGGCGACGCGGCGGCCTGGCCGGTCCAGGGCCTGATCCGGCATTTCCGCCCCGAGATCGAAGCCCGCATCAACGCCTATCGCGCCGGCAAGCCGGTCGCCGTTTCGGCCGTGGCAGCGGAGTAGGGGACGCGTGAGAACCATCCTCACATACGTTCTGGCGGCTTTGGCCTTCGGGTTCGGGTGGTATTTCACCCAAAACGCCGCGGTCGCATTGACCGCGCGAAGCTACAGCTATGACTGGAGCGCCGTCAGCCATTCGGAAGGGGTCATCTATTCGAACCTGTTCGCATGGTCTGGCTCGACTTGGGTGATGGCAACGGCGGTCATCATTGGACTGGTATTCGCGGCGATTGCTTGGTTCGCGGCGCGGCGTGATCGGCAGGAAAATTCAGGCTACTCGATCAAGACCGTTGTGATTGCAGCGCTCGCCGCTTCGGTTCCGCTTGCGGTTGTCGTTGGTTCGCGCTTGTACGCGTCGACGACCTTGTTCGATTTCACCCCGAACATTCTGGCCGGCGGGATCTACGAAGCAATGATCGCCTCAATCGGCAATTTCCTGCTGATTGCGCTTGCCTACGGCGTGACCGGTTGGTTCGGCGTGACCGTCCTGAGACGCTATTGGCCGAAAATCGACTCCGAAAATCTGGTCGGGGCGGGCATCGCCACTGGTCTCGCTGCGCGGATCATCTGCTCTGTTGCATTTGTCGCGACCGGCTTGATTGAACTCAGCAAGGTCGGAGTTTTCATCGTTCTTGGCCTGATCGAAGGCGCGATCTGGGGCACCGTCTTCTGGCTCCGCGAGCCGCGGCGCGCGGAGGTGCAGCCCGCATGAGGACGCTGCTCACATACGTTCTGGCGGCTTTGGCCGCAGCGACCATGACAGTCGGCATGTTGACCGGGCTGAGTCCCGAGGCATGGCAGATTGAACGTTTGCCCGACCTTGCGTTGCTTTGGTTCGGGCTTTGGGCTGTCGCCGGTTCACTGATCTGGTTCGTTATTGCCTCAGGCGCTCGCCATTTCCTCAATTGGGGAAATCGCACCTGGTGGACGATCATCAGATCGAGTGCTGTTTTTGCTGGGTTTTCCCTGTTGCTTACCGTTCCGCTCTTCGGACCGGAATATGCTGCACACGTTCAAACGATGCGGTCGGCTGATCATCAAAATGAAATTCAGTTCGGGCTCTTCGCTCTTATCCCTGGGTTGATGTTACTGCCCTTGGCTGCGATCCCGGGCGCGATCTGGGGTGCCGTCTTCTGGCTCCGTGAGCCGCGCCGCGCGGAGGCGCTGCCTGCATGAGGACGCTGATCACATACGTTCTGGCCGCCGCAGCAGCAGGCTTGCTTGTTACGCTGATCCTCAGCGGCGGGCGGCATGCCGAGTTAATCGGTGGAATCGCTGGCGGCGAGTACCGCGCGATAGCAGCGCTCAACCCGGTGATGGAATTCGGGTTCCGCGCGGCGGGGTATTTCGTCGGTCTGGGCCTCGTCTGGTTTGCCGCGACGCGCGTGCTAAGCCCGGCAAAACTGTTTGGTTCTCTTGTCGCGGCGGCGCTATCGGGTGTTCTGATCGCGGCGGCCGCTGGTGTCGTGATTGGCATCGGCTACGCGGCACTGACCAATGGCGCGAACGCTGTAGTCGACCTCCTCACCTGGGGAGCGTTCTGGGCCGAGGTGATCATCGCAGGCCTCGCATGGGGCACCGTCTTCTGGCTCCGTGAGCCTAAAACTACTCAAGCAATGGAAGCTGCGGCATGAGCGAAGACCTTCGCAAAATCATCGTCGATGGCGAGGAGATCGAGGTTCCGAACTCCTACACGCTGTTGCAGGCCGCCGAGGCGGCGGGCCGGGAAATCCCGCGCTTCTGCTATCACGAGCGCCTGTCGGTCGCCGGCAATTGCCGCATGTGCCTGGTCGAGCTGGTCGGTGCGCCCAAGCCGGCCGCGTCCTGCGCCATGAATGTGCGCGACATGCGCGGCGGGCCGAATGGTGAACCGCCGGCCATGAACACGCTGTCACCGATGGTGAAGAAGGCGCGGGAAGGGGTGATGGAGTTCCTCCTCATCAACCACCCGCTCGACTGCCCGATCTGCGACCAGGGCGGCGAATGCGACCTGCAGGACCAGAGCCTGATGTATGGCCGCCCGCAGACCCGCTTCGCGGAGAACAAGCGCGCCGTCGAAGACAAGTATATGGGCCCGCTGATCAACACGATCATGACCCGCTGCATCCAGTGCACGCGCTGCGTCCGCTTCGTGACCGAAGTCGCCGGTTCGCCGGAGATCGGCATGATCAATCGCGGCGAGGATGCCGAGATCACGACCTATCTGGAAAGCGCGGTGCATTCCGAACTGTCGGGCAATGTCATCGACCTCTGCCCGGTCGGCGCGCTGACCTCCAAGCCCTACGCCTACAACGCCCGCCCGTGGGAGCTTCGCAAGACCGAAACCATCGACGTGATGGACGCGATGGGCGCCTGGACGCGCGTCGACGTGCGCGGAACCTCGGTGCTGCGCATCCTTCCGCGCGTCAATGACGACATCAATGAGGAGTGGCTGTCCGACAAGTCCCGCTTCGTGTGGGACGGCCTGCAGCGCCAGCGCCTCGACAAGCCCTATGCCCGCGTGAAGGGCAAGCTTCAGCCGGTCGGCTGGGACGAGGCTCTGAAGATCGCCGCCGACAAGCTGTCGGGTGATGCGAAGAAGATCGGCGTCATCGCCGGCGATCTCTGCGCGCTCGAAGACCTGAAGGCCGCGAAAGACCTCTTCACCTCACTCGGCGTGACCTCGATCGACGGACGCCAGGACGGCGCGAAGATCGGCGGCGGCGCGCGCGAGGAATACCTCTTCAACTCGACCATCGCCGGCATCGACGAGGCTGATGCCATCCTGCTGGTCGGCACCAATCCGCGCCTCGAAGCGCCGGTGCTCAACGCCCGCATCCGCCGCGCCTGGCTGGAGCGCGGCGTCAAGGTCGGCGTGATCGGCGAGAATGCCGATCTGACCTATCCCTACGAACATCTCGGCGCGGGCGGCAAGACGCTGACGGAGCTGGGCGGCAAGCGTTCCGGCTTCATCAAGACGCTGAAAGACGCGAAGAAGCCGATGATCGTTGTCGGCATGGGCGCGCTGACCCGCGCCGATGGCGGCAAGGTGCTCCGCGCGGCGGGCGAACTCGCCGCGAAGGTCGGGGCTGTCGCCGAGGGCTGGAACGGCTTCAACGTGCTGCACACCGCCGCCGCGCGCGTCGGCGCGCTTGATCTCGGCTTCCTGCCGGGCAAGGGCGGCAAGGACACGGCCGGCATCCTCAAGGCCGCCAAGAAGGGCGACATGGAAACCGTCGTGCTCTTGGGCGCCGACGAGATCGACACCGCCGAGTTGGGCGACGCCTTCGTCATCTATATTGGTCACCACGGCGATGCCGGGGCGCACCGCGCCGACCTGATCCTGCCGGCACCGGCCTGGACCGAAAAATACGGCATGTGGGTCAACACCGAGGGCCGCGTGCAGATGAATGATCGCGCGCTCTTCCCGAAGGGCGAGGCGAAAGAGGACTGGGCCATCTTCCGCGCCCTGTCCGCCAAGCTCGGCCGCACTTTGCCCTACGACAATCTCGACCAGCTGCGCGCGAAGATGATCGCCGATTACCCGGTTCTGGGCGGTCTCGACCATGCGCCGGGTTCGGCCAGCGCGGGCACGTTCGACGTGGCGGCGATCGGCGAGGCGGGCGAGGTCACCGACAAGCCCTTCGTGTCGCCGGTCAAGGACTTCTACCTGACGAACGCCGTGGCGCGCGCCTCGAAGACGATGGCCGAATGCTCGGCGCTGAAGCACGCCCCCGCGGCGCAGGCAGCGGAGTAGGGCATGGCACGCAAACCCCGCATCACCGCCCAGGGTGCCGGTTCCGGCATCGCCATCGGCATCGGTGTCGGCACCGCGATCGGCGTTGCCATGGACAATATCGCCATGGGCGTGGCGCTCGGTGCCGCCTTCGGTGTGGCCTTGGGCGTTGCTTTCTCTCAAGCGGGAAGCGATGACGCGGGCCCGACCGATTCAGACGCGGCGAATTCAGACACTGGCGGGGACGGGGACTGACGCGATGGGTGACTTTATCCAGCAATGGGGCCCGGTGTGGGGCACGGTCGCGGTGCTCGGCCAGGTCCTCGGATTCATGGTCGTGCTGCTCTTGTCGCTGGCCTTCCTCCTGCTGATGGACCGGAAGGTCTGGGCGGCGGTGCAGATGCGCAAGGGCCCGAACGTGGTCGGGGCCTTCGGCCTGCTTCAGTCCTTCGCCGACTTCCTGAAATTCGTGTTCAAGGAAATCGTCGTGCCGGCGGGCGCGGACCGCGTCCTCTTCCTGCTCGCGCCGCTGATCACCTTCATCCTCGCCTTCATCGGCTGGGCCGTGGTGCCGGTCGCGCCGGGCTGGGTGATTGCCGACCTCAATGTCGGCGTCCTCTACCTGCTCGCGATTTCCTCGCTCGGCGTCTACGGCATCATCATCGGCGGCTGGGCCTCGAACTCGAAATACCCCTTCATGGGCTCGCTGCGCTCCGCGGCACAGATGGTGTCCTACGAAGTCTCGATCGGCTTCGTGATCGTCACCGTCCTGCTGTTCGCGGGGTCGATGAACCTCAGTGACATCGTGACCATGCAGGCGGGCGGCTTCTGGAACTGGAATCTGCTGGCCGCGCACTCGCTGCCCTGGCCGATGTTCCTCGTGATGATCCCGATGACGGGGGTGTTCTTCATCTCGGCGCTGGCAGAAACCAACCGCCCGCCCTTCGACCTGCCGGAAGCCGAATCCGAACTTGTTGCGGGCTACCAGGTCGAATACTCCTCGACGCCCTACCTGCTCTTCATGATCGGGGAATATCTCAACATCGTGCTGATGTGCGCGATGACGACCATCCTCTTCTTCGGTGGCTGGCACGCCCCGTTCGATTTCGCGCCCTTCACCTGGATCCCGCCGGTCTTCTGGTTCGCGATCAAGGTGGTGTTCTTCTTCTTCATGTTCGCCATGGTGAAGGCCCTCGTTCCCCGGTACCGCTACGACCAGCTGATGCGTCTGGGCTGGAAAATCTTCCTGCCGACCTCGCTTGGTGCGGTCGTCCTCGTCGGGGCCTACATCGCTTACGGAGCCAACTGAGATGGGACGTATCGAACAGACCATCCGCGGCGCGCTGCTCCTGGACTTCTGGGGCGCTTTCGTCCTCGGCATGCGGTATTTCTTCCGCCCCAAGCCGACGGTGAACTATCCCTTCGAGAAGGGTCCGCTCAGCCCGCGCTTCCGTGGCCAGCACGCACTGCGCCGCTATGCCAATGGCGAAGAGCGCTGCATCGCCTGCAAGCTCTGCGAGGCAGTCTGCCCGGCGCAGGCGATCACGATCGAGGCCGAACCGCGCGCCGACGGCTCGCGCCGCACCACGCGCTACGACATCGACATGACCAAATGCATCTATTGCGGCTATTGCCAGGAGGCGTGCCCGGTCGATGCCATCGTGGAAGGTCCGAATTTCGAATTCGCGACCGAGACCCGCGAGGAACTCTACTACGACAAGGCGAAACTCCTTGAGAACGGCGATCGGTGGGAACGCGAGATCGCGCGCAATCTGGAACTGGACGCGCCTTACCGCTAAGCGCGGGCGCGGGGACGTAAGGAACAGGCCGAACCATGCTTCAGGTGATTGCCTTCTATGCGCTGGCGACGGTGGCGGTCCTGTCCGCCTTTCTCGTCGTGGCAGCGCGCAATCCGGTCCACTCGGTGATGTGGCTGATCACGGCCTTCTTCTCGTCGGCCGGTCTCTTCGTGCTGCTCGGCGCCGAATTCCTCGCCATGCTGCTGGTCGTCGTCTATGTCGGCGCGGTCGCCGTGCTGTTCCTCTTCGTCGTGATGATGCTCGACGTCGACTTCGCGTCGCTGAAACAGGGCTTCCTCAGCTATCTGCCGCTTGGCGGTCTCGTGGCGCTGATCCTGGCCGGTGAGCTGATCCTGGTCGGCTCGGCCTGGAACGCCGCCGATATTGCCGCGCGATCCGAGGTCACGGCGACACCGGCCGACATGAACAACGTCCAGGCGCTCGGCCACCTGATCTATGACGAATACGTCTACTTCTTCCAGGCCGCCGGCATGGTGCTGCTGGTCGCGATGATCGGCGCCATCGTGCTGACCTTGCGCCACCGCCCGAATGTGAAGCGCCAGCAGGCGCATGTGCAGATCGGCCGCGACCGCAAGACCGCCGTCGAACTGCAGGACATCAAATCGGGTGAGGGGATTGGCTAATGCTTGAGATCGGTCTCGCCCATTATCTCGCCGTCGCGGCGCTGCTGTTCACGATCGGCGTGTTCGGGATATTCGTGAACCGCAAGAACGTCATCATCCTGATGATGTCGATCGAGCTTCTGCTGCTGGCGGTGAACATCAACCTCGTGGCGTTCTCCTCCTATCTCGGCGACCTCGCCGGACAGGTCTTCGCCATGTTCGTCCTGACCGTCGCTGCCGCCGAGGCCGCGATCGGTCTCGCCATTCTCGTCGTCTTCTTCCGCAACCGTGGCGACATCGCGGTCGAAGACATCAACATGATGAAGGGCTAGCCGTCCGATGCCTGTCATAATCGTTTTCGGACCACTGGTCGGCGCGATCATCGCCGGACTGTTCGGGCGCTTCATCGGCGACCGCGCGGCGATGACCATCACGACCGGACTGCTGATCCTGTCGGCCATCCTGTCGGTCTTCGTCTTCTTCGACGTGGCCATCCAGCACAACGAACAGCTGATACCGCTCGCCACCTGGATGCGGATCGGCGAGTTCGAGGCGACCTGGTCGATCCGGCTCGATACGCTGACGGCGGTGATGTTCGTGGTCGTGACCAGCGTGTCCTCGCTCGTCCACGTCTATTCTTGGGGCTACATGGCCCACGACCCGCACCGGTCGCGCTTCTTTGCCTATCTGTCGCTCTTCACCTTCGCGATGCTGTCGCTGGTCAGCGCGAACGACTTCCTTCAGCTCTTCTTCGGCTGGGAAGGCGTGGGACTGGCCTCCTATCTGCTGATCGGCTTCTGGTACAAGAAGAAGTCGGCCAATGACGCGGCGATCAAGGCCTTCGTGACAAACCGCGTCGGCGATTTCGGTTTCGCGCTCGGCATCATGGCGGTCTTCGCCATCTTCGGCACGATCCAGTTCGACGAAATCTTCGCCATGGCGCCGGCGATGGTCGACACGGTCTGGACCTTCGGCCCGGCCAGCTTCCAGGCGCTCGAACTGGTCGCTTTCCTGCTGTTCATCGGTGCGATGGGCAAATCGGCCCAGTTCTTCCTCCACGTCTGGCTTCCCGACGCGATGGAAGGCCCGACGCCGGTGTCCGCGTTGATCCACGCCGCCACCATGGTGACGGCCGGCGTCTTCCTCGTTTGCCGCTGCTGGCCGCTGTTCGACCTCGCGCCGAACACCTCGACCGTGGTGACGGTCATCGGCGCGATCACGGCGCTGTTCGCCGCGACGATCGGCGTCGTGCAGAACGACATCAAGCGCGTCATCGCCTATTCGACCTGCTCGCAGCTCGGCTACATGTTCTTCGCCGCCGGCCTCGGACTCTATGACGCGGCGATGTTCCACCTGTTCACGCACGCCTTCTTCAAGGCGCTGCTCTTCCTCGGCGCGGGCTCGGTCATCCACGGCCTGCACGACGAGCAGGACATGCGCAACATGGGCGGAACGCGCCACGCGCTGCCCTGGACCTGGATGCTGATGATCATCGGCACGCTGGCACTGACCGGTGTCGGCATCCCGCTTCTGGGCTGGGGCTTTGCCGGCTTCTTCTCGAAGGACATGATCATCGAAGGGGCCTTCATGGCCGGGCAGGAAGGCGCGCCCTTCGGCATGATCGCCTTCTGGGTCGGCTGTTTCGCCGCGTTGCTGACATCCTTCTATTCCTGGCGTCTCATCTTCTTCACCTTCCACGGCAAATACCGCGGCAAGAAGGAAGTGCTCGACCACGCCCATGACAGCCCGCCTGTCATGCTGGTTCCGCTGATCCTGCTGGCGGTCGGTGCGGTGTTCGCCGGCGCGGCGTTCAAGGACAGCTTCGTCGGACGCGATTCCTTCGCCTTCTGGGGCGACTCGCTGACGCCGGGGCCGTATGCCATCGCCAACTATGGCGACCAGCAACACACCTCGCCGTATGACGAAGTGGCCGCCGAAAGTGACGATCACGGCGCCGAGGTTGCGGACGATCATGCCGCTCCGGCTGACGCGCATGGCGAAGGCGAGGGCGACCACGGCGGCGGACACCACCCGCCGATGTGGGTGCTGTTCGCTCCCTTCGTGGCGACCGTGACCGGCTTCATCGTGGCCTGGCTGTTCTACATCCGCCATGAAGGCCTGCCGGCCCGCATCGCCGCGCGCGGCGGACCGCTGCACGCCTTCCTGTACAACAAGTGGTATTTCGACGAGGCCTATCGCTTCATCTTCGTGCGCGGCACGGAGAAGCTGGGCGACCTGTTCTGGAAGGTCGGCGACCGCCGGATCATCGACGGCTTTGGCCCGAACGGCTTTGCCGGTGCGGCCATGAACGCGGCGCGCCGCCTGTCCAAGGTGCAGTCCGGATACCTCTATCACTACGCCTTCATCATGCTGATCGGCGTGGTTCTCCTGACCCTGTGGGTCGTTGCCGGTGCCGGGGGGCAGTAGATGACCGCGATCTTCCAATCCCTCCCGATCCTCACGGCGATCACCTTCATCCCGGCGGCTGTCGCGGTCTTCCTGGCGGCGATGAAGTTCATGATGCGCGCCGAGGACTCGACCTGGCTCGACCGCAATGCGCGCGGCGTGTCGCTGATGACAACGCTGGCGGTGCTGTTCCTGACCGTTGTGCTGGTCATGGGCTTCGACACGTCCAACCCGGACTTCCAATTCTACCAGGAAATCCCGTGGTTCGCGGAATTCGGACTCGGCTACCGGATGGGTGTGGATGGCATCTCCGTCCTGTTCATCCTGCTGACCAACTTCCTGATGCCGATCTGCATCCTGGCGAGCTGGAACATCAAGAAGCGCGTCACCGACTACATGATCGCCTTCCTGATCCTGCAGACGATGATGGTCGGCGTGTTCTGCGCGCTGGACCTGGTGCTGTTCTACATCTTCTTCGAAGGCGGCCTGATCCCGATGTTCATCATCATCGGGGTCTGGGGCGGCGCGAACCGCGTCTACGCCTCGATGAAATTCTACCTCTACACCCTGCTCGGCTCGGTGCTGATGCTGGTCGCCATGGTCGCCATGTTCCTGCAGGCGGGCACGACCGACATCACCGTCCTGCTGGAGACCGAATTCGCCGCCAATCTGCAGACCTGGCTGTGGCTCGCCTTCTTCGCCTCCTTCGCGGTGAAGATGCCGATGTGGCCGGTCCATACCTGGTTGCCCGATGCGCACGTCGAGGCGCCGACGGCGGGCTCGGTGATCCTGGCCGGTGTTCTCCTGAAGCTCGGCGGCTACGGCTTCCTGCGCTTTTCGATCCCGATGTTCCCGGACGCGAGCGTGCTGTTCCAGCCGCTGGTCTTTGCCCTGTCGGTGATCGCCATCGTCTACACCTCGCTCGTCGCCTTCCGTCAGACCGACATCAAGAAGCTGATCGCCTATTCCTCGGTCGCGCACATGGGCTTCGTGACCATGGGCATTTTCGCGATGACCGAGCTGGGCGTGCAGGGCGCCATCTTCCAGATGCTGTCCCACGGCCTGATCTCCGGCGCGCTCTTCCTCTGCGTCGGTGTGATCTATGACCGCATGCACACCCGCGAGATCGCCTTCTATGGCGGCCTGGTGCACCGCATGCCGGTCTATGCCGCGATCTTCGCCCTGTTCGCGATGGCCAATGTCGGCCTGCCGGGAACCTCGGGCTTCGTCGGCGAGATCATGACCATGGCCGGCACCTTCCAGGTCTCGACCTGGACGGCGATGGGCGCGGCGCTCGGCGTGATCTTCTCGGCGGTCTACATGCTGACCCTGTATCGCAACGTGGTGTTCGGCGAACTGACCAATCCCAAGCTGGAAGCCATCACCGACATCAATACGCGCGAATGGATCATCTTCATCCCGCTGGTCGCCGGCACGATCTTCCTCGGCTTCTTCTCGACGCCGGTAACGGACGTGACGGCCGCGTCCGTGAACCAGCTGATTTCCGATTTCACCGCGGCCACCACCGCCGCGGCCAACTGACGGGGACCGGACGGTGACCTACGACATACTCGCCACCGACCTCACGCTGCTTGCGCCGGAGCTCCTGCTCGCCGTCGGTGCGATGACGCTGCTCATGGTCGGCGTCTTCATCAGGAAGGACGAGACGGCCGCGAAATGGGTCTCTCTCCTGACCATCGGACTGCTGGTGGCCGCGGGTGCGGCGGCGCTTTTCCTCGTCCCGGTTGCTGGCGGAACGGCGTTCCGCGGCGCCTTTGTCTTCGATCCCTTCGCCCTGTTCTCGAAAGTGGCGATCTGCGGCGCGGCCGCGCTCGCGCTCTTCCTCGCGGGTCCGTATCTGAAGGCGGAACGCCTCGCCCGGTTCGAATTCTCCGTCCTGGTCGCGCTCGCCGTGCTCGGCATGGCGATGATGGTATCGGCCAACGACCTGATATCGCTTTATATGGGCGTCGAACTGCAATCGCTGGCGCTCTACGTGCTGGCCGCGTTCAACCGCGACAGCCTGCGCGCCTCGGAAGCCGGCCTGAAATATTTCGTCCTCGGCGCGCTGTCGTCCGGCCTGCTCCTTTACGGGGCGTCGCTGGTCTACGGTTTTTCCGGATCGACCGGTTTCAACGAGATCGCGATTGCGGTCGGCGACGACCCGTCCGTCGGCCTCGTCTTCGGCCTCGTCTTCCTGATCTGCGGCCTGGCTTTCAAGGTCTCTGCCGCGCCCTTCCACATGTGGACGCCGGACGTCTATGAAGGCGCGCCGACACCGGTGACGGCCTTCTTCGCCACCGCGCCGAAAATGGCCGCGATGATCCTGCTAGCGCGCCTCCTCTACGAACCGTTCGGCAATGCCGTGGACAGCTGGCAGCAGGTGATCTGGATCATCGCCGCGCTGTCGATGGCGGTCGGTGCCTTCGGAGCACTGACCCAGAACAACATCAAGCGCCTGATGGCCTATTCCTCGATCGGCAATATGGGCTACGCGCTCGTCGCCGTCGCGGCGGCCAGCGAGACCGGACTGTGGGCGCTACTCGCCTTCATGATCCTCTACATGGTCGGCGTGATCGGTGCATTCGGCGTGATCCTGGCCATGCGCACACCGGAGGGCATGGTGGAAGAGGTCGATGATCTCTCCGGCCTGTCGCAGACGCGCCCGGGCCTGGCTTGGTCGATGACCGGCATCATGTTCTCGATCGGCGGCCTGCCTTTCCTGGTCGGCTTCTTCGGCAAGCTTTTTATCTTCTACGCCGCGGTGCAGGCGGGTCTGATCTGGCTGGTCGTGATCGCCGCGCTCGCGAGCGTGGTGGCTGCGGCCTACTATCTGCGCATCGTCCGCGTGATCTGGTTCAACGAGCCGACCCAGAAATTCGTCACGGCGCCGACTCCGGTCGGTCTGGTGGCGAACCTGTCGGGCCTCGCAACCGTTCTGCTGGTTCCCGTGGCGGCGATCGTCTTCCTGTGGGCGCGCGGAGCGTCGATCGGTCTGATCTGACGCGATGCCGGGCGGTGTGCGCACCGAATGGCTGGCCGAGACCGACTCCACCAATGAGGAGGCCCGCCGCCGTGCCCTGGCAGGTGAACGCGGTCCGTTGTGGATCGCCGCGCGCCGGCAAAGCGCGGGCCGCGGCCGGCGTGGCCGGCAATGGGCCGATCTGACCGGCAATCTCTACACGACCGGCCTCTTTGTCCTCGACGCGAAGCCGGGCGAAGCGGCACAACTCTCCTTCGCCGCGGCACTGGCGGCGGCGGAAGCCTGCGAGGCGGTGATCGACCGCGAACGCGTCCGCCTCAAATGGCCGAATGACGTGCTGATCGGCGGAAAGAAGGTCTGCGGCGTGCTCCTGGAATCCGGCAGCGCACCGGGCGGCGGGCTCTGGCTGGCCGTCGGAATAGGGCTGAACCTCGCCAGCCATCCGCGCGATGTCGAACGTCCGGCGACGGACATCGCTGAGGAGGGCGGGGTGCTCTCGCAGGACGCTGCGCTCGAGCGTATTTCTTCCAGCTTCTCGGCCTGGCTCGAGCGCTGGCGAACGCACGGCTTTGGTCCGCTGCGCGATGCCTGGCTTGCCCGCGCCTGGGGGATTGGCGAGCCTTGCATCGCCCGGCTTCAGGACGAGACGCTGGAAGGCGTTTTCGCCGACCTGATGCCCGATGGCGCTCTGCGGCTCGACATGGCGAACGGACAGCGCCGCCTTATCTCAGCGGGCGACGTATTCTTTCCCGGCATTCCGGGGTAAAGGCTGGCCCATGCTTCTCGCGATCGATTGCGGCAACACCAATACGCTGTTTGCCGTCCATGACGGGACGGACTGGCGCGCCCAGTGGCGCACCGCCACCCATGCCACACGTACCGCCGACGAACATGCGGTCTGGCTGGCCCAGCTCCTGGCATTGCAGGGTCTGAAGTTCGAGGATCTGACGGCCTGCATCGTCTCGACCGTGGTGCCGCAATCCCTGTTCAACCTGCGCAATCTGGCGCGGCGCTATCTTCATGTTGAACCGATGGTGATCGGAGAACCCGGCGTGGACCTCGGCATCGGCGTCGATATCGAGCGCCCGCAGGAAGCCGGGGCCGACCGCCTGGTCAACGCGCTTGGCGGCCGCGTCGCCTATGACGGTGCGCTGCTGATCATCGACAGCGGTACGGCGACGACGTTCGACGTCATCTCCGCCGACGGCGTGTTCAAAGGCGGCATCATCGCCCCGGGCATCAACCTGTCCATGCAGGCGCTGCACACTGCCGCCGCGCAGCTGCCGCGCATCGCGATCCAGCGCCCCGACCGGGTGATCGGCCGTAATACGGTCGGCGCCATGCAGGCGGGTGTGTATTGGGGCTATATCGAACTGATCGACGGGCTGATCCGCCGCGTGCGCAAGGAATACGGCCAGCCACTGACCGCGATCGCCACCGGCGGTGTCGCCTCGCTGTTCGAAGGGGCATCGTCCGAAATCCAGCATTTCGACGCCGACCTGACCATTCGCGGCCTGCTGGAAGTCTGGAAGCGGAACGAGGGCAGGCAGGCGTGAACCCGGCAGACAACGGCCTCTACTTCCTACCGCTCGGCGGTTCGGGCGAGATCGGCATGAATCTGAACCTCTACGGCTACGGGCCGGAAGAGGCGCGCAAATGGATCATGGTCGATCTCGGCGTGACCTTCGGCGACCTGACGACGCCGGGCGTCGACATCATCATGCCCGACCCGGCCTATATCGAGGAGCGCGCGCAGGATCTGCTCGGCATCGTTCTGACGCATGCGCATGAAGACCATATGGGCGCGCTCGCCCATCTCTGGGAGCGCTTCCGCTGCCCGGTCTACGCCACGCCCTTCACCGCCTGGCTGGTGCGCGACCGGTTGAAGGAAAAGGGGCTTCTGGGTGAGGTCGAGCTGCACGAAATTCCGCTCGCCGGCCGCCTGACTCTCGGCCCGTTCGACATCGAGTTCGTCACCCTGACCCATTCGATCCCCGAGCCGAACGCGCTTGCCATCCGCACGCCGGAGGGCCTGATCCTGCACACCGGCGACTGGAAGATCGACCCTGATCCGCTGATCGGCGAGACGATCGATGTCGAGGCGATGAACCGGCTCGGTGATGAGGGCGTGCTGGCCATCGTCTGCGATTCCACCAACGTCTTTTCCGAAGGCGTATCGGGGTCGGAGGGCGAGGTCCGCAAACACCTGATCGAGCTGGTCGGCGAGCACACCACCGGCAAGGTCGCGATCGCCTGTTTTGCGTCCAACGTCGCCCGGATCGAAACCGCGATCCGCGCCGCCGAGGCCAATGACCGCCGCGTCTGCCTGGTCGGCCGGTCGATGCACCGCATGACCGCCGCGGCGAAGGCCGTCGGATTGTTGCAGGACGTCAAACCCTTCATCGACGAGGAACAGTCCGCCTACTTCCCGGCCGAGAAAATCCTCTACCTGTGCACCGGCAGCCAGGGCGAGCCGCGCGCAGCCCTGTCACGCATCGCGGAAGGCACGCACCGCAACGTCTCCCTGGGACAGGGCGATACGGTGATCTTTTCCTCTCGCGTCATTCCGGGCAACGAGATCGGCATTTTCGAGCTTCAGAACAAGCTGGCGGACAAGGGCGTCCACGTCATCACCGACAGCGACCGCGACATTCACGTCTCCGGTCATCCCTGCCGCGAGGAATTGCGCGCCATGTACAACTGGGCGCGGCCGCGCATCGCCATCCCGGTCCATGGCGAACGCCGCCATCTGATCGAGCATGCGCGCTTTGCCAAGTCGATGCAGGTGCCGCATGGCATCGCGCCGCGCAATGGCGACCTGATCCGTATCACGCGCGAAGGCGTCGAGGTCGTGGACGAGGTTCCGTCCGGCCGCCTGCATGTCGATGGAAGTTTCATCACGCCGGCCGACGGCGAGGCCATGCGCGAGCGCCGCAAGCTGTCCTTTGCCGGCTATATCGGCGTGGCGCTGGCGGTCGATGGCGCGGGCAAGCTGGTCTCCGGACCCGATGTGCGCACGGCCGGCCTGCCGGAAGACCGCGAATACTCGGTCGAGGACTTCCTCGACGGTCTCGCCGATGCGGCCGAGCGCGCGTTCGAGCGCCTCGGCAAGCGCGACCGGCGCGATCCCGACATGATCGAGGAAGCCGTGCGCCGCGATGTGCGCCGCGAGGCCACGAAAATCTGGGGCAAGAAGCCCATTGTCGACGTCACCGTGCTAGAGGTCTGAAATGCGGATCGGCCGTCTCAACCACATCGGCATTGCCACGCCTGACATCGAGGCGACCCGCGATACCTATGCCGCGCTCTACGGCGCCGATGCCGCCACGCCGGTGAAGGATTTCCCGAAGCTGGGCGTGAAGGTCTGCTTCGTGTCGATCGAGAATACCGAGCTGGAACTGCTGCAGCCGCTCGGACCGGACAGCCCGGTGAACAAGTTTCTGGAAAAGAACCCCAAGGGCGGCCAGCATCACATGTGTTTCGAGGTCGATGACATCATCGCCGCCCGCGATGCCATGCGTGAGCGCGGCGCCACTGTTCTGGGTACCGGCGTACCCTATATCGGCGCGCACGGCGTACCGGTGATCTTCGTCCACCCCAAGGACACGCATGGCGTGCTCGTCGAACTGATGGCGAAACCGGAGCATTGAACGATGGGACGCATACTCGGCTATCTCGCCGTCGCCCTGACCTTCGTCCTCTGGGTGGCGCAACTCTTCCTGCCCAGTGAAGGCATCGGCTTCGTCACCGGCCTCGTCGTCTTCCTGATCACCTGGTGGATCGTCCTGTTCATGACACTGCCGCTCGGCGTGCGCAGTCAGGCCGAGCAGGGCGAGGTGGTCGAGGGAACCGAGCCCGGCGCGCCGGTGCTGCCGGATCTCAAGAAGAAGGCGTGGCTCACGACCGTTATCGCCAGCTGTGTCTGGCTGGTCCTGTTCGTGCTGATCGAGTTCCAGCCGATCCCGCTCGACGCCATCCCCTTCCTGCCGAACCCGGAAGGCTTCGACAGCTACTGATCGGTTTCGTCCTGGCTCATTCTGGCGTGCTCCCAGCTCATGACGAGCACGCCGGCAAAGACGATGGCAAATCCGGCAAGGTGCACCCAGCGGAAGGGCTCACCCAGCAGCACATAGCTGAGAATGAGGGCCGAGGCGGGCATCACGCCCATGAAGGCGGCGGCAACCGCGCCTTCGGCCTTCTTCACGCCCGCATACCAGAGCCAGCTGCCGAGCGCGAGCGTGCCCGCGCCATACCAGAGGAGCGCCATCCAGGCACCCGGCTCGACGTCTGAAACGTCAAAGCTGAGCCATTGCCAGATGGCGAAGGGCAGGAAGACGGGCAGGGCGATCACCGCCGCGAGGAAGGCAACCAGCACCGGATCAACCCGCTCCGACGCGGTCTTGCCGACGAGTGTGTAGACGCTCTCGCAGC
This sequence comes from Hyphobacterium vulgare, assembly GCF_042643335.1. Taxonomy (NCBI): domain Bacteria; kingdom Pseudomonadati; phylum Pseudomonadota; class Alphaproteobacteria; order Maricaulales; family Maricaulaceae; genus Hyphobacterium; species Hyphobacterium vulgare. The sequence continues at coordinate 35,856 of NZ_JBHRSV010000001.1, forward strand.
AGACCGCCGCGAAGACGAGGATCGTTCCGAGCAGGAGGTTTCCACCGGCCTCGCCGCTTGATCCACCGCCCAGATGCAGGACCAGCACGCCGCATACCGCCAGAGCGATCGCCGTCAGCTTCCGCCAGGTCGGATGGTCGCCGAGAAACAGCATGGAGGCTGCGGCCGTCACCGCCGGGGCGGTACTCATCACGATGGCTCCGGCCACGCCGGACACCAGGCTCATTCCGTAGAGCATGAGGGCGGAAAACCCGAACATGCCAAAAAGCGTGATGACGGAAATGCGCAGCCAGTCGCCGCGCGACATCGCCCGGATCGTGCCCAGCTTGCTCCAGGCCAGAGGCGCGAGCGCCAGCGCGCCAATCCCGACCCGCAGGAAGGATCCGACAAAGACCGGCATGGCCTGCGTCACGATTTTCGACACGGGCGTCGCCGAGCCGAACGTCGCCATGCCGCCGATCAGCTGGGCGAGGGTGAGAGGGGTGTTTTTCGCTGCCATTGGAGGTGCAACCCTTCGCGGTCTGCTCAGGTTCCCCGTTGGCACATGACGCTTGCCTTGCTCCGCCCCGCGCTGCCGTCTAATGCTGGTGCAACGCAACAATTCACGACGGTTTCCCCTCCCATGCGCCTGTCCCGCTATTTCCTGCCTGTCCTGAAGGAAACCCCTGCCGATGCGCAGATCGCCTCGCACCGGCTGATGCTGCGCGCCGGCATGATGCGCCAGGAATCGGCGGGCATTTACGCCTGGCTGCCGCTCGGTCACCGCGTGCTGCAGAAGATTTCCCAGATTGTCCGCGAGGAGCAGGACCGGGCGGGCGCGGTCGAACTGCTGATGCCGACCATCCAGTCCGCCGATCTGTGGCGCGAGAGCAATCGCTACGACGCCTATGGCAAGGAGATGCTGCGCATCACCGACCGGCATGACCGTGAGATGCTCTACGGGCCGACGAATGAGGAGATGATCACCGAGATCTTCCGGGCCTATTGCCGTTCCTACAAGGACGTGCCGAAACTGCTCTACCACATCCAGTGGAAGTTCCGCGACGAGATCCGCCCCCGCTTTGGCGTCATGCGCGGCCGCGAATTCCTGATGAAGGACACCTATTCCTTCGATCTGGATGAGGCTTCTGCACGAGCAGCTTACAACAAGATGTTCATCGCCTATCTGAACACCTTCGCCCGCCTGGGTCTGAAGGCCGTTCCGATGCGCGCCGACACCGGCCCGATCGGCGGCGATCTCAGCCACGAATTCATTATCCTCGCCGAAACCGGCGAGAGCGAGGTCTTCTGCCACTCAGACCTGGTCGAGATGGCCGCGCCGGGCGATGTCGATTTCGAAGGCGATCTGCAGCACCTCGTCGACCAGCGCACTGCGCTCTACGCCGCGACCGAGGAAATGCACGAGGCCGCGCGCTTCGAGGCCGAAGTGCCGGAGGCCAAGCGCCTGTCCGCCCGCGGCATCGAGGTCGGCCACATCTTCTATTTCGGCACCAAGTATTCCGACGCCATGAAGGCCGAGGTCACCCATCCCGACGGATCGTCCAGGCCTGTCCATATGGGCAGTTACGGCATCGGCGTGTCGCGCCTGGTCGGTGGCATCATCGAGGCCAGCCATGACGAGAACGGCATCATATGGCCGGAATCGGTCGCGCCCTTCGGCGTCGGCATCGTCAATCTGAAGGCCGGCGACACCGACACCGACGCGGCCTGCGCGAAGGCCTATGACGCGCTCACCGCCGCCGGCAAGGAGCCGCTGCTCGACGACACGAATGAGCGTCCGGGCGGGAAATTCGCGACGATGGACCTGATCGGCCTGCCGTATCAGCTGGTCATCGGCCCGCGCGGTCTGAAAGAGGGCAAGGCCGAGGTGAAAATCCGCAAGACCGGCGAGCGCCACGAACTGTCGCTCGACGACGCGATCGCACGCCTCGCCGAAGGAGCCTTCTCGAATGGCTGAGGCGCGGCTCGGCAAGGGCGCGCACCCGCTCAGCCCCTTCGAGTTCACGCTCGCCCTGCGCTATCTGGGTGCCCGCAGGAAGGATGGCGGCATCGCCCTGATCGCGATCATTTCCTTCCTCGGTATCACGCTCGGCGTCGCGGCCCTGATCACGATCATGTCGATCATGAACGGCTTTCGATACGAGCTGATGAGCCAGCTCCTTGGCGTGCAGTCGCATGTCTATGTTGATGTCCGCCCGCAGCTTTACGGCAACCAGGAAGCCCTCAGCCAGGACGAGCTTGACACGCTGACCGCCGAAATCTCGGCCATCCCGGGCGTGGTCAGTGCCGGTCAGCGGATCAATGGCGAAGCCTTGCTCAATGTGGACGGCAATGCCGCCCCGGCCCGCGTCATCGGCCTGACCCGGGAAGAGCTCCTCTCGATCAATCGCGTGTCCGGCATGCCGGAACCCGGTGAGGATACGGGGCTGCAGCTCGGCAGCATGGACGGCTTCGGCGAAGGCCGGCACGGCGGCGATGTCGTGCTGATGGGCCAGCAACTCGCTCGTGCGCTGCGTGTGATCCCCGGCGATGTCGTGCCCTTCATTTCATCGGCGGGCCGAGTGACGCCGACCGGCATGGTCAATATTCGCAAGGCCTATGAGGTCGGCGGTGTCTTTTCCGTCGGCATCTACGAGTTCGACCAGATTGTCGTTTTCATGCCGCTGGAACAGGCGCAACTCTTCTTCGCGCTCGACGGACCCGAGCGGATCGAGATCCGCGTCGAGGATCCCGACGACCTTGATGACCTTCGTGCCGAGATCACGAATACGGTCGCCGGACGCGGCATCATCTCGGACTGGCGCGATCAGAACCGCAGCTTCTATGACGCGCTGCAGGTCGAGCGCGTGGCGATGCGCATGATCATGGCGGTCGTGATCCTCATCGCCGCGCTGAACATCGTGACCGGCCTGATCATGCTGGTGAAGAACAAGGGCCGCGACATCGCCATCCTGCGCACGATGGGGTCGACGCAGGCCAGCGTGATGCGGGTCTTCATGCTGATCGGGCTGATGATCGGTGGGGTAGGGGCCGTGGGCGGCATCCTGCTCGGCATCATCCTTGTCGTGAACATCGACGCGGTTCAGGCCTTCGTCTCGCTCGTCACCGGCACGGAAATCTGGAACCCGGAAGTCTATTTCCTCGTCAACATGCCCGCTCGTCTCGACTGGGCGGAAGTGATGTTCGCGGCCATTTTCGGACTCGGCGCGGCCTTCCTCGCGGCGATCCCGCCGGCCTGGCGCGCGGCCAGTCTCGATCCGGTGGAGGCGCTGCGCTATGAGTGAGGCCGTTCTCTCGCTTCAGGGCATCGAGCGCACCTATGCGGGCGCCAAGCCGCTGACCGTCCTGAAGGATGCGACAGTCCATCTCGTCCCGGGCGAGGTCGTGGGCCTTGTCGGACCGTCGGGTTCGGGCAAGTCCTCGCTGCTGCATGTCGCCGGTTTGCTGGAGGAGCCGCAGGCCGGGACGGTGACCGTCGCCGGGCATGACGGGCTGACCAGGAAGGATTCCGAGCGCACGGCGCTGCGCCGGTCGATGATCGGCTTCGTCTATCAATTCCACCATTTGCTGCCGGAATTCGACGCGCGCGAGAACATCGTCCTGCCCCAACTGATCGCCGGAAAGTCTCGCAAGTCGGCCATCGCAGAAGCCGATCGCCTGCTCGGCCTGATGGGGCTGACCGAGCGCGCCGACCATCGGCCGGCCGAATTGTCCGGCGGCGAACAGCAGCGCGTCGCCATCGCCCGCGCCTTCGCCAACAAGCCGCGCATCATCCTCGCTGACGAACCGACCGGCAATCTCGACCCCAGGACGTCGAATGCCGTCTTCGAGGCCTTCTTCCGGGCCGCCCGCGAGGAGGGGGTTGCCGCTCTGGTTGCCACTCACAACCTCGCTCTGGCCGACCGGATGGATCGTGCCATCACCCTGCGCGAGGGCCGTGTCATTCCCTGGACCGGGATCGAACACCCCGCCGCCTGATATCCACGATTTTTCCGGGCCGGTTCGTTTCCAGTTGACGAGCGGAACAAAACGTGAAAAAGAACAAAACACGAACTGTGAAACACAATGTCAGGACAGGGGAGTTCACCATGCGCCGCACCATCGCCGACATTTCCGCCGCCATCGCCCTTGTGGGTTTTTCCTGGGTCGTTCTGGTGTGGGGATCGGTTCTTTCCGCGCCCGCCATCGTCTAGTCTCGCGGCTGACTCGGGGGCGCGCTGAACGGCGCGCCTTCTCCCGCGCCGAAAGAGGCTCACCACGCCATGCCCACCACCGGTCAGCCCGCCTTCATCCATCTGCGAACGCGCTCGCCGTACTCGTTGCTGGAGGGGGCGATCAAGATCAAGGACATGGCCTCGCTCTGCGCCGAATACGCCATGCCGGCGGTGGCGCTGACCGACAGCAACAATCTCTTCGGCGCACTGGAATTCTCCGAGACCATGGCCGGGTCGGGCATTCAGCCTATCGTTGGCTGCACGCTCTCGCTCGCGGTCTTCGAAGGCCGGCCCGGCGAGCGCATCGAACCGGACGGAACGATTGTCCTCCTCGCCCAGAGCGAGGCCGGCTACCGCAATCTCATGGCGCTTTCGAGCGCCGCCTTCCTCGATGTCGGCCCGACCGACATGCCCCACATCACGGTCGAACGGTTGACACTGCACGGCGAGGGCCTGATCGCGCTGACCGGCGGTCCGGACGGCGTGCTGAACCGGCTCATCGTCAATGGCCGCACGGGCGACGCCGATCAGTTTCTGTCCACGCTTCAGGCGATTTTCGGCGACCGGCTCTATGTCGAGCTGCAGCGTCATGGCCGCCGCGAGGAGCTCGAGGCCGAACACTGGCTGGTCGAACAGGCCTATGCCCGCGACCTGCCGCTCGTTGCCACCAACGAAGCCTATTTCCCCGACCCGTCCATGCATGCCGCGCATGACGCGCTCCTGTGCATTTCGGAAGGCAGTTATCTCTCCGTCGAGGATCGCCGGCGCGTCACGCCGGACCACCATTTCGCCACCGCGGAAGAGATGGTCTCACGTTTCGAGGATCTGCCAGAAGCGCTCGATAACACGATCGAGATCGCGCGGCGCTGCGCTTTCCGCCCGGTAACTTCGCCGCCGCTTCTGCCGCGTTTCGAGACGGCCGGCGGCCGCGACGAGGCCGACGAGCTGGCCGCGCGGGCCCATGAAGGTCTGACCGAGCGGCTGAAAACGATCGAACCGGCGGCGCCGGAAGCGGAATACCGCGAACGGCTCGATTACGAGATCGGCGTGATCCGCCAGATGGGCTTTCCGGGCTATTTCCTGATCGTCTCGGACTTCATCCAGTGGGCGAAGGCGCGTGACATTCCCGTTGGCCCGGGCCGGGGGTCCGGTGCCGGCTCCGTGGTCGCCTGGGCGCTGACCATCACCGACCTCGACCCGCTGCGCTTCGGCCTGCTGTTCGAGCGCTTCCTCAATCCCGAACGCGTCTCGATGCCGGACTTCGACATCGACTTCTGCCAGGAGCGCCGGGGCGAGGTGATCCGCTATGTGCAGGAGCGCTACGGCTCCGACCATGTCGCCCAGATCATCACTTTCGGCACGCTGCAGGCGCGCGCCGTCGTGCGCGATGTCGGCCGCGTGCTGCAGCTGCCGCTCGGCCTCGTCGACCGCATCGCCAAGCTCGTCCCCGCCAACCCGGCCAATCCGGTGACGCTGTCGCAGGCGATCGAGGGCGAGCCCAAGCTGCAGCAGATGCGCGACGACGACCCCGCCGTTGCCAAACTGCTGGAGACCGCGCTCCGGCTCGAAGGTCTCTACCGCAACGCCTCGACCCATGCCGCCGGCGTGGTGATCGGTGATCGCAGCCTCGTCGAACTGACGCCGCTCTATCGCGACCCGCGGTCCGACATCCCCGCCACCCAGTTCAACATGAAATGGGTCGAGCCGGCGGGCCTGGTGAAGTTCGACTTCCTCGGCCTCAAGACGCTCACCGTCATTGCCCGCGCGCTGAAATATATCGAATTGCAGGGCGAGGAGGTGCCGGACCTCGATGCCGACGGCTTTGCCGACCCGCGTGTCTACGAGATGCTCGGCACCGGGGCGTCGATCGGTGTGTTCCAGCTGGAATCCACCGGCATGCGCGACACGCTGAAGAAGATGAAGCCCGACCAGATCGAGGATCTGATCGCGCTCATCTCGCTCTACCGTCCCGGTCCGATGAAGAATATCGACGTCTATGTCGACCGGAAATTCGGCCGCGCCAAGGTCGACTATCTTCACCCGAAGCTGCAGGACGTCCTGTCCGAAACCTATGGCGTGATCATCTATCAGGAACAGGTGATGCAGATCGCCCAGATCCTGTCCGGTTACTCGCTCGGCGAAGCCGACCTCCTGCGCCGCGCCATGGGCAAGAAGAAGAAGGAGGAGATGGACCGCCAGCGCGTGCGCTTCATTGAAGGAGCGGTCGAACGCGAGGTCAGCGAGGGCAAGGCGGCCCACATTTTCGAACTCGTCAACGAGTTCGCCGGCTACGGTTTCAACAAGTCGCACGCTGCGGCCTATGCCGCGATCGCCTACCGCACCGCCTGGCTGAAAACGCACCGCCCCGTGGAATTCCTCGCTGCACTGATGAGCCTCGACCGCAGCAATGTCGACAAGCTGGCCCTGTTCTTCCAGGAAGCGCGCAAGATCGGGGTCACCGTCCTGCCTCCCGACGTGAATGCCAGCCAGGCCGATTTCTCGGTCGAGAACGGTTCTGTTCGCTATGCCCTCGGCGCGATCCGTAACGTTTCGCTCGCCGCGATGGAGCATCTCGTCGAGATCCGCAGGTCGGGCGGTCCGTTCCGGGACCTTTACGATTTTGCCGAACGCGTCGATCCCAAGCTCGTCAACAAGCGCACCATGGAAAACCTCGCCCGTGCCGGGGCATTCGACAGTCTTGAACCGGACCGGGCGAAGGCCTTCGCCGCCGCGCCGGTGCTCATGTCACTGTCGAATACGGCGCTCGAGCAGCGCGAGAGCGCGCAGTCGAGCCTGTTCGGCGGTGCCGCGCCGAGCGATGGCGGGCTGGCGCATCCGCCAATGCCCGAATGCGATCCCTGGATTGCGACCGAGCGGCTCGACAACGAGCTGGCTGCGGTGGGCTTTTTCCTGTCCGGCCATCCGCTCGACGACCAGACCGACGCGCTCGCCGCGCGCGGCGTGGTGCTCTACGCCGATGCCCAGGCGCGCGTCGCGGAGGGGGCCTCGGCGCTGCGCATGGCCGGCGTTGTCCGCCGCCGCCAGGAACGCGTGTCGAGCAAGTCCGGCGAGCGGTTTGCCTTCGTGACCCTGTCGGACCCGACCGGCGAGTTCGAAATCCTCGTTCCGCCCGAAACCCTCCGGCATGCGCGCGACGCGCTCGAGGCCGGGGCGTCGGTCATCGTGACCACACGCGTTGACAGCCGCGACGAGGAGCTACGCTTCTTTGCCGACAGCGTGGAAACGCTTGATGCCGCGCCGATGGCGGCCGGCATGCGAATCCGCTTGTCGCCGGAAGCCCTCGAGGGCGTGCGCATCCGGCTGGAGCGCGCGGCCGCGCGTGCTGGCGGGGAGGGCGGGGAGGTTCACCTTGTTCTTCCGGTCGCCCATGGGCGCGAGGCTGAATTGAAACTGCCTCGGCGCATGCCCTGCGATGCCGTTGTGCAGGCTGCGATCAAGGCTGTGCGCGGCGTGGAGAGCGTCGAACTCGTCTGACCGGTTTCCTAAAGCCGGTGGCGCGGGGCAGGGCGTGGCGAGCGTGACTGCGGGCGGGAGCCGCGTCGCGCTTGCGTTTTCACCCATCCCGCGTATAAGCCCGCTCCATCACGCACGTGGAACACGGACGTTTCGGGGAGACATCCCGTTCGCCCATTCCGGTGTTCCGGTCCATTCGGTCCGGGACCCTGTTCCACGGAGGCCAACCGGAGAAGGATAAACGACGATGGCACTCCCTGATTTCAGCATGCGCCAACTGCTTGAGGCTGGCGCTCACTTCGGTCACCAGACGCACCGCTGGAACCCGAAGATGCGCGACTACATCTTTGGTCAGCGCTCCGGCATCCACATCATCGACCTGTCGCAGACGGTTCCGCTTCTGCACCAGGCGCTCGTCCAGATCCGCGAAGTCGCGGCCAAGGGCGGCCGCGTCCTGTTCGTCGGCACGAAGCGTCAGGCGTCCGACCCGGTCGCGACGGCGGCCAAGCGCTGCGCGCAGTATTATGTGAACCACCGCTGGCTCGGCGGCACGCTGACCAACTGGCGCACCATCTCTTACTCGATCGCGCGGCTGCGCGAACTGGAATCGCTCCTTGAGGGCGACAATCCGGAACAGTCGGGTTTCACCAAGAAAGAGCTGCTGAACCTGAACCGCGAGCGCGAAAAGCTCGAACTCTCGCTCGGTGGCATCAAGGATATGGGCGGCATTCCCGATCTGATGTTCGTGATCGACACCAACAAGGAAGCGATCGCGATCCTGGAGGCCCGCAAGCTGAACATCCCGGTCGTTGCGATCGTGGATACCAATTGCGACCCGGACGCCGTCACTTTCCCGATCCCGGGCAATGATGACGCGGCCCGCGCGCTGTCGCTGTATTGCGATCTGGTCGCGGACGCCGTCCTCGATGGTATCTCGCAGGGCGCCGTCAACATGGGCGTGGATCTCGGCGAGTCGGAAAACCCGGTCGAACCGGCACTGACCGCCGAGGATGCGGGTGAAGCCGAGATGGTCGAAGCCGACGCCGAAGCCGAAACCAAGTCCGAGAATGCCGACGCGTAAGTGTCACATGGGCGGGCGATAAGGCTCGCTGCGTCAAACCGATTCAACGGGGCCACGTCTGCCAACCGGGCAGGCGTGGCCTCCGCACAGACAGAGAAAACAGGAGAACACCGATGGCTGAGATCACGGCGGCCCTCGTCAAGGAACTGCGCGAGCGCACCGGCGCGGGCATGATGGACTGCAAGAAGGCGCTGACCGAAACCGGCGGCGACCTCGATGCGGCGATCGACTGGCTGCGGACCAAGGGCCTGTCGAAGGCAGCGAAGAAGTCCGACCGCGTGGCTTCCGAAGGCCTCGTCGGCGTGGCGGTGTCGTCCGACGGCAAGACCGGCGCGACAATCGAGCTGAACTCGGAAACCGACTTCGTGGCACGCAACGACACCTTCAAGGCGGCGGTGGCGGACCTCGCCGCGCTGGCCCTGACCGAGGGCGGCGATGTCGAGGCGCTCAAAGCGGCGAAGACAAAGGACGGTACGGTCGTTGCCGATCACCTGACCAATCTGATCGCGACGATCGGCGAAAACATGACGCTGCGCCGCGCGGCCGTCCTGTCGGTGTCCGAAGGTGTCGTGGCCAGCTACATCCACAATGCCTCGGGCGACAATGTCGGCCGTCTCGGCGTTCTGGTGGCGCTGGAATCCTCCGGCGACCAGGCCAAGCTCGCCGATCTCGGCCGCAAGATCGCGATGCATGTCGCGGCGGCATCGCCGGCTCCGGCCCTGTCGGTCTCGACCGAGGAGCTTGATCCGGAAGCGATTGCCAAGGAACGTGAAGTGTTCGCCGCCCAGGCGCGCGAGTCCGGCAAGCCGGAAAACATCATCGAGAAGATGGTCGAGGGCCGTCTGCGCAAGTTCTACGAGGAAGTCGTGCTGCTGAAGCAGGTCTTCGTCATGAACCCGGACCAGACGATCGAGCAGCTTCTGAAGGACTCCGAAGCCAGTGTCGGCGGTCCGGTGAAGATCACGGCCTTCGTCCGCCTTGCCCTCGGTGAAGGCGTCGAGAAAGCGCCGGAGACCGATTTCGCGGCGGAAGTCGCCTCGATGGCCGGCAAGAAGTAAAACGACAGCGATACCGCGCCGGGGCGTTTCCGCCCCGGCGCGCTTCGTCTAGTGTCAGCGCCGTGACCGATTCCAGCTCCCCCACCGACCCCGAAGTCGCCAAACCCGTCTACAAGCGGGTGCTTTTGAAGATTTCGGGCGAAGCCCTGATGGGCGGCCAGCAATACGGAATCGAGATGGACACGGCCGAGCGCGTCGCGCGCGAAGTGTCCGCGGCCGTGACGTCGGGCGTCGAGGTCTGCCTCGTCATCGGCGGCGGCAACATCTTCCGCGGCCTGTCCGCGGCGGCCAAGGGCATGGACCGGGCCGCGGCCGACTATATGGGCATGCTCGCCACGGTGATGAATGCGCTGGCGATGCAGACCGCGCTGGAACGCATCGGCGTTCCGACCCGGGTGCAGTCGGCCATCCCGATGACCACGATCTGCGAACCCTATATCCGGCGCCGGGCGATCCGGCACATGGAAAAGGGCCGCGTCGTGATCTTCGCGGCGGGCACCGGCAATCCGTTCTTCACGACCGATACCGCTGCGGCTCTGCGCGCGGCGGAAATGGGCTGCGATGCGCTGTTCAAGGGCACGCAGGTCGACGGCGTGTATTCCGACGATCCGCGCAAGAATCCTGATGCAGAGCGTTATGACACGCTCGACTATCTTGAAGTGCTTGCGCGCGACCTGAAGGTGATGGACGCGGCGGCGGTCACGCTGATGCGCGAAAATGCCATTCCGATCGTCGTCTTCAACATTCATGACAAGGGCGGTCTCGCACGCGTTCTGGCCGGACAGGGCCGCGCGACGGTGATCGGCAAGCGGCCGGAACTGCCGGCCGGCTAGAAATCGAACGGGGAGGTTCGCTATGAGCGGCGATAAGTTCGACAAGAAAGACCTGAAGCGCCGGATGGAAGGCGCCGTCGACGCCTTGAAGAAGGAATTCGGCGGATTGCGCACCGGGCGGGCCAGCGCGGCGCTGCTCGATCCCATCCGGGTCGAGGCCTATGGTTCACCGACACCGATCAGCCAGGTCGGCACCGTATCCGTGCCCGAGCCGCGCATGGTCACCATCCAGGTGTGGGACAAGAATCTCGCTCCGGCGGTGGAAAAGGCGATCCGCAATTCCGCACTGGGCATCAACCCGGTCGTTGAAGGCACGATGATCCGGATTCCGATCCCGCCGCTGAACGAGGAGCGGCGCGCCGAACTGGCCAAGGCAGCCGGCGGCTATGCCGAAAACGCCCGCGTCGCCGTGCGCAATGTGCGCCGCGACGGCATGGAGCAGCTGAAGAAGGCGGAAAAGGATGGCCTGATCAGCGAGGACGAGCACAAGTCGGAATCGGTCGACGTCCAGAAGATGACCGACGAAACAATCGCATCGATCGACGCGGCGCTGAAGCACAAGCAAGAAGAGATCATGCAGGTCTAGACAGACCGCATGCGGGGAGGATTCCCGTGACCGACACTGGTCGGACAGAGGACGGCCCCCGCCATATCGCCATCATCATGGACGGGAACGGCCGGTGGGCGAAGGCGCGCGGCCGCCCGCGGGCCTTTGGCCACCAGCAGGGGGTCGAGGCCGTGCGCGCTGTCGTCCGTTCCGGAGCGGATCTCGGCGTGCCCTGCCTGACCCTGTTCGGATTCTCGACCGAGAATTGGAGCCGCCCGGCCGAAGAGGTCGAGGCGCTGTTCGGCTTGCTCCGGCGTTTCGTCGATGCCGATCTTGAGAGCCTGGCCGATGACGGCGTGCGGATCCGCATTCTCGGCCGGCGCGACGGGCTCAGCGACGATCTGGTCGAGATCATTGACCGGGCCGAAACCCGGACCGCGCACAACTCACGCTTCTTTCTCAACATCGCCTTCAATTATGGCGGCCGCGACGAGATCGTCCGCGCCGTCCGACAGATCGCCGCCGAAGCGGTTCGCGGCGACCTGCCGGCGGATGCGATCGACGAGCGCATCTTTGCCGCGCATCTCGACTCCGCCGACCTGCCCGATCCCGACCTCGTGATCCGGACCAGCGGCGAGCAGCGCCTGTCGAACTTCCTGCTGTGGCAGGCGGCCTATGCCGAGCTCGTCTTCCTCGACGTGCTCTGGCCCGATTTCGGGCGTGAGCATCTGGAGGGCGCGATCGGCGAGTTCCGCCGGCGCCGCCGCCGCTTCGGGGGCGTCGATGACCGCTGAGACCGTGCCCGGGCGCCCGCCGCGCCGCCGCGACCCGGCCCTGGTGCCGCGCATAGTCTCGGCGCTGGTTCTCGGACCGATCTCGGTCTTTCTTCTCTGGCGCGGAGAGACCGCCTTTACCGCCTATGTCGCTGCCTTCGCCGCAGCGATGGCGTGGGAATGGCTGCGCATGGCCCAACCCGATGCACCGACGCGCAGCTATGCCATCGCCTCGGTCTCGGCGGCCGGGGCGATCCTGTTTGCCGGGCAGGTCGATCTGTTCTGGGCCGTGGCCTGGCCGCTCGCCGGCGCCATCGGCCTGACCTTCCCCGGCGACGCCCCTGCCGCGCGGCGCTGGCGCGGCCCGTTCGGCCTGCTTTACGTCGCAGCGTCTGCGGGCCTGTTGGTGATCCTGCGCAATGAGGAGGGCGGTCTGCTTGCCGTCGCCTTCCTGCTGTCGGTCGTGTGGGCGGCCGACATCGCGGCCTATCTCGTCGGCACCTGGCTCGGCGGTCCGAAACTGTGGCCCAAGGCCAGCCCGAACAAGACCTGGACCGGGTTCGTCGCCGGGATCGCAGCCGGTTGCGGTGCGGGGGCGGGCTTTGCCGCAGCGACCGGAACCGTGATGGCGCCGCTGGTACTTCTGGCCGGACTGCTCGCCGTGGCCTCGGTCGCGGGCGATCTGGCCATGTCGCTGTTCAAGCGCCGCTTCGGCGTCAAGGACAGCGGTCAGATCATTCCTGGTCATGGTGGCGTGCTGGACCGGGTCGACGCGCTGATGCTCGCCGTCATCGTGGCGGGCCTCGCCCGACTTGTCCTGCCGGGGATCTGGCCATGAGCGCGCGCCGCATCTCCATTCTTGGCGCGACCGGCTCGGTCGGACTGGCGACGCTCGATCTTGTTGGCCGCGCAGAACCGGGCCGGTACGAGATCGTTGCCCTGACCGCGAATTCGAACGCTGAGGCGCTCGCCGAACTCGCAAGGCGCTACCGGCCGGAGATTGCCGTCATTGCCGATCCGTCCAAGGCTGCGGCACTGAAGGACGCGCTGGCGGGAACCGGTATCGCATCCGCCTCGGGTCCTGAAGCCCTCGTCGAGGCCGCCTCCCGCGACGCCGACTGGGTCATGGCCGCGATCGTCGGCGCGGCGGGGCTGGCTCCGACATTGGCGGCGTTGGCTCCGGGCCGGGTGGTCGCTCTGGCCAACAAGGAATGTCTTGTCTGTTCCGGTGATCTCTTCATGACCCGCGCGCGCGACGTCGGCGCGACCGTCCTGCCGGTCGATTCGGAACACAATGCCCTGTTTCAGGCGCTCGACGACGATCACCGCGGCTATGTCGACTCCGTCACGCTCACGGCTTCGGGTGGCCCGTTCCGGACCTGGTCGCTGGACGAGATGGCGCGCGCGACCCGCAAGGACGCGCTGGCGCATCCGGTCTGGTCGATGGGCGCGAAAATCTCGATCGATTCCGCAACCCTGATGAACAAGGGGCTGGAAGTGATCGAGGCGTGCCGCCTGTTCGATCTGCGCTCGGAACAGGTGAAGGTCGTCGTCCACCCGCAATCCATCATCCACGGCCTCGTCGAATACTCAGACGGCAGCGTGCTGGCACAACTCGGCGCGCCCGACATGCGCATTCCGATCGCCTCGGCGCTGGCCTGGCCAGAGCGCATGCGCACGCCGGCCGAGCGGCTGGATCTGGCGCGTATCGCGAAGCTGGATTTCGAAAAGCCCGATGAGGCGCGCTTCCCGGCGCTCGCGCTGGCGCGTACGGCGCTGATGCACGGGGAGGGGATGACCTCGGCCCTGAATGCCGCCAACGAGATCGCCGTCGAGACCTTTCTGAACGATCATATCGGCTTTCTTGACATGATCGCAGTGGTTTCGGACTCTCTGGACGAAGTGGACGGGGCTGAAACGCTTCCCAAACGCTTTGCGGATATAGACGAGGCGATCGCGACCGATCTGCGCACGCGCGATGTGGCGCGCGGGGTCGTCAAACGTCTGACCGCGAAGCGCGCATAGGAGTGACGATGGCGGAAATCTTTCAGTTCGGCGCCGTGACGGCGATCGCCTTCGTCTTCGTGATCGGGCTGGTCATCGTGATTCACGAGCTGGGCCACCTCTATGCCGGCCGCATGTGCGGCGTGCATGCCGAAGTCTTCTCCTTCGGCTTCGGGCCGACCCTGTTCGCGGTGCGAGACCGGAAGGGCACGATCTGGCGTGTCGCCGCCCTGCCGCTCGGCGGCTATGTGAAATTCCTCGGCGATGCGAATGCGGCGAGCGCTCCGGATCAGGAGGCGCTGGCGAAGCTGCGCGCCGAGATCGGGCCCGACGCGGAGCGCTGCTTTCATTTCAAGCCGGTCTGGCAACGCGCCTTCATCACGGCGGCGGGTCCGATCGCGAACTTCATCCTGGCGATCGTGATTTTCACATTCCTCGCGATGTCGATCGGGGCCAGCGGACATCCGCCGATCGTCGCCGGAGTACAGGACGGCTCGCCTGCCGAAGCAGCCGGATTCGAGCCCGGCGACCGGGTCGTGAGCATTGACGGCCAGGACATCCGCTTCTTCAACCAGATCACGGCCGAACTCTTCTATCGTCCTGGCGAGCCAGTAATCTTTCTTGTCGACCGCGACGGACGGCAGATCGAGATCGAGGTTGCCTCGCGCCTTCAAACTGTCACGGACCGTTATGGCGGCGAACGTCAGATCGCCCAGGTCGGTCTCGAGCGGACCAATGAGGTGATTTACGTTCGCTATGGACCCGTCGAAGCGCTCGGCGCTGGCCTGTCACAGGTCTGGTCGGTCGTCGCTTCGACTGGCAACTACATAGGCCGCGTCGTTACAGGGCGGGCATCTCCGGAATTGCTGAACGGTCCGATCGGCATTGTCACGGCGGCGGGCCAGTTGGCCAATTCCAGCCTCGAATCCGGTGAGACCACGTCGGAGAGCCTCCGAACCGTCACGCTGAACCTGATCGGGCTCGCCGGAATCCTGTCCATCGGACTGGGTCTGGTGAACCTTCTGCCGATCCCGATACTCGACGGCGGCCATCTGGTCTATTACGCATACGAAGCCGTCGCGCGGCGTCCGATGAGTGCAAAAATGCAGGAAATCGGCTTCCGCGTGGGGCTTGCACTCGTCCTCGGGATGATGCTTGTAGCGACCTGGAATGATCTGAATTACGCGCGGACGGTTTTCTTCTGATCGCGCCAATCCGACGGCGGACCCCGAATGGTACCGAGTTTCCTTCGTAAAGCATGCATGGCCCTTGTGCTGGCCGCTCCGCTGGCGGCTCCGGCCGTGGCGCAGGACCAGGTCGAGCCTCAGGCTCCGGCTGCGCCCCAGGTGCAGCAGCAAGTGCCCGTCCGGCAGATCCTCGTCGAGGGCAATCAGCGCGTCGAGGCGGATACCGTCATATCCTACCTGCTGATCCAGCCGGGCCAGGTCGCCGATGCGCGCTCGGTCAACCTGTCGATCCAGACCCTGTTCGCCACCGGCCTGTTCTCGGACGTGCGAATCGAGGATCGCGGCGGCATCGTCGTCGTCTATGTCGCGGAAAACCCGATCATCAACCGCGTCATTCTCGAGGGGAACAGCACGCTCGACGACGAACGCATCGGCGAGGAAATCCAGGCCCAGCCGCGCGCGATCTTCACGCGCGCCCGCGTGCAGGCCGACGTGCAGCGCATCATCGAGGTCTATCGCCGGTCCGGCCGGTTCGCCGCGCAGGTCACCCCGCGCATCGCGGAATTGCCGCAGAACCGCGTCGATCTGATTTTCGAAATCTCCGAAGGTCCCGTGACCGGGATCCGGCGCATCAACTTCATTGGCAACCAGCGCTACCCGGACCGCCGCCTGCGCGGCGAACTGGTGACCGAGGAATCACGTTGGTGGCGCTTCTTCTCGTCGAATGACAATTACGACCCGGATCGCCTCGAATATGATCGCGAGCTGCTGCGCCAGTTCTACCAGAACGAAGGCTATGCCGACTTCCGCGTCGTATCGGCCGTCGCCGAACTGACGCCGGACCAGGAGGATTTCTACGTCACCTTCACCGTGGATGAGGGCGACGTCTACACCTTCGGCGACATCACGGTGAACAGCCAGTTGCCGGACATTTCGGAGGAATTCCTGCAGGGCGTTCTGCCGCTGCAATCGGGCGAGTTGTATCGCGCCGACGCGATCGAGGAAGCCGTCGATGCGCTGACCTTTGCGACCGGTTCGTCGGGTTATGCCTTCGTGACCATCCGTCCGCGCCTTGACCGGGACCGCGACAGCCGCACCGTGAACGTCGAATTCGTCATCGACGAAGGCCCGCGCGTTTACATCGACCGCATCGACGTGGTCGGGAATACACGGACGCTCGACTATGTGATCCGCCGCGAGATGGAACTCGTTGAGGGCGATGCCTTCAACCGCGTCCTGATCGACCGCTCGCGCGCCCGTATCCGCCGCCTCGGCTTCTTCGAGGAAGTGGAAATCGTCGAGGCGCAGGGCAATTCTCCCGACCGCGCCAATTTGTCCGTTCAGGTTACCGAACAGCCGACCGGCGAACTGGCATTTGGTGCCGGTTTCTCCTCGACCGACTCATTCCTGATCGATTTGTCGATCTCCGAGCGCAACCTGCGTGGCCGGGGACAATTCCTGCGCTTGCGCATCTCGGCGTCCTCTCGCCGCCAGCAGGTCGACATCCGCTTTACCGAGCCGCGCTTCCTGGGCCGGAACATGGCGGCCGGTTTCGACCTCTTCCAGGTCCGGTCGGACTTCGCCCGAGAGGCGAACTTCCAGACCGAATCGACCGGCTTCAGTCTTCGCGCCGGCTTCCCGGTGACCCGTTCCTCGGAACTGGGTCTGACCTATACGCTGCGCAATGATGACGTTCAGGTGTTCGCCGGTGCCAACACCGCGCTGCGCTCGCAGGCCGGTGAACGCATCACGTCCGTGGCGGGTTACACGCTGCGGTGGGACCGCACGAACGACCCGATCGAACCGACGCGCGGATTTAGGGCGGAATTCACTCAATCTTTCGCCGGATTTGGCGGAGATGTTCGCTATGTCCGCACAGAGGCTGTGGGCTCGGTCTATCGCGGCATCTGGGAGGATGTGGTTGCGTCATTCACCTTCTCGTCGGGCTTCGTTCTCGGATGGGGCGGCGACGACGTCCGCATCAACGACCGCTTCTTCAAGGGCGGCAACTCCTTCCGCGGCTTCGAAACCGCCGGTGTCGGTCCGCGTGTCGTGGTGCGCGATGCAACAACCGGCGCGCTGCGCGCGGGTGACGCGCTCGGCGGCCGCCTCTATGCGATCGGCACTCTGGAAGTTACATTCCCGCTCGGCCTGCCCGAGGAGTACGGGGTCAGCGCCAGCGCCTTTACCGACTTCGGTACGGTGGGTCTGCTCGACGAAGAGAGCAGCATCGATGAAGTCACCGGCGCGGCTTTCACCGTCGACGAACTGGCACCGCGGGTCTCCGCAGGCGTCAGCGTCTTCTGGGACTCGCCCTTCGGTCCGATCCGCTTCGATATTGCGGAGGCCCTCGTGAACGAGGACTACGACCGCACCGAATTCTTCCGCTTCAGCACACGTACAGGATTCTGATCACATGAAAGTTCAACACCTCCCCGCCCTGATCGTTGCGTTGACCGCGGCGCTCATCGCGATGGCTGCGCCGGCCAACGCGCAGACCAACATCCTCATCATGAACGAGGAACGCATTGTTGCGGACAGCCAGGTGGGTCAGCACATCGCGACCCGCATGCAGGCGATCCGCGCCGAAATGGATGGCGAGCTTCAGGCTCTCCTGACGCCGATCCAGGAAGAAAGCGACCGTCTGAACGCCGAAACCGCGTCGCTGACGCCGGAAGCGATCCAGGCCCGTCCGGACCTGATGCAGCGCATCCAGACGCTCAACGCCCAGGCCCAGCAGGCGGAAGCCCTGCGTCAGCGCCTCGCCCAGGAATTGCAGGCGACCCAGCGCCAGGCCATGCGCCCGGTTCTGGAAGCGCTTCAGGCGGTTCTGCAGGAAGTCGTCGCCGAGCGTGGCGCGCAGATCCTGATCGACCGCAGCGCGGTGGTTTATGCCGATCCGGCAATCGACATCTCCGACTCGGTGATCGAGCGTCTGAACCAGCGCCTGCCGACGACCGCGGTGAACCGCGTGCGTCTGCCGCAAGGCGAACAGCAACCGGCTCAGCAGTAATCAGTCGGGTGACGAACGGGGTGCTCGATCCGCGCTTCTTCGAGAAGCTGGGTCCGGTTTCTCTCCAGTCACTGGCAGAGTTGGCGGGGGCGCGTCCGGCATCGGGCGCGCCCCTTTCCCTGCCGGTCGAGGGAGTCGCACCGCTGTCTGCGCCGCGTGCCGGGGCGCTGACCTATATCGAGCGTCTGCCGCCCGGACCGCTGCCGCAGCTACCGGAAGGCGCGGTCTTCGTCATTCCACCGAGCGCGGAAGCGGCTGCGGTCGAGGCCGGTGTTGCGGCGATTGTCGCCGACCAGCCCCGCCCGGCATTCGGTCGGGCGGCGAAGCATCTGTTCCGGCTGCGTCCGCCGACGACATCGGAGGAATGGATCGACCCGACTGCTGAAATCGGGGAGGGCTGCAGCTTCGGGCCGGGCGTGGCGATAGGTGCCGGCGCGAAAATCGGGGCGGGCAGCCGGATCGGCCCCAATTGCGTGATCGGAACCGGTGTGACGATCGGACCCCGCGCAACGATTGGCGGGAATTGCACGATCATCTGCGCCGATATCGGCAGTGATTTCGACATGCATTCGGGAAGCGTGATCGGGGAAGCCGGATTCGGCATTGCGCAGACGCCATCTGACCCGGTCGAGATGCCGCATTTCGGTTCGGTGCGGATCGGTGATGGTGTTCGCATCGGCGCGGTCTGCGGCGTCGACCGGGGCATGTTCGGCCCGACCGTGATCGGAAACCATTGCAAGTTCGACAATCTCTGCCACGTCGCCCACAACGCCGTGCTCGGCGATGGCTGTATCCTCGCGGCCTATGGCGCGGTCTCAGGCAGCACAATCCTCGGGAAGAATGTCGTGTTTGGCGGGCGTGTCGCGGTGCTTGACCATGCCGTCATCGGCGATGATGCCGTTCTCGCATCCGGTTCGAACGTGCTCGCAGACGTGCCGGCGGGAGAAACCTGGGGCGGTGTCCCGGCGATCCCGCACAAACAGCATCTGAAGCAGATCGCCTGGATTCGCATGAAGTCAGGCGTTAAACGGCGCTCCTCGAAGCGCGGGAAAGACACGTGACAGAACACGAATCCGGGCAGGAGATCGGCCCCAAGGAAATCCTCGCCCGTCTCCCGCATCGCTATCCATTCCTGCTGATTGACCGGGCCGAGAACTACATCGCCGGCCGCTCCGTCGTCGGCATCAAGAATGTCACGGTGAACGAGCCCTTCTTTCCGGGGCATTTCCCGGGCAATCCTGTGATGCCGGGCGTGCTGATCGTGGAGGCCGTGGCGCAGACCGGCGCGCTTTTGATGTCGGCCACACTCGATGCCGATCCGGCCAAGACGGCGATCTATTTCATGGGCATAGACGGTGTCCGCTTCCGTCGCCCGGTGCTGCCCGGCGACACGCTTCGCATGCCGGTGGAAGTCTCTTTCAGCCGGCGCGGCATATTCAAGTTTCATGGTAAGGCTTTCGTCGGCGACGCTCTGGTCGCCGAGTTCGATTTCGCGGCCAAGGGAGGCCCGACCGTATGACCGCCCGCATTCATCCAACGGCCATCGTCGAAGATGGCGCCCAGCTCGGTGCGGATTGCGAGATCGGCGCATGGTGCCATATCGGCAAGGATGCGGTGATCGCCGAGCGAACGCGGCTGATGAACAATGTCACCGTGCTCGGTCATACCGAGATCGGGACCGACTGCCTCGTCTATCCCTATGCCGTGTTGGGCGGTCCGCCGCAGGACTTCAAGTACAAGGGCGAGAAGACCCATCTCAGGATCGGTAATCGCAACATCCTGCGCGAACATGTGACGATGCATGCCGGGACCGGTGTCGGCCGCGGTGAGACCCGGGTCGGCGACGACGGATTCTTCATGGTCGGCGCCCACATTGCGCATGACTGCATCGTCGGCAACAAGGTGACGATGGCCAATCACGCCACGCTCGGCGGACATTCGACGGTCGGGGAATTCGCCGTTCTCGGCGGGCTTTCGGGCGTGCACCAGCACTCCAGGATCGGTCGTCATGCCTTCATCGGAGGCATCACCGCCGTCGTGTCAGACATCATTCCCTACGCGATCGCGCACGGAGCGCATGCCCGTCTCGACGGGCTTAACGTGATCGGATTGAAGCGTCGCGGGTTCGACCGCCAGACAATACATGCGATGCGCGCCGCCTATATCGAGTTGTTCCAGGGGGAAGGCGTGTTTGCCGCGCGCGTGCAACGCGTCGAGGACACGTATTCGGACTACGCCCCGGTGCGCGAAATCCTCGATTTCATCAATGCCGAGTCAAGCCGCCCGCTCTGCCATCCCCATGCCTGAGACCGCCCATCGCTGGACGCGCCTCGGCGTGATCGCCGGTGGTGGTCAATTGCCGCTCAGCGTGGCGGAAGCCGAGCGCTCGGGCGGGCATCCCCCCTTCGTGCTGCAGGTCGACGGTTTTGCGGATGCCGACTTTTCCGGCTTCGACACCGTCAGCGTTCCGGTCACGTCGATCGGCCGCGCCCAGAAGCATCTGAAACAGGCGGGCTGCGACGCGGTATGTTTCGCGGGGGTGGTGAAACGCCCCGACCTTTCGGCGCTGACCGGACTCGATGCGACGTCGGCGATGTTGCTGCCCGCCTTTCTGCGTGCCGCGAAACAGGGCGATGATGCATTGTTGCGCGTGCTTCTCGGATCCTTCGAGAACAAGGGCTTCCGTGTCGTCGGGGCTGACGACGTGATGCAGGCCGCCACGCCGGACGCCGGAACGCTCGGCACGATCGAGCCGTCGGAAGATGACATCGCCGATGCGCGAAAGGCGATTTCGATCGCGCACACGATCGGCGCGCTGGATGTCGGGCAGGGGGCGGTTGTCTGCCGCGGCCTCGTTCTCGCCGTCGAGGCGCAGGAAGGTACCGACGCGATGCTCGCGCGGGTGGCGTCGCTGCCGGAAGAGATCCGGGGCAATGGCAAGGCGCGCAGGGGTGTTCTGGCCAAGGCTCCGAAGCCGGTTCAGGAGCGGCGGATCGACCTGCCGGTCGTGGGCGTGAAGACGATTGAAGGCGCCGCCGCGGCCGGATTGGCCGGGATCGCGGTTGAAGCGGGCGGCGCATTGCTGGTGGACCGCGAGGCGACCCTGCGCGCGGCCGATGCGGCCGGCCTGTTTCTGATCGCGGTGTCCGTGGACGGCGAATGACCCGGCCGGCACGCATTCTCCTGGTCGCGGCGGAATCGTCCGGAGACCGTCTGGGAGCCGGACTGATCCGGGCCCTGAGAGCCGCCTGCAATGATCGTGAACTGGAATTCTTCGGGACCGGCGGAAGCGCAATGGCCGCCGAGGGTTTCGTTTCGACCTTTGACATCGCCGAACTGTCCGTGCTCGGCCTTTTCGAGGCGGTGTCGGCCTATCCCCGCGTCGTCAAGCGCGCCGACGATGTGGCCGATCTGGCTGAACGGGTCCGGCCGGACGTCGCTGTGCTGATCGACTCCTGGGGCTTTACCTTGCGTGTCGCGCAGCGTCTGAAAAAGCGCCTGCCCGATCTGCCGGTCGTCAAATATGTCGGCCCCCAGATCTGGGCGACGCGCGCCGGCCGCGCCAAGACGCTGGCCGCAACGGTCGACCGCCTTCTGACCATACACAGCTTCGATGCCCCGATGTTCGAGGCCCATGGCCTCAAGACGACCTTCGTCGGCAATCCGGCGCTTGAACGGGAATGGGATGGTGATGGCGACGCTTTCCGCACCCGCCATGGCATTGCGCCAACCGCGACCGTGCTCAGCGTCCTGTTCGGAAGCCGGTCCGCGGAATTGAAAAGCATCTACGAACCCTTTGTGCAGGCTGTGGACATCCTCCGCCGCAACAATCCTGACCTCGCCGTGATCACGCCACTCGCAGGACCGATCGACGCCGTCGCGCGCGAACGGATCGCCAGCGATCCGCGCATGCAGGGGGTTGTCCTGTGCAGCGAGGACGAAAAGTCCGACGCTTTCGCTGCGACCGATCTGGCGCTCGCCTGTTCCGGCACGGTCACGACCGAACTGGCCGCGCTCGGCGTACCGGCCGTAATCGGCTACCGGCTCGGCTGGATGACCTGGTTCCTGTTGCGCGCGTTTCTTTTGCGCGCGAAATATATCGCGTTGGTCAATCTGGCCGCCGATGAGGAATTGCTTGCCGAACGGGTCCAGACCCAGACGACCGGTCCGAAGCTGGCGCGGGAATGCCAGGCCTGGCTCGACGACCCGGCGCGCCGTGCAGACGTCTCGCGCAAGCTGATCGCAACGACGAAGCAGATGCGTGGAGACGGAAAGGCCGCGCATCGCGCGGCCTCCGTGGTGTGCGAATACCTGCCGGACTAGGTCCGGCGGACTTCGCGATCAGCGCTTGTCCAGCGGGATGTAGTCGCGTTCCGGCGAACCGGTGAAGAGCTGGCGCGGTCGGCCGATCTTCTGCGACGGGTCTTCCAGCATTTCGGTCCACTGCGCGATCCAGCCAACCGTGCGGGCCAGCGCGAACAGCACCGTGAACATCGAGGTCGGGAAACCCATCGCGCGCAGCGTGATCCCCGAATAGAAGTCGATGTTCGGGTAGAGCTTCTTTTCAACGAAATACGGATCCTCGAGCGCGATCTTTTCCAGCTCCAGCGCGACGGCGAGGAGCGGGTCATTCGTTACACCGAGCTCGTTCAGCACTTCGTGGCAGGTTGTCCGCATCACCTTCGCGCGCGGGTCGTAATTCTTGTAGACGCGGTGTCCGAAGCCCATCAGGCGGAACGGGTCATTCTTGTCCTTGGCTCGCGCAACGAATTCCGGGATGCGCGAGACATCGCCGATTTCCTCGAGCATGGTCAGCGCGGCTTCGTTTGCGCCGCCATGTGCGGGACCCCAAAGCGAAGCAATGCCCGCTGCGATACAGGCGAACGGATTGGCACCCGACGAACCGGCCAGGCGCACGGTCGAGGTCGAGGCATTCTGTTCGTGGTCGGCGTGCAGGATGAAGATCCGGTCCATCGCGCGTGACAGGATCGGATTGACCACAAAGTCTTCGGCCGGAACCGCGAAACACATGCGCAGGAAATTCGTCGCGAAATCGAGTTCGTTGCGCGGACTGACGAAGGGCTGGCCCACCGAATACTTGTAGGCGCGCGCCGCAATCGTCGGCATTTTCGCGATCATGCGGTGGCTGGCGATTACCCGGGCGCGCGGATCGTTGATGTCGGTCGAGTCGTGGTAAAAGGCCGACAGGGCGCCGACCGTACCCACCATCACCGCCATCGGGTGCGCGTCGCGGCGGAAGCCGCGGAAGAACTGGTCGAACTGATCGTGCAGCATCGTGTGATACCGGATCGTCTGGTCGAAGCCTTTCAGCTCGTCCTTGTTCGGCAACTCACCGTGCAGCAGCAGATAGGCGACCTCTATAAAGCTGGAATTCTCCGCCAGATCGTCGATCGGGTAGCCGCGATAGAGCAGGACGCCCTCATCACCGTCGATATAGGTGATCTGCGACTCGCAGCTCGCGGTCGAGGTAAAGCCCGGGTCATAGGTGAAGACACCGGCATCCTTGTACAGGCTGCGGATATCGACCACGTCGGGACCGACCGAGCCCTTGTAGACCGGCAGTTCATAGGACTTTCCGTCAATCGACAGCGTGGCGCTTCGGGCCGGTTTCGCTTTGCTTTCCATCGTCATTCCCCAATCGTGTCCGATGTCATGCCGTATCGGACGGCAGACAGTGTTCCTTGATGCGTGACAGCGATTCCTCCTTGCCGAGGAATGCCATCACGGCGGAGAGGTCGGGTGCCGGTGCACCGCCGGTGAGGGCGGCGCGAAGCGGCTGGCCGACCTTGCCGAAACCGACCTGCTCGGTCTCGGCGAAGTCTTTCAGGGCCGCGGCGAGCGCGGCATCGTTCCACTCAGGCAGGGCGCCAAGCACGATTGCGAGGCGGCCGAGGCGGAAGCGGGCGTCGTCGTCGAGCGCTTTCGCCGTCTTGCCATCGATTCGAAACGGCCTTTCAGCGTAGAGGAAATAGGCCTGATCGGCGAGATCGGCGAGGCTGGATGCTCGCGTTTTCAGCGCCGGCATCGCGGCGCCCAACCGGTCCCGCAGGACGGCTTCGTCAAGC
The DNA here is from genome assembly GCF_042643335.1 of Hyphobacterium vulgare. Taxonomy (NCBI): domain Bacteria; kingdom Pseudomonadati; phylum Pseudomonadota; class Alphaproteobacteria; order Maricaulales; family Maricaulaceae; genus Hyphobacterium; species Hyphobacterium vulgare. The sequence goes on from NZ_JBHRSV010000001.1 coordinate 60,126, forward strand.
CTGGGCGGCGTGGCATCCGACAACAGTCTCGAGATCAGCAGATCGACGAGGCGCGTATCGTCGGCTTCGCGCATCGCCAGGCCGTTGATGTGCGCCAGCTTGTCAAAATCGAGCCGTGCCGGCGCCTTGCCGAGACCGCTGAAGCCGAACGCTGTTTTCGCCTCGGCGTCAGTGAAAAACTCCTGGTCGCCATGCGCCCAGCCGAGGCGGAGGAGATAGGCGCGCAGACCCTCGGGCAGATAGCCCATGTCCCGGTATGCCTCGACGCCGAGTGCGCCATGGCGCTTCGACAGCTTCTTGCCGTCCGGGCCGTGGATCAGCGGAATGTGCGCGAACACCGGGATGTCCCAGCCAAGCGCGGCATAGATCTGGCTCTGGCGCGCCGCATTGGTCAGATGGTCGTCGCCGCGGATGATGTGGGTCACACCCATGTCGTGATCATCGACCACGACGGCGAGATTGTAGGTCGGCACGCCGTCGCTGCGCAAAAGGATCAGATCGTCGAATTCCTTCGCCGCCCACCGCACATCACCCAGGACCTCGTCGTGGACGACGACATCGTCTTCGCCGGCCTTGAACCGGATCGTGTAGGGCGCATCGGCCGGTGCGTCCGCCGGATCCTTGTCGCGCCAGGGCGAGCGAAGGGCCCGGCCCTCGGCAAAGGCGGTTTCGCGCAGCGCTTCGACTTCGTCCGGGCTGCAATAGCACCGGAAGGCGCGGCCGCGTTTCACCAGTTCGTCTACGGCTTCGCGGTGGCGGTCAGCGCGCGAGAATTGCGAAACCGGGTCACCGTCCCAGTCGAGACCGAGCCAGGTGAGCCCGTCGAGAATCGCATCAATCGCGTCCTGGGTCGAACGCGCCCGGTCGGTATCCTCGATACGCAGGAGGAATTTGCCGCCGCGGCCGCGCGCGAACAACCAGTTGAACAATGCCGTCCGCGCGCCACCGATATGCAGAAAGCCGGTCGGCGAGGGGGCGAAGCGAGTGATGACCTGATCGTTCAACTATTGCACCTGCGAAAAACCATGCTGCGCTGCGGTGTCCGGATGCGTGATAGCATGCGTGCCGGGACAGGGATAGGGTATCGAATGTGACCGATACACCGCTGCGATATCCCGCAGTGGGGCAGGGTTTGCCGCTCCGGGCGATGCGACGGATTTCACCGTTGCTCGCTCGCCTCGGCTGGGGTGACCTGCCCCTCTCCATCGCCCTTCCGGCCGCCTTCGGCGTGGGGGCGGTGGTCTATTACGCTCTGCCGTCAGAGCCGCATCCTTGGATGTGGTTGCCGCTTTCCGTGGCGGCCACCATGTGCGCCGGATTGGCCTTCGCATCGGCGCGGCGGCAACGTTACTGGCCGATTGCCTTGCTGATCGCGGCGATGAGCCTCGCCGGCTTTGCCCGCTCCGACCTGCGGACTGCGGGCGTCGCCCACACCGTGATCGCCGACAGCGACCGCGCTCGCGTGGTTACCGGATGGATCGAGCAGGTGCAGCGCTCGACCTCACGCGAGCGCTTGATCATCCGGGTCGATGCAATCGAGGGCATTGACATACCGCCTCCGCGCGTCCGTGTGACCGCCTCGCGCGGCGAGTTCGTACCCGGAGACGCAATCCGCCTGCGTGCCGTACTCGGACCGCCGCCGCGGCCTGCCGTTCCGGGCAGTTACGATTCCGGTTTTGCGGCCTGGTTCTCCGGCATTGGCGGAACCGGATTCGCGGTCAGCCGGCCGGAAGCCGCGGAGGTGTCCGGTCACGGCTTTGCGCGGGGGTTCGCAGCGTGGCGCTGGTCGATCGCCGAACGCATCCGGGCGCGAATGCCGGAGCGCACGGGCGGGGTCGCCGCTGCGCTCCTGACCGGCGATCGTTCCGGCATCGACCCGGATGTGGCGGAGAGTTTGCGCGCATCCGGTCTCGGTCACATTCTCGCAATCTCCGGACTCCACATGGCGCTCATGGCCGGCGGCGTCTTCTTTGCGGCCACCTGGGTGATCGCCCGGATCGAGCCGCTCGCTCGCGCGATCGATCCGCGCAAGCCCGCTGCGATCGCCGCCCTGCTTGCCGCCTGCGCCTATCTTCTCCTGTCCGGCGCGGCGATCCCGACGCAGCGCGCCTTCGTGATGACCGGTGCGGTCCTGCTGGGGGTTCTGGCGGGCCGGCGCGCCGCCTCCATGCACATGGTGGGGATTGCCGCGCTCGCCGTGCTGGTCTTTCAGCCGGAAAGCGTCGTCACGCCGGGTTTCCAGATGTCTTTCGCGGCCGCGATCGCACTTGTGGCTGCCTTCAATCTCGCGCGCCGGAGGCCCGCCGGGCCGCGCGGCCTTCTGTCCCGCTTCGCGGGATTCTGGGGCGCGCTGGCGGGATCTTCGCTCGTCGCCGGGTCGGCGACCGGCGGTTTCGCGGCATTCCACTTCCACCGCCTCGCGGCCTACGGCTTCGGTGCGAACCTGGCGGCCATGCCGGTTTTCTCGCTGCTCGTCATGCCCGCCGGAGCGATCGCGCTCCTTTTGATGCCGCTCGGGCTTGATGCCCCGGCCCTCTGGGCCATGGACAAGGGATTGAGCTGGGTCATTGCGGTCGCCAGCTTCACCGAGAGTCTGCCGGGCTCCCTGACCCCCGCTGCGGCTGCACCCGGGCTCGCTTTGGCGATCTATGGGGCGGGATTTGTCTTTCTCGCCGCCGGCCGCGGCCTGATCCGGCTGGCCGGGGCAGCGGGAATGGGATTGGCCCTGATCATCTGGGCATTCGCCGATCAACCCGATGCGCTGATCACGGAGGGCGGAGTGATGATTGCGCGCTTTGGCGAAGCCGAGACCTGGAGCGCGAGCAATACGCGGCGGTCGCGCTTCGCGGCCCATGTCTTCCTCGAGCGCTCGGGCGAGGAACGCGGGCAAAGCCCCGCATCCGGCGTGATATGCGATTACTCAGGCTGCATGGGACGCGCATCGGGGCGGGTCATTGCATTCCCGGACAGTCCCGAATTTCTGTCCGATGATTGCCGGCACGCCGATCTCGTCGTCACGCGCTTCCCGGTTCGCGGGACGGATCGCTCCGCCTGCCAGGCCCGGCTGATCGACGCGCGCCAGTTGAACGAAAGCGGGGCTCTGGCCCTCTGGTTCGGGCCGGACGGACGTCTCGGGACTCAAAGCGTCGACGCGGTTCGCGGCGAGCGCCCGTGGACCGCACGCGGCGATCAGTTGTAGCGGCGGATCAGGCCAACCAGCTTGCCCTGAACCTCGACCCGGTCGGGGCCGAAGATTCGCGTCTCATAGGCCGGGTTGGCGGCTTCCAGAGCGATCGATCCACCCTTCTTGCGCAGCCGCTTGAGTGTGGCTTCTTCGCGGTCGACCAGCGCGACGACGATGTCGCCCGTTTGCGCGGTATTGGCCCGCTCGATGATCACGATGTCGCCGTCGAGAATGCCGGCATCGATCATCGAATCGCCGCTGACCTCGAGCGCGAAATGGTCGCCCGATCCTCCCGCCAGGGTCGGCGGCAGCAGGATGCGGTCGGTTTCGTGCTGGATGGCCTCGATCGGCACACCGGCGGCAATGCGTCCGAGCACCGGAATGTCGACGCCCTGGGTATCATCGGCGCGGCTGTTGAAGTCGGCGCGCACCACATTCGGTCCGAGATCGCGCGCTGGTGCGGAAGCTCCCGCCGAATCCGGCAGTTTCAGCACTTCGAGCGCGCGCGCCCGGTGAGCGAGGCGGCGGATGAAGCCGCGTTCCTCCAGTGCGGTGATCAGACGGTGAACCCCGGACTTGGACGCCAGGTTCAGCGCGTCCTTCATCTCGTCGAACGAGGGCGAAACGCCCGATTCCGACAGGCGGCGGTGAATGAAAAGCAGCAGCTCGTGCTGTTTCTTCGTGAGCATGACTGGCCTCCCGGACGGACGGAACAAATCAGAAACTTCTGAAATGTTCTATGAGTGTTCCGGGTAAACGTCAAGTAAACGCGGAAACGTCCAGGAGCGCTTCGGTCGCCCGGCGCACATCGCCTTGCCGCATCAGGCTTTCGCCAACGAGATAGCCTTTCGCGCCGGCGCGCTTTAGCCGGGCTATGTCCGATGCGTCCGATATCCCGCTTTCGGCAATCGCGAATCGATCGGCCGGGATCTTCGGGGCGAGGACCTCGAAGGTTTCGAGGGACGTTTCGAACGTCTTGAGGTTCCGGTTGTTCACGCCGATCAGCGGCGAGGGCAGGGCGACCGCGCGTTCCAGCTCCTCGGCGTCATGCGTCTCGATCAGCGAATTCATGCCCCATTCTGACGCCGCGGCGATCAGCTCGGCCGCGAGCGCGTCATCGACACTCGCCATGATGACAAGGATTGCGTCCGCGCCCATCGCTCGCGCCTCCACCACCTGCCAGGGGTCGAGCATGAAGTCCTTGCGCAGGACGGGCAGGGCGGTCGCGGCGCGCGCGGCCTTGAGGAAATCCTCATGGCCTTGAAAGCTGGGCGCATCGGTCAGAACGGAGAGACAGGCCGCACCGCCGTCCTCATAGGCTCTCGCCAGAGCCGGCGGATCGAAATCGGCCCGGATCAGGCCTTTCGACGGACTGGCTTTCTTCACTTCGGCAATCAGGGCCGTGCCGGTCGCTTTGAATTTACGGGTCAGCGCATCGGCAAATCCCCGCACGGGCGAGGCATCGCGCGCCGCGGCTTCGAGATCGGCGAACGGCATCGCCGCCTTCCGGCTGGCAATCTCCTCGCGCTTGTAGGCCTCGATCCGGGCAAGCGCGCTCACGCTTCGTCCCGTGAGATTTTCGCCATCGTGTCGAGCGCGGCCTGAGCCGCGCCGCTGTCGATCGACCGGGCGGCCTGCTCCGCACCGTCCATCAGGTCGGCGGCGTGACCCGAGACAACAAGCGCGGCTGCTGCATTGAGGATGACAATGTCGCGGTAGGCGCCGGGCGATCCGGAAAGGACGCCGCGCAGGGCGACGGCGTTCTCGTCCGGCGTGCCTCCAATGATCGCCTCGATCTTGTGTTCGGCCAGACCCGCATCGCCCGGCGAAACGGTGAAGCGGCGGATCTCGCCTTTGCTCAGTTCCGCGACATCCGACGGGCCGGAAATCGACAATTCGTCGAGCCCGTCGCGGCCGCGCACGACCCAGGCCCGCTCTGCGCCGAGATCGCGCAGTGCCATTGCTACCGGTTCGATCCAACGCTCGGCAAACACGCCAAGCAACTGGCGCCTCGCCCCGGCCGGATTGGCGAGCGGTCCCAGCAGGTTGAACACGGTGCGCGCCCGCAACGCCTTGCGCGCACCGGCAACATGGCGCACGGCGGAATGGTGAGCGGGTGCAAAAAGAAAGCCGACGCGCGCCTCGGTCAGCGCCCGTTCGACCCGGTCCGGCGTCGCATCGAGCGCCACGCCCAGCGAGGCGAGCACCTCGGCCGAGCCGGACTTGGATGACGCCGCGCGATTGCCGTGTTTGGCGACGGTCGCGCCGGCGCCTGCCGCGACCAGCGCAGCGGCGGTGGAAATGTTGTAGGTGCCCTTGGCGTCGCCGCCCGTACCGCAGGTGTCGATCGCACCGTCTGGCGCAGTCAGCCCCGTCATGCGGGCGCGCAGCGCGCGGGCTCCGGCGGCGAGGTCGTCCGGCGTCTCGCCGAGTGCGGCAAGCCCCACCAGGAAACCCCCGATCTCGGCATCGCCCGCTTCACCTTCCATCAGGACGCCGAACGCGCCCTCGATGTCCTCCGGCGACGGCCGCTCGCCATGGGTGAAGGCCTGAATGCAGTTCAGAAGCGCGCTCATGCCGCCACCTTCGGACGCACGCCGCAGAACGACAGGAAATTCGCCAGAATCTCGTGACCATATTGCGAGGCAATGGATTCGGGATGGAATTGTACGCCATGGATCGGCCGTTCGCGGTGGCGCAGCCCCATGATCTCGCCGTCCGCCGTGCGTGCATTGACGACGATCTCGCCGGACAGGCTCGCCTCCTCGACGGCAAGGCTGTGATAGCGCGTGACGTCGAAAGGCGAGGGGAGGCCGGTGAAGACGCCCGTCCCGTCATGGGTGATTGCGCTCGTCTTGCCGTGCATGATCGACTTGGCCTGGACGATCTTGCCGCCGAACGCCTCGCCGATCCCCTGGTGGCCCAGGCACACGCCCAGCAGCGGCAGGGTTTCGGGAAGCATCCGGGTCAGCTCCGGGCAGATCCCGGCGTCCGCGGGACGGCCGGGTCCGGGCGAAATGACGATGCCCGACGCGCCGCTGGAAACCGCTTCCGCCGTGCTCATCGCATCATTGCGCACGACACGCGTCTCCGCCCCGAGCTCCTGGAAATAGTGCACGAGGTTGAAGGTGAAGCTGTCGTAATTGTCGATGATCAGCAGCATCGCGTCCGGCCGTTGTGAGGAAGGCCGGAAGGTAAGGGAAGGGAAGATCAAGTCCAGCGCGCTTGCAGGCGTGGCGCGGTTAACGCCGCTTTTACCCCGCGCGGGCGGCAATTCCGCAACGACGTCCTCTGATTCCCGGAAGCCCATGCCACGCCGTTCCATCAATTCCGCGATGCCGATCCTCGCCGGCTCAATTGCCGCGATGGCGTTTGCCATGGGTGCGATCGCGCACGATGCCGGCTATCGGCGCGGGCTGTCGCTGGCCGTCGAGATCGCCGAGGCCGAGCGGATCGAAGCCCCGGTCTTCACCGGCTTGCCGACGCGCGACGTTTTCGAGCCGACGGACCGGGAAACCTTCACCCGGCTCGCCGAACCGGCGGTCACCACTGCGACCGGACGCGGCGATGGTCCGGTCATCATCCTTGTGATGGACGACATCGGCGCCGAAGAAGCGCGTTCCATGCGTGCGCTCGACCTGCCGGCCGACATCAGTTTCGCGATCCTGCCGAATACCGAACTCGCGCCCGAATTCGCCGTGGCGGTCCGGGGGCGCGGCAGGGAAGCCCTGATCCACATGCCGATGCAGCCGCAGGGAGACGGTGATCCCGGGCCGAACGCCCTGATGGCGGGTCAATCGGAAGACCAGGTCCGTTCCGTGCTCGAATGGGCAATCTCTCGCGTGCCCGGCGCGCGCGGCTTCAACAATCACATGGGCAGCGCGTTGACCCTCGACGTTGCCGCAATGGACGTGTTGTTCACACAGGCCGAGACGCTCGGCCTCTACTTTCTCGACTCGGTGACAGCACCGCAATCGATTGCCGCGGAGATGGCCGAAAACCACGGTATACTGGCAGCTTCCAGGGATATCTTCATAGACCATGTGAACGAGCTGGACGCCATTGAAGCCCAGCTTCGGGCGATCGAATTTGAGGCCGAAACGCGTGGCCACGCCATCGCGATTGGCCATCCCCGGGACCTCACGCTGCAGGCGCTCGAAGCCTGGATTCCGCAAGCCGAGGCGGATGGCTTCCGTTTCGTGACCCTGGGAGATTGGCTGGCCGAAACCCGCGAGCCCGTCCGCCTGGCATCTTCAGGCGAAGCGCCAGGCTTCCCCGGCGGCTCGGACTAGCGCCCGGGCCTTGTTCTCGGTCTCCTGGCGTTCTGACTCCGGATCTGAATCGAGCACCACTCCGGCGCCTGCCTGAATGTGCAGCTGGCCGTCTTTCAGGACGCCGGTGCGCAGGGCGATACAGGTGTCCATGTCGCCATTGGCGCTGAAATAGCCGACCGCGCCGGCATAGACGCCGCGCCGGTGCGGCTCGAGATCGTCAAGGATTTCCATGGCGCGCACCTTTGGCGCTCCTGACACGGTCCCGGCCGGAAAGCCGGCGAGCAACGCCGAAACGGCGTCTTCGCCGTCGGCCAGTTCGCCTTCGACATTCGAGACGATGTGCATGACGTGGCTGTAGCGCTCCACGACCTCGCGATCGGTGATCCGCACGCTGCCCGCCTTCGCGACGCGTCCAACATCATTGCGCCCGAGATCAAGCAGCATCAGATGTTCGGCGCGTTCCTTCGGATCGGCCAGCAGGTCGGCTTCGAGCGCATCGTCCTCAGCCGGATTTGCCCCGCGCTTGCGGGTCCCCGCAATGGGGCGGACGGTGACGGTTCCGTCGCGCAGGCGGACGAGGATTTCCGGGCTCGATCCGGCAATGGCGAAGCCGTCGAACTGGAACAGGAACAGGAAGGGCGACGGATTCAGCCGCCGTAGTGAGCGGTAGAAGGCGAGCGGATCGTGGTTGAAGGGCAGGGTGAAACGCTGGCTCGCCACGCCCTGGAAAATGTCTCCGGCCCGGATGTGCGCGCGGATCCGTTCCACCATGGCGTGGAAGTCGGCCGGCACCATCGAAGCCCGGGCTTCGACTTCGGCAGGCGGAGCGGCCGCAGGCCCATGCGCGGGCGCTCCGGCGTCCAGCGCGGTCATCACCCGGCCCAGCCGGTCCTGTGCGTCGAGCCAGGCCGTATCGGCGTCGACGGCCGCGCCGGGGCGGACCGGCGTATAGGCCGTGATCTGCTGATAGAGCGCATCGAAAACGACGACCACGCGCGGACGAATCAGCACGCCGTCCGGCAGGCCGAGCGGATCGGGCGCATTGCCGGGGAGGCGTTCCACGGCGCGGATCAGGTCGTAACCGAGATAGCCGAACAGGCCAGCCGCGATCGGAGGCGTGCCCTCGGGCAGGTCAATCCGCATCGCAGCGATCGCGCGGCGTAGCGAGGCGAGGGGATTATCCCCGTCCTGAACCGGGTTGTCTTCGCCATGCTGAACGAAAGGGACACCGTCCCTCAATTCCCACCGGAAATCGGGATCGAAGCCGATGGCCGAGAACCGCCCGCGCCACGCCCCGCCCTCGACCGATTCCAGGAGGTAGGCGTCAGGCCGACCCTTTGCCAGCGCCATGAAGGCGCCAACGGGCGTCAGAAGGTCGTCGATCCGCCGTGCCCCGGCCAGAACGGTTTCGCCGCGTTCGAACGCCCTGGCGAAATCCTCCCGGGACGGAAACCGCTCGATCACCGGCTGGCGTTCGGAGCATTCACGCCGAGCACCTGGTCGCGCAGCGTCGGATTGATCGTCGCCGGGTAACGTTCCGACAGGGCCGAAACGAAGGCGGCATCAATATCCTGGCTGTAGCGCGTATCCGATTGCTCGGTGAGGGCGGCCAGATCGGCATCGACAACCGTTTCCGGCGCAATGACCTCGTCAACCGTCAGGATGATGTGCGAGCGGCGGTCGACGGCGCCGGCATGTTCGAATGTGCCGGGATCGATCTGGAACGCCACGCCGATCGTTTCGCGGCCAAAGGGCGCGGCGCTCTCGCCGCGGGTGACCGTCGTGGTCTCGACCCGCGCGCCGGGAATGTCGGCGGCGATGGCATCGAGCGATTCCCCGGCACGCGCGCGGTCCAGCGCGGTTTCGGCCAACGCGGTCAGACGTTCATCGACCGACTGGATACGCCACAGCGCTTCGGCGTCCTCGCGGACCTCGTCGAGCGGCAGGATTTCTGCGGGCAGGACCTCGTCGACCCGAACCGCGAAATAGTCGCCATCGCCATAGGGCTGAAGCTCGGTGGCATAGCCGGCCAGCTGGTCGAACACGGATTCGAGGATTTCGGGCTGCGTCTCGGTGTCGAGGAAGAAGGAGAAGTATTGCGCCGCCTGATCGTTCTCATCCAGCAGCGTGCCGGCCGGATAACCTTCGCTGTTACGCGCATTGCGCGTGATCGGCTGGAAGGCCTCGTAGAAGGTTTCGGCCAGAAGGGATGCTTCTTCCAGCGTCGCACCGCCGCCCCGGGCTTCCTCGAACTGGCCCATCGCCTCGTACATGGCGTCTTCGGCCTCGGCGCGCGCCAGCAGCTGACGGATCTCGGATTCGCGTTCCTCGAAGGTCGGAATGGTCGCTTCGCGGCCGTCGGTGACCGAAACGGCAAACCAGCCGAACGCGCCTTCCACGGCGCGAGCCTCGCCGGTCTCCATGGAGAACAGGGCGTCGGCAAGGGCATCATCCGGGATCTGGTAGGACTGGCGCTCGGTTTCGGCAAAGGGCGTGTCGCCGCCGACAGCCTCGGCCACGGAATCGGGATCTTCGCCGGCTGCGAGGCGCTCGGCCACGGCCACGGCGGTTTCCTCGTCATCGACGCGGATCTGCACATAGCTGCGCAGAGCGGGCTCACCCAGCTCGCCGCCCTCGACCTCGTAGTCGTACTGTGCACGGATATCCTCGTCCGACACCTCGACATCGCGGGTGAAATCATCGACGCGGAAGCGTACCAGGGTGAAGGAACGGCGCTCCGGGTTCTGGAAGAACAAATCATTCGCCGGCGTGTCGTCGTTCAGCGTGTCATCGATGACGCTCTGAAGCTGTTCGTCCGTTGGATCGTCGATATCACCGGCGGCTTCCGGGGGAATGACGAGGCCGCGGATGACGCGCTCTTCATAGCTGTACTGGTAAAGCTGCTGCGCAAAGGCGTCGGGCACATCGATTCCGGCAAACAGCGCGTCGATCAGCTGACGCGACAGCAGGTCGCGCTGAACATTGTCTTCGAAGCGCGTTTCGGTCATCCGCTGTTCGGCCAGGAATTGACGATAGGAATCCTGGTCGAAACGGCCCGTCACCGGATCAATGAAGGCGCCATATCCCGCAATCTCGTTGGCCACCTGCCGGGCCGACACGCCGAGTCCCATATTGTCGGACACCGCGCGCAGCTGCGCCTGGATCACCAGCTGGTTCAGCACCGCATCAGCCAGGCCCAGTTCGCGTGCCTGGTCGGAGGTCAGGGTGGGTTGCTCCTGCTGCACTTCGCGCAGACGGAATTCCCAAGCTTCGGAAAAGTCCATCGCCGAGACGCGCTGGTTCTGAACCGTGGCGACGGAACTTCCGCTCTGAACGAACACATCGCTGACGCCGAAAATCATGAAGCCCAGGATGAGCGGGCCGAGGATGAGCGCGAGCGCGATCGGGTTGCGGGCGAGGGCGCGAATGGCTGAGAGCATGGAACAACTTTGATGGTTGGAATGGAAGCGGGCGGACCCTACCCAAGGCGTTTACACGCGGCAAGCGCGCCTGCATTGTCGCGCACCCCTGATGCGCAGCCGCGCGCCCACACTCCGACGGAATTTTTAATGCCGAGAACGCCTCTGATCGCCGGAAACTGGAAAATGCACGGCCTGAAGGACGCGCTCGGATATTTCGACGCGCTTGCCGCGGCCGGCGTGGTTGCGGACGGCCGCGAGATTCTCGTCTGCCCGCCAGCAACCCTGGTCGCCGCGGCAGCGGCACGCGCCGCGATCCACGGCATCGCGATCGGCGGACAGGATTGTCACACCGGGACCAGCGGCGCGCACACCGGTGATATCAGTGCGGCCATGCTCCGCGACGCCGGCGCGAACTATGTGATCGTCGGCCATTCCGAGCGTCGCGGCGATCATGGCGAGACCGACGCGCTCGTGTGCGCGAAGGCCCGGGCGGCAAGGGCCGCCGGCCTGACGCCGATCATCTGCGTGGGTGAAACGCTCTCCGAACGCGAAGCCGGACAGGAAAACGGGATTGTCGCCGGCCAGCTGACCGGCTCGATCCCGGGCGTCTTCGGCCCTGCAGACTTCGTTGTCGCCTACGAACCGGTCTGGGCGATCGGCACGGGCCGCACCGCATCCAGCGACGACATCGCCGCGATGCATGCCTTCATCCGGTCGTCCGTCCCGGACGGCGAGCAGGTCCGCATTCTCTATGGCGGCTCGGTCAAACCGGAGAATGCGGCCGCGATCCTCGCGCTGAGCGATGTCGATGGCGCGCTCGTCGGCGGTGCCAGCCTGGATCCGGCCAGCTTTGCCGACATTGCAAAATCTGTCTGATTCGCAAGAATCCGAACGGTCCACGTAAGTGCTTGGCAAGGATTAACGGGCAGACTGCTCCGTTGAGACAGTTCGCAAGCGCCGGGGGCCAGCCAGCATGGCTGAAGTCGACTACACGAAGGCAAGTGTATGCCTGTTCGACCCGGTTCACGTGAACCTGAGGACGACACGATATGCGTTGCACGAGATCGGTTTCCGCGAGATCGACTCGCACTCCAACCTGAAGGAGTTCGAGAAGGCGATCCGCGAGAACAGCCCGGCCCTGATTGTGGCGGAATGCGCGTCACCGGGCGTCGACATCCTGCCGATGATCCGCAATGTCCGGCAGGGCAAGGTGATGCCCAACCCCTTCGTGACGATGATCCTGACCAGCTGGATCCGCGATGGGGCGCATGTGCGCCGCGCGATCTCCAGCGGTGCGGATGACGTCATCGTGCGCCCGTTTTCCACGGCTTTTGCCGAGGAGCGAATCCGCACGCTGATCAGGAGCCGCAAACCCTTTGTCGTGACCAGCGACTATATCGGGCCGGACCGGCGCGAGGATTCCAAACGCCCGTCCGATGCGCCTGTCGTGCGCGTTCCCAATACGTTGCAGGCCACGGTGGAGGGCGATGAAGAAGCCCTGGCGCGCGCCAAGGGATGGATCAACGAGGCCCGCAAGACGGTTGAATCCGAACGCGTTCGCCGCCTCGCCATGCGTATCGTCGTGGCGATGGAATTGCAGGCTGACCCGGCAACCGCGCGTACTGCGGCGATGGATCTGGCGGATGTGATCCGCACCGCTCGCGAGCTCCGTGAGACCCTTGAGGGCGCCGGCCGGATCGAAGCGCTGCAGGTCGCCGAAGCCCTGCTCGAACAGGTCCGGGCGTTCAAGCGCAAGGACGAATGCTCGGCGAGCAATTTCAGGCTCGCCAAGGAGCTCGCTGTCGGGGCGTATGCCGCCTATGCCAACGGCGAGTCGATCGAGCGTTCGCAGGATGAAATCGACAAGACCGTCGCAACCCTGCGCAAACGCCTACTGTCACGCGATGGACACGGTGGTGGCGCTTTGTCCGGTGCTACGCTAAATACCGCCGCGGCGGGCTGATCCCGCACCCTGACGGGCACTCACGACAGGCATTCGGCGGATATTCTCATGACGACGGTTCTTCTGGTCATCTACCTTCTCATCACGCTGGCCCTGGTCGCTGTCGTTCTGATGCAGCGCTCCGAAGGGGGCGCGCTTGGCATTGGCGGCGGTGCCGGCGGCATGATGAGTGGCCGCGGCGCGGCGAACATCCTGACCCGCCTGACCATGATGCTCGGCGCGGCCTTCTTCGTGATGCCGGTCGTTCTGGCACTGATGCTGGGTGCGGAAAACCGCTCGTCCAGCGTGTTCGACCAGCTCGACGACGCAGCGATCGAAATCCCGGTCCCCGAGGACGAAACGCCCGACGAACCGGCCGTTCCGACCGACGACTAGACACATTTGTGACATTTGGCGGTGATCCGGCGCTTCCGGCGCCGGAGAATCTGCGTTATTCAGGCTTCCCATGCCGCGATATATCTTCATCACCGGCGGCGTGGTCTCCTCGCTTGGAAAAGGCCTCGCTTCCGCCGCCCTTGGAGCCCTGCTCCAGGCCCGTGGGTACAAGGTCCGCCTGCGCAAGCTGGACCCGTATCTGAACGTCGATCCGGGTACGATGTCGCCATACCAGCATGGCGAAGTCTATGTGACGGATGACGGGGCGGAGACCGATCTCGATCTCGGCCATTACGAGCGCTTCACAGGCGTTCCCGCCCGGCAGTCCGACAACATCACGACCGGACGCATCTACCAGACCATCATCGACAGCGAACGCCGCGGCGACTATCTCGGCGCGACCGTGCAGGTGATTCCGCACGTCACCGACCGGATCAAGGCCTTCGTCCTGTCGGATGCCGGCGATGTCGACTTTGTACTTTGCGAGGTTGGCGGCACGGTCGGCGATATTGAGGGTCTGCCCTTCTTCGAGTCGCTGCGTCAGCTGGGCCAGGAGCTCGGCCGCGACAATGCGCTCTTCCTGCATGTCACCTTGTTGCCCTACATCAAGGCCGCCGGGGAGATGAAGACCAAGCCGACCCAGCACTCCGTCAAGGAATTGCTGTCGATCGGCATCCAGCCCGACATTCTGCTTTGCCGCTGCGAAATCCCGATCGCCGAAGGCGACCGGCGCAAGATCGCGCTGTTCTGCAATGTCCCGGAATCCGCCGTGATCGAGGGAAGGGACGCGTCCTCGCTCTATGACGTTCCGCTGGAATACCACGCGCGCGGTCTCGATACCGAAGTGCTGAAACGATTCCGGATCGACGATGCGCCGGAACCGGACCTGTCGCGCTGGAACGCCATCTCCAAGGCGGTGAACGAGCCCGATGGCGAGGTCACGATCGGCGTGGTCGGCAAGTACACCAGCCTGCTCGACGCCTACAAGTCGCTGATCGAGGCGCTCAATCACGGCGGCATCGCCAACAATGTGAAAGTCCGCCTGAAATGGCTGGAATCCAGCCAGTTCGAGGATGATGGCGAAACCAGCCCGCTCGAGGACGTCCACGGAATCCTGGTGCCGGGCGGCTTCGGCGAGCGCGGCGCAGAGGGCAAGATCGCTGCGGTCCGTTTCGCGCGCGAACGCAAGGTGCCGTATTTCGGCATCTGCTTCGGCATGCAGATGGCGGTGATCGAAGCGGCGCGAAATCTCGCCGGGATACCCGGTGCCGGTTCGAGCGAGTTCAGCAAACCGTCCGAGCCGATCATCGGCCTGATGACCGAATGGATGCGCGGCAACCGCGTCGAGACCCGCGACGAGAAGTCCGATCTCGGCGGTACGATGCGCCTCGGCGCCTATCCCGCGAAACTCGCCGAAGGCAGCCGGGTGCGCGAAATCTACGGCACCGAGAACATCGAGGAGCGCCACCGCCACCGCTACGAGGTGAACATCGCCTATCGCGAACGGCTGGAAGCGGCGGGCCTGAGATTCTCCGGCCTGTCACCCGATGGCGTGCTGCCGGAAATCGTCGAGATCGAGGACCATCCCTGGTTCATCGGCGTGCAATTCCACCCGGAATACAAGTCGCGCCCCTTCGAGCCGCACCCGCTCTTCGCCAGCTTCATCGCCGCGGCCATGGAGCAGAGCCGTCTGGTCTAGCGCTGACCTGAAGGAGAAAAGCGGTCTCCGCCGGTGATCCGTTACGGCCGTTGGCTAGCTCTCTTCGGACGCGATGCCGTCTGGTCCCCGGCGAGACCGCGAGGGGGCACCATACACCGAAACGCTGAAATCGTCACGGCGAGAGCGGAAAGTCCGGTTGCGCCCGGGCAGGGGAGCGGTTATACGGCGCGGCTCTGCGACATGCCTTGCATGCCGCGTCCAGGATTCTGACGAGATTACGGGAGAGACCCATGGCGGTCCCGAAAAGAAAAACCACTCCGTCCAAGCGTGGCATGCGCCGTGCTCACGACAAGCTTGCTGCGCCGACCTATATCGAGGATCAGGATTCCGGCGAACTGCGCCGTCCGCACCACATCGACCTGAAGACGGGGATGTATCGCGGCAAGCAGGTCCTGACGCCGAAGGCAGACTGATCCCGGTCTGACCCGGTTGAAGTTTTGAACGCCCCGTTCGGCTTCGAGCGGGGCGTTTTCGCGCGTGCTCTCCCGTTGCCGGGCTTGCGCCCGCGCGACTCTCGGCTATGACGGGCGCGAAATTTCACCCCTGTCCGGGAGCGCCCTCCATGACCGCCATCATCGACATCATCGCCCGCGAGATTCTCGACAGCCGGGGCAACCCGACGGTCGAGGTCGACGTGGTTCTGGAAGACGGCTCGATGGGCCGCGCCGCGGTGCCGTCCGGCGCCTCGACCGGCGCGCATGAAGCGGTCGAGAAGCGAGACGGCGGTTCGCGCTATGGCGGCAAGGGCGTGCGCGACGCGGTCGATGCGGTCGAAGGCGAGATCCTCGACGCGATCGGCGGGCTCGATGCCGAAGACCAGCGCCATCTCGATGACACGCTGATCGCGCTCGACGGTACGGAGAACAAGTCGCGTCTCGGGGCCAATGCGCTGCTCGGCGTGTCGTTGGCGACCGCCAAGGCGGCGGCGCAGTCGCGCGGCCTGCCGCTCTACCGCTATGTCGGCGGCATCAATGCCCGCGTCCTGCCGACCCCGATGATGAACATCATCAATGGCGGCGCCCACGCCGACAATCCGATCGACTTCCAGGAATTCATGATCATGCCGGTCGGCATGGACAGTTTCTCCGAAGCGTTGCGCTGCGGCGCCGAAGTCTTCCACTCGCTGAAGGCCGCGCTGAAGCAGGCCGGACACAACACCAATGTCGGTGACGAGGGCGGTTTCGCCCCGAACCTGAAAAGCCCCGAAGAGGCGCTCGACGTCATCATGAAGTCGATCGAGGCGGCGGGCTATACGCCCGGCGAGGACGTGGCTCTCGCGCTGGACGTTGCCTCCACCGAATTCTTCAAGGGCGGCAAATATGTCTGCGAAGGCGCTGGGCAGACCTATGATGCGGACGCCTTCGCCGCCTATCTCGGCAAGCTGACGCAGGCCTATCCCATCCTGTCGATCGAGGACGGCATGGCTGAGGATGACTGGGCCGGTTGGGCGACGTTGACCGAGACGGTCGGCGACACCTGTCAGCTGGTCGGCGACGACCTCTTCGTGACTAACCCGAAGCGCCTGGCGCGCGGGATCGAGGAAGCGGCCGCCAACGCCATCCTGATCAAGGTCAACCAGATCGGCACGCTGACCGAAACGCTGGAAGCCGTGGATCTGGCGCTGCGCTCAGGCTACGGCGCGGTGATGAGCCACCGGTCCGGCGAGACCGAGGACGCGACCATCGCCGACCTCGCCGTCGCGACCAATTGCGGACAGATCAAGACCGGCTCGCTGGCCCGCTCCGACCGGACGGCGAAGTATAACCAGCTCCTCCGCATCGAAGCCGAACTCGGCGATCAGGCGCGCTATGCCGGCCGGGATGGCCTGGCGGTCTAGGTTCTCATTTGCCGCCCTTCGAAACGCCCCGGACTTTGTCCGGGCCTCCTCAGGACAGGCGAATTGGACGCGATGCGCGAAGGCCTGTCCTGAGAAGGAGCTATAATTCCGGGGTTCCCGCGAAAGCGGGAATCCGAAGCCGGGTACAAGCTTCAGGTCCCCATTTTCATGGGGACCCCATGAGGATCCCGTTCCTGAGGTGGCTTCGCGGGAATGACGCTTCGCATTGGCCCGGTAACCCTTGATTCACGCTGATCGTTTTTAATCCCTCCATCGACGCTGAAGACCTGAAAACAGGCGCAGCCGGATGGGGTGAGATCACGATGGACTACCTGAAGCGACTTGTGCCGACCGTCCTCTTCGCAGGCCTGATCACCTATTTCGGCTATCACGCGATGAATGGCGAACAGGGCATATTGAACTGGATCGTCGTGAAGAACCGCATCGCCGAGACCGAGGTTGAACTGGCCGCCACGGTCGCCGAGCGCGAGGCGCTGGAAGCCACGGCGCTGCGCCTTCGTTCCGACAGTCTCGATCTCGACTATGTCGAGGAACGTGCGCGCACGATCCTCAACGTCGCCCATCCGCGCGACTTCATCGTCCGCCTCGACACGCCTGCCGAGCGCTAGAAACCGTCATCCCTCTCTTGCTGTTGCAGTGCGAGGTCTGGTAAGGCCCGAGCAACGTGCAAGGGAGCGCGAAGGAAATACTTCGCGTGTGAAATGATGGCGACGAAGAAGGCTTCGGCCGACAAGGCCGGCCGTACCGCGACCACCGCATCGAAGCCCGCTGTCGGGCCGAAAGCCAAGGTCACCCGGGACCAGCTGCTCACCTATTATCGCGACATGCTGCTGATCCGGCGCTTCGAGGAGAAAGCCGGCCAGCTCTACGGCATGGGTCTGATCGCCGGTTTCTGTCATCTCTATATCGGTCAGGAAGCGGTCGTTGTCGGTGTCCAGGCGGCGCTCGAAGAGGGCGATCAGGTCATCACCGGCTACCGCGACCACGGTCACATGCTGGCCTGCGGCATGGATCCGAATGGTGTGATGGCCGAGCTGACCGGCCGCTCCGGCGGCTATTCCAAGGGCAAGGGCGGCTCGATGCACATGTTCAGCCGCGAGAAGCAATTCTTCGGCGGCCACGGCATCGTCGGCGCGCAGGTCTCGATCGGCACCGGGCTCGGCTTTTCCAACCTCTACAAGAATAATGGCAAGGTCTGCGCGACCTATTTCGGTGACGGCGCGGCCAATCAGGGCCAGGTCTATGAGAGCTTCAACATGGCGAAGCTCTGGAATCTGCCCGTCCTCTACATCATCGAGAACAATCAGTACGCCATGGGCACGAGCGTGAAGCGCGCCTCGTCCGAGACCGAGCTTTACAAGCGCGGCGCGTCCTTCGGCATTCCTGGCGAACAGGTCGATGGCATGGACGTGATTGCCGTGCGCGAAGCCGCCGCCAAGGCGCGCAAGCATGCTGCCGAGGGCAAGGGGCCCTTCATCCTCGAGATGAAGACCTACCGCTATCGCGGCCACTCCATGTCCGACCCGGCGAAATACCGCACCCGCGAAGAAGTCGACGACATCCGCTCGCACCACGACCCAATCGAAGGGGCGAAAGCGCGCATCCTCGAGGAAAAGCATGCCTCCGAGGACGATCTGAAAAAGCTCGACAAGGAGATCAAGGAGATCGTGGGTGCCTCGGCCGAATTCTCCAAGGAAAGCCCGGAACCCGATCCGTCCGAGCTTTACACCGACGTGCTGGTGGAAAGCTGAGCCATGACGACTGCCGAATTCCTGTCAAAATGGCATGAGGCCGTCGACCGGCGCGACGCGTCGCTGATGGACTCCATCATTGCCGAGGGCTGCGAGCTGAATTCTCCCGTCGTCTGGAAACCCACCGCCGACAAGGCCTATCTGATGCACATACTGCAGGGCGTCATCGATCTGGTCGACGGTTTCACCTACCGCCAGGAATGGGTCGACGGCAATGACATCATCCTGGAATTCACCGGCACGGTGGACGGCAAGGGCCTGGTCGGGATCGACAAGATCACGCTCGGCCCCGACGGCCGCATGGTGCGGATCGAAGTCCTGACGCGCCCCCTCAACACGCTGATCGAATTTGCCACGCGGATGCGCGATCACGCGCTCGCCTTCAACAAGGAAACGGCATAATGGCGCTCGAACTCTCCTATCTCGTCTCGGCGGTCATCCTCTACATGGTGATGATCGCCTTCCAGGCTGTTCTCTCCAATGGCCAGAACAGGCTGGCCGACATGGCCGGCGCACGGGACACCATCACCGACAAGGGCGTGATGCTCGGCCGGGCCCGGCGGGCCAATGCCAACATGGTCGAGGCCATGCTGATGTTTGTGCCGCTGGTGCTGGTTGCGGCGATCACCGGCAGCTTCAACGGCATGACAGAGATTGGCGCCGGGCTGTTTCTCGCCGCGCGGATCATCTACGCGCCGCTCTACTGGTTCGGCGTGCCCTGGCTGCGCACGCTGGCGTGGGCCGCCGGTCTCGCGGGCATCATCCTGATCCTTCTGCAAGTCCTGCCGTTTTCGGGAGCCGCCTGATGCCTATCGAAATTCTCATGCCGGCCCTGTCCCCGACGATGGAAGAGGGCACGCTGGCCAAATGGCTGGTCAAGGAAGGCGACACCGTCTCTTCCGGCGATGTCATCGCCGAGATCGAGACCGACAAGGCCACGATGGAGGTCGAGGCCGTCGAGGAGGGCAGGGTCGGCAAGCTGCTCGTCGCCGAAGGCACCGAAGGGGTGAAGGTCAATTCGCCCATCGCGCTACTGCTCGAAGAGGGCGAAGACAAGGGCGATCTGGAGAATTACGACGCGAAGGGGGCTGACACCCCACCCCAACCCTCCCCTCAAGGGGAGGGAGAAGAAACGCCGGCGCAGATCCCTCCCCCCAAGGGGGAGGGCCAGGGTGGGGGGCAATCCAAGGCCGCCCCGCGCGCCGCCAGCGACCCCGAAATCCCCGAAGGCACCGACATGGTCCCGACCACGGTGCGCGACGCGCTGCGCGACGCGATGGCCGAGGAGATGCGCCGCGACGAGACCGTCTTCGTCATGGGCGAGGAAGTCGCCGAGTATCAGGGCGCCTACAAGGTCACCCGGAACCTGCTTCAGGAATTCGGGTCGAAGCGCGTCGTCGACACCCCGATCACCGAGCACGGCTTTGCCGGTCTGGGCGTCGGTGCGGCGTTCGGCGGCCTGAAGCCGATTGTCGAATTCATGACCTTCAACTTCGCCATGCAGGCGATCGACCACATCATCAATTCCGCCGCCAAGACGCTCTACATGTCCGGCGGGCAGATGGGCTGTCCGATGGTGTTCCGCGGACCGAACGGCGCGGCCAGCCGCGTCGGCGCGCAGCACAGCCAGGACTATTCCGCCTGGTATGCGCAGGTGCCGGGCCTGAAAGTCATCGCGCCCTGGGACGCCGCCGACGCCAAGGGCCTCCTCAAGGCCGCGATCCGCGATCCGAACCCGGTCGTCTTCCTCGAACACGAGCTGATGTATGGCGAGACGTTCGACGTGCCGGACATGGAGGACTTTGTCCTGCCGATCGGCAAGGCGAAGATCCGCCGCGAGGGCAGCGACGTCACCATCACCGCACATTCGCGCATGGTCGGTTTCGCGCTGAAGGCGGCCGAGGAACTGGCGGAACAGGGCATCGACGCCGAGGTCATCGACCTTCGGACGCTCAGGCCCCTCGACACCGACACGATCATCGAGAGCGTGAAGAAGACGAACCGCATCGTCTGCGCCGAGGAGGGCTGGGGCCAGCACGGTGTCGGTGCGGAAATTGCCGCGCGCGTGGTGGCCGAGGCGTTCGATTATCTCGACGCGCCGCCCGCCCGCGTCTTCCAGAAGGATGTGCCGCTGCCCTACGCCGCCAATCTCGAAGCCCTGTCTCTGCCGGGCAAGGACGACATCGTGAAGGCGGCCAAGCAGGTCTGCTACGTGGAGTAATCCGGTGAGCGTGGAAACCAAACCCCGCCACGGAGGCTGTCATTGCGGCGCGGTGCGCTTCACCGCCGACCTGCCCGATTCTGTCGCGGCGCTGTCGTGCAATTGCTCGATCTGCGCCATGACGGGCTTCATCCATGTCATCGTGCCGGAGGCGGATTTCCACCTGGAAAGCGGGGCGGACAATCTGACCGACTACCGCTTCAACACCGGCACGGCTCAGCACCTGTTCTGCAAGACGTGCGGGGT
This sequence comes from Hyphobacterium vulgare, assembly GCF_042643335.1. Lineage (NCBI taxonomy): Bacteria > Pseudomonadati > Pseudomonadota > Alphaproteobacteria > Maricaulales > Maricaulaceae > Hyphobacterium > Hyphobacterium vulgare. The sequence continues at coordinate 81,140 of NZ_JBHRSV010000001.1, forward strand.
GAAGAGCTTCTACCGGCCGCGCTCGCACCCGGACGCCTGGTCGGTCAATCTGCGCTGCTTCGACGCCGATCAGGGCCTGTCAGGCAGGATCGAGCCGTTCGACGGCGCGAACTGGGAAGCCAGCATCGCCTCCATCAATCCGGACATGGCGGAGGCGCATTGATGATCCGCCCATTCCAGACACATTTGTTTTGGCCGCTTGCCAGACGGGAACACGCCCATGCCGATTGAAGTCCTCATGCCCGCCCTGTCTCCCACGATGGAGGAGGGCACGCTCTCGAAATGGCTGGTCAAGGAGGGCGACACCGTCTCCTCCGGTGACCTGATCGCCGAGATCGAGACCGACAAGGCGACGATGGAAGTCGAGGCCGTCGACGAAGGCACGGTCGGCAAACTCCTCGTCGCGGAAGGCAGCGAGGGCGTGAAGGTCAACGCCGTCATCGCGCTTCTGCTCGAAGAGGGCGAGGGCAAGGACGCGCTCAAAGGCCTCAAGCCTGAAGGAGCGCCCACCCCACCCCAACCCTCCCCTCAAGGGGAGGGAGACAAAGCGCCAGCGCAAAACCCTCCCCCCTCGGGGGAGGGCCAGGGTGGGGGGCAATCGAAGTCCGCGCCCACGCCGAAAGGCGAAAGCGCCGACAGCCGCATCAAGGCCTCGCCGCTCGCCAGGCGCATGGCGGAGCAGGCGGGCATCGACCTGTCGTCGGTCAAGGGCAGCGGGCCGAGCGGGCGTATCGTGAAGCGTGACATCGAGGACTTTGACGCCGGCGCGGCCAAGCCCACCGCCGCCACAGAAAAGCCCGCTGCGAAGGACGCCCCGCAGGCTGCACCGGTGGACGCTGACGATCCGCTGGCCAAGGCCGGGATCGCGCGCGACCGCTACGAGATCGAGAAGGCCGACAACATCACCAAGGTGTCGGCGAAGCGCCTGACCGACTCCTTCCGCGACGTGCCGCACTTCCCGCTGTCGGTCGATATCCGCCTCGACGCGCTGCTGGCTTTCCGCAAGCAGATCAACGACAAGGCGCCCGATGGCGTGAAGGTCTCCGTCAACGACATCCTGATCAAGGCGTCCGGCGTCGCCCTGAAACAGGTGCCGGAAGCCAATTCCAGCTGGATCGAGGACGGCCGCATCGCCCGCCACAAGCATGCCGACGTGTCGGTCGCCGTGGCGATCGAGGGCGGGCTGATCACCCCGATCATCCGCGACGCCGACGCGAAGGGTCTGGTCCAGATCTCGAAGGAGATGAAGGACCTCGCCAGCCGCGCCCGCGAGCGCAAGCTGAAGCCCGAGGAATTCCAGGGCGGCACCTTCTCCCTGTCCAATCTCGGCATGATGGGGATCAAGTCCTTCGCCTCGATCCTCAACCCGCCGCAGGGCATGATCCTGTCGGTCGGCGCGGGCGAGGAACGCCCGGTCATCACCGACGGCGCGCTCGCCAAGGCGACGGTCATGACGGTGACGCTGACCTGCGATCACCGCGTCGTCGACGGCGCGACGGGCGCGCGCTGGATCGCGGCCTTCAAGGGCTTCGTCGAAGACCCGATGACGTTGTTGATGTGACGGTGATCAGATGAAGTGGCTTTGGGGCAGTCTCTACGCGGCGTACTGGCTGCCTTTCGCCTACTTCATCGCTGCCCCGATCCTCGCATTGCGCGCCGCGTCAAATGATCCCGATCAGACATGTTGGCTCGACGAGGGATTTCGAACGGGCCATTTTCTGACGCCTATCGAAGCGGCGGGATTTGAGGCTCTGTTCTGGGGCGGAATCCTGTTCGTGGTTGCGGCCCTGGTATTGATCATCTGGCATCGAAATCGGCGGCTTTTCCTGAAGACCGCGTTGGTTGTCCTGCCGTTAGCAATCACGTTCGGAGGTGCATGGGCCATGTCGTCGGCATACAACGAGGCCTATTTCGAGATTTTCCAGAACCACTGCCCGAACGCGGTATCCGAATGAAAACCCCGCCCGTTCTCAACCTCGCGGACAAGCACGCGCAATTCACCGAGACCTGGTCGCCGAAGCGCATCGCGCGGCTCGACGACTACGAGGTGAAGCTGGCCAAGGCCGAGGGCGAATTCGTCTGGCACCATCACGAGCACGAGGACGAGCTTTTCCTTGTCACGAAGGGCCGCCTCAGGATCGAGATCGAGAATGCCAACCCGGCGATTCTCGGCCCCGGCGAGATGACCGTGATCCCGAAAGGCGTCCGCCACCGCCCGGTGGTCGAGGAGGGGCCTGTCCATATGCTGCTGCTCGAACGGGCAGGCGTGGTCAATACCGGCGATGCGGGTGGTGATCTGACCGCGGTGGTTGAGGATATCTAAGACCCCTCACCCTGGCCCTCTCCCTGAAGGGAGAGGGAATCAGGTTCGGCGTTTCCTTCCCTCTCCCTTGAGGGAGAGGGTGGCCCGAAGGGCCGGGTGAGGGGGACTACAACATCCCGAACTTCTTGCACGCCGCTTCGGCGATGGGCTGACCCCATTCCTGCACGAAATGGCCGCCATCGGCGATTTCCATGGGTTCCGGGCAGTTCCTGATGATCTTGCGCAGCATCTTCATCGCGGGCGGGCCGAGCACCGGGTCCTGCATGCCGATCGCCATGAAGCTCTCGCCGCTCCAGTCCTGGCTCCAGAACTTCACCGCAGCCATGCCGGTGTCGACACCGTCCATCGACGGGTTGATCGGGACGAGCGCCGGGAATCGCCGCACGCCGCCCATATAGCGCGGATCGGGGAAGGGGGCCTGATAGGCCGCGACTTCCGCCTCGTTCAGGATCGGAGTCGCGCGCTTCATCAGGTCGCCGACATTGAATTCGGGATTGGTCGCGACATAGTCGCGCCAGGCCATGAAGCCGGGGCCCGGGTCCATGCCCACACCAATCCCGGTATTCATCACGATCAGCCGCGTGAACCGGTCCGGGTAATCCATCGGCAGGGTCAGGCCGAGCAGACCGCCCCAGTCCTGGCAGACGAGGCAGATGTCGGAGAGGTCCATCCGCTCAAGGAAGGCTTTCAGGAAATTGCGGTGGAAGTGGAAGGTGTAGTCCGCGTCATCGACCGGCTTGTCCGAACGCCCGAAGCCAAGAAAGTCCGGCGCGATCACGCGCCCGCCAGCCTTCAGGAAGACCGGGATCATCTTGCGGTAGAGATAGGCCCAGCTCGGCTCGCCATGCAGGCAGAGAAACACCGGACCGTCTTTCGGCCCCTCGTCGACATAGTGGACGCGCAGCCCCACATAACCGGGCAGGTCGTCAATGTAGTGGGGTTCATAGTCCCAGTCCGGCAGCCCGATGAAGCGGTCTTCCGGCGTGCGCAGAGCGTCGATCATGCCCGTCCTCCCATGTTGCAGGCAGAATGACCGGAGCGCGCGGTTTTCCCAAGCCCGCATTCGTGCATCCCGGCCGTGCGTGCCCGTAGTTCACTGGCGTAGTTGATTTTGCTGCGGCCCCCGTCCATCACCGTTTCGACGGAAGTCCCATGAGAGGATGAGCGCCATGGCGGAACAATTCGACGTGATCGTGATCGGCGGCGGACCAGGCGGCTATGTTGCCGCGATCCGCGCGGCGCAACTCGGCATGAAGACCGCCGTCGTCGAACGCGACAAGCTGGGCGGCATCTGCCTCAACTGGGGCTGCATCCCGACCAAGGCGCTGCTGCGCTCCGCCGAGGTCTATCACTTGATGCAGCATGCCGCCGATTTCGGCCTCAGCGCGGAAAAGATCGGCTTCGACACCAAGGCCATCGTCCAGCGCTCGCGCAAGGTTGCCGAACGCCTGTCGGGCGGTGTTGGTATGCTGATGAAGAAGAACAAGATCACCGTGATCAAGGGCACGGCCCGCCTCGAAAAGGGCGGTGACGCCCCGAAAGTGACCGTCAAGGGCAAGGACGGCAAGGACACGGCCTACGCCGCGAAACACGTCATCCTCGCGACCGGCGCGCGGGCCCGCACCGTGCCGCAGGCCGGTCTCGAACCCGATGGCAAGCTCGTGTGGACCTATCGTGAGGCGATGGTGCCCGACGCCATGCCGAAATCGGTCCTGGTCATCGGCTCGGGCGCGATCGGCATCGAATTCGCCAGCGTCTACCGCACTTTCGGCGCGGACGTGACGGTGGTGGAGATGATGGACCGCGTCCTGCCGGTCGAGGACGAGGAAATCTCGAAATTCGCCGAGAAGGCCTTCAAAAAGCAGGGCATGACGATTCACACCGGCGCGCAGGTCGAGAAGCTCGACAAGGGCGCGTCCTCGGTGAAGGTCCACGTCAGGACCAAGGCCGGCAAGACGGAGGTCATCGAGGCCGAACGCGTCATCCTCGCCATCGGTATCGTCGCCAACACCGAGGGCATGGGCCTCGACGCCCTCGGCGTGAAGATGGACCGCGGCCATGTCGTCAACGACGGCTACGGCAAGACCAATGTGAAGGGCCTCTACGCCATCGGCGATGTCGCCGGCGCGCCCTGGCTGGCCCACAAGGCGAGCCATGAGGGCATCATCTGCGTCGAGGCAATCGCGGGCGAGAAGCCGCACGCCTTCGACAAGTCGAACATCCCCGGCTGCACCTACTGTCACCCGCAAATCGCCTCGGTCGGCCTGACCGAAGCGAAGGCGAAAGAGGCCGGTCACACCGTCAAGGTTGGCCGCTTCCCGCTCGTCGGAAACGGCAAGGCGATTGCGATGGGCGACGACCAGGGGCTGATCAAGACGGTGTTCGACGCGAAGACCGGCGAACTTCTGGGTGCCCACATGGTCGGCCCGGAAGTCACGGAGATGATCCAGGGCTATGTCGTCGGCCGCCAGCTGGAGACGACGGAGGCGGAGCTGATGCACACCGTCTTCCCGCACCCGACCGTGTCCGAGGCCATGCACGAAAGCGTGCTGGACGCCTACGGCCGGGTCATTCACATCTAGGCCCGCATCCAAACCTCTTGCCAAATGCATCCCGATGGGGACGATGGATCCCCGGAAGGGGCTCCTTTTCTGTGCTCAGGAGGAGCTGGCAAATGAAATACGTTCTGATGACCGCCGCCGCGCTGACCGCGCTCGTCGGTGAGACCGCTTTCGCGCAATCCCGTTCGGTCGACATGTCCGGCATCGTCGTCGACTGGTCCGGCGACGTTGAAGGCAATGGCGAGTTTTCCGCCGCAGCCATCGACGTCAACGGCACGTTCGGCGGTAATCTGGTCCTGTCCGGCGCGGCGATTGATGCCCGCGCCGAGGTGGGCGGCCGTCTGACCGCCGATGGTGGCGCGATCGATTTCCGGGGTTCGGTGACCGGTGACGCCGAGTTCAATGGCGGCGCCGTGGATGTCGAAGGCGAGTTCGCCGCCGACGTCGAGATCAATGCCGGTGCCGCCGAGGTCGACCGGGGTTCGACCTTCTCCGGCGATGTCGTGATTGCGGCCGGCGCGTTGCATTTCGCCGGACGCGTGGAAGGCCGGCTGACCGCGGATGTCGGTGACGCCGAATTCAGCGGCGTTGCCTCAGGTCCGATCGAGATCAACGCCGAGCGCCGCCGCGGCATGTTCAATCGCCGTGACCGCAGCGAAGTGACGATCAGCGGCAGTATCGAGGCTGGCGGCGCGGTCTGCGCCCACGAAGTTATCTTCGAGACCGGCGCATCGGTCAGCGGCACGCTGACCGTCACCGCCGACGAGGCGCCCGACTACCCGGCCGGCTTCGACAGCGCGAACATCCGCTTTGTCGAACGCGGCGGAGAAGAGTGCCGCTAGGGCTGCTGCCGGACTGTCAGGAACGGGAAGGGCGGTTGCCTGTGGCAGCCGCCCTTTCACTTATCCGCCGATGGCCGCCTTGGCCATTTTCTCGACGGCGACATAGTCGATCTTGCCGGTGCCGAGCACCGGAATTTCGTCCACCGCCACGATCTTCTTCGGGATCGACAATTCCGCGACGCCATGGCTGCGCGTGAAGGCGACGAAATCCGCCCGGTCCGCGGACTTGCACGCCGTCAGCAGGATGATCTGCTCGCCCTTGCGGGCATCAGGCAGGGTGACCGCCGCGTGCAGGTCGTCGGGCCAGATCGACGTGGCGCAATTCTCCACCACGGCCAGCGAGACCATCTCCCCGCCAATCTTGGCGAAGCGCTTCATCCGGCCACGGATGGCGATGAAGCCGTCCTCGTCGATCGAGCAGATATCGCCCGTATCGTGCCAACCGCCGGCCGGTTCGACGATCTTCCCGGGCTCGGTCGTGTAGATATAGCCGGACATGATGTTCGGCCCGCGCACCCACAGACGGCCTGCGCCCGAAATGCCTTCGACCGGCTCCAGCTTGCCTTCCATCCCCGGAAGCAGTGTGCCGACCGTGCCCGGCCGGTTGCGGCCAGGCTGGTTCACCGCGATGACGGGAGAAGCCTCTGTTGCGCCATAGCCTTCAAGGATGTCGAGCGAGAACATCTTGCGCACCAGCGCCCGCGTCTCGTCCTTCACCCGTTCCGCACCGCACACCGCAAAGCGCAGGGAGATCAGGTCCTCCGGATCGGCATTGCGGGCATACTGGTTCAGGAAGGTGTCGGTCGCGAACAGGATGGTCGACTTCGTTTCGCCCACCCGTTTGGCGATCGTCTTCGCCTGCAGCGGCGAAGGGTGAAGCACGGCGGGAATCCCGACCAGAAGCGGCAGGAGCAGGCCGCCAGTCAGGCCGAAGCAATGGAAAATCGGAAGCGGATTGAAACAGATATCGGTCTCGAAGATGTCGACATGGGCGGCGGCCTGTTCGCAGTTCGAGACGAGATTGACATGGCTCAGCGCCACGCCCTTGGGATCGCCTTCGGTGCCCGAGGTGAACAGCACCACCGCCGTGTCGTCGGGATCGGGATGTGCGGCGACCAGGAAGGGCAGGTAGGACCCGGCCGCGGCCATCGCCTTGTCCTTCCAGGTCAGATTGTCCCGGATGTCCTCGAGATAGACGAGATTCAGCGTCTCCCCGAGCGTTTCGGCGAGTGATTCGAGCCCGCCGAGCTCGATGAACTTGCGGGCCGTCACGATTGTCTTGGCCTCCGCCGCCCTGCACGCTGCCTTGAGAGCCCGCGGTCCGGCGGTGAAGTTCAGCATGGCAGGAATCCGGCCATAGGCCTGCAGCGCAAAGAAGGCGATCGCCGCCCCTGCGCCGGTCGGCAGGAGCACGGCAACCTTTTCGCCCTTGCGGGCGTGCGCCTTCAACGCATTGCCGAGCGCGAACGCGCCCTGGACCAGCTGGTCATAGGTCAGTTCGCGGCCGTCGGCATCGATCAGGCAGATCCGGGAACCCCCGGCTTTCGACCGTGAGCGAAGCAGCGCGTCGAAAATCGACCGGTTGTAGCGGCTGCGCGCGAATTCCGGTCCCGAAACGCGGGTGAGGGCAGTGTCCGGGGCATTCATCGGATCGAGCGGGCCGTCCACTGCCACACCCTCCGGCGCAAAGGCCGATGCGGTTCCGTCATTCATCTGTGTCTCCCGTGCGGCCCTGTTTTCCGGACCTTTTGTTCGGACAGGTTATTCAAGCGCAAGCCCGGAAGGAAGGGCAGAAACAGGAGGTCAGTTCACTGCAAAAAATTTATCGAAAAACGAAAAATCGCTTCCATATCGAATTTCGATATGCTACCGCTGAATCAACGCTGGGGAGCGTAGGATCGCCAAGGCGGTCCACGACTGGAGACGGTTTATGAGAACCCTTTCTCTGGGCGCTGCTGCGCTGGCCATGTTCAGCACGGCGGGCTGTATGGATGTCGCTGTCGCCCACAGCACCGGCGTGTCTCACGCCCAATCCATGGCCATCGGCGGCAACATGAATCGCACCCTGGACCAGGACGGCGATCTCTCGCTGATCGGCGGTCATATGGATTTGCGCGGACGTGTCGGCGGCGACGTCAACCTCGTCGGCGGCAATATCGACCTCGATCTCGACATCGGAGGCGAGCTGTCGGTCGCGGGCGGCGACCTTGACGTCAGCGGCACGATTGGCCGGAAGGCCGAAATCGCCGGCGGCGACATCACCTGGCAAGCCGAAGTGATGGACGATCTGGAAATCGCCGGCGGCAATCTGGTGATCGACGCGCGCATTGCGCGCAATCTTGAAGCGGCGAGCGGCGAACTTGAAATCCTCGAAGGCGCTGAAATCGGCGGCAACGCCGAGCTGGCCGCGGCCAACATCCGGTTCGACGGCCGGGTCGCCGGAACACTCGAGGCCTTTGCAGCATTTCTGCTTGTGCGTGGCCAGGTCGATGGCGGCGCGCGCTTGATGGCTGACCCGCATGAACGCCGCGGTCTGAGCTGGCGTGCCGAAGTCGACGAGGACGGCGCGCGGGCCGGAAACCCGGAAGGCCGGGTTGAACTGGCGGGCGATATGGGCGGTGCTGTCGAAGTCTGCGCCCGGCGCGTCGACATTCTGCGCAATGCCCGGATCGCCGGGCCCTTGCGCGTCTGGGCCGACGCCGAACCCGAGATTTCAAACGAAGCCTCGATCGGTGATCTCGTCTACGAGGCACGCAATGGCCGCGATTGCGACGACATTTTCGACGATCTCGAACGGCTTTGAATGAACCCCGCATCATCTGTTCCCGTCACGCCGGGGGGCGAAGGGAGTTACCGATGTTCCTGAAGAAACTCATCCTCGCTGCAGGGCTGGCTGTCGCCCTCGCTGCGCCGGCGGCCGCCCAGGTGATCGGCGGATCCGTCAACATGACGGTCGATCGCGACGACGACCTGTCGATTTTCGCCGGAGAGGTCGATGTCCGCGGCCGTATCGGCGGCGAATTGCGTGCCATCGGCGGTGACATGAATGTCGACGCTGACATTGGCGGCGATGCCAATATCGTCGGCGGCGATGTCCACGTGAGCGGTACGGTTGGCGGTGATCTCAGCGTCGCCGGCGGCGAGCTTGATATCACGGCTGTCGTGTCCGGCGATGCCGATCTCGCCGGCGGTGTCGTGCACCTCAATTCGCCGGTGTCCGGCCGGGTCAGCGCCGCTGGCGGTCTGGTCGAACTCGATACCGGATTCAGTGGCGGCAACGGCATCGATCTCGCGGCCGAACGGATGATCATTCGCGGCACTGTCTCGGGCAATGCCGACCTGACCGGAGACGATGTCACGATCGAAGGCACGATCAACGGCGACGTCGAGACCTATGCCGACTATGTCCGCATTGCTCCCGGCGCTTCGATCACCGGCGTGCTTCGTCACCGCGGCCCGAACGAGCCCGATGTCGGAGCCGGTGCCACGATCGGCGGCGGGGTGGAATACACCAACGCGATCTATATCGACGATATCGATTTCGACGGTCTCGACCTCGACCTTGATTTCGTGCCCGCCGCGCCGGTGATCGGTGCCTTCTTCGTCGGTTTCTACTTCCTGCTCTTCATGCTGGCGTCGGCGCTGATGCCCAAGGGCGTCACTCGCCTTGTCGGAGAATTCCGTTCGCGCCCGGTCGTGGCCCCGCTGATCGGTTTCGTGACCTGGGCGTTCTGGCCGATCATTTTCGCGGTCGGGACGGTCCTGCTCTCGATCACCATTGTCGGCATCCTGCTGATCCCGTTCTGGCTGCTTGCCGTCGCCCTGGTTCTCTCGCTGTCCTATCCCTTCGGTGCAGCGGCGATCGGCGATCTCGTCTTCAACCGGAAGGGGGCCGGGCTCGGTCTGGGCATGAGGCTGCTGACGACTCTGGGTGTCCTGGTTCTCGCGGCGGCACTTTGGATCCAGCCCGCACTAGGCGTGATCGGCTGGTGCGTCCTGACCTGGATTGGCTTGGGTGCCTGGCTGTTTGCGCTCGGAAAACGTGAACCGATTGTAACGCAGCCCGCTGCGTGACGACCCCGGGTTCGCCTCGTATATTTCCCCCGGAGGCAATGCTGCGCCTCCGGGGGAGACAGTTTTGAGACATTTGCTGCTGGCCGTTCTGGCCATGTCGGCCGTATCGGCGACCGCCGAGGCCCAGACCATCCGTCAGACCGTCAGCGATTATCGCGACGCATTCCGTCAGCTCGAGAACGAGGACTGGCCGACGCCGAACGAGATTCGGCCGGCCCACGGCGCGCCGGGTCCGGAATACTGGCAACAGCAGGTCGATTACTGGATCGATGTCCGCCTCGATGAGGACGCCCGGCGCATCAGCGGCATTGCCGAGATCACCTATCACAACAACTCGCCCTTTGCGCTCGACTATCTCTGGTTCCTGATGGACCAGAACCGTTTCCGCCGCGACAGCTGGGACAATCTCACCCGCACGGTGTCGAGCACCGATCAGATCTCGTCGACCGCTGCCCGCCGCATGATGCGCATGCAGGAATGGGAAGGCGGCTTCGATGTCGGCACGGTGACGGATTCCGAAGGCCGCGCGCTTCAGACGCGCCTCGTCGACACGCTGATGCGAATCGACCTGCCCGACGCGCTGCAACCGGGCGAACAGGTCTCCCTCACCATCTCGTGGGAATACAATCTGCCCGAGGAGAACGTGGTTGGCGCCCGTGCCGGCTACGAATGTTTCGAGGAAGAGACCGAGAACGGCGACTGCATCTATCTCGTGGCGCAATGGTTCCCGCGCGCCGCCGCATTCACCGACTATGAGGGCTGGCACAACCTGCCATTCCTCGGCAGCGGCGAATTCACGCTGGAATTCGGCAATTACGAGGTCGCGATCACCGTTCCCGCCGATTTCATCGTCGCCGCGACCGGGGAATTGCAGAACCCGGACAACGTGCTGACGCAGGCCCAGCGCGACCGCCTGGAACAGGCGTTGACAGCCGAGGAGCCCGTCTTCGTCGTCACGCGCGAGGAAGCGCTGGCCAATGAGCGCGAAGGCACGGACGACACGGCCACCTGGCAATTTCGCGCGGAGAATGTCCGCGACTTCGCCTGGGCCGGTTCGCGCAAATTCATCTGGGACGCGCTCGGTGTTCAGCAGGACGGTGAGGGGGAATATCCCGACACCGTGCTCGCCATGTCTTTCTACCCGAACGAGAACGAGCCGATCTGGTCGGCCTATTCGACGCGGGTGATCGAGCACACGCTGGATGTCTATTCCAGCTTCTCCTTCCCCTATCCCTATCCCACGGCGCAGTCCGTGTCCGGGCCGGTGGGCGGGATGGAATACCCGATGATCACCTTCAACGGGCCGCGCACGGTCCGAGACGAGGATGGAAACATCACCTATTCGCGCGGCACCAAGACCTTCCTGATCGGGGTCGTGGCGCACGAAATCGGTCACATCTACTTCCCGATGACGGTGAATTCCGACGAGCGCCAGTGGACCTGGATGGACGAGGGTATCAATTCCTTCCTCGACTTCATGACCCAGCGCCTGTGGGAAGAGGACTATCCAACCAACGAGGCCGAGCCTGACAACATCATCGGCTACATGACCTCGTCCAACCAGCAGCCGATCATGACGCAGTCCGATGCCGTGACGGCGCTGGGCCCGAACGCCTATTCCAAGCCCGCGACGGCGCTGGTCATACTGCGCGAGACGATTCTCGGCCGCGAATTGTTCGACGAGGCCTTCCGCACCTATGCCCGGCGCTGGCGTTTCAAGCGGCCAACGCCCTACGACTTCTTCCGCACGATGGAAGAGGTGTCAGGTCATGATCTCGACTGGTTCTGGCGCGGCTGGTTCTATTCCACCGAGCACGTCGACATTGGCCTCGAGTCGATCGTTCTGGCTCAGGTCGATACAGGCAATCCGGAGATCGAGAACGCGCTGGCTCGAGCGGAAGAGGACGCGCTGCCGGAATCGCTGACTCAGCGCAACAACCGCGAAGCCGGGCTGCAGACCTATGCGCAGCGCAACCCGGAAGTCGTCGATTTCTACAGCCTCAATGACGAGCACATCGTCACAAATGCCCAGCGCCGTACCTATGAGCGCTATCTCGAGGGGCTCGAGGACTGGGAGCGCGAATTCCTCGACAGCGGCACCAACATCTATCTGATGACCTTCCGCAATGACGGTGGGGTGGTGATGCCGATCATCCTCGATCTCAGCTTCTCCGACGGGACCACGGAGCACATCCGCATCCCGGCGCAGATCTGGCGGCGCAATGCGAACGAGGTCACCTGGCAATTCGCCACCGACCGCGAACTGGTCCGCCTGGAGATCGACCCGTTGCACGAGATTGCCGACGCCGACCGGTCGGACAACGTCTTCCCGCCGGAAATCCGCCGCTCGCGCATCGAGCTGTTCCGGTCGTCCCAGTCCAGCAACACGCTTCAGGACATGGACCTGACAGTCACGGAAGACAGTCTCGACACCCGCCCCGAGCGCGGTGGTGACGACGAGGAATGATGCGGATTCGCGCCCTTTGTTGCGGTCTGGCGGCGGGCCTTGCGCTCGCCGCCGCACCCTCCGCATCAGCGCATCGCATTCATTCCGCATTGACCGAGGTTCGCCCCAATGAAAACACCGGCGAACTGGAGATTGTCCACCGCGTCTTTTTCCACGATCTGGAAGTGGCCCTGATCGAATCCGGCATGGACGACGAGGCGCCGCCGCTCGGCGAAATCTGGCTTGATTCCGCCGATCGCTATGTCCGCGACCGCTTTGCGATCGGGATCGATGGCGCAAGCCTGCAACTCGACTATGTCGGAGCGGAGGTCGATGGGCAGTTCGCCTGGATCTACTACGTGACGCCGATGCCGGATGAATATGATGGCGTAACTATCGACAATCGCTTGTTGATCGACGCCTTTCCGGATCAGGCGAACATGACGAATGTGATCCGCGGCGAAACGGTCCGGACGATTCTTCAGGTGCCCGGACGGCGCGGTTCGGGCAGGGTCGACTTCCCCGACCGCTGACCCGGCTTGAAGTGAGCGCGCAACAGCGCCATTTTCCGCCGCGATATGGCGACCCTGATCGATAATCTCTCCGAAGCCGCCAAGGCGCGTGCTGCCCGTCACCCGGAAAAGCAGAAGCGTCCCGACTCGCCCATCCAGCGCAAGCCGGACTGGATTCGGGTGCGGGCGCCTGTGGGCGAAGTGTTTTCCGAGACGAAGAAGCTGGTGAAGGACAATGGTCTTGTCACCGTGTGCGAGGAGGCCGGCTGCCCGAATATCGGCGAATGCTGGTCGCAGAAGCACGCGACCTTCATGATCCTCGGCGACACCTGCACCCGCGCCTGCAGCTTCTGCAATGTGAAGACGGGCATGCCCGCGCCGGTCGATCACGACGAAGCGCGCCGGATCGGCGAGGCCGTCGTCACCATGGGTCTGGAACACGTGGTGATCACCTCGGTCGACCGGGACGATCTCGACGATGGCGGTGCGCAGCATTTCGAGGACGTGATCAACGCGATCCGCAATGCCTCGCCGAAGACGACGATCGAGATCCTGACGCCGGACTTCCTGCGCAAGGCCGGGGCGCTCGAACAGGTCGTCGATGCGCGCGCCGACGTGTTCAACCATAATCTCGAAACCGTGCCGCGGCTCTATCTCTCGATCCGGCCGGGCGCGCGCTATTATCACTCCCTGCGCCTACTCGAGCGGGTGAAGGAACGTGACCCCTCCCAGTTCACCAAGTCCGGCATCATGGTCGGCCTCGGCGAGACCAAGGAAGAGGTGATGCAGGTCATGGACGACATGCGGTCCGCCGGTATCGACTTCCTGACCATCGGCCAGTACCTGCAGCCGACGCGCAAGCACGCCCCGGTCGATCGCTTTGTCACGCCGGAAGAATTCCGCGCCTATGAAACCATCGCCCGGGCCAAGGGCTTCCTGATGGTCTCGGCGACGCCGCTGACCCGGTCCAGCTATCACGCCGGCGACGATTTCAAGCGGCTCCGCGCCGCGCGCGAGGCGGAGCTCGCGAAGGCGTGAGCAGCCGGTTGGACGAACGCATGCGTATCCGGCATCGGCCGGAAGACGTGTTCGAACTCGTCTCCGACGTGCGCCGCTACCCGCAATTCATCAAGTATCTGAGTGCGTTGCGCGTGCGCAAGGAGCGCAGCGAGGGTTCGGTCACGTTTCTCGAGACCGAAGCGGTCGCCCGCTACCGTTTCGTCACCGAACGCTTTGTCACCGCGGTGACGCTCGACCGTGACGCGCTCGGTGTCGAGGTGAAGCTGATCGAAGGGCCGTTCAACACGCTGGAGAATGCGTGGGTCTTTCACAGGCTCGGCGACGGCTCGACCCTCGTCGATTTCATGATCGACTTCGAATTCTCGAATCCGCTGCTTCAGACGCTGCTGGCCGCGAACAAGGAACGCGCGGTGCACTTCATCATCAACGCCTTTCGCGCCGAGGCCGGCCGGCGCTACCAAACCGTCGGTTCCGAGAGCTATGACTGGTCAGCCGACCGCGTCGCGCAGTAGCTGAAGCGCGAAGCGCACCGTTTCGGTCCGGACCTGCGAGCGGCCGAGTGCCCCGAATTCCTTCTTGTAAGCCATCACGCCCTCCGGCCCCGCCAGTGCAAACCAGACGAGACCTTCCGGTTTGTTCTCCGACGCCCCCGGACCGGCAACACCGGTGACGGCCACGGCGAATTTCGCCTTCGAGTTTTTCAACACACCGGAGGCCATTGCGCGGGCAACGTCTTCCGAGACCGCCCCGGGACCACCGTTGCCATAAAGCTCGGACGGCACACTCAGCATCTCGTTCTTCGCGTCGTTCGAATACGTCACGAAACCGCGATCGACGACGTCAGAGCTTCCCGCGATCTCTGTCAGGCTGGCGGCAATGAGGCCGCCTGTGCAGCTTTCCGCAGTCGCGATTTTCACGCCTGCATTCCGGGCGCGCTCCAGTACTTCGTTGGCGAGTTCGCGCAATGACGGCGCGGGCAGGGTGCCGATACCGCGCCGAACGGTGACGCTGGCCTGTGCAGCCAGACCCTCGCGGCGCCCGGTGAAGCCCAGCCCTTCGGTGGTCGTGGCCTTAACGCTGACGCGCGCCAGCGGAATATCGAGGATATCCGCGATCCGCGCCCGCATCGCGTCCCGGTATTTCGAGACCTTCGGGCGTTCGCAGATCAGTGTCACATCAACATGGCGGATATCCGCGCCTGCGGACCGGGCCAGCCCGGCCGCGTGCTGCAGAAAGCGGTCAGAAGACGCACCTCGCCATTGCGGATCACTGGGCGGGAAATGCTGTCCGATATCGCCGGCGGCGATCGCACCGAGCAGCGCGTCGGTGATCGCGTGCAACCCGGCATCGGCATCTGAATGCCCCACGAGGCCGAGACCTTCCTCGACGCGGACGCCGCACAGCATCATGTGGTCGGCCGGCTCCAGTCGGTGAACGTCGAACCCGCTTCCCGTCACGCAATCGCCGCTGGTCAAGATCTGCTCCGCCCGTTCGAAATCGCTTGCGAGTGTCAGCTTGAAATTCTCCTCCGCGCCCGCGACCGTCGCCACACTCAGCCCCGCCGCACGCGCCACTTCGGCATCGTCGGCCATCGCCGTATCGTCGGGCAGGCGATCATAGGCGGCCAAGAGCGCATCGAGGCGGAAACCTTGAGGCGTCTGCGCCCGGAACAGGCCCGACCGGTCGATGGCGGTTTCGGCCAATCCCTCTGAACCCCGCCACAGCGCGTCGGAAACCGGCAGGACGGGCAGGGCGCTTTCGCACCGCGCCAGCGCGTCGATCACACGGTCGATGAGGGCTGCAGACACGAAAGGCCGCGCTGCGTCATGGATCAGAACCAGTTCGGCGTTGCCGGGAAGAGCGGCCAGTCCGGCCCGGACAGACGCGGTTCGTGTTGCCCCGCCAGGAACGAGGACGGCTTCGATGTCACCGAGAGCCTCATGGGCCAGTCGCGCGTCGTCCGGATTGATGACGACGACGAGCGAGTCCACACCCGGATGCCGGTCGAGAACCTCCGCCGTCCGGCGCAACACCGCGACGCCGCCGAGCATCCGGTATTGCTTGGGTATACCGCCTCCGGCGCGTTCACCGCGTCCTGCGGCAACAATGATGGCGGCGGTGCGGGGCATTGCGGCTCCGGGCAGGTTTCAATAGGGTCCGCGCCGATTTCAGACAGGAACGGCCCAGAGTCCAGCCCATGACGGTGAAGATCGGAAACCATGTCGTGCGCGCGCCCGTGCTTCTGGCGCCGATGTCCGGCGTCACCGACCTGCCGTTCCGCAAACAGGCCTGGGCCTTCGGCGCCGGACTCGTGTTCAGCGAAATGGTCGCCAGCGAAAGCCTCGCGCAGGGGCGCGACGATGTGATCCGGCGCATGGCGCGCGACGATACGGGCGGTGGCCCGCACATCGTCCAGCTCGCCGGCCGCGAAGCGAAATGGATGGCGGTCGGGGCCGAACTCGCTGCCGCGGCCGGGGCCGACATCATCGACATCAATATGGGCTGCCCCGCCAAGCAGGTGACACGCGGCCTGTCGGGGTCCGCCCTGATGCGCGATCTCGATCATGCCATGACCCTGATCGAGGCCACGGTCGGCGCAGCCGGCGTGCCCGTCACCCTGAAAATGCGCCTCGGCTGGGATCACGACTCGATCAATGCGCCGGAACTCGCCCGTCGTGCCCAGGATGCCGGGATTCACATGGTCACCGTCCATGGCCGAACCCGGCAACAATTCTACAAGGGAAGCGCGGACTGGGCTGCCGTTCGGGCAGTTCGGGAGTCCATCACTATTCCGCTCGTCGTCAATGGCGATATCGGCACGACCGAGGCCGCCCGGGACGCCCTGGCGGCGTCCGGTGCCGACATGGTGATGATTGGCCGCGCTGCGCAGGGCCTGCCCTGGCTGCCCGGGCAGATATCCGCTGAACTGGCGGGCAAGACCGTCCGGATAACGCTTGACCGAAAGATCGAGGCGCTGGCGCAACAACTCCGCGACTCGATCGCACTCTATGAAGAACACATCGGCATCCGGATGATGCGCAAGCATTTCGCTTCTTTCGTCGAGGCGGAATTTCCGGCGACCGACCAACCGGTTCTGCGTTCGGCGCTATGCCGCGCCTCGACCGAAACAGAAGCCCTGCACGCGCTGGATGCCTGCCTGGTGCCAGCCCCGTCGAAAGCTGCAGCCTGACGCCCTGTTGCGAGAACAACACATGACTGTTGATTCCGGGCAACAGGCGGGTTTACTCTCCCTTCGTGACCGCAAGTTCAGCATCGTCTTCCCGCGCCGCGCGCCGCGCCATCACGCCTCCCAGCCTCTATTCGAGCCTGGTAGGCGGCGGCTTTGCGATGGCGATCGTCATTCTCGCGGCGGCGGCGTTTCAGCTCATTCTGGGAAATGAAGCGGGGTCGGGCGGGTCCTCGCCGCTTCGCGTTCTGCTTTACGTCAATATCGTCATCATCGCAGGTCTGGCCGTGGTCGTTGGCTGGCGCGTCGCCCGTCGTCTGACAGGCCGCCGTTTTGGCGAACCGGCACCGCGCCTGCATCTGCGCTTCATCACGATGTTCACCGTCGCCGCCGCGATCCCGACCATCCTGGTCGCGGTGTTTCTCGGCGGCGTGCTCACCCGCGGTGTCGAATACTGGTTCGGTGAACGCGTCAGCGCCGTGGTCGAGGGGGCTGCCAGTGCGGCGCGCGAGGTGGTGGAGCGTGAGGCAGACGAGGCCTCCGAACAGATGCGGCTGATGGCGCTCGACCTCAGCCAGCCCGATGCGGTCACGGCCTTCTCCAACGCCCGGATCCAGTACACGCAATATCTTCGTCAACAGACGATCGTGCGCGGCTTCCGGGCCTCCTATATCGTTGACGGGCAGGGCACCGTTCTGGCGCGGGCCGAAACGCCCGACAGTCCCGACTTCATTCCGCCATCCCCGCGTCTGTACGAACTGGCTCGCGATGGCGATATCGGCGTTTCGACGCCGGAGCAGGCGAGTGTGGGCGATGCATCGATGCGGGCCCTGATGCAGATGACGGCCTATGAGGACGTGTATCTCTACGTCTTCCTCAACATCGACCTGTCGGTGCTGCAGCGCGCCGAGACGGCGATCGTCGAACTGCGCAACGCCGGTCAGCGCGAAGCCCAGCTCGGCCCGATCTATATCCTCGTCTATCTCGAGACGGCGCTCCTGATCGTGCTGGCGGCAATCTCGCTGGCGCTCGGCGCGGCGACCCGGATCGTCCGGCCCGTCTCCAACCTCGTGGGAGCGGCGGAACGCGTCCGCCGCGGCGACCTGGATGCCAGAGTCGAGGTCAAACGCGAGGATGACGAGATCGCGACCCTCGGCCTGGCCTTCAACCGCATGACGCGCCAGCTCCGCGGCCAGCGCCGCGAGCTCGTGGCGTCGCACGCCCAGTCGGAACGCCGCCGGGCCTTTACCGAGGCCGTGCTGGCGGGTGTGACGGCGGGCGTCATCGGCCTCGACGAGGACAATTGCGTCACCCTGGTCAACCGGTCGGCCTGCGCCCTTCTGGAGCGCGAGGAGGGGGAGCTGGTCGGTCATTCGATCGGCGAAGTCGCCCCGGCCCTGCTTGGAGCGGTCGAGGCTGCGCGGCGGCGTCCGGGCGAAGTTGCCGAACTTCAGACCGACATTGAATCCTCGGACGAGACCGCCCTGACCGTGAATGTCCGGGCGGCGGTGACCTCCGATGCCGGCCTGGTCCTGACCTTCGACGATATTTCCCGTCTCGTCGCCGCTCAGCGGAACGCCGCCTGGCGCGATGTCGCGCGCCGGATCGCGCACGAGATCAAGAACCCGCTGACCCCGATCCAGTTGTCGGCGGAACGCCTGCGCCGGAAATACCGCAAGCATGTCGAGGATCACGATGTCGAGACCTTCGACCGCTGCACCGATACGATCGTGCGCCAGGTCAGCGATATCGGCCGCATGGTCGATGAGTTCTCGTCCTTCGCCCGCATGCCGACGCCGCGAGTCGAAGCGACAGACATGACGTCGATGGTCCAGAGCGCGGTCTTCGCCCAGCGCGTCGCCAGTCCCGAATTGAAGGTCGAGTTCGCGGCGTCCGGCGAACCGGTGCGCGCCCTGTGCGATGAGCGACTTGCGGTCCAGGCACTGGCCAACATCCTGAAGAACGCCGCGGAAAGCGTCACCGCCCGCTGCGACCGCGATGGTGGCAAGACGGTTCCGGGCCGCATCGCCGTCACCCTGGTTTCCAATCGCGGATTTGCCGTGATCGAGGTGTGCGACAACGGGCTGGGCTGGCCGACACCCGACCGTGAACGCCTGACCGAACCCTATATGACGACGCGTGAAAAGGGGACCGGCCTCGGTCTTGCGATCGTGAAACGCGTCATGGAGGACCACCAGGGCCGTCTGGAACTCGACGTTCCCGATGCCGGACCTGGAGCGGTTGTCCGTCTTTACTTCCCGCTGACCGAAGCGGCAGACGCCTATGGCGAAACTGCCGGTACAGGAGAGTAGTGCGTCATGGCGAAAGACATCCTGATCGTCGATGACGAGGACGATATTCGCGACCTCATCTCGGGACTTCTTGAAGACGAGGGTTATCAGGCCCGCGAGGCGGCTGATGCCGATGGGGCGCTGCAGGCGATCCGGTCGCGCAAGCCGTCACTGATCGTTCTCGATGTGTGGCTGCAGGGGAGCCGGCTCGACGGAATCGAACTGCTCGACCTGATCCGCAAGACCGACCCGGACCTGCCCGTCATCGTCATTTCGGGTCACGGCACGATCGAAACGGCGGTCGCGGCGATCCGGAAAGGGGCCTACGACTTCCTCGAAAAGCCCTTCAAGAGCGACAAGCTGCTCGTGACGGTCGAACGCGCGCTCGAAACCTCCCGGCTGCGCCGCGAGAACGCCGAACTGCGCACCAAGGTCGACCTCGAAACCGAACTGGTCGGCAAGTCGCCCCTGATCGCTCAGCTGCGGCATCTCGTCGACCGCGTCGCGCCGACCAATTCCCGCGTCCTGATTTCCGGGCCGGCGGGGTGCGGCAAGGAGCTGGTCGCGCGCCTCATTCATGCCCGCTCGCCGCGCGCCGACGCCGGCTTCGTTGCGGTCAATGCCGCGGGTATGGTGCCCGAGATGGTCGAGCAGGAATTGTTCGGCCAGGAGGGCGAGGACGGAAGCGTCACCCGGGTCGGCCTGCTTGAACGGGCGCATGGCGGCACGCTGTTTCTCGACGAAATCGGCGACATGCCGACGGCGTCGCAGAACAAGCTACTGCGCATGCTGATCGACCAGCGCTTCCACCGGCTCGGCGGGACGACCGACGTTCAGGTGAATGTCCGCGTCGTTTCGAGCTCGTCCAAGGATTTGCGCGATCTGATCGGGCAGGGGCGGTTCCGCGAAGACCTCTATCACCGCCTCGCCGTGGTTCCCGTCCAGATTCCGGCACTGGCCGATCGCCGCGAGGACATCCCCCTGCTGGTCGATCATTTCATCACGCGCATCACCTCGATGTCGGGCCTGTCGCGACGCCAGATCGGCGATGATGCGATGGCGGCACTGCAGGCTCACGACTGGCCCGGCAATGTCCGCCAGCTTCGCAACAATGTCGAACGCCTGCTGATTCTCGCAGCGGGGGACGACGACCAGCCGATCACGCTCGACTCTCTTCCGTCGGAAGTTGCAGGCCGGGAAACCAGCGACGCCGGTTTCGACGCCGAGCGCATGATCGCACTGCCGCTGCGCGAAGCACGGGAGAATTTCGAACGCGAATATCTGAAGGCCCAGATCAGCCGGTTTGGCGGCAATATCTCGCGCACCGCGGCCTTCATCGGCATGGAACGTTCGGCATTGCACCGGAAGCTCAAATCACTGGGTGTGACGCCCGCCTCGGCACGAGCCGATCTCGACGATATGATCGAGTAGAGATCGCGGGAGATTTCCGATGAAAGCTGTCGTTTGCGGCGCGGGCCGCGTTGGATACGGGATCGCCCGCGCCCTGTCGCGTGAAGGCAATTCGGTGACCGTGGTCGACTGGTCGGCCGAGCTGATCAACAAGGTCACCACCGACCTCGATGTGCGCGGCATCGTCGGGCACGGCTCGCACCCCGACGCGCTGGAACGCGCCGGGGCCGCCGATGCGGAATTGCTCGTCGCCGTGACCTATTCCGACGAAACCAACATGATCGCCTGCCAGGTGGCCCACTCGCTGTTCAATACGCCGATGCGGATCGCCCGCGTAAGGGCGCAGAGCTATCTGGAGCCGGCCTGGCGCGATCTGTTCACCACGGGGCATCTGCCGATCGATGTGGTGATCTCGCCGGAACTGGAGGTTGGCCGCGCCATCCTGCAGCGCGTCGAGACACCCGGTGCCTTCACGACGGCCCTCTTCGCAGGCGGCCGGATCCAGCTTCTCGGACTTCAGGTCGACGAGAATTCGCCGGTCGCCGGATCCTCGCCGGACCAGTTGCGTGAACTTTTCCCGGATTTGCGCCTGACGCTTGTCGGCATCGACCGCGACGGAAAGCTGTTCATTCCCGACCGCTCCGACCCGATCCTGGCGGGAGATGAGGCCTATCTGGTCATCGAGCCTGCCCGGCTCGATCGCGTGCTCGACATCTTCGGCCGTGCCAGCGAAAAGGTGCGGCGCGTTGTCATCGTCGGCGCAGGCAATATCGGCGTCTACGTGGCCCGCTCGCTGGAACGCCTGGGCGGGTTGAAGGTCCGGTTGATCGAGGCCGACAAGAAAAAGGCCGAGGCCGCTGCGGACCAGTTGCGCAAGACCGTGGTGCTTCATGGCGACGGCCTCTCGCCGGGATTGCTGCGTGAGGCGGCAGCCGACCGGGCCGAACTGGTCGTCTGCGTCACGAATGACGACAAGGTCAATCTGATGAGCGCTGTCATGGCCAAGCGGGAAGGGGCGGCCCGAACCATCTGCCTGGTCAATGAACAGGCCTTCGCCGACCTGCGTGAACCGCTCGAGATCGATGCCTTCATCGACCCGCGCTCGACGACCGTCTCGACCATCCTCCAGCATATCCGCCGCGGCCGGATCACCGGCCTGCAGTCTCTTGGCGGCGGCAAGGCCGAGGCCCTCGAGGGCGTGGCGTTGGCAACGTCTCCGCTCGTCGGCAAGTCGATCGACGAAATGGACCTGCCCGACGGGGTCGCCCTCGGCGCGGTGGTCCGGGGCGACAAGGTTCTGATGCCGGGCGACGGGGAGACCATCCGGGAAAACGACCGCGTCCTCCTGTTCGCGGAAACAGCGCTCGTGACCAAGGTCGAGCAGCTGTTCCGGGTCAGCCTCGAATACTTCTGACGTTCCGGCGTGGACAGCCTCGCCTTTCTCCGGCCCCTGGGGCTCAGCTGGATCGCTCTCGGCATCTTCATGATCGCCGCCAGTCTCCTGGCACTGGTGTTTTCGCTGATGGCGGCTGCGGTGGCCTATGCCGTGACGGCGCTTGTTCCGCTTCTGGTCGGCGGGGTTGTCGCGCTCGCCACCAGCCAGTCGGGAACGCGCACAAGAAGCGCCGACGTATCCGCGTTCGTCGCGCTTGCCTGGGCGATCTCGCCACTGTTCGCCGCTCCGGCATTCGCGCTGCTGGTCCCGGAATTCACCGCGATGGACGCGGTGTTCGAATCCTATTCCGCACTGACGACGACCGGAGCGATCCTGCTCGCGCCGGATGACGCCGGCCGCGAAATCGTCCTGTGGCGCTGCGTGATGAGCTTCACCGGCGGGTTCGCAACACTGGTGTTTGCCGCAGGCCTCCTGGCCGTGCTCGATCGCGGGGCCCAGCAGCTCCGCAAGACCATCCTCCTGACCATCGACCCGGAGAACGTCTTTTCCCACCTGCACGTGGCGGCGGGGCGCATATTCGCGGTCTACGCGCTTCTGACACTCGGCTGCTTCGTCTTGCTGCTGATCACCGGCGTGCCGGCATTTGATGCGCTCTGCCTGTCGCTTTCGGTACTCTCGACCGGAGGCTACAGCCCGGTGGGCGGGCCATTGACGGTCCACTATCCGGCGATGGCCACTGTCGTGCTGTGCGGGGCCTGCCTCGTGGCGTCGATCAACATCGCGGTCGTGTGGACCTTCAATCGCGGCCATGACTGGCGGCCCGACCCCGAAATGATCGGCTTCTTCGGACTCCTGTTCGCGCTTTGGGGTATCTCGATGGTGTCAGTCGATGCCGCGCACCCGTTCTCGACGCTGGCCGAGGCCATCTTCGCCATCACCACGACGGGGTTCACCGCCAGCGCCGAAAGCGGCTTCCTGCCCGTCGCCGCCTTGTTTGTCGCGCTCGTGGGTGGATCCGCTGCCTCGACCACGGGCGGGATCAAGGTCTCGCGCTTTGTTCTGCTATGGCGCCAGATCTTTACCGATCTCGGCCGGCTGTCGCACCCATCGAGCGTGCTCAACATGCGTTATCGCAACAAGGATGCGCGCAGCGGCGGCTTCACCGCGCTCTGGACCACGGTCCTGGCCTTCGTCGCGACCGTGACGATCTCGACGGTGATCGGGTCCGCGCTCGGCGACGGCTTCGAACAGGGCTGGACCGCCTCGATGGCCGCGATAGCAAATGCGGGCCCCTTGTTCGATCGCGCCGAGGGCGGGCAAAGCTGGGCCGTCTTCTCGACGCCAAACCAGATTCTGTTCATCGTCGTGATGGTGCTCGGGCGGCTGGAAATCATGGCCGGTGCCGCGGCGCTGCTTGCCATCCTGCGAAAGGACTGACGTCTCATGCCCCGCATTGCCTATGTCGACGGTGCCTATCTGCCGCATGCCGACGCCGCCATTCATATCGAGGATCGGGGCAACCAGTTCGCCGACGCGGTCTATGAGGTCTGGGCGGTGCGGGCAGGGGGGCTGCTCGATCTGCCAGGACACCTGAAACGCCTGCGCCGCTCGCTCGGTGAACTTCGCATCGCGGTGCCGATGAGCGATGCCGCGCTGACCCTCGTCCTGCACGAGATTGTCCGCTGCAACCGGTTGCGCAACGGTCTGATCTATCTGCAGATCTCGCGCGGCGTGGCCCCGCGCGACCACGCCTTTCCAACGCCCGCCGCCTTGCCCACCGTGATCATCACGGCCAAGCGCACTGATCTGGCGGCCGCCGAGGCCAAGGCCGCCAGGGGAATCGGCGTCATCACCCTGCCGGACATCCGGTGGGGCCGGCGGGACATCAAGACTGTGTCGCTGTTGCCGAACGCCCTCGCCAAGCAGGCCGCGAAGGAGGCCGGTGCCGGCGAGGCATGGATGATCGATCCGGACGGAACGATCACCGAAGGCTCGTCCTCGAACGCCTGGATCGTGACTCCGGACCATGTGCTCGTCACGCGCGCGGCGTCGAATTCGATCCTCAACGGGATCACCAGGCTGGCCGTCATCGATGCAGCCAGCGGCGAGAAGCTCGCCTTCGAGGAACGCGCCTTCACCCGCGACGAAGCACTGGCGGCGAAGGAGGCTTTTGTCACCTCCGCCTCGGCGCATGTGACGTCCGTTGTCACCATCGACGGGCTCAAGGTCGGAGACGGCAAGCCGGGTCCGGTGGCCATGGGCCTGCGAAAGGCCTATCTTTCCGCAGCGCGGCAAAATTCTGTTGCGCTGCACCATCGAGCGGCCGGTCCACTGGTTGCGCGCAAGGCGAAGCGGCGTATACCTTGACGCCATTGAGAGTGTGAGCCGCGCGAGTCGCGGGGAGAGAAGGCATGTCCCAGGAAAAAAAACAAAATTTGCAGGACGTGTTTCTGAACGCGGTCCGGAAATCGAAGACCCCGCTGACCATCTTTCTGGTCAACGGTGTGAAGCTGCAGGGCATCGTCACCTGGTTTGACAATTTCTGCCTGCTGCTGCGCCGCGATGGCCAGTCCCAACTGGTCTACAAGCACGCGATTTCGACCATCATGCCGTCACAACCCGTCTCTCTGTTCGAGGGCGAGCGCGATGACGGTGATCAGGACGGCGAGGCTTGATCGAAACCGAAACGCCGGCCGACCGGGTTTACGTCATCCATCCGCAGATCAGCGGGCGGACCTATGACGTCCAGGCACGCCTCGAGGAGGCGTGCGGTCTCGCTGAAGCGCTCGACCTTGAACTCGCCGGCGGCGATGTCACCCATGTCCGCGCCATTGATCCCGGGCGCTTCTTCGGATCCGGCAAGGCGGAACAGATCCGCCTGAAACTGGAGGAGGAGCACGCCGCGGTCTGCGTCGTCGATGCCAAGCTCTCCCCGGTCCAGCAGCGCAATCTCGAGAAGACATGGAACGTCAAGGTCGTCGACCGGACAGGACTGATCCTTGAAATCTTCGGACGGCGCGCCCGGACCAAGGAAGGGCGGCTTCAGGTCGAACTGGCCCGGCTCGCCTATGAACGTTCGCGCCTGGTGCGCACTTGGACCCACCTCGAACGCCAGCGCGGCGGCGGCGGATTCCTCGCCGGTCCGGGCGAAACCCAGATCGAGACCGACCGGCGCCTGCTGGACGACAAGATGGCCAAGTTGCGCCGCGAACTGGATGACGTCCGCCGGACCCGCGCGCTGCACCGCAAGCAGCGCCAGGACGTGCCGTATCCGCTCGTTGCGCTCGTCGGCTACACCAATGCCGGCAAGTCGACCCTGTTCAACCGGATCACGGGCGCCAGCGTTCTGGCCAAGGACATGCCCTTCGCCACGCTCGACACCACGGTCCGGGCGTTCGAGACGCCGAACGGGATCAAGGCGCTGATGTCCGACACGGTCGGTTTCATCATCGACCTGCCGACCGAACTGATTGCCGCCTTCCGCGCCACGCTGGAGGAGGTGAGGGATGCCGATGTCCTGATCCATGTCATGGACGTTTCAGCGGCCGATTTCGACCTTCACCGCACGGCGGTCGAGACAATCCTCGATGATCTCGAAGCCGGCGTGAATCACGGCCAGACGGTGATCGAGGTCTTCAACAAGATCGATCTCTGGGACGACGACCTCGACGAGGCCCCGCCGAAAAAGGGCGAGGGCGTGTTCGAGACCATCGCCATGTCGGCCCTGACCGGCGAGGGCACGGAACGCTTCATGGCCGCGATCGAGCGGGCGCTGCTCGAACGGGCGCGCGTGCTGACCGTCGAACTCGGGCCGGGAGAGGGCAAGGCCCATGCCTGGCTGCACAGACATGGCGCAGTGCTGCGCGAGACGTCGAACAGCGAAACCGGTGCGATCTCGATGACGGTGCGGCTGACCCCGGAAGATGCGGGCCGGTTCGCCGTGGCCTTCCCGGAGCTTGGCCGGGAATTCTGAGCGTCAGCGTTCGAGCCTCTTGGCCTCGACCCAGAGCGCTTCCATCTCGTCGAGCGTCGTGTCTTCCGGCTTGCGTCCGGCTTCCGACAGGCGCTGTTCGATATGCCGGAAACGGCGCTCGAACTTCGCGTTCGCATCCCGCGCAGAGGATTCCGCGTCAAGCTTCAGCTTTCGCGCGTAATTCACGATAACAAAAAGCAGATCGCCGATTTCCTCGGCGGTCTTATCGGCATCACCACTGGCTGCGGCCTCGCGCACTTCGGCCAGTTCTTCCTCGACCTTGTCCCAGACCCGTTCCGCATCCGGCCAGTCGAACCCGACCGTCGCGGCGCGCTTCTGCAACTTTTGCGCGCGCTTCAGGGCAGGGAGGCCGAGCGGTACATCGTCGAGCAGGCTTTCCGCGCCCTTTGTGTCCTTGCGTTCGGCCGCCTTGATCTCCTCCCAGGCCTGCGTCTGCTCGGTCGAATTGGCGTAGGACGCGTCGCCGAAGACGTGCGGATGGCGGCGGATCATCTTGTCGCGGATCGACGCCGCGACATCGTTGAAATCGAACAGGCCGGCTTCTTCGGCCATGCGGGCATGAAAGACGACCTGCAGGAGAAGGTCGCCCAGTTCGTCCTTGATCTCGGCCGGATCGCCGCGCCGGATCGCGTCCTCGACCTCATAGGCTTCCTCGATCGTGTAGGGCGCGATCGTCTCGAACGTCTGTTCCACATCCCATGGACATCCGGTCTCCGGGTCACGCAGTCTCGCCATGACGGCAAGAAGGTCGGCGAGGGCGTGCGTATCGGACATGGGAAAGCCTTGCGAAGCGGAGGTCTCCGGCTAGACCAGCAACCGCCCGGTGTAAACGCCGCGGTCAGCGCACTGTCGCTCCGGTGAGGTTCACACGGCGGATTTCGCGGATCTGTCCGTCCACCAGTTCCGCTTCGGCAATCTCCGCGCCGGACAGCGCGAAAATGCGGCCATCCGTGAAGATCGGCCGCGAATTGCCATACCAGTCGATGCACGACACCTCGCACGCATAGTCCGGCGCGACATTGTTCTCCGAACCGGCAATTTCGCCGGCGTCTGCGAGCCCGGCACTTTCCGTGAAGGTCAGGAAGCTGAGATCGGAGGCATCGCTCTCCCACCACCAGCGCCCGGCATCCTCCGGCCGGCGGACCGTCGGGATTCCGAGAATGGCGCTGTCCTCCACTCCGATTCCGTTGAAGGCATGCGACCGGTTTTCGCTTTCGTAGCGATCATCCAGCAGTGCGGAAGATACGAGCGAGGGAAGGGGGTCGAGATCGAACCAGCCCACGCGCAGCCCGGCCTGATCGCGATAACCGGTAACGACGGGGTGACCGTCGACCTGGTCAACGCGAAGCGGAGAGAAGCCCAACGGGAGCCGGATAAACTCCGCCGGTACGGACGTCGGAACAAAAATGACCGAACCGTTCAATGGCTCATCATCGTCCTGGGGCGGCGACCACGAATCGACTTCACCGTAAACCAGCCAATCCCCCACGAAACGGGTCTCGAGATAGGGATAGCCATGCTCTACGTCGGGAAGCCGCGTGTAGGCAGCTAACGGTACCGGACGAAACTCTCTGTCGAATTCGGACAAATCAAACGAAAGATACCCGACCCGAAATTCGTCTCTGATACGCCCCGTTTCCTCGTCCTGAATGGGGTATTCGACGATTGTCAGCGCACGGAAGTCGGCGTCCGTCCCATCGATCGCCAGCTGGTTGGGCGGCGTACCCTCGACGCGGGCAACGGCCAATTCACCGGTCGCGAAATTCAGCCGATATACCGGATGCGTGAGATCCGACCGCCTTGCCTCCAGACCGAGCTCAAACGGAGAGCGCGCGGCGAATTCGTTGGCGATGTCCCAGTCGGACCGCGCGGTCCAGAGATAGGCATCGGTTTCGGTGACGTAAAATTCGGCATGATTGCCTGCGACGACTGAGGTCGTTTCACAGTCGAATCCTTCCAGTTCGACCCGAGAAAGGTCGCACACCGAAATCATATAGATGGTCGGCTCTTCGATATGCTGAAGCGGCATGTAGATGTCGGCATAGGAAGGATGGGACGACCGGTTGGCGCTCTCATTTTCGTTACGGATTATCGGGAGCGGCGACAATTCGCTGTTGCGAAAAAGCCAGAAGTCGAATCGCATGTAGGTAACAAAGCGGTTGCCGACGATGCGGGAAGCGTAGTTCTCACCGCTGTAGTAGTCGTTACCCTCCAGCAGGTACCGCGCTTCGTGTTCGAACCGGCCATCCTCGTCGAGACGGACGATTTCGTACACGGCGGCAGCGCGGTCATATGAGTAGCCGGTCACCAGAATGCGCCGGCCGAACACCAGCATCTCGTCATACCAGGTGTCGATCCCGGGATCGTCATAGACGTCGATCCGGTCGGCAAAGGAGAGGGTGGCTTCACCATCCTCCCGGATCGCGGCAGCAAACAGGCGGCCATCCTGCAGCACGATCAGGTGGTCTCCGATCCGCTTGACGACATCGCCTTCGTCGACCGCAGCGTGTTGATTGTTGGTGATCGACGTCATCGGTCCGGCAATTCGGCTTCCCGTGACGATCACCGAATCTTCGGATCTCACGTCATCGCAGTTTTCGTACAGCGGATCGCAGGGCGGTTGATAGACTTCCTGTTTCGTGTCCGGGAAGTCCGGGATCGGCCTGAAGCGTGTCGACCAATAACCGTCAGCTAGCCTGTTTTTTTCAACCTCGGTCACCCAAGTGGCAAAAGCCTCGTCTGACCCGAACTGCGTCAGTCGCGGCCAGGGCTGATCCGCTGGTGCACCTGAGACTTCTGAACGCGGATGCGCGCACGCGCTGGTGGCGCAGCCAATTATGGCGAGCAGGATGATGATACGCATGTGCCCCCCGGAAAACCGCTGGAATAGCGATTGGAACCGCAGGGGAGCGGGCCGTCAATTCAAACAATGGCTCCGATGCGCACCGACATCAAAGGCGCATAATGAATATTATGAGACATATGGATGGGTGGAATAGCGTGGTTTCTCGCCATTCCACATAACGCTGAGACCGTCATAGGCCGGCCGCACAGCCTCTGGAAGCTTGCTGGCGAGCGTATCGTAATCGAGATCGATGTGAAGGTTCGTCAGAACGCCTTCGGGAATACCGGACCGCTCCAGCCAACCGAGCGCGTCACTGACAGACGCATGGGTCGGATGTGGCGTTTCGCGCAGCGCGTCGACGATCCAGACCTGAGCGCCGCGCAGACTGTCGAACGCCGCATCCGGCACGCCGTTCACGTCCGGCGAATACGTGATCGCGCCAAAGCGGAATCCGGCCGACATGATCTTGCCGTGCTCGAGCTCGAACGCCGTGACCGGCACCTTGCCGCCCGGACCGCTGATCATGAAACTCTCGCCCCAGTGCGGCAATTCGACGGCTTCAAGGATCGAATGGTAATGCGGCCCCTTGCCCTTGAACGCATATTCAAAGCGCGTTTCGAGCGAGCGCCGCGTTAAATCCGTCATCCAGACCGGCATGCGGCGACGCGCCGTGTAGACAAAGGGCCTCAGATCATCGATGCCATGCGTCTGGTCGGCATGGTCATGCGTGATCAGCACCGCGTCGAGCCGCGTCGTGCGCGTCATCAGCATCTGGACGCGCAGATCCGGTGAAGTATCGACCAGGATATTCGTGGTTGCACCCGCGCCAAAAGCCTCAGACGTTGCCGCAGCTTCCACCAGCAAACTACAACGTCTTCTATAGTTTTTCGGATTCGCAGGATCGCACGCGCCCCAGTCGCCATTGAGACGCGGCACGCCGCCGGACGACCCGCATCCCAGGATCGTCGCGCGGATAATCACGGCCTCGGAACCTTGTCGAACAGCGCGAAAAACGCGTCCGTCGTGCGCTGTTCGCACTCTTCGCGCGACCAGTTCTTCACCGCCGCGAGACCGTCGGCGACCGCCGGCAGGAAAGACGGCTCGTTGCGCTGGCCGCGATGCGGCACCGGGGCCAGATACGGACAGTCGGTCTCGATCATGACCTTGTCGTCCGGAACGATGTCGCGGAACACGGCGCGCACGTCCTCCGCCTTCTTGAAGGTAAGAATTCCGGACGCGGAGAAGTAGGCACCGAGCCTGGCGCCGCGCCGCGCGAGATCCGCGCCGCTGGTATAGCAGTGCAAAAGCGGGCGGAATGCCCCCTTCCCCATCTCGTCATCGAGGATGTCCGCCATCATCGCGTCGGCTTCGCGCGTATGGATCACCAGCGGCAGATCGGTGCGGCGCGCCGCCTCGACATGGGCCAGAAAGCTCGCGACCTGGTTGGCCTCGGGGCTATAGCCATAATGGAAGTCGAGCCCGGTCTCACCAATTCCGACCACGCGCGGATGCTGCGCCAGTTCGGCCAGTTCGCCGGCCGTGATGTCCGGCCGGTCCTTGGCGTGGTGCGGATGCGCACCAATAGTGCACCAGATATCGTCGTATCGTTCGGCGATCGCGGAAACCGCAGGAAAATCCTTCAGTTCGCAGCAGATCGTCACCATACGCGCGACGCCGGCGGCACGCGCACGCTCGATCACGGCGTCGAGGTCCCCGGCGAAGCTTTCGCCATGCAGATTGACGTGACTATCGACCAGCATCGGCGGTCCGGGCGGCTTCCTGCAAGCGGTGAAGCGCGCTCAGCGCCACCTGTTTCGGGTCGAGATAGAGCCCCTCGCCCGCCCCGGCAAGCGCCCTCAGGTCGCGCCAGGCGGCGGTCCAGGGTTCGGGGTCCTGCCCGGCCCGGCCGGAGGCGCGTGCGCGTTCCATCGTCCAGGCCAGAATGTGGCTATTGAACGCGTCGCGGGCGGCATCCTTGTCCTTGCCGTTCATCCGGTTGGCCAGGGCACGCGACCGGGACGCATCGAGTCGAGGCAGGCCGGACAGCAGACCGTCCAGGGTCTCGGCAATGTCGTGCACCGGCGAGCGCGCCATCGCCAGCGCCTCGCCCGGCAATCCCTTGCCGCGCCGCGCCCAGTCCAGCGGATCGGACACACCGCTTTGCCGTGTCAGCCAAGCCGCCGTGGCGTCGATGCCCGGCGCGCGCAGCGTCAGGCGGCGGCAGCGCGACCGGATGGTCGGCAACAGCTTTCCAGGCGTGTGGGTCAGGAGGAAAAGGATCGTCCGCCGTGGCGGTTCTTCCAATGATTTCAAAAGCGCATTGGCGGCATTGGGGTTCATCTCGTCGACGCTGTCGACGATCGCGATCCGCCAGCCATCGGCCCCGGCACTGAGCGAGAAGAATTCACCGACCCGGCGCAGCTCGTCGACGGTGATCACCGACTTGAACTTCTTGGTCTTGTCATCCCACGGCCGACGGATCACCAGAAGACCGGGATGGGATTGCGCCTCGATCCGGCGGCAATTCGGGTCGGACGGGTTCGCTGACAGCCCCTCACCGTCCGGTGCCGCGCCGAGCATTCGCCGTGCTGCGCGATAGGCCAAAGTCGCCTTGCCCACGCCCGACGGACCGGTGATCAGCCAGCCGTGATGCAGGCGGCCCGACGTGATCGCAGACGCCAGCTCGGCTTCGGCCGCCTCATGCCCGGCGAGATCGTAGCGCTCGCGCGGATGCGGGCATCCGGGCCGGCGATCGGGTTCGTCTGGAAGGTCGGTTTCACTCATTTCTGAAACTCGAGCGATCGAGTTGCAGGGTAAAGCGAATAAATTTGATTGAGAGCATCCACAAAAACTTCGTGCTGAGGACGGCTAGCGTCTAGAACCCGACACCGGTGTGGATAGGTTTGTGCGACCTCAAGAAACGCCTGACGAACTTGATCGTGATAATCGAGCGAAAATTTTTCGAACCTACTTTGAGTCTCGCCACGAAAATGCGCGCGATTTAGCCCTAAACGCGGATCGATATCTAAAATTAACGTAACATGCGGCTCAAAACCACTCATAACGATGTTGTGGAGCTGAAAAAACTCACTCCAATATTCACCATTAGTTTTAATCTTTGCTTGGTATGCAATCGAAGAATCAAAAAACCGATCACAAATGACCCACGTTCCATTCCTCAAATTTGGTAATATGCGGTTACGCACATGATTGGAGCGCGCAGCATATAACAATAATGTTTCTTCCATTACCGACCAACGACCGGTTTCTCCACTTACCAATAAATTTCGAATTTGTTCGGCATCTAAAGTTCCGCCAGGCTCTCGTGTTAAATCGACACGAATATTATACCTCGCGAAGTGGTGAGCGAGCGCTCGAGCGAGGGTGGATTTACCGGCCCCCTCTCCTCCTTCAAGTGTTATAAATAGTCCTGTCGACATTATTCAGCCGCGGATCAGATGGACGAGCGCATCGGCGGCGCGGCCGAACATGCCCTTGCGATCGACGCCCGCCGCGGCGACCAGCGGAAAACGCTGCGTGTCATAGCCCGGGGCCTCGACAACCAGATGGGCGATCACATCGCCTTCCGCGACCGGCGCCGGCACCGGGCCCTCATAGACCACGGCGACACTCATCTCGCGCCGCGCGGCGCGAGACAGGCCGACCGAGATCGGCTCGGACGTGACCAGGGCGACATCGGCTTCGCGCCCCATGAACAGCTCGGCCCGGCCGACTTCGGCCCCGGCCTCGAACAGGTCGTAGACGGCGAATTCGGCGAAGGATGCCCGCATCAGCCGCTCGGCTTCGCTGGCGCGGGCGCGTTCCGATCCCATGCCGTTGAACACGATGATCCGGCGCTGACCGTCGCGCACCGCCGACCCCACCAGGCCGTAGCCGCTTTCCGATGTGTGGCCGGTCTTCAGCCCGTCCGCGCCGTCGAACACGCCCAGCAGCGGATTGCGGTTGAACTGGCGGATGCCGTTATAGGTGAATTCGCGCTCGGCATAGATTTCATAGAGATCGGGGTGTTCCTCGATGATGATCGCCGCGAGACGGGCCAGGTCGAGCGCGCTGATCCGCTGCTGCGGGTCCGGCCAACCCGTCGAATTCGCGAAACTGGCGCTGGTCAGCCCCAGCTCGCGGGCCCGGTCGGTCATCATTGCGGCGAAATTCGCTTCCGTGCCGCCAAGCGCCTCTGCGATCACGATGCACGCGTCATTGCCCGACTGCACGATAATCCCGCGCAGCAGGTCATCCACCCGCGCGCGGCTGTTCACGTCGAGGAACATGGTTGAGGACCCGGACGCCGATCCGCCGCGCCGCCACGCCTCTTCGGAAACCGGCAATTCGTCGTCGAGCGACAGCCGGCCCTCGTCGATGGCCTCGAATGCCATCAATATCGTCATCAGCTTGCTCATCGACGCCGGCGGCATCGGCTCGTCGCCATTGTGCGACCACAACACGGTGTCGGTCTCGACATCGTAGATGACGGCGTGAGTGGCTTCGGTTTCGAAGGTCTGCGCCGCGGCGAGCGGCGCGAGAGCGAAAATCAGGAAGGCGGAAAGAACGGCGCGCACGGGGCAGCGACTCCCTTTGTCGGTTGGCCGGGACTTGGAACGATACAATCGTGTCGGGGATGCGGCGTAAACCCCGCCGTCAGCGCAGCGACACCACCCGTGCGTCGAAAATGCCCTCGGTGCGCAGCGCGG
Source organism: Hyphobacterium vulgare (assembly GCF_042643335.1). Taxonomy (NCBI): domain Bacteria; kingdom Pseudomonadati; phylum Pseudomonadota; class Alphaproteobacteria; order Maricaulales; family Maricaulaceae; genus Hyphobacterium; species Hyphobacterium vulgare. The sequence goes on from NZ_JBHRSV010000001.1 coordinate 114,750, forward strand.
TGCGGGTCATCTCGGCTTCGGCGCGGTTCTCCCACTGCCCCAGCAGGACCCGGAAAACCATCTGCCCGTTCACCACGGCCTCCTCGATCCACGCCTCGCCGCGCCGCTCCAGACGGGCCTGAAGCGCCTGCGCATTGTCGCGGTCGGTGAAGGACCCGGCCTGGATCGTGACCAGGCGCGGCGCGGCCTCGCCGCTGGCGCGCATGTCAGCCAGCACCTGCGCCGCGATCGGGTCGTCTCCAGTATTGCTGGCGGTGAAGATCACCGGCGGTGCCGATACGCCCGGCCCGTCCACGGGACCGAGATAGCGTACGCGGACATTCGCCAGCCCCTGGCCGATAAAGTCCAGCTCCGTTGCCGCCGCACGGCTCAGATCAATGATCCGGTCGTCGGCGAACGGTCCGCGATCATTCAGACGCAGAACTACGGTCCGGCCATTCTCCAGATTCGTGACTTCCACGAGGCTCGGGATCGGCAGCGTGGTGTGCGCCGCGGTCATGAGATTCTCGTCGAACACCTCGCCGCTGGCGGTCAGGCGGCCGTGAAAGCCCGGCCCGTACCAGGACGCGATCCCGGTCCGGTCATAACTGTCGTCGAACGTCGGAACATAGGTGCGGCCGTTGATCTGGTAGGGATTGCCGACCCGCGGCTCGATCCGCCCGCCCGGACGTGCCGGCGGGGTGACGCTTGGCGATGGCGCGGCACGCACGACGGCGGTCGTGCGCTGCGGAACGGACGCCTGTCGTGGCTCTGGCGTGCTCGCGCACGCAGCTGCCGCCACACATGAAGACACGATCGCAAGCCGCTGGATTGCCTTGGTTTTGAGTCGCATGAACCATCGCCCGTATTGCGCAAGCCCGGCCCCAGTCTCCCCGCAAATGGTTATCGCAGAGTAAGCCGCGAGGCCAGATGGCGGTTCATCACGGTTGCGCGGGCGCACCCGACCCCGCTAATGGGGAGCGCCGGAGGAGTGGCAGAGTGGTCGATTGCGGCGGTCTTGAAAACCGTTGAACCGCGAGGTTCCGGGGGTTCGAATCCCTCCTCCTCCGCCATCACACTCCCGCTGCTGCGTGGGCGCTCGCCCAGGCCCACTGGAAATTGTAGCCGCCGAGCCAGCCGGTCACGTCGACGCATTCGCCGATGAAATAAAGGCCCGGCACCGTCCGGCTTTCCATCGTCTTCGATGACAGACCGGCGGTATCGACCCCGCCGGCCGTCACCTCGGCGGTGCGCCAGCCCTCCGTGCCGGAGGGTTTGACCGTCCAGTCCGAGAGGCGTTCGACCAGCGCCTCGATTGCGGAATGGGAGAGATCGGCCAGTCGCGGAATGTCCGGCAACTCACCGCGCGCCGCCAGCAGCGAGACGAGCCGGCTCGGCAGCAAGGCCTCCATCGCGGTCGCGAGCGCCTTCATCGGATGGGCCGCCTTGAACGCGGTCAGTTCCGCCACCGCGTCCCGTCCGGCAAACAGATTGATCGTCACGTCCTCCCCTTCCCGCCAGTAGGACGAGATTTGCAGGATGGACGGGCCCGACAGGCCGCGATGAGTGAACAGCATCGCCTCCTCGAAGCGCGCCCGCGTGTTCCGCGCCGTGACCGGACAGGCGACACCGGAGATCGAGGCGAAATCGTCCTTGTCGCGGCCCTCGAAGGTGAAGGGCACCAGGGCCGGGCGCGGCGGAATGACCGCGTGGCCGAACTGGCGCGCAATGTCATAGGCGAGGCCCGTCGCGCCCATTTTCGGGATCGACAGCCCGCCGCTGGCCACCACAAGCTTCCTGCAATCGACGGACCCGCCGGACGTGACAGCGCGGAAACCGCCGGCGGTTTTCTCGACCGAGACGACCGAGGTGTTCAGCCGCAGAACGCCGCCCGAGGCGCGCAGATCATCGAGCAACATGTCGATGATCGCCGCCGACCGCCCATCGCAGAACAGCTGGCCGAGCGTCTTCTCGTGCCAGGTGATGCCGCGCCGGTCGAGCCGCTCGATGAAATCATATGGCGTGAAACGGGCCAGTGCCGACTTCGCGAAATGCGGGTTCTCGCTGATGAAGTTTTCCGGTGCTGTGTGGATGTTCGTGAAATTGCACCGCCCTCCGCCCGAGATGCGCACCTTCTCCGCCGGCTTCGCAGCGTGATCGATCACGCAGGTCTTCAACCCCTGCTCGCCCGCGCGGGCGGCATGGAACAGGCCGGCCGCACCGGCACCAATGACAAGGGTATCGAAGATGTCTGACATGCGGCCTGCTGTCGGGGCTGGCACCGCACGCGTCAAGAGCGGCGAACTTCAGGCCCGGTCGAGCCGCCATTCGAGCAGGTCGAGGCGGTCCTGTCCGAAGAAGGCTTCGCCGCGCCACACCATCAGCGGCACGCCCCAATGGTGCTTCGCCTGTTCGGTCTCGTTGGCACTTATGACCGCTTCCAGCCGCTCGCTCTCATCGGCCTGCTGCTTGTCCATCACGGCGAGGTCGAACCCTTCGGCTGCGACAGCATCGGCGAGCACGCCGCCCTTCGTCCACGCCTGGCCCGACCAGATGCAGCTTGAAACCGCATCGAGAAAGGCCCAGCCCCGCGCTTCGCCCTGTTCGGCCGCCAGCACGCCGAGCCGGGTCAGCCGCCCGATATGGGGTTGCTGCGCCTCCACCTCTCCGGTCGCCAGGTCCATCACGATCGGGTCCGGGTCGAGCATGCCGATGGGGCGGCCGAGATAGTCCGCCAGCCTCACCACGTCAGTGATCAGATACGGCACCCATTGCGGCCGGACCGATTTGAAGAAGCCGGGTTCGCGCACAGCCAGCGGATAGACCGGGCGCGGCCGGATCGGAATGTCGCGCGCCGCCGCCATCGCCCGCAGGCGCTTTGTGGCGAGATAGGAATAGGGCGACCGGAAGGACCAGTAGACGTCCACACCTTCACGCGTCTCGGCTTCGCTCATGGGAACCCCCTCGCCTGTCCATTCATTCCCTCACTGAAGGCGCACAGTGCGTCTGAATCAAGAGAGGTTGAAACAATGGCCAAGAACCATGGATCATCAATCAAGAATGATGAGCTCTATGGCGAGCTGCGCGATGACGGAATGAGCAAGGAAAAGGCCGCCCGCATCGCCAACGCCAGGGCGGCCGGCGACCAACCGTCGAAAACAGGCGGGCAAAACCCGCCTTACGAGCAATGGTCGAAGGACGAACTCTATGACCAGGCGCAGGAGATCGGCATCGACGGCCGGTCGGACATGTCCAAGGACGAATTGATCACCGCGTTGCGGGTTCATTGAGATCGACCGCCTTCGGCGTGTGATCGCCGGGCCGCCGCGGGAGTTCGAAACGCCGTGCCGGAACGAAGCGGCTCGCATCCCGGCTCTCGTGATGGATCAGTTCCATCCGGTCCGCTTCGATCAGGATTTCATTGAATCCGGACGGCTCGTCCCGCGTGCGCTCGGAAAACGTCGTCGACGCCCCGACGAACCAGCAGACATGACTCTGCCCCGCCATCGGCAGGGCGAAGGTCTGGTGCAGGTGACCCGACAGGACGAGATCGGCGGCCCCGGCGAGGATTTCCGCCGCATCCTCTCCGCGCTTCGTTCGGGCACGCCCCCGGGCACCGCCCGGCGCGAGAAGGGGATGATGACAGGCGACGAATTTCATCGCTTGCGTACCGTTTTCGAGTTTTCGTGACAGGACAAGAGCATCCGTGCGCGAGACCCGGCCGAGCGACCAGTCCAGCCGCATCTGGGCCCGTCGCGCGGTATGCAGCGTTTCTCCGAGCACGGTCTCGGTTTCGATCCGCGGGTCGATCCGGCCCCCCAGAACCCGCTCGAAGCGCTGCCATGGCGTGAAGAAGCGGTGGTCGAGCGCCCGCGACGGCACGTCGTGATTTCCCGGCGCTCCCACAACGGGCGATGGCAAGTTGTCGAGAAACTGCCGGGCGGCGGCGAATTCCCGGCGACGCGCGCCTTGCGTGAAATCCCCCGTCGCCACGATCAGGCCGGGCGGATTCTGCAGGCAATAGCCGGTGAACGCATCCACGAGCGGACGGTGTTCGCGGCCGAAGTGAAGATCGGCAATGTGAAGTATTCGGGTCATTCCGGCGGTCTGAGAACCCTTACGGCTTCTGGCACAACGCGGATGCGCGCATGGTGGTGGGCGAAGCCCGGCTCTCCGTCGAGCATGACGGGAAGCGCCCGCCGCGACGTCATCACGACCCGTTCGCCTTCAAGTATGCGCGTTCTCCGGCTGTGACCCAAACCCCGGACCAGGGCCTCGATACCGAGACCGAAGAAATCCCACATCCCGCGCAGCCTGAACGCGATGCATTGCAGCACCGGCGTTCGTGCGCCGGGCGGATCGATCCCGGCGAATCCGGACAGGGAATCATTGACGGCGAAAAACGCCCCGCTGGCGCGAAATCGCGTGACGGTTCGACCCGATCGCATTTTGAACCGGATCCTCGGAATGAACATGTGCTTGAACGCAACCCGCATCCGGCGCCAGGTCGTCCAGAGTGCGTCGCGGCGGCCGCCGGGGCGCATCGCTTCGCGCGCCCGTCCCATCACCGCCGGGAATCCGACCGCGGCCGCCACGATGAAATACTCCCCGTTGACCAGTCCGGCATCGATGTCGTCGGCCCGGTAGGTCTCGAGTTCGGACAGGATGGTCTCGGCATCCCGGTCACCATAGAGCCGGTGCGGCAGTATGTTCGCCGTACCAAGCGGCAGCGGGACCAGCGCCGCGCGGCAGCCGCGCTTTGTCAACATCTGCATCACCGACCGGGCGGTGCCGTCCCCGCCGGCGATGGCAATGGCGTCGGCGCCGCACTCATGGGCGGCGATGCAGGCGGCTTCAAAATCGTCGGCCACTTCGAACACATCGATCAGTTGGGACCGGCACGCCTCGACGAGCGATCGGATGGCCGCTTCGGAATCGGCGTCGACCAGGCTGCCGCTGCGCGTATTCACGATTAGCGCGACCTTGTGCCGTGGGGCGTGCGTTCCCGGCCCGGCGAGCGGGCCCGTCATGTCTGCTTTGATCGGCAAACGATCCGTCCGTCTGTGGTCGACGCAGGGGTGCGTCAGGTCCCGCAGCAAACGCAAGCGCATGAATTTTAGTTCCGATCCCCGGCAGTCGGGCAGGAACTTTTCCGAACAGCGCACGTTGAAGCCCTGGACACCGGGCACTCCCGTCCGGTCAGAACAAAGGAGAACGGAATGCTCCGTTGGGCCCTTATTTTTCTGGTGATTGCGCTGATCGCTGCCGTTTTCGGCTTCGGCGGAATCGCTGCCGGCGCTGCCGGCATCGCCAAGATCCTGTTCTTCGTCTTCCTCGTCATTGCGATCATCGCGGCGCTGGGCGGTGCCCTGCGCGGCCGCGGCCCGCCCGTCTGACATTACAGAGCGAAACCGAAACCGAACGCACCAGGAGACTGAACGATGAAATACGCTTCCCTTGCCGCCACCATCTTGTCCACCGCCCTGCTCGCCGCCTGCAATGACGGTCCGGCCGAAAATGCCGGCGAGGATGTCGACGAAGCCGTCGAGGACGTGACTGGCGAAGACACCGACACGTTCGAGGAAGCCGGCGAGAACGTCGATGAAACCACCGACGACGAGCCGGGCCGCCGCTAAGCCGACAATGGAGGAAACCGATGGCGCGCCAACCCGCTGCCAAAGCGACAACAGAGGACACCGAAATGGCTGACATCCAGAAGGACCTTTCTGCCCTTCGCAAGGACGTGAACAAGCTCGTCGAAGATCTGGCGCGTCTGGCCGAGGCCGAGGTCGAACAAGGCGTCGATTCGACGAAAAAGCTCGCCAGAAAGGCGGGAAAGCAGGTCGAGCAGACCGAGGACCGCACCCGCGAGATGATCCGCGAAAACCCGTTCGCCGCGTGCGGCATCGCGCTCGGCGCGGGCTTTCTCGGAGCCCTGATGCTGCGCCGCTAGGCCGGAATGATGCGGGGTCTTCTTTTCGTCATCGCCCTGGCCGGGCCGATCGTCGCGATCATCTTTGGGACGCACGCCCTCTGGACATGGCTCGAGGCCAATTGGGGGGCGAGCTTCGCCAGCATGATCGTGGCGATTGCGTTTCTTCTGATCGCGTCCGTTTCTGCTGTGATCGCCCTGATCCTGGACAAGTCCGAACCACCCGTGGCGGAGGAGCCGGAGTCGTCACAATCGGGTGGCCTGCTGGCCATCGCCGAAGCCGCGATCACCCGGCGCCCGTTCGAAAGCATCAGCGTCATGGTCGGCCTTGGCGCGCTGCTGGCCCGCCATCCCGGCCTCGCCATGCTGGCCATCCGGCGCTTCCTCTGACACGGCAGGGCTTTCATCCACAGGAATCGCCCCGCCCGATGGCGGGGTGATTTATGTCGGTCGTCATCGCCTTGCGCACAGAACCGGGAACTTGCCGATCGCGCCAGGCGTTTATCCGGCATGAAACAGGTGACTGCATATTCGCGCCGTCCGGGTGTCTGGTGGATCGGCGAAGCCGCGCGCATCACCGCTCTGGCGGCAGGCGGGCTGCTGACCCTTCTGGGTGTCACGATCGCGGTAACGCCCCTGCCCTTTGGCGCGGTCGTGCTCGCGGCCGGCCTGGTGACCCTGATCAGTGCCAGTCCGAGCGTGGCGAGCACGGTTCGGAACTTGCGCACGCATTTCAGCCCGTTCGACGCCACGCTGCTCCTTGCCGAGCGCTGTTGCCCGGCCACGATTGCACGCGTCCTCCGGACCACCCTGCCTGACAGCCCTCTGCCCGCCGCGGCCAAGATCCGCGCCTGATTCCGGATACATCCCCATGAATGACGACACTTCCAGCCAACCGCGTGGCCGGGTCATCCTGACCTATGGACGCAGTCTCATGACGCTCTCGGCCGCGCAGGTGCTGAGCGACCGGAATGTCGACGTGATCGGCTGCGACACGATCGATATGACCGTGACCCAGCATTCGCGCTATTGCCGCGACTACGCGGTGTATCGCGACCCCGACGAGGACCCGGAGGGCTTCATCGACGATCTGGTGGCCATTGCAGAGGCCCACGCCCCGGAGGATGACGGTCCCTACGTATTGATGCCGGTCTTCCGGGAAACCCGTGTGATCTCACAAAACGCCCACAGGTTCCGAGGCGTGATCACCGTGGCGGCCCCGCCGCACGAGGCGATCTCCGGCGTCGAGCCCAAGGATCGGCTGATCGAGACCGCCGAACGCGCCGGCGTCCGCGCGCCGGTCGCAGTCAATCTTGAGCGACACGACGATGTCGAGGCGGCGATCGCCGGGATTCCCTTCCCCGCCCTGACGAAGCCAGTCGAAGGCGTGGGAGGGCGCGGCATTGAACGTCACGAGGACCGCGAAGCGCTTTCAGCCTATCTCGACGAACGCTCGCGAAACGAACCGCTCCCCATCCTCCAGGAATTCGTTGAAGGCGAGGACTATTGCGTCTGCGTTCTGTGCCAAGACGGCGAGATCGTCGCGCACATGGCCTACCGCAATCTTCAGGCCTTTCCGAAAGGCACCGGTGCCGGCGTATTGCGCGAAACGGTGGACGATACCCCCTTCCTTCAGGACGCCCGCGCCCTGATGAAAACGCTCGGGTGGAATGGCGTGTGCGAGATCGACTATCGCTGGACCGGCAATCGCGATGAACGCCCGTGCCTGATCGAGGTGAATGCCCGTTTCTGGGCCGGACTGTTTCATTCCATAGCCAGCGGCATTGAATACCCTTGGCTGTGGTATCAGCTCGCAACAGAAGGCCGCTGCGACGAACCACGCGAGGCCGAGATCGGCCGCAAATCAAAAGTGCCCTTCTTCTGGTTCCTGGCAGCCGCGCAGGACGCCGCTGCCCACGAAGATTATCCCCATCGCCTGCATCAGGCCTGGGAGAACCTGACCGAGGCAAAGGATGACGACCGCGGCACATTCGAACGCCTGACCGATCTGGCGAAGGCCACCTTTGATGCCCCTGCGCTCGCCCATCTGGTCAAATCGGTCATGGACGCACACAAGCAGGGCAAGAATTCTGCAGTGGACTTCATTCCGCCTGAGGATCCCGGCGCGGCGCTCGGAGCCCTGTTCGTTGCAAGCTCGCTGATCCGGCACGGAAAGCTTCCGCCGGAACTGAAGAATGGCTGATCGAGGATATTAGGCATTGGCAGGCCGGGAACGGCAGACACCCCGGATCGGAATCACCAAACCCGACGGCCAGGATTGGCTCGTCTTCCTGTCCCTTGCCCTGTCAGTCCGGCTCGCCGGCGGCAAACCGGTTAAGGTCACACCCACCCTGCCCCGTGCGCCCGGCGACATTGACGGGCTGTTGCTCAGCGGCGGCCTCGACGTCAATCCCCACCTCTACGAAGGCAGCACCGATCCGGCCCGCCGTTACGACAATGCACGTGACGCGCTTGAAATGGCCTGGGCGCGCCAGGCCTGGGAAATGGAACTTCCGGTCCTCGCGATCTGCCGCGGCTGCCAGTTGCTCAACGTGTCGCGTGGCGGCGATCTGATCCAGTCGATCGATCCGGACGTGCTCGAAACCTATCCTTCCGGGCCGGTCGGCTACGCGCTGTACCGAAAGCCGATCGACATCGAACCTGAGTCCCGTCTGGCATCGATCACCGGAGCGACCCGCCTGCAGGTCAATTCACTGCACCGGCGAGCGGTGCGCCAACCCGGCGATGGACTGCGCGTCACAGCGCGGGAATCGCATGGCGGGATCCAGGCGGTCGAGGCAGACGATGATCGCTTCGTGCTCGGCGTGCAGTTTCACCCGGAACTGATGATCTATCGCGGTGACATGCGCGCGGTCTTCCGGGCGTTTGTATCGGCGTGCCGCTGAATCCTTCTTGAGGCAATCAATAAAAACGGCCCGGGGCGAACCCCGGGCCGTTTCACGTCGCCATTTGAACGATCGACCACCTATCGCAGGTCGATCAGGACCTCGGCGCGGCGATTGAGCGGCTCACGCACGCCGTCAGGCGTTTCGACAGCGGGACGGCTTTCGCCGAAGGCCTGAAGCGAAATGCCGTTGGCGGGCACGCCAAGCCGGACCAGTTCGTCGCGAACCGCGCGGGCGCGGCGTTCCGACAGGCCGACATTGTAGGACGTCGCACCCGAACGGTCGGCGTGACCGTCGATCTGGACGCTGGCCACTCCGCAGGTCCGGGCCTGGTCGATGGCCTGGTTGATCACCGTGCGGGCCTGGTCGGTGATATCGGAGCGATCCCACTCGAAATAGACCACGAAACCGACATCGTCACACTCCGGTGCCGGCGGAGGCGGCGGCGGAGGGGGCGGAGGCGGAGGAGGTGGCGGCGGCGGCGGCGGAGGGGGCGGCGGAGGCGGAGGCGGCGGCGGAGCCGCAAACACATACCGCAGACCCAACCAGACCTCGTGACCGTTCAGCGAGCTGACATCGGTGTTCTGGAACTGCGTCTCGCCGGTTCCGAAATAGCGGTACTGCGTATCGAGATACCAGTTGTCGCCCATCGCCCAGCCGACGCCGGCGATCAGATTCCAGACGAAAGTCCCATCATCGTCGCGCGCGACGACATAGCGGGTATCGGACGGCCCGGCGTTCGGCACGGGTCGCGAGCCGGTGGCCCAGCCAGCCAGCGAACCGCTGACCTGGCCGTAACCGGCACCCGCGCCGAGATAGGGCTGGATCCAGCCGTCCCGGTTGAAATCGTAATAGGCGTTGAACATCGCCGACCAGATATGAAAGTCGCTGGCCGAGTCCTCGAACGCGCCGATCGAGCCGGTGTCGTTGTAGCGGTGGGCGCCTTCGATCTCCCAACGCCAGCCATTGTCGTAGGCGTAGCCAAAGGCCAAGGCTTCACGCCAATTGGACTCGCCCTGGATTTCGCGATCAGCAGTGCCGGCGAGATTGACGTCAGCATCGCTCGGGCCGCCATAGCCGACCGACAGGCTTCCATACCAGCCTTCATCGGCATGGGCCGCCGAGAATGCCGGGACGGAAAGCGCCAGACCGATTGCGGCGGCGGACATAAGATATTTTTTCATTGCATCCCCTCCATGGGCGCGTCCCGCCGGTCATGCCGGCAGGACGCGTATGGTGATTGATTGGTTCTCGCGATTCCGGCCTTAGCAGCCGCGGAATTCGCCGTTGCGCCAATAGGTGCAACCGTCACCGTTATTGACGTAGTAGTACCGGTTCGCCCGGCTGTCGTAGTACAGCTCGGAATGCCGGTTGTTGTTCTGGCTCCAGGGGCAGACCCCGTCGCGCTGGCAACCGACGGCCGCGCCGCCCGCTGCGCCGACAGCGGCGCCGATCGCCGCGCCGGTGGCGGCATCGCCGGAACCGGTATTGTTGCCGATCGCGGCACCCGCTGCAGCGCCGAGGGCACCGCCGACGACCGCGTCACGCGTCGTGTTTTCGTAGCCGGCGCAGGCGGTCAGGGCCATTGCCGGGGCCAGGCTCGCGATAAGCAGGAAGCGTCGCATGGGAGAACTCCTTCTGGTCATTCGTTCCGATCAAACGCACGCCGTCGCTGAATGTTCCCTCCCGAAAACGGAACTGAACGCCGGGATGCAATCTCTCGAAACGGGAAGTGTGGAAGCGGCGCGCAAACCGCGCCGCTTCCAGTCGGAATCCGCGTCAGCCGCGCTTAGAGCGACGGATCCGCGATTTCATCGTCCTCGAGGGGATCGGCATCGTCGTTCGCCTCTTCGTCGACACCGTCGAAGGCGTCGTCATCGCTCAGCGGATAATCCGATGCGAGATCTTCATCGAAGTCCGGCAGCGCCGCAAATCCCTCGGCGTCGATCATCAGGTTGATCGTGTTGTCGTCTTCGAGGTTCGAAACCAGCTCGAACTCACCGTTTTCGATCAGGACCTCGCGGCCGCCGACGTCGGCAACACCGCCGGTTTCGACCACGATCGCCTCGACTTCACCGGCGTCGGAGAGACGCACGCGCTCGACATTGCCGAGCTCGGTACCCGCCGATCCGAAGACCGCCGTGTCGATCCAGTCGTGATCATCGGTGAAGCCATTCTGCAGCTCGGCCTCATCCCAGGACTCGTCCGACTCCGACTCATTCCAGGACTCATCGGAATCCATTTCGTCATAGGTCGTGTCGTCGTCATGGATCGGTTCATCAAGGATCGGATCGGTGGTTTCCGGCATGTCGGACGTCACCGGCGGAGTCTGGTTGTCCTCGGGTGTGACCTGCGGATCAGCGGCGAACGCCGGACCGGCAGAGAAAGCCAGCATCGTGGTGGCAATCAGGAAGCGTTTCATATCTGTGTCTCCATCTGCTTCTCGGGATCTCCATCCGGAATGCAGTACGCATTCAGGACAAGAACGCTGCGCGCCGATGAGAGTTCCGCACGTGAGCAGCCGATTTCACGACAAATACAAGAGCAATAACAACGCGTTCGGGAAGGTGGCGGCAATCGGGCACCGCCACCCCGACTTGGTCACGATTGTCTCCGGGTCATCCCAGGACGAGCCGTTCGAGATCACGGGTTTCGACGGCACGGTTGCGGGCCTTGAGCAACGGTTCGGCCAGCGCATGGACGTCGATTGCGGCCGCATCGGGATCGGGATCGATATTGAGACGGAACCGGTGATGTTCATGACGCAATGTGCGGCGCGGCCGGTAACGCTCCAGCATGCCGCAGCCGCTCGCATCGATCAGTTCGAATGCGGCAGGGGCCGCGTCATCAAGCGCATCGAGCAGGCGCTGCAGCATCCAGGCCGTCGCTGGCGCGTACTCGCGCGACACTTTTTCGGGGTCGCGCTTTGCTGCGGAATTCCCAACCGATCGAGGCAGATTGATCCGGCCGGGATGGGCTCCGGCCCAGTCAGCGACCGCCTCGCATGCACCGAGGGCATGCGGCAGGGTCTGTTCAGCTGCAAACCTCAAAATGGGCAGGAGCGTCGCTTCGTTGACGGTGGATCGGGACGCCTCCGCGGGACGGACTGAGCCGCCGTGCATGGCGTGCATCCACCGCGACAGGCGCGGCAATCGCGAAAGCAATTCGATCCCGAACTCTGTTTCGTTCCAGAGAAACTGGAACGGCGCGGCCAACGCGCAATCGGCAATGGAAGGCAGGCCGCCAAGCAGGAAGGGCGACACCTCGAAATGGCGCTCGAGCAATGCCGAAAGGTCGCCGATCCGGGCAGCGCGCGACGGCCAGGTCTTGTCGATCAGACCCTGCCGGCCAAGCCGCGCCCGGACCTGGGCATGGAGCCGGCGGGAGACCCGCGCCCGCATGTCATCCTCATGCTCCGGGTAGAGTGTCGCCGCCAGCTCGGTGGCTGCGGCCGGGCTTTCGGCTGACCAGACCGCGAAGGACGCGGTGGGCGACAGCCAGTCATCCGCGAACATCTCGATCAGGCGATTGGCAATTCGCCCCTCACTGTCGTCAGGCAGGAGACCGTCACCGGGCTCACGCGATTCCAGATGATCGATCATCGCGCGCGTGTCCTGCACCGTCTCGTTTGAAGGCGTGACCAGCACGGGGATGTCGATCCGCTTCAAACGCGGCAGAATCTCGCTCTTCAGGATCAGGCGCGAAGCCGATACTTCGCGGAAGGCGATATTCCGCCGTTGGAGGTAGAGCCTCATCTTCAGGCTCGCGATCGACTCTGGGGATGTGATCAATCGATAGTGCCGCATGGGTCTTGCTCCCTTGCAGGCTTCGGGCGCCTCGCGGGCACCTAGCCCTCCGCTTCGACCTCGACCGTTTGGCCACCGAACGAGAATTCGACGCGCTCGGTCCGGCTTTCCTTCCAGAGCAATCCGGCCAGAACGATGATGACGACTGCCAGACCGGCCAGCGCCAGGTGGACCGGGCGAATATTCGATTTGCGAGCGTTCATGACAGCCTCCTTGTCGGCCTTGGAAACGCTGCGACCTGAATTTCGTTCCGCGCGAGAAAATTCGAATCGGGGAACCCGGCCCGCCGACCCGCGTTACGTCCTCCACAGATCGAGGAGTCGGACCGATGGATGCCCTGCTTGCCCGTCTGAAGAATTATGTCGATTTGCCGCGGCCTTCCGAGGCGGCGCTGATCGGTATGCCGCACGTGCTCAAACAGATGCCGCGCGGCAAGACGATCATCAGCGAAGGCGAGGTCATTCGCCGTTTTCACGTCATCCAGAAAGGCTGGGCAATCCGCAAGCGCCTGCTGGAAGACGGACGGCGGCAGATCATCAACTTCCTGCTGCCCGGAGACGTCTTCGACCTGCAAGCCATGATCGACTCCAAGTCGGACCACGGCATCGAAACGATCACGCTGTGCGAGGTGCGCTCGATCCCGACTCCGGAATTTCTCAGTGTCGTTTCGGCCCACCCGGCCTTGAGCTCGGCGCTCTGGTGGTCAGCCGTCCAGGAGGAAGGCATTCTCCGCGAACACATCGTGCGGGTCGGCCGGCGCAATGCGATCGAACGTATCTCGCATCTGCTTTTCGAATTGCGTCGCAGGCTGATCCTCACCGGCAATGCCGATCCGGAGGACCCCGTTGCGCTGCCGTTGAGCCGGCAGCTGATCGCCGACGCGGTTGGCCTGTCCTCGGTCCACGTGTCGCGGACGGTCTCGGCAATGCGCCGTATGGGGCTGGTCGCCACGAACGCCCACCTGCGAATTCTGGACCCGGAATCGCTCGCGTCGATCGCCGGATTCGACAGCCACTACCTGCACCTCGACGCACGCCCATTGGGACAGGTCCGTTTCAATGACGGACGCGGCTCAATGGCATGAGTGCCGTATCATAGGTTAGCGCGCGCCACCGGCCCGCGCCGCACTTTCCCGCGAAACCCACGCGCGGGAGAGCGTCATTCTCGAATTTGCCCTGCACATCATCCCCCGCCTCCGGCGCTTCGCCAGGCTGATGATCGCCGATGCGGCCCGCGCTGACGCCGTCCTTCTGACCGCATTGGAGGAATGCCGCTGCGGGTTACGGAAAGCGCGCGACCAGTCCGCCGTCGTACGCCTGCTTTATGCTGCGGCCGCCGCCGGCCTCGAGCAGGACGCCCGCGCCCTCGATGTGGTGCCTTTGTTCAACAGCACCGGTGTTGACGACCTCCAGCTTCTCCCCGCCTTCTGGTCCCTTCCCTACGACGAACGCCTCGCCGCCTGCCTGCTGGTGGTCGAGGAGTTCGCCCCCGACCTGGCGAGCGCGGCGTCGAATGTTCCTGCGGACGTGCTCGAAGCCCGCGCTGATCGCGCCGTGGCACGGCTCAGCGGGACGCTTCCCCACCGGACAAGATAGAAGAAAGGGTGACTTGAACGATGAACGAGACGTGCGGGTGTTCGCGGAAGACGCCGAAGAATTCTCCGACACGCAAGGCGATACGCCGTCTGGGGAGGGACATCCTGAACCGGCTCGAGCCGGACGAGCGGCTTGGCCAGGCGCTTGAAAACGACGATGTCGGGAAAGGAAAAACCGGCAAGCCGGAATAAGGTGTCCGGCCGGTAGAGCGAGGACGGAGGGATCCAACGGGGGGGACAGGCGCTCTACCAGCCGGACGATTGAAGAACGCCCTGTCTGCAGAATTGGTTCCGGTGAAATTCAGAAAAAAAATCGGGCCGGAATCGGCTTCGCAGCTCAGCAAGATATTCAACGAAAAATGCGCACCCGAATCCGGATGCGCATTTCTCGATGAGCGGCGTTGCATCCGGGATCACACCGGAGGCCGTCCTCGGATCGCGTCGCCGACGCCGCGCAGAATGATCAGCGCAATGGCAACGAAAAACAGGATTTGAGCCACCATCGCCGCCGTGCCGGACAAGGCGAAGAAGCCGAAATAGCCGGCGATCAGCGCGATGATGATGAAAAGCAGCATCAGTTCGAGCATGTCAGTCTCCATCGGGGATCCGGGTCCGTAAACCGTCTCCGGAACAACACGCCGGCGCTCCCGGGGTTCCATGGGCAATCCATGGCCATCACTTCGCCTGACGGCGGTCACATTACGCGGAACAACTGCCCGCTCCGAGCGTTCCGGTCACGAACTTCAACAAGGAGTCGTGAACATGCAACGCATCTGGCAAGCGGGTAGCGCCATCGCCGCCGCGACTCTTTTCGGCGCATCTGCCCCGTCCTTCCTGCCGCACCACGAAGCCGCGCTCGAAGCGGCGCGCGGACTGAATGGAAATGTATTTTTCGAAGCGCGCATCACCGAGGTCGACGGTCGCGCAGTCGGAACGGTGGAACGCGTCCACCTTGACTCGGACGGACAGGTCGAGGCGCTGGACATTCGCTGGCGTGCCGGCTGGACCACCGATCCGTTCACCCTCACCCAACCGGTCGACCGTCTTTCCTACGATCGCGGCGCCAACACGCTGATCGCCGATGCGCGTCTGCAAGTGATGCGCGACTGGGCGGCCGAGGACGCGCGGGACATCGCGCGAACCTCAGGTCTGCCCGTCAATCGCGTTGGCGAAGGCGTGCTCGCAGGCGCCGAACTGGAATCCGCCAGTGGCACCCCGCTCGGCCGGCTGGTCGATGTCGAAACCGACGAAACCGGAACGATCCGCGCACTGGTCACCGTGCAGCGCTCCGGCAACTGGTTCACCGCCCGCACCACCCGCCATACCTGGCCCGCAGAGCATGCCCGCTGGGTCGCCTCGGAGCGGGTGATCAGGCTTTCCGTGGACATCTGACCTCCCACCCGGAACCCCGCCCCATCCCAGACCCAAAAGGAGATCCCCATGTTGAGTTGGGCCATTCTGTTCTTCATTCTCGCGCTCGTCGCGGCCGTATTCGGATTTGGCGGCATTGCGTCGACTTTTGTCGGCATCGCCCAGATCCTGTTCGTCGTCTTCCTGATCCTGTTCGTCATCTCGCTGGTCATTCGCCTCGTGAGGGGCGGAACGCCGAGGGTCTGACGCCGCAGCTTCGCGCCGGATAAAAAAGCCCCGCTCGCTTGAGCGGGGCTTTTTCGTTGAACCTGTGCCGGCGCCTAGTCGGCAGCGTCCTGCACGGCTTCACCGGCATCCTCGACATCCTCGCCGGCACCTTCCACCGTGTTGCAGCCGGCGATCGTGATCGCGAACAGGGACAGGAAGAGAAGAGAGAGCAGCTTGTTCATGGATCTTGCCTTTCGGTTTTGAACTACCAGGCAGGAAACGCGTTCGATCCGGTTCCGGTTTCACGTTGCGGGAGATTCTTCCGCGCCCGGATTGATATGATCGAGCGGAAAGCGGATCGTGATCCGCACGCCCGCATCCGGCTTGCCGTCGACTTCAAACTCGCCTTCCAGCTGGATCGCGAATGCTTCGAACAGCGACGATCCGACCCCCTGCCTCCGCTCCGTCTCGGTCAGGCCGATGCCATTGTCCGTGACCGTGGTTTCGATCCACACATCGCCGCCGCGCTCGAATTCATTGAGGATGACCGTCAGCACATTGTCCGCATTGCCGTTCGGGAAAGCATGCTTGTAGGCATTGGTCATCGCTTCCGTGATGAACATGGAGAGCGGCACGGCTTCGTCCGTGCTGATCACGCGATCCTTGAGCGTGCTTGTGAATTCCAGGCGAACCATTCCGTTTGGCCCTGGGCCGGCTTCATGCGTCAACCGACACAGTTCCGACAGGAAGGGCTCGATCCGGATGAACCGGAGATCCTCAGCCTCGTACAGATTGCGGTGAACCATTGCGAGCGCGTTGATGCGCGCCTGCGCCTCGCGCAGGGCAATGACGGCCCCCTGGTCGGCGACATTGCCGAGCTGAAGATTGAGCAGGCTCGTGACGATCTGCAGATTGTTCTTCACCCGGTGGTGTACTTCCCGGATCAGGGTCTGCTTGTACTCCAGCGCATCATTCAATTCCTCATCGCGCTCGGCGATCCGGGATGCCATCCACTGGAAGCTGTGCGCGAGGTCCCGGATTTCCCGGGGCGCGCGCTCGGCGCGGACCGGCACGATCTCATATCGGCCAAGCCCGTACAGGCGTGCAATCCGGCCGAGATAGGATAGCCAGCGAAGGATCAGGTGGTCGGTCGAAATCCAGATGGCGACAAGCGCCAGAAGCCACATCAGCAGGGGCAGGATGAAGTTGCTCGACACATCGAGCAACGCCCAGGAAAGCAGCGACGGCCGCGGCGCGGACAGCAACACATAGACATCGCCCTCGATCAACGAGGCGACGGCCAGTATCCTCATTCCCGTTTCCGGGTTCTCGCGCTCGAAGATCACGATTTCGCCGGCATCCGCCCGCATCAGCAGGTCCGGCTCGATACTGTCGACGTGCAACTGGATGCGTTCGGTGATCACCGCCCCGCCGCGATCAACAATGCCGGCAATCAGTCCCTGCTCATTGTCGTCCCGCCTGATTCCGAGTTGCTCGATCACCGAAACCCGGATTCCCGTCGCCATGACGCCTGCCAGCTCGCCATTCCGGTAGAATGGCAAGGCCGTGGCGAGAACCGGTTCTCCGGTTGACGGACCAATTCGAAAGCGGCTGATCACGAAGTCCTGCTCCGATACTGCGTCCCGAAACCAGTCCGCATCCGAGAAACTCGTCTGCTGTCCCGTGGGACTCCCCGAGCACAGCACCTCGCCATTGAGGTCGAATACCGCGAAATTGGTATAGGCCCGGTTGCGCTGGGTGACGCGGGCCAGGGCGTTCGAACATCCGGCACCGAGGTTCGCGACCTCGGGAATGGAGGAGATGGTGATCATCAACTCCTCGGTTCCCCGGATCAGCACTTCCTGGTCGTGCGCCAACAGCCGCGCCGACGCGGCGAGTTCGCGTTCCAGGATTTCCTGCTGGTTTCGGCCATCGACCCAGGCCTGGATCGCGGCGAGGACAAAGATCGGCGAAAGCGCGAGCGCGACAAGAACCAGCAGTCGCGCGCGCAGCCCCGGTTGAAAGCGCGACCCTTCGGGTTCAGCCACGGTCCCCTGCCAGCGCATGGGCCTCGGCGATGATTTCCTCGGCAGCCTTCAGGGCATCATGGCCGGAACGCCGCGTCTTGGGGCGTTCCGACATCAGCTTGGTCAGTGCGGCACGTGCCCGGTTCACGCGGCTCTTGATCGTACCGACCGCGCATTCGCAGATCTCGGCAACCTCTTCATAGGCGAAGCCTCCCGCCCCGACCAGGATAAGCGCTTCGCGCTGCTCCGGCGGCAGCGACGTCATGGCATGTTTCAGATCGGCCAGCTCCATGATCGATTCCTGCCCCGCAGGCATGGTCGCCATGCTTTCCAGGCCGTCATCGCTGACCTCGTTCTTCCGCCACGCCTTGCGGCGCTCGGAATAGAAGTGATTGCGCAGGATCATGAAGACCCACGCCTTGAGATTGGTACCCGGCTCGAAGCGTTGCCGGGCCTGCCACGCCTTGACCAGCGCCTCCTGGGCGAGGTCGTCAGCTTCACTGGCATTGTTGCAAAGACTTCGGGCGAAGGCACGCAAATGCGGGATCAGCGCAGCCAGATCCTGACGAAACACGGCCGCATCTGACGCAGTCGGATTATCGACCGTCATTGCCGCCCTCCCCTTCAGGTTCGTCCAGCCTCGACAGAAGGTCCATGAAATCGTCCGGCACCGGTTCGTTCACGACCTCGTCGTAGAACTCGCGCAACCTGCGTCCGATCGCGTCCTGCGACGTGCGGTTCGAAGCTCCGCCACTTGCAGTGTCGCGATGCGCCCGGGCTGGTTCGGCTTTCTTGGTCATACTGAGGTCCATGGTGGCGTGGTTCGTCGATCGGTTGGCACACGAATGCTGGCTTCAGCGCCTATAACAACCGCCGGGCCATAGGGTTCCACGAGGGTGCAATTTTTTTTCACGTCAGGGAACCAATCGGCATCTGACCGGTTTAAACCGACTGGAATAATCGAATTCGAACGGGGAAATTACTGCATGAGTTTCGTGAATGAGCTGGGGCCGCACCTGCCATTTCTGCGGCGCTATGCCCGCGCACTGACCGGGTCGCAAAATAGCGGCGATGCCCATGTTCGGGCCGCACTTGAAGCGGCCATCGCCGACCGCAGCGTGCTCGACACCTCGCTCCCGGCCCGTGTCGCGCTCTACCGTCTGTTCCACGCCGTGTGGAACAGTGCGGGAGCAACGCTTGATGCAGCCAACGACGAGGGCGAAACCGGCTCCGGTCCGGAAGGCCGGCTGCGCCGGCTGCCGCCGGTCAGCCGTCAGGCCTTGCTCCTCACCGCGATGGAGAATTTCTCCGGCAAGGAAGCCGCCCTGATCCTGGGCGTCAGCGACGACCAGATCGACCAGTTGACCGACCGGGCACGCGAGGAAATTGACGCCGTCCTGAAAACCAATGTCTTCATCATTGAGGACGAGCCGATCATCGCAGCCGACCTGCGCCGGATCGTCGAAAGCCTCGGTCATGACATCGCCGGGCAAGCCCGGACCAAGACGGAAGCGGTCGAACGCGCCCTGCCCGCCAGGCCCGGTCTCGTGCTTGCCGACATCCAGCTCGCCGACAATTCGTCGGGCATTGATGCCGTGCACGAAATCCTCAAATCCCATACCTGCCCGGTGATCTTCATCACGGCCTTCCCCGAACGCCTGCTGACCGGCGAACGACCGGAACCGACCTATCTGATCACCAAACCCTTCCTCCCCGATGCCGTGAAGGCTGCGATCGGCCAGGCGCTTTTCTTCGCCTGAACGCACGAATGCAGGGACGAGATTGCATCGGGCCGCGGAAACGCGGCCCGTTTTGCTTTTTGATGCAGCACAAGGCCGGGACACGGAACGAACAGCCCTCTCCATCCGTTGATATGGCGACGAAGCGAAGCGCGTCATTGCCGCGCCGCTTCGACGACAGGCTGGAGACACATCATGAGCGCGCTGACCGTCATTGCCGCCGCACTGCAGCTTTCCGTCGCCCCGACGGAAGCCGGTGCGCGGAGTGAATGTCCAGTCCCGGTTGGCGGTCTTACAGGCGTTGTCGCAGAAATTTCGGGACGAGCGGCCGGTGGAGAATACGCACCATCCTTCGCGTTCGAAGATCCAGGCAATTGCGGAGCCCGATTCAACCTGTTCGAGCGGGGCGATGTCGACGGTGACGCGCTCGAAACGCCGATACGGTTCGCGACCTTCTCCCGTCTGGATCGCCCGAATGACGGCACCGGCCAGTCCAGCTCGCTCGGTGTGACGATCCAGTTCGACAATGCCGATATCCGCTTTCCCTCGATGGCGATTGTCGCGGGCGTCGACCGCCGCACCGTCTTCCTCGCGCCGGGCCTGAACGGTTTTCAGCAACCGGTGGTGAACCTCTCGGATTCGCTGGATGTCGCGGACGGCTATGGCGGTG
Source organism: Hyphobacterium vulgare (assembly GCF_042643335.1). Taxonomy (NCBI): domain Bacteria; kingdom Pseudomonadati; phylum Pseudomonadota; class Alphaproteobacteria; order Maricaulales; family Maricaulaceae; genus Hyphobacterium; species Hyphobacterium vulgare. Next base: position 134,981 of record NZ_JBHRSV010000001.1, read on the forward strand.
TGGCCTGGCGGCTGTCGCCCGAGCGCTTCGTGTCGGTCAGCTATGTCCGACAGGAGCGGTCCTTCAATTCCGGCATGTCCGAATGGCGCGAGCAGGACCATTTCGTCGGCTTCGTCTTCAATCAGCGCTGGTGATTCAGCCGCCGGAACGTTGCGGCGCTGTCTTCTTCCTGCGGATCAGCCAGCGGTAGATGCCTAGAAGGTTGATGCCGGTCAGGACGACATTCTGCAGGCTGAGCGGCGGCTCCCCCTCGCCCACGCCGACAATGATCCAGCTGAGCGATGATGTGGTGAAGACGACAAACCCCCACCCGGTGATCCGCCGGCCCGCATCGATGGAGATCATGATCGCGGCGGCAATGCCGGATGCCATCGCGTACCAGCCAAGCAGATCGATCATGGGGCGCTCCTGTTGCGTCAGCGCCGCCATCGACGCGTGGCGACAACGCCTGCGCGTCGGGCAGGTTCCACCCTTCACTTCAAGGCAGCGGGGATTATGGTGTCCGGCATCCGCGCCGGATCACGACCAGACGGCGCCATGGGAGGATGACAATGCAAAAATGGTTCTACAGCGCGGCAGTGGCCGCCCTGATGACCGCGACAGCGGCACAGGCCCAGACCGACGGTGACACGCCGACGGTCGATGACGCCCGCGCCTTTCTGAGCGAAGCCGAAGCCGAGCTCGCCGAGTACAACGAGTACGCCTCGCGCGTTTACTGGGTGTACGAGAATTTCATCACCTTCGACACCGAACGCCTCGTCGAGCGCGTCGGCGCCGAGGGCACTGAAATGGCGGTTCGCCTGGCCAACGGGACAGCGCCCTTTGCCGCGATCGAGCTGCCGGAGGATCTGCGCCGCAAGATGACCGCGCTGACGGCCGGAATCACCCTGCCCGCCCCGTCGGGCGATGATGCCGCGACGGAACTCGCCTCGATCACGACACGCATGAGCTCGGCCTATTCGACCGGCACGATCGACGTGGACGGCGAGACCGTTCCGCTCAACGAGCTGGAAGTCCTGATGCGCACCGAGCGCAATCCGGAATTCCTCGCCAATATCTGGAATGACTGGCGCGCCGCGATCGATCCCGACCAGATGGCGTCCGATTACGCCCGCATGGTGGAAATCACCAATCAGGGCGCGCGCGAGCTTGGCTTCGACAATCTCGCCGAGATGTGGCTGTCGAATTACGACATGCCGGCCGACGAGATGGAAGCCGAGGTCGAGCGCCTCTGGGGCCAGGTCTCGCCGCTCTACGAACAGTTGCACTGCTATGTGCGCGCCGAGCTGAACGAGGAATACGGCGATGACGTCCAGCCGGAAACCGGCCCGATCCGCGCCGACATTCTCGGCAATATGTGGGCCCAGGGCTGGAGTGGCATCTACGACATCGTCGCACCGGAAGGGGCTGGCGAGCAGTATGACCTGACCGCCCTCCTCGTTGATCAGGGCTATGACGCCCGCCGCATGGTCGAAACCGGCGAAGGCTTCTTCTCCTCGCTCGGCCTCGAAGAATTGCCGGACACGTTCTGGGAACGCTCTCTCTTCACGCGCCCGGAAGACCGCGACGTGGTCTGCCACGCCTCGGCCTGGGACCTCGACTCGCAGGAAGACATCCGCATCAAGATGTGCATCTCGATCAATGCGGACGATTTCCGGACCGTACACCACGAGCTGGGCCACAATTACTATCAGCGAGCATACCGCCATCAGGACACGCTGTTCCAGACCGGCGCCCATGACGGCTTCCACGAAGCGATCGGTGACTTCATCGCCCTGTCGATCACGCCGGACTACCTGGTTCAGATCGGCGTGCTCGATGAAAGCCAGGTGCCGGACGCGTCCGCCGATACCGGCCTCCTCATGGAACAGGCGCTCGACAAGATCGCCTTCCTGCCGTTCGGCTATCTGATGGATCAGTGGCGCTGGCAGATCTTCCGCGGCGAGACCACACCGGACGAGTACAATGAATCCTGGTGGGAGCTGCGGGAACGGATCCAGGGCGTGACCCCGCCGGTCGACCGGCCGGACAACGCCTTCGATCCGGGCGCGAAGTATCACATTCCGAACAACGTGCCCTATCTGCGATACTTCCTCGCCCACATCCTGCAATACCAGTTCCACCAGGCGGCCTGCGAGATGGCGGGCTGGGAAGGTCCGCTGCACCGCTGTTCGGTCTACGGCAATGCCGAAGTGGGCGCGCGTCTCAATGCAATGCTGGAAATGGGCGCCTCGGAGCCCTGGCCGGATGCGCTCGAAGCCTTCACGGGCACCCGCGAGATGGATGGTTCGGCGATCATCGCCTACTTCCAACCGCTGATGACCTATCTCGAGGAGGAGAATGAAGGCCGCACCTGCGGCTGGTAGTTCCTTCACCAGCGTCTGAATCGGGGCGGTCCGGCATCGGGCCGCCCCTTTCATGTCCGCATGCAGGGCTTGCCGCCAACGCCTGCGCGGCGATAGACCGGGACCGGACGACCAGTTCGATCGGAGTTTGCATGGCCGACAAGATTCACACCTCGGTCGACCTGACCGGCGAGGACATTCACTGGGCTCCTGAAGGCGGACTGTCCTACGGACGCTATCTCGCGCTGGACCGGATCCTGTCGGCCCAGAACCCGCTGACCGATGAGCATGACGAGCTCATGTTCATCGTGATTCATCAGGCCAGCGAGCTGTGGCTGAAACTCTGCCTGCATGAACTGGATGGGGCCATCGCCTGCATCAAGGCGGGCGATACCGGCCCGGCCTTCAAGATGATTGCGCGCATCGCCCGGATCCAGGAGCAACTGACCCAGTCGTGGTCGATCCTCGCGACAATGACGCCGGCCGACTATCTGCGTTTCCGCGACAAGCTCGGCCAGTCGTCCGGCTTCCAGTCGGCGCAATACCGGATGCTGGAATACAAGCTGGGCAACAAGAACGCCGACCTCGCCCGCGTGCATGAAAACACGCCGGTCCACGCCGAGGTCGTTGCCGCACTCAACGCGCCGAGCCTCTATGACGTGACGCTTCAAATCCTCGCGAAAGCCGGCTTCGATCTCCCGAAAGACGCAACCGAGCGCGACTGGTCCACACCGTATCTGCCCTCGCAAGCCGTGGAGGATGCGTGGGCGGAAGTCTACCGGAACACGGAGAAGCACTGGGCGCTATACGAACTCGCGGAGAAGCTGGTCGATCTCGAACATCGCTTCCAGCAATGGCGCTTCAATCACATGAAGACGGTAGAGCGCATCATTGGCTACCGCCGTGGCACGGGGGGGTCGAGCGGCGTCGGCTATCTCGTCAAGGCGCTCGACCTGCGCTTCTTCCCGGAACTCTGGACGGTGCGGACCAAGCTGTGAGCGAAACCCGCCGCATCTGGGACATCTCGCAAACCCTGCGGCCCGGCCTGCCGGTCTGGCCCGGCGACACCGCCTTCGCCATCGAGCGGACCTGGGCGCTGGAGGGCGACTGCCCGGTCAATGTCTCGAAACTGACGCTCTCAACCCATTCCGGCGCGCATGGCGATGCCCCGCTGCACTACGACCCGGACGGAGCAGCGATCGAGGCGGTCGATCTCGCGCCCTATATCGGCCCCTGCCGGGTTCTTGATGTCCGTCACGCCAGAGGGACGGTGAAACCCGCCGACTTCGACGCGGCGAAGCTTGCTCGACAGACCCGCATCCTGTTCCGGACCTATGACGCCTTTCCCCACGAAATCTGGGATTCCGGCTTCACGGCCGTCGCCCCGGAAACCGTGGAGTTGCTCGCAGCCGCAGGCGTGAAACTGGTCGGGATCGACAGCGCCTCGATGGACAAGGAAACCTCCAAGACGCTCAACGCACACCACGCGGTGCGCCGCGCCGGCATGCGCATCCTCGAAGGACTCGTCCTCGACGATGTTCCCGAGGGCGATTACGAACTGATCGCCCTGCCGCTCAAGATCGCCGGCGCGGACGCCGCTCCGATGCGCGCCATCCTGCGGAGCCTTTGATGAGCAATCTGACGCTCGACGACATTCGCGAAATGGACCGCGATGATCCGCTCGCCGGGTTTCGCGGCCGTTTCGAACTGCCCGAAGACGTCATCTATCTCGATGGCAATTCGCTGGGCTGTCTGCCGAAGGCGACGCCGGCACGCCTCGAAACCGTCGTGCGCGAAGAGTGGGGCCGTGACCTGATCCGGTCATGGAACACGGCGGACTGGATCAACGCGCCTCGGCGGGTGGGTGCGAAGATCGCGAAACTGATTGGCGCGAGCGATGATGAAGTCGTAGCGGCAGACTCAACTTCCATCAACGTTTTCAAGGTTCTTTCGGCCTGTCTTCAACTGAATCCGGAGCGCACCATCCTGCTCTCGGAACGCGGGAATTTCCCGACTGACGTCTACATGATGCAGGGCCTGTCGGTCCTCTCGGGCGGCCGGATCGAGACCCGCCTCGTCGATGGCAAGGACATAATCGGCGCGCTCGACGCGACCGTTGCCGCCCTGCTCCTCACCCATGTCCACTACAAGACCGGCCGGATGCGCGACATGGCGGGCGTGACCGCTGCTGCCCACAAAAAAGGCATCCCGGTGATCTGGGATTTGTCGCACAGCGCCGGCGCGCTGCCGGTCGACCTGAACAGCGCGAAGGCCGATTTCGCGGTCGGGTGCGGCTACAAATACCTCAATGGCGGACCGGGCGCGCCTGCCTTCCTGTTTGCAGCCAAGCGCCATCACGAAGCGGTCTTCCCGGCGCTGTCGGGCTGGCTCGGCCATGCCGCACCGTTCGACTTCGACGACGCCTATCGCCCGGCTCCGGGCATCGACCGCTTCCAGTGCGGCACGCCCGGCATTCTCGGCATGGCCGCGCTCGAATGCGGCCTCGACGTGATGCTGGACGCCGACATGGCGGATCTGCGCGCCAAGTCGTCTGCGCTGGGTGACCTCTTCATCGCACTGATGGCCGAGCGTTGTGCGGATTTCGGCTTCACCCTCGCCTGCCCGGCGGACCCGGCCGAGCGCGGCAGCCAGGTGTCCTTCCACCACCCTGATGGCTACGCGATCATGCAGGCCATCATCGCGCGCGGCGTGATCGGCGATTTCCGCGCACCAGACATTTTGCGCTTCGGCTTCGCCCCGCTCTACAACAGCCATGAGGACGTCTGGCGTGCGGTGCATGTCCTATGCGACGTGATGCAAAGCGGTGAATGGCGCGATGACAAATACGCACAGCGCGCCGCCGTGACGTGAGGACATCCCGCGTCTAGTCTCGCATCTGACAAATCGGAATCGGTCCTGGGGAGGACAAAAGCCGCATGAAGATCGCCTGCATCGGCGGGGGCCCGGCCGGCCTCTATTTCGCGATCTCGATGAAGCTGCGCGATCCGTCCTGCACGGTCGACGTCTTCGAACGCAATGCGCCGGACGACACCTTCGGCTGGGGCGTCGTCTTCTCCGACCAGACGATGGACAATCTGCGCGCCAACGATCCCGAAAGCGCCGCGGTCATCGCCGACAGCCTCGCGCATTGGGACGACATCGCCGTCTATTTCCGGGGCACGGAAGAACGCTCCGGCGGGCACGGCTTTTCCGGCATCGGCCGGATGCGGCTTCTGAACCTGTTGCAGGACCGGGCACGCGAACTCGGCGTCGGCCTGAAATTCGAAAGCGAGATCGATCCGTCGCTCGAAGGCCTTGCCGACTACGATATGATCGTCGCCAGCGACGGCATCAATTCCCGCATCCGCGAAGCCCACAGGGACGTCTTCAAGCCGGACATCGACCTGCGCGCCAACAAATTTGTCTGGCTCGGCACGAAGAAGGTGTTCGACGCCTTCACCTTCGCCTTCGTCGAGACGCCGCACGGCTGGGTCTGGGCCCATGCCTATCGCTTCGACAATGACCTCTCGACCTTCATCGTGGAGTGTTCGGAAGAGACGTGGCGCGGCCTCGGCTTCGACACGATGGACCAGGACGCCACCTGCCGCGCCTGCGAAGCCCTGTTCGCGGAATGGCTGGACGGCAACGCGCTGATGAGCAATGCGAAGCATCTGCGCGGCAGCGCCTGGCTCAATTTCCGCCGCGTGCTGTGCGAAACCTGGATCAAGGACAAAATCGTCCTGCTCGGCGATGCCGCCCATACCGCGCACTTCTCGATCGGATCGGGCACCAAGCTCGCCTTCGAGGACGCGATCATGCTGGCCGATGCGCTGACGCAGTCGGAACGCCCGCTGGCTGAGGCGCTGCACGATTATCAGGAGACGCGGAAGGTCGAAGTCCTGAAGCTGCAGAGCGCGGCGCGGAACTCGACGGAATGGTTCGAGAACCTCCCGCGCTACACGCATTTCGAGCCGATCCAGTTCGCCTATGCCCTGCTGACCCGCTCTCAGCGCGTCAGCCACGAAAACCTCCGCCTGCGCGACCCGCAATGGCTCGGCAAGGTCGAGAACTGGTTCGCCGCCAAGGCAGGCGCCGATCAGCGGCCGCCCATGTTCGCGCCCTTTCGCATCCGGAACATGGAGTTGATGAACCGCGTCGTGGTTTCGCCGATGTGCATGTACTCGGCCGGGAACGGCGTGCCGAACGACTTCCACCTCGTCCATCTCGGCGCTCGCGCGCTGGGCGGGGCGGGTCTCGTCTATACCGAAATGACGGATGTCAGCCCCACGGGCCGCATCACACCGGGCTGTACCGGGCTGTGGAATGACGAGCAGGCCGATGCCTGGACGCGCATCGTCGAATTCGTCCACACCCGCTCCGGCGCGAAGCTCGCCATCCAGCTGGCCCATGCCGGCCGCAAGGGATCGACGAAACTGTCATGGGAGGGCGACAACCAGCCCCTGGCCTCTGGCGGCTGGCAGACCATCGCCCCCTCGCCTGTCCCGTGGGATTCGACCCACCCGCTGCCGCGCGAGATGACCCGCGCCGACATGGACCAGGTGCGCGATGATTTCGTCGCTGCCACGAAGCGTGCCCTTGCTTGCGGCTTCGACATGATCGAACTGCACGCCGCGCACGGCTATCTCTTGTCCTCCTTCATCACCCCGGTGTCGAACAAGCGGACGGACGAATATGGCGGCAGTCTCGAAAACCGGCTGCGCTTCCCGCTCGAAGTCTTCTCCGCGATGCGCGCCGCCTGGCCGGCCGACAAGCCGATGGCCGTGCGCTTGTCGGCGACCGACTGGATCGGCGAGGATGGCATCACGCCCGACGAGACGGTGAAGATCGCCGAAGCCTTCATCGCCGCCGGCGCCGACCTGATCGACGTTTCGGCGGGTCAGACCACACCGCTGGCCAAACCCGTCTATGGCCGCATGTTCCAGACGCCCTTCTCCGATCAGGTCCGCAACACGCTGCACTGCGCCACGATGGCGGTCGGCAATATCTACGAACCGGACCACGTCAATTCGATCCTCGCAGCCGGCCGCGCCGACCTTGTCGCGCTGGCGCGCCCGCATCTCGCCGATCCTAACTGGACGCTGCGGGCGGCGGCGGAACTTCAGTATCGTGGGGCGAACGTCCCCAAACAGTACCGAGCCGGTATCAGCCAGTTGGCGCGCAATCTCGAACGCGCCGCAGAAATGGGGGAGTTGAAGGTATGAGTGTTCTCAAGGGCCGCCGCGCGGTCATCACCGGGGGCGGCACGGGCATCGGTCTCGCCACGGCCAAGCGTCTTGCCGCCGACGGCGCGTCCACCGTCCTGATGGGCCGCAATCTGGAGCGTCTGGAAAAGGCCGCCGCGGAAATCGACGGCGCGACCGCCATCCAGTGCGACGTCACCGATCAAGCGAGCGTCGCCGCCGCCTTCGCCAAGGCCAGCGCGGGCGGCAAGATCGACATCCTCGTCAATAATGCCGGCATCGCCTCGGGACGCCCCTTCCACAAGCTCGACTATGACGAGTTCCGCCGCATCCAGAACGTCAATGTCGACGGCGTCTTCCACTGCACCAAGGCGGCGCTCAAGGATCTGATGGGCGGCGACTATGGCCGCGTCGTGAACATCGCCAGCGTGGCGGGCCTTCGCGGCGGACCCTACATCTCGCACTACTGCGCCTCGAAGCATGCCGTCGTCGGCATGACCAAGGCGCTCGCCGCCGAATGGGGCCAGACGAAAGTGACCGTAAACGCCGTCTGCCCCGCCTATGTCGAGACCGACATGGCGGAGAACGCGATCAATACGATCATGTCGAACACCGGCCGCACGCGCGAACAGGCCATCGCTGAGCTGGCGGGGATGAACCCGCAGAAGCGCCTGATCCAGGTCGAGGAAGTCGCCGAATGCGTCTTCTGGCTCTGCCATCCGAACAGCTTCACGGTGAACGGCAAGGCCATCTCCCTCGACGGCGGCGCGCCATAAGGCTGCAATGATGAACCCGGAAACCTTCGCCCCCGAACACTTCCGCTGGGATTTCGACGAGGGCGTGGCCACGGTCACGCTCAACCGGCCCGAGCGGAAGAACCCGCTGACTTTCGACAGCTATGGAGAGCTGCGCGACACCTTCCGGGCGCTCGTCTACCGGCCCGAAGTGAAGGCGGTGATCCTGACCGGCGAAGGCGGGAATTTCTGTTCCGGCGGCGATGTGCACGAGATCATCGGCCCGCTGACCGAAATGGACATGCCGGGCCTCCTCGTCTTCACGCGCATGACGGGCGACCTCGTGAAGGCAATCCGCGATTGCCCGCAGCCCGTCATCACGGCAGCGGACGGAGTCTGCGTCGGTGCCGGGGCGATCCTTGCCATGGCGTCCGATCTGCGCGTCGCCACGCCGGAAACCAAGACCGCCTTCCTGTTCAACCGGGTCGGGCTCGCCGGCTGCGACATGGGAGCCTGCGCGATCCTGCCCCGCATCATCGGTCAGGGCCGGGCCAGCGAACTCCTCTTCCTCGGCCGCACGATGAGCGCGGAAGAAGGCGAGGCGTGGGGGTTCTGGAACCGTGTTGTGCCGCAGGGCGAGCTGATGACCACCGCCAACGATCTCGCGGCTCGTATCGCCGCCGGGCCGAACTTCGCCAACGCCATGACCAAGAACCAGCTCAACGCGGAATGGGACATGGGACTTCACCAGGCCATCGAGGCCGAGGCCCAGGCCCAGGCGATCTGCATGCAGACCGAGGATTTCCGCCGCGCCTACCGCGCCTTCGTGAAGAAGGAAAAGCCGGTCTTCGAGGGCAATTGAACATGGCGGACGACAGCTTCCTCGACTGGCCCTTTTTCGAAGACCGCCACCGCGTTCTCGCCAGAGACGTTCGCACTTGGGCGGTCGGAAAATTCGCCGGGGACGGCTTCCTCCATCACGGGGATATCGACGACGAATGCCGCGACATCCTGACCGGCCTCGGCCAGACCGGCATCGCCGCCCACGCCGTGCCGTCGGCCTATGGCGGGGTCAGCGAGACGCTGGACGTCCGCTCGCTCTGCCTCGTCCGTGAAAGCCTCGCCTACCGCTCGGGCCTCGCCGATTTCGTCTTTGCGATGCAGGGGCTCGGATCGGGTACGCTGTCACTGTTCGGCAGCGAGGCGCTGAAATCGACCTGGCTGCCGCGCGTCGCATCAGGCGAAACCGCTGCCGCCTTCGCCCTGACCGAACCGGAAGCCGGATCGGACGTCGCCGCGCTGGCGATGACGGCGCGGAAAGACGGCGCCAGCTATGTCCTCGACGGCCGCAAGACCTTCATTTCAAACGGCGGGATTGCCGGCTTCTACACCGTCTTCGCCCGGACCGGCGAAGCCAAAGGTGCGCGCGGCATCTCCGCCTTCCTTGTCCCCGCCGACACGCCAGGCCTGACCGTCGAGGCGCGGATCGAGACCATCGCGCCCCACCCGCTTGCCACGATGAAATTCGACGCCTGCCGCGTACCGGAAACCGCGCTGATCGGCCAGGCGGGCAGCGGTTTCAAATACGCGATGGGCACGCTAGATGTCTTCCGCTCGACCGTCGCCGCCGCCGCGCTGGGCTTCGCGCGCCGCGCGATGGACGAGGCAAAGTACCGCGCCACCAGCCGCAAGCTGTTTGGCGGTACGCTATCGGACCTGCAGATCGTGCAGTCGCAGATCGCGGAAATGGCGCTCGACATCGACGCGTCCGCCCTCCTCATCTACCGCGCGGCCTGGGCCAAGGATGGCGGCGCGCCGCGCGTCACGCGCGAAGCGGCGATGGCGAAGCTGCACGCCACCGAGACGGCGCAGCACACGATCGACAAGGCGGTGCAGATCTTCGGCGGGCTTGGCGTCACAGTCGGGTCGGTGCCCGAAGCGCTCTACCGGGAAATCCGCGCCCTGCGCATCTATGAAGGCGCATCCGAAGTCCAGAAAATCGTTATAGCCCGGCAGGTTCTGGGAGAAAGCTGATGCAGATACTTCAACCCGAAGGCTGGCCGCGCCCCAAGGGGTATTCCAATGGCGCCGCCGTGTTCGGCCGGCAGATCTTCGTTGCCGGTCAGATCGGCTGGGACGAGACCGAGACCATCGTCTCCGACGATTTCGCCGAACAATTCCGCCAGGTGCTGAAGAACACGCTCGCCGTCCTGACGGAGGCTGGGGCCGGCCCCGAACACGTCGTCCGCATGACCGGCTACATCACCGACCGCGACGAATATCTCGCGGCGGGCAAACAGATGGGCGCGATCTGGAAGGAGCTGATGGGCCGCAACTATCCCGTCATGGCCTTCGTCATCGTCGCGGGCCTCATCGAACCCCGCGCGAAGATCGAGATCGAAACGACGGCGGTCCTGCCGGGTTAGGCCCCCTCCAGCACCATCGCCGCGCCCTGCCCGACGCCGACGCAGAGTGTGACGAGGGCGTAGCGCCCCTGCTCCGCCTTCAACCGGTGCGCCGCCGTCAGCGCCAATCGCGCACCGCTCATGCCGAGCGGATGGCCGAGCGCGATCGCCCCGCCCCAGGCGTTGAGGCGCGGATCGTCGTCGGCAATGCCCCAGCTCCGCGTGCAGGCGAGCACCTGTGCGGCAAAGGCCTCATTGAGTTCGATCGCGTCGATCTGGTCGAGGCTGAGGCCCGCCAGCTTCAGTGCCTTCTCGCTTGCCGGGACCGGGCCGATCCCCATCGTGCGCGGCGCGACCCCCGCCGTGGCGAAGGACACGATCCGCGCCAGCGGTTCGCCAGCGGTTTCGCCTCCGATCAGCAGTGCCGCCGCGCCATCATTCACGCCCGAGGCATTGCCCGCCGTAACGCTGCCGCCCTTGCGAAAGGCCGGCTTCAGCTTGGCGAGATCGTCCGGCGACGCGTCCGGACGCGGATGCTCGTCCTTCGTCACCGATACGGGATCGCCGCGCCGCTGCGGCACCGGAACGGCTACGATCTGATCCGCCAATCTGGATTCAGAAGCGCCGGCAAGGCGCTGGGATCGCAGCGCAAACGCGTCCTGATCCTCCCGCGAAATACCGAATTCCTCGGCGAGGTTTTCCGCCGTCTCCCCCATCGCGTCGGTGCCGTAGATCGCCTCGAGTTTCGGATTGACGAAACGCCAGCCAATCGTCGTGTCGAAGATTTCCGCGCGGCGGTCAAAGGCGGCTTCCGCCTTGCCCATCACGAAGGGCGCGCGCGACATGCTTTCGACGCCCCCGGCGATCACACGGCTCGCCTCGCCTGTCTTCACCGCCCGCGCCGCCTGCGCCACGGCTTCGAGGCCGGAGGCGCAGAGCCGGTTCACAGTCACGCCCGGCACGTTCTGCGGCAGGCCCGCCACCAGCAGCGCCATGCGCGCGACATTGCGGTTGTCCTCGCCGGCCTGGTTGGCGCAGCCGAGGATAACCTCGTCGATCGAGGCGGGATCGAGACCCGGCTGACGCGCCAGAAGCGCCGTCATCGCCTGCGCGGCGAGATCGTCGGGGCGTACGCTCGATAGCGCACCGCCATAGCGGCCGATCGGCGTGCGGACGCCGTCCAGAATGAAGGCTTCGGTCATTGGCGGCTTCCCGTGCTAGACAGTGCGAATCCGGACGGCGTCACACCACCACAAGAAGCGCCGCCGCACCAAGGGGAGATATGCCATGCCGATGCAGCCCTCGGGCTATGTCGACACGAGCGCGCGCGAAGCGCTGCCCGAAGAGTCCGACTGGCCGGACCTGATCTTCACCACGCCCGACGTCCAATACCCGGATCGCCTGAACGCCGCCGCCGAACTGCTCGACCGCGCCGTCGCGAAGGGGCATGGCGACCGGATCGCGATCCATTCCGCCGAGAAATCCCTCACCTATGCCCAGCTTCTGGCCGCCGCGAACCGCATGGCGCACGCGCTGGTCGACGATCTGGGGCTGCAGCCCGGAAACCGCGTGCTGCTGCACGGGCCGAACAGCGCCGACATGGTCATCGCCTGGTATGCCATCCTGAAGGCCGGCGGCATCGTTGTCGCGACCATGCCGCTCCTGCGCGAGGCGGAACTGACCAAGGTCGTCACCAAGGCTGGTATCCGGCTCGCCCTGTGCGATGCGCGGCTGGCCGAACCGGTTCACGCCACGGCCAAGGCCGACACGCCGCTCACCGACGTGGTCGAATGGGGCGAGGGCAAGATGCTGGGCGCCCTCACCGCGCGCAAACCCGCCACGTTCGAGAATTGCGACACCGCGGCGGACGATATCGCGCTGATCGCCTTCACCTCCGGCACGACCGGCCAGCCCAAGGCGTGCGCGCACTTCCACCGCAATGTGCTGGCGATGGCCGACACATTCGCGAAGCATCTTCTTCATCCGAAGCCGGGCGACATCTATGCCGGCACGCCGCCCTTCGCCTTCACCTTCGGCCTCGGCGCCTTCGTGGTGTTCCCGGCGCGCTTCGGCGCGGCCGTCGCCCTGCCCTCCAAGCCCGGCTTCGACGCGCTGTGCGAGACGATCGAGCGCTTCCGGGTCACCCACACCTTCACCGCTCCGACCGGCTACCGCGCCATGCTGGGTCTCAAGGACCGGTTCGACCTCTCGTCGCTCAAGGGCGGCGTCTCCGCCGGCGAACACCTGCCCGCCGCAACCTGGCAGGCGTGGAAGGTGGCGACCGGCATTTCGCTGATCGACGGGATCGGTGCGACCGAAATGATCCACATCTTCATTTCCGCGTCGGGCTCGCAGATCCGCCCCGGTGCCACCGGCAAGCCGGTTCCGGGCTACGAGGCGAAGGTGATCGGCGACGACGGCGGTCCGGTTCCCGACGGCGAGATCGGTCGCCTCGCCGTGCGCGGCCCCACGGGCTGTCTCTATCTCGATGACGACCGGCAGAAATCCTACGTCCAGGACGGCTGGAACATCACCGGCGACCTCTACCGCCGCGATGGCGACGGCTACTTCTGGTATGTCGCGCGCAATGACGACCTGATCGTCTCGTCCGGCTACAATATCGCCGGACCGGAAGTGGAACAGGCGCTGCTCATGCACGATGCGGTGATGGAATGTGCTGTCGTCGGCACGCCTTGTGCCGAACGCGGCAGTGTCGTGACGGCCCATATCGTTCTGAAGGAAGGTCACAGGGGCGACGACGCCCTCACCGCTGATATCCAGGCCTTCGTGAAGCGCACCATTGCGCCGTTCAAGTATCCGCGCCGCATCGTTTTTACCGAAGCCCTGCCCAAGACCCAGACCGGAAAGATCCAGCGCTTCCGCCTGCGCGAGGGTGAGGCCTGATCTGGCACGCGGACGCGGCGCGCTCTAGGGTGCAGCCAACCAATCGGGAGTGGTGCGATGCGGCAATTCTTCGTCTTCATCAAATGCGAGCTGGGGCAGACCTATGATGTCGCCGCGGCGCTGGTCGACCAGGTCGAGGAAGCGCGTCAGGTGCATTCGATTTCGGGCGCCTTTGACCTGCTGGCGCATTTCTCGGTCGATACCGACGCCGATATCGGCCGCTTCGTGAACCAGAAAGTCCAGACCATTCCAGGCATCAAGGACACGCAGACCATTCTCTGCTTCAACGCGTTCACGCGCGACCACGGCCTGGGTGAAGGCTGACATGCATTTCGGCGTTTTCGACCTCTTCAAGATCGGGATTGGCCCGTCAAGCTCGCACACCGTCGGGCCGATGATTGCCGCGCGCGCCTTTCTCGTTCGCGTCGACGAGGAATTCGGGATCGGCAAGGTCGACACCGTTCAGGCCGAGCTTTACGGCTCTCTGGCCCTGACCGGTGCCGGACACGGCACGGACAAGGCTGTCATCCTTGGGCTTGAAGGGGCGAAACCCGACACGCTCGACCCCGATGATGCCGAATATCGGCTTCAAGCTGCACGCGAAAAAAAGCGCATCAAATTACTGGGTGTAAAGGAGGTTTACCTCGATCCGCAATCCGATGTCCGGATGAAGGGCGAAACCCGGCTGCCCTTCCATTCCAACGGCATGAAATTCCGCGCACTCGACTCCGAAGGCGACGTGCTGCGCGAGGAAATCTGGTATTCGATCGGCGGCGGCTTCGTGATCGACGAAGCCGAGGCCGGTCGCAATTCAGCCGTCTCCGGCGACCATGACGGCGAGCCCTTTCCCTTCAATACCGGCGATGAATTGCTGGCTCAGTGCGAACGCCACGGCCTCACCATTCCGGAATTGATGATGGCCAACGAGACGGCCTTCCGCGATGAGCAGGAAGTCCGGGACGGGGTGAACCGCATCTGGCGGGCAATGGAGACCTGCATCGACCGCGGCCTGCGACAGACCGGCATCCTCCCGGGCGGACTCAATGTCCGGCGCCGGGCGCCATCAATACATCGCGATCTTCTCGACAATCCGGAGAAGGCCGAAATCGATCCGCTTACCGCGATGGACTGGATCAATCTCTGGGCCATGGCCGTGAACGAAGAGAATGCCGCAGGAGGCCGCGTCGTGACCGCGCCGACCAATGGCGCGGCAGGCATCATTCCGGCTGTCGCGCGATACTTCGACCGCCATCACCGCCGCGACGATGATCCTGATGCGCTGCTGCGCTTCTTCCTGACGGCGGCGGCCATCGGCGCGCTCTACAAGAAGAATGCCTCGATCTCCGGCGCCGAAGCCGGCTGCCAGGGCGAAGTTGGCGTTGCCTGTTCAATGGCTGCAGGCGGACTGGCTGCCGCTCTGGGCGGCAGCAACCGGCAGATCGAAAATGCCGCAGAGATCGGAATGGAGCATAATCTCGGCCTGACCTGCGACCCGGTCGGCGGCCTGGTCCAGATTCCCTGCATCGAGCGCAACGCGATCGGCGCCATCAAGGCGATCGACGCTGCCCGCCTCGCGCTCAAGGGCGATGGCGAGCACAAGGTCTCACTCGATCAGGTCATCCGGACGATGGCCGACGTGGCAAAGGACATGTCGGACAAGTACAAGGAAACCTCGACCGGCGGTCTCGCGGTCAACGTCCCGATGTGCTGATCACCCGGCATTGCTGGTGACAGCGTTCGACGCCGTGTTCTCCGTGTCTTCGAGGATGTTGAGCGGCTGACCGTCGCGAAGATTCTCCGCACCGCGGACCACAACGCGGTCCCCCGCCTCGATCTCGCCCGAGACACCGATCCAGTCACCGTCCTGCGCGCCGCTGCGCACCAGTACGCGTCGCGCCGTGTTGTCCTCGGAAACGACCCACACGAAACTGCCTTCATTGCGCAATACCAGCGCGTCCTGGGGAACCGCGACGAGCGTCGCTGGTGTTTCGGTCGGAAATGAAGCCCGGACGGCGGTGCCGATCAGCCAGGGCGAATCCGAAAGGTCGATCCGCACCTCGAAGGTCCGGGTCACGGAATCGCCGACCGGAATCAGCGCCCGGATCGGCGCGTCGACGTCATTCGTGCCGTCACTGACGCGGATCGTCTGCCCCTCGCTGAGGAACGGCGCGACCGAAACCGGGACCTGCGCGCGCGCTTCAATTCGCCGGGTGTCGACCAGGCGCACGATCTGACTGCCCGGATTGGCATACTCGCCCACTTCGATCAGACGTTCCGTCACGCGGCCGCCGAACGGAGCGAGCACCCGCGTCCGGTCCAGATCAAGCCGCGCCCTTTCCACCGCACTGCGGGCCTCGGTGTTCTCCTGAACCGCCAGGTTGCGGGCCAGCTGCACTTCTCGAAGCCGGTTCGCCGCCGCAGTGCCGTTCTCGACCAGCTGCGT
Source organism: Hyphobacterium vulgare (assembly GCF_042643335.1). Classification (NCBI taxonomy): domain Bacteria; kingdom Pseudomonadati; phylum Pseudomonadota; class Alphaproteobacteria; order Maricaulales; family Maricaulaceae; genus Hyphobacterium; species Hyphobacterium vulgare. The sequence goes on from NZ_JBHRSV010000001.1 coordinate 151,013, forward strand.
CCAGCGCTCCAGTTCGCCTTCCTGATAGGCTGCGTTCTCGGATGTCCGCGCATAACGTGACCGGGCTTCGTCCAGCGCCAGCCGCGCCATGCGGTCGTCCAGCTGTGCCACCGGTTCACCGGCCTCGACCCAGTCACCGGCTTCCGCCACATCGACCACACGGCCCGATGCTTCGGACGCGATCTGCGCATCATTGCGGCTGTAGACGCTGGCCGGGCTCTCGATCTGCCGCGCCATTTCGCGCATTTCGGCTGTTGCGATCCGCACATTTGCCGGCGGCGGTCCGCCCGCTTGCTGGAAACCGCCCGTCGCGAACGCCAGGAGAGCGGCCAGAGGAATGAAAAAGCGTTTCATCGAAGGGCTCCTATTCCGCCGGTTGCGGATTGAGGGCGACGGACAGCTGACGGGTTTCGCCAATCCTGAGCAGGCTCGGCAGAAGGAAGAGGGTGAAGATCATCGATACGGCCATGCCGCCGACGATCGCCGCCGCCAACCCGCGATAGATCTCGCTGCCCGCTCCGGGGAAGATCAGCAGCGGCGTCATGCCGAGAATGCTGGTCAGCGTCGACATGAAGATCGGACGCATCCGTAGACGCAGCGCCTGATCGACCGCGTCTCGGCGTTCGAGGCCCTCGCGCTCTCCCTGACGCGTCTGGTCGACCAGCAGGATGGCGTTGTTGATCACCAAGCCTAGCAGGATGATGAACCCCATCATCGTGAGCAGATCGAGCGGTTGCCGTGTTTGCGTGCTCGCCTGCATGACCATGTCGAGAATTCGCAACACAGCCACGCCGCCCACAGTGGCCAGCGGTATCGTCACCAGCACCAATCCCGCATCGCGGATCGACCGGAACAGACCGGCAAGGATCAGAAACAGGATGAACAGCGCGAACAGGAAGTTCTGCGTCATCGTCGCGATCGCCCGATTCAGCGCATCGGCCGCGCCGCCATAGGTAATCGACCCGTCCACCGGCAGGGCCGCACGAAGCTGGGGTTCGATTTCGTCCTGAATCACCGCGAGGACTTCCTGCAGCGTCATGTCTTCGGGCTGCGACATGAAGAGCGAAATGGTCCGCCGCCCATCAAGACGCTGCAGACCCGAAGGCGTCAGCGTTTCCTCGATGTCGACGAGATCACCAAGCGGCAGGACCGCGCCGGATGGGGTCGTCACCGGCATGCCTTCCAGTTCCTGCGCCGATCGCCAGCCATCGGAGCGCAGGATCATGTTCAGCCGCCGGTCGCCGTCGAAATACTCGCCGACGAACAGCCCGTCACCCATGGCCGAGACAACACTGGCGACACCGGCGCGGGTCCAGTTCACTTCCTGGATGCGGCGGTCATTGGGAATGATCGAGTAACTTGGCTGGGTCGCCTGCGGCGAGGGATTGGCGTTGATGTTCGACGTCGGAAACCGCTCACGCAGCAGGCGCATGCCTTCCTGCGCCGCAACCGCAAGCGGCCCGGCTTCGGCGGATTGAATGTTCACCTGGACATTGCCGCCGCCGCCGAAATTGCCGAACAGGTCACCGCGGGCGGCGAAGGCCTGGACGTCCGGAATGCCCTGAACGATCTCGTCGCGGACGATGCGTTCCAGTTCGCGGACATCGGCAATGTCCCGCGGGCGAACGCCGAGCGTCGCGAAATTCCCGCCCTGCCCGCCGATATAATAGTTGCGCAGCGCCGGTTCGCGCTCGCCATTCATGTACGGCGCCAGCCGGTCCATGACCGGTTGCACCACCTCCTCGCGCACCCATTCGCCGTCGGATCCGGGCGGCAGCAGAAAGAAGGCATCGATCGCATCGCGCTTGACCGGCGGCAGATAATCGAGATTGGGCAGCATCACCCAGCTAAGGCCGAGCGGGATCGCGATCAGCCCGGCGATCAGACCATAGCGGCGCGCAGGCCGGTCGCTCGCGAACATGATGAAATCCGCCAGCTTTGATAAAAGCGGCTGCCGCGACTCCAGCCCGCCCGACCGGACCCATTTTGCGGCCGCGACCGGCAGGATGGTCACCGCGACGATCATGGACAGGCCGACCCCGACCGCGATCGTGATCGCCAGGTCGGCAAAAAGCTGGCCCTCGGCATCATCCAGGAAAATGATCGGCAGGAAGATCGCGACGGTCGTCGTGGTCGATGCGAACAGCGCCCCCCAGACCTGCCCGGCTCCTCGTTCGGATGCGGTGTCCGGACTCTCCCCTGCCTCCCGCCGTCGCACGATGTTTTCCATCACGACGATCGCGGCGTCGAGCACCATGCCGGTCGCGAAGGCGAGACCCGCAAGCGAAATCACGTTCAGCGAGCGGCCCAGCACAAACAACACGATGAGCGTCGCCAGCAGGCAGATCGGGATGGCCAGCGCGATGATCGCGGTTGCCCTTGCGCGGCGCAGGAACAGCCAAAGCCCCCCGATCGCCAGAACGACGCCGAACAGCAGATTGGTCCGCAACAGGTTGATCGCCCGGTTGATGAAGACCGAGGAGTCGAAGGACGGTTGCAATGTCAGGCCCAGCTCTGCTGCCTCGTTCGCGTTTAGCCGTTCCACTTCGGCCCGCACCGCTTCGAGCGTCGACAGCACGTTGGCGCCGTTCTGACGGCTCACCGCGATGCCGATCGCCGGATTGCCGTTCTGGAAGGCAAAGCCCTGGCGTTCACCCAGCCCGATCCCGACCGACGCCACATCGCCGAGACGGACCGGCCTGCCATCACGCCAGTCGATTACCAGTTCGCGCAACTCACGCGGATCGTACTGGCCCTCGTAATTGATCACGAAAGACCGCCGTCCGACCGTCGCATTGCCGCCGGAAATGTCGCGATTGCCATTCAGTGCCGCGGCGATCTCCGGAATCGAAACTCCAAGGGCGGCCGCCTCGTACGGGTCGAGGATGATCTGGAATTCGCGGTTTCTCAGCCCCCAGTTGATCTGGGCATTGGCGACTCCTGGCAGGGAAGAAAGGCGCGGCACGACGACGTTCGACGCGAAATCGGCGAAGTCGTCGACCTCATTGGGATTGTCCGGCAAAAGCTGGATGAAATAATAGATCAGCATGTCACCGGACCCGCCGGCGGCGCCGTTGACCACATTCGGCCCGAAGGCATCGAGCGGCATCGGCGGCAGCTGGTTCATGCGGCCGACGACCTCGATATAGGCCTGGTCCATATCGGTGCCGTTGGCGAAGGTCAGGGCGATGAAGGAAAAGCCCTGATTGATGTTGACCCGCATTTCCTCAAGCCCGGAAATGCCGGTCAGGGCCTGCTCCATCGGCTCGACGATTTCCGATTCCAATTCCTGGGGAGAGGCGCTGCGCCACCCGGTCATCACGAAGAGCTGCGGCTGGCTGGTGTCCGGGAACAGCTGCAGCGGCAGGCGTGTGAAAGCGAGTGCGCCGACAACGCCGATCAGCAGAACGGCGATCAGCACCGCGACAGGATTCTTGAGCGCGAAGCGTGTCAGGAACATGGATCTGGATCTCCCTCACCGTCTTGGTGAGGTGCGGCGCCTCGCCGCAGCTATACGGCGGGATTACACTTGGTTCACGCGCCTCACGGCGGCGTGAGCCGGTCGGGTTGGCGCAGCAAAAAGCCGCGCCGGAAGAACCGGCGCGGCTTGTGAAACCCGGTCGTGTTTTCTGGCGTCAGGCCGCGAGGGCATCCGACACGGTGAATGCCGCCTCCGTCGATGCCTTGATCTCGTCGAGTGTCACATCCGGCGCCAGTTCCTTCAGGACCAGACCGCCCGGGGTGACTTCGAACACGCCCATCGTGGTGATGATCAGATCGACCACACCCGTACCGGTGAGCGGCAGCGAGCATTGTTTCAGCAATTTCGGCTCACCGGATTTCGAGGTGTGGTCCATGACCACGACGACACGCTTCACACCGGCGACCAGATCCATCGCGCCGCCCATCCCCTTCACCATCTTGCCGGGGATCATCCAGTTGGCGATGTCGCCGGTTTCGGAAACTTCCATCGCACCCAGGATGGACAGGTCGATATGCCCGCCGCGGATCATGCCGAAACTGTCGGCCGACGAGAAATAGCTCGTGCGGCGCAGTTCGGTGATCGTCTGCTTGCCGGCATTGATCAGGTCTGGGTCTTCCTCGCCCTCAAAGGGAAACGGCCCCATGCCGAGCATGCCATTCTCCGACTGCAGCGTCACATCGATGCCTTCATCGATGAAATTCGCGACCAGCGTCGGAATGCCGATGCCCAGATTGACGTAGAAGCCGTCTTCCAGTTCCTGCGCGGCGCGGCGCGCCATGTCTTCACGGCTCCAGGCCATTACGCACTCTCCTTCTGACGCACGGTGCGCTGTTCGATGCGCTTCTCGAACGACCCCTGCACGACGCGCTGCACGAAAATGCCGGGCGTGTGGATGCTGTCCGGGTCGAGCGCGCCCAGTTCCACGATCTCCTCGACCTCGGCGACGGTCACCTTGCCGGCCGTCGCCATCATCGGATTGAAGTTCCGCGCGGTCTTGCGGTAGATCAGATTGCCTTGCGGGTCGGCCTTCCAGGCCTTCACGATCGACAGATCCGCCGTCAGGCCGGTTTCCATGATGTAGCGCTCGCCATTGAATTCGCGCTCTTCCTTGCCCTCGGCGACCAGCGTGCCCACGCCGGTCTTCACGAAGAAGGCCGGAATGCCCGCCCCGCCGGCGCGGATGCGCTCGGCCAGCGTGCCCTGGGGATTGAATTCGAGTTCAAGCTCGCCCGAGAGGAATTGGCGCTCGAATTCCTTGTTCTCGCCGACATAGGAGGACAGCATCTTCCTGATGCGCTTGGCATCGAGCAGCTTGCCAAGACCAAAGCCGTCAACGCCGCAATTGTTCGAGATGATCGTCAGATCCTTCACGCCGGATTTGAGGATCGCCTCGATCGCATTCTCGGGAATGCCGCACAGGCCGAACCCGCCGGCCATGATCGTCATGCCGTCGAACAGCAGCCCGTCGAGAGCGGTTGCGGCATCGGGGTAAAGCTTCTTCATGAACGTCCTCTTCGGCCCGTTGGCGGTTCGGATGTGTTGCGCTGCGTTATATCGCGTTGCACTGCGAAAACCAGAGGCCGGCTTCAGCCATGCTCGCGCTTCAGGTCGATCTCGATCGCCAGCGCCCCGCCGAAGAAAACCGCGTAGGACGCCCAGTAGATCCACAACAGGAACACGATCAGCGCGCCGAGCGACCCATAGGCGCTGGGATGAACAACCGTCTGTACGTAATAGGAAAAGCTCGCCGAGATCAGCATCCAGATCAGCGTCGATGTGAGTGCCGCGAAGACCGAAGCGTTCCAGCTGACCTCACCCGCCCGGCGCATCGTGTAACGGTAGAGCAGGATCAGCGCCGCGATCATCGTCACGGCCACGGCGGTCCATTCGTTGAAGAGATAGCCGGTGTCTAGGCCGCGCAGCCCGAGCCATTGCAGGAAGGGCCGCAACACCACCGGAATCGTCAGCACGATCAGATTGGCCACGGCGAGCAGTGTGCCGCCCGCCATGACCGCCGCGATCGCGAGCAGGTTGAACTTCACGATACTGCGCAGATCGCCCACCCGCGCAATCTGGTTCAACCCGGCGATCAGCGCTTTCGCGCCGCGCGAGGCGGCAAAGAAGGAGATGGTCAGCGCGATCAGGCCCTGGATCGACAGGGACGCGCTTGATGTCTCGGCCAGCCGCGCGACCTGTTCGGTTGCGAAACTGCGCGCCGAGGCCGGAAGAACGCCGGCCAGACGCGCGATCTGTGCCTGCGCGTCCTCGATCGAAAAGACCAGGCCATAGACCGACGCCAGCGCGGCAACCGCCGGAAACAGAGCCAGCAACGTAAAGAAGGAAACGCCGCCGGCGAACAGCATGACCTCGCGCGCCATCGTCCGGCGTACGGCCCGTACGACGACGCCGACGACCGGCAATCGTGCGAACAGGACCGACAGCCGGCGAATGTGACGAAAAACCTGGCGAACGGGATGCATCGCCTGCGCTTAGCGCATTCGACGGCGTCCGGAAAGCGAAGCGCCAGCCGTTGGGGGCGGCTGGCGCTTCTTGTGCTTGATCGGCGTCATGCCGATGAGGCGGCGGAGGTGCGAGGGACGAAAATTCCGCCGGTCTCGAAACGGGGTATGACAAATCGGCGTTGAACGGCGGATGAACGGTTTCGTTCAGCATTGATCCCGCGCGCCGTCCGCAAACGGTGTTTTCGTCGCGACATGAATGTGACACTGTGCAGCGTCCTGGCGCATTTCCCTGGGGGTCGGATTGGCGCGCATCCTCGACATTCTCGTGTTCGATGGTAACGGCGAAGCATCGCTGCCCGATCTGTCGCGCCTCGATATCCGGACCCGTAACTGGAAGGGCGACGCGGGACCGCTGAACACGACCAATTTCGATGCCATTCTCATGGTGGACGATGAGATAGACCGCCTCGGTCCGGTGATCGATCAGATCAATGCGTCGCCATCGCGCCACGTTCCCCGTCTGGCGATCGCCGACGGAACGGATGTGCCCGATGGACTTGATGCCTGGCTGCGCCCGCCGGCAGCCGCGAACCAGATTGCATCCCGGCTGCGCGCGCTCGTTCGCCTGAAAGTCATGGAAGACATTGTCCGCCGGCGCCGCGCCGCTGCAGAAGTCTTTGGTCATGGTGACTTTGCCGTACCGGACGATTCGGGCCGGCCCACCGTGTTGTTCGTCGGCGAGGCGACGACCCGTTTCCTCGACCTGCGCCATGCCCTGTCGCGCGCGGACGCCGACGTCGTCGCGGCGTTCTCCAGCTATTCGGCATTTGATTATCTGCACGAGCGCGCCTTTGACGCCGTGGTCCTCAATGCCACCACGCGGCAGGAAATGGCGTTCACGATATCGTCGGCCATGCGCCGCAATGCGCGCCTCTATCACACCCCGGTGCTTCTGCTGTCGCGCAGCAACCGGCAGGAAGAAGCCGACGAAGCGTTCGCGCGCGGCGTATCGGATATTCTGCCGTGGGACGCTGACGAGACCGAGATTCGCGAGCGAGTCCTGCGTCTCGCCAGTGAACGCCAGCGCCGCCGCAAGGCCAGGGCCCAACTTGATGCCTGCCGGGCCAGCAAGACCCTCGATGCCGACTCCGGCCTGTTCAAGGCGCGCTTCGGCCTTGCCCATCTGCAGGATCTTCTGAACGCCGGGGAGAAGGCACATCGACCGACAGGTCTGGTGCTGATGCGGCTCGGCGCGCCGTCGGAAGCGCAATCGGATGCGGCGATCCGGTCGGCGCGGATCCAGTTCGCGTCAATGCTCCGGCATCTTCTGCGCGCGGAAGACTGCCCGGTCGCGATGTCGAACGATGTCTATGCCGCCATCCTGCCCTGCACCCATCTCGACGGGGCCGACAGCGTGGCCGAACGCATTCGGGCAATAGCCGAATGCACGGCCTTCGAGGGCGACGATCCGCTGAAGGCCTTCCGCCTGACCGTTGAAACGGGAACATCAGAGGCGCGCGGCGCGGAAACCGCAGAAGCCCTGATCGAACGCACGCAGCGCCAGCTCGGTTTGCCGAAGACGAAGGCCGTCTAGACCGCGACCCGCCGTGCCAGATCGGCTAGGCGCGACAGGCCGCGCTCCAGTCCTTTCAGACGCGCGTCCGGCGTCGGCCAGTCGCCGACCAGGACCAGTTTCTGGTCGGGACGGACGCGGAAATCTTCGGGGCTTTTCGCCATCAGCTGGACAAGGCCGGCCGGGTCGGCAAACGCGTCATTGCGGAAGCCAACGACGGCGCCCTTTGGTCCGGCGTCGACCTTGGCGACACCGGCGACCTTGCACAGCGTCTTGATCGCCATGATCTTCAGAAGCTGGTTCACCTCGTCGGGCAATGGCCCGAACCGGTCGATCAGCTCCGCCGCAAACGCTTCGCGTTCGTCGCGCGTCTCGAGGCCCGACAAGCGGCGGTAGAGCCCGAGCCGGACATCGAGATCGGTGACGTAGTCTTCGGGGATCAGCACGGAGGCGCCGGCATTGATCGCTGGCGACCATTCCCCGTCACTGACCTCGTCCTCTCCGCGGATCGAGGCGACCGCTTCCTCCAGCATGGACTGGTAGAGCTCGACACCGACATCCCGGATATGGCCGGACTGTTCCTCACCCAGCAGATTGCCGCCGCCGCGCAGATCGAGATCGTGCGAGGCAAGCGTGAAACCGGCCCCGAGCGAGTCGAGTGACTGCAGCACTTCCAGGCGTTTCAGCGCCCCGCCGGTAATCGTCTGGTTCACCGGAGTGGTCATGTAGGCGAAGGCGCGGACTTTTGATCGGCCGACGCGGCCACGCAACTGATACAGCTGCGACAGGCCGAACCGGTCCGCCCGGTGGATCACAAGCGTGTTCGCAGTCGGGATATCCAGTCCGGATTCGACGATCGTCGTCGACAGCAGCACATCGTACCGGCCTTCGTAGAAGGCGGTCATGATGTCCTCCAGCTGGCTTGGCGCCATCTGACCGTGCGCCGTGACGAAGCTGACCTCCGGCACCTGTTCGCGCAGAAATTCCGAAACGTCGCCGAGATCGGAAATCCGCGGCACCACGAAATAGGCCTGACCGCCGCGATATTTCTCGCGCAGCAGGGCTTCGCGGATCGTCACCGGATCGAAGGGCGCGATATAGGTGCGCACGGCCAGCCGGTCGACCGGCGGGGTCGCGATGATCGACAGATCTCGAATGCCCGTCAGCGCCAGTTGCAGCGTGCGCGGGATCGGCGTCGCCGTCAGCGTCAGCACGTGAACCTCGGCGCGCATTTCCTTCAGGCGTTCCTTGTGCTTGACGCCGAAATGCTGCTCCTCGTCGACGATCAGCAAGCCGAGATCCTTGAAATTCACCGACTGCGACAGGACGGCATGCGTGCCGATCACGATGTCGGCCTGACCGGCTTCCAGTTCCTCTCGCGTTGCCGCCGCCTCCTTGGCCGGAACCAGGCGTGACAGGCGGCGCACCTTCACCGGCCAGCCCCGGAAGCGTTCCTCGAAGGTCTTGTAGTGCTGCCGCGCCAGCAGCGTCGTCGGCGCCACGACCGCAACCTGCCGCCCGCTCATCGCCACGACGAAGGCGGCGCGAAGCGCGACCTCGGTCTTGCCGAAGCCGACATCGCCGCAGATCAGCCGGTCCATCGGCCGGCCCTTGGTCAGGTCGTCGAATACATCGGAGATGGCGTTGAGCTGGTCATCGGTTTCCGCGAACGGGAATCCGGCCGCAAACTCGTCATAGACACCGCTCGGCGGGTCAATCGCATCGACCTTGCGCGAATGGCGTTCCGCCGCGATACGGATCAACTGGTCCGCCATGTCGCGCAGGCGCTTCTTGGCCTTGGCCTTGCGCGCCTGCCAGGCGGCCCCGCCGAGACGATCGAGCTGGACCCCTTCGCTCTCGGCACCGTACCGGCTGAGCAGTTCGATATTCTCGACCGGCAGGAACAGCTTCGATCCGCCGGAATATTCCAGTTCGAGGCAATCGTGCGGCGCCTGCTGAACGTCGAGCGTCTTCAGACCCAGATACCGACCGAGACCGTGATCGACATGCACGACCAGATCGCCGACCGACAACGAGCCGGCCTGCAGGATCACATCGGCCGACTTGCGCCGTTTCTGCGGCCGCGCCAGCCGGTCGCCGAGAATGTCCTGCTCGGACAGGATGGCGAGGCCGCCGGTGACGAAGCCCCGTTCCAGCGGGAAGACCGCCCGCGCAACGCCTGTCCTCGCCATCGCCGTGACGCCGCGATAATCGGCGATGGCTTCGATCCCGGTGAGCCCGTGATCGGTGAGCACGCTGCCGAGCCGGTCCGACGCGCCTTCCGACCAGCTCGCCAGAATCACGAGGTGCCCGGACTGACGCAGGCCGGAAATGTGATCCTTCGCCGCTTCGAACACATTCGAACCGGCGGTGCGTTCGGCGGCGAAGATTCGCCCCTGATGCGCGCCCAGATTGACGGCATGTGCGCCCGGATCGGCAAAACCGGAGAAATGCCGGACATCACGCTCTGCCAGACGGGCCTTCAGGTCGTCCGGGGGCAGATACAGGCCGTCCGGAGACAGCGGCCGGTAGACCGTGTTCGCCAGCATGCCGGTCTTCGGTCCTTCGGGTGCATTCTTCCGTGCCGCGTAATAGTCCCGGATCTGCGTCCAGCGCTCGTCGATCGCGTCCAACGCGAGCGCATCGAGCCCCACCAGCGCCTCCGGCCCGGCATAGTCGAAGAGGGTTTCGAGCCGCTCGTGAAACAGGGGCAGCCAATGTTCCACTCCCGCCGCGCGAACCCCTTCGCTGACGGCGTGATAGACGGAGTCACCAGAGGTCGCAGCGCCGAACGTCTTGAGCCAGCCGGACCGGAAGCGGGATATGCTCGCCTCGGACAGGAAGACTTCACTGACCGGGTTGAACGCGGCTTCCTTCAGTTGTTTCAGGCTGCGCTGGCTTTCCGGGTCGAAAGAGCGGACCGATTCCAGAGAATCCCCGAAGAAGTCGAGACGGACCGGCTCCTCCGCGCCCGGCGGAAAGGCGTCGATCACCCCGCCCCGGATCGCGTAGTCGCCCGGTTCCATGACGGTGGACACACGCGAATAGCCATTGCTTGCGAAATAGGCGCGGAGCTTTTCCTGCTCCACGATCTCGCCGGGCCGGGCCCGGAATCCGGCACCCGACATGACCGCGCGCGGCGCGGCGCGCTGCATCGCGCCGTTCACAGAGGAAATGACGATCAGCGGCGACCGGTCGCCGGACTTGCGGTTCGCCAGCCGCGCCAGCACCGCGGCGCGGGTCGAGGCCACGCGCGGCGCAGGCGAGACCCGGTCATAGGGCTGACAGTCCCAGGCCGGCAGAACCAGCACGTCCATGTCGGGAGCGAAAAAGTGGCAAGCCGCTTCGAATGCGGCGACACGCGACCCGTCGCGGCAGATGAACAGGCCGACTCCGCCGCGCTGCCTCAGGGCATCGCCGAATACGAGCGCGTCGTATCCTTCGGGGACTTCCCCGACCGTCAGCGCCCCCGGCGCGCCGCCAATTTGCTCGATGACGGTCATCAGAGCTGTTTGGCTCCGCCTTCGGCCACGAAACGGCGAATATCGGCGATCAGAGAGGCATCGCGTTCGGCCGGCACGGCCTCGCGCTCCATGATCCAGGCATAGAGTTCCTGGTCCGGCGCGCCGAGAAGCAGTTCGAGCGCTTCGAGCCCGTCCCGGTCCAGCGTGTCGAGGCGCGAGCGGACGAAACCGCCGATCACGATATCGGCTTCCTTGAATCCGCGATGTTCCGCGCGGAACAACAGCTTCTTGCGCATCGGGGTGAGATCATCGGTCATGGGGCCGCGATATAGGCCGCCCACGCGCTGGCGTGAAGCGTTCGTCTGCCCCATCGTGCAGCCATGCGCCCGGAGATTCTCTTTCCGCTCTTCAGAACCGTCGAATCCCTCCCCGGGATCGGGCCGCGCATGGCCAAGCTGATCGCAAGGCTGGCCGGCCCGCATGTCAAGGATCTGCTCTTCCACAAACCGGTCGGCGTGATCGACCGAAGCCTGCGCTCGCGGATCACCGAGGCGCCTGAAGGCCATGTCGTCACGATCGAGGCGGTGGTGGACGAACACATTCCCGCACCGCGCGGCAGTTTCCGGCCCTACAAGGTGCGGATGTCGGACGACAGCGGCTTCCTGCACCTGACCTATTTTCATCCGCGGACCGACTGGCTGAAGAAAGCCCTACCCCCCGGGGAGCGCCGTGTGGTTTCCGGCAAGATCGAGCGGTTCGGCGGCGAGTACCAGATCACGCATCCCGACCTCGTCATGACGGTCGAGGACGCCCGCAGCGCACCGCCGATCGAACCGGTCTATCCGATGACGGCCGGACTGAGCCCGAAATTGCTGCGCAAGGCGATTTCGGCCGCGTTGAAGGATCTGCCAGCCCTGCCCGAATGGATCGACCCGCAGGTCTCTGCCGGCCAGGGCTGGCCGGACTGGAAGCCGGCGATCACGGCGCTCCATGCCCCCGAGGGGGAGGCCGACATCGACCCGCAAACACCGGTGCGCCGCCGTCTCGCCTTCGACGAATTGTTTGCCTGGCAGCTGACGCTGCAGCTCGCCCGCGCCCATCGAAAGCGCAATCGCGGCCGCGCGCTTTCGGGCGACAATTCGAAGGTCCGGGCCGTGCTCGACAACGCGCCCTTCCCGCCGACGGGCGCGCAGGAGCGAGCCTTCGCCGAGATCGCCCGGGACATGGCGGCACCGGACCGCATGACGCGCCTGCTGCATGGCGATGTCGGCGCCGGCAAGACCTTCGTCGCCGCCCTCGCCGCCGCGCGGGCCGCCGAGAGCGGCGCGCAGACCGCGATCATGGCCCCCACCGAAATCCTCGCCCGGCAACATCTGAAGACGCTGCGCCCGCTGCTTGAACCGGCCGGGCTGACGGTCGAGGCGCTGACCGGCCGCGACAAGGGCAAGGTCCGCGCTGATATTCTGGAACGGCTTCGGACCGGCGAAATCGATGTGATCTGCGGCACGCACGCCCTCTTCCAGGAAGGCGTCGAGATGGCGGATCTGGGGCTTGCCGTCATCGATGAACAACACCGCTTCGGCGTATCGGACCGTCTGCGGCTCTCCGCCAAGGGGCAGCGTCCCGATACGCTCGTCATGACCGCCACGCCGATTCCGCGGACCGTCACCCTTGCCCTTTACGGCGATCTCGACGTGTCACGGCTTGACGAGAAGCCGGTCGGCCGCCGGCCGATCGACACGCGCCTGGTGTCGATGGACCGCCTCGACGAGGTGATCGAAGGTGTCGACCGCGCCATGTCACGAGGCGAGCGCGTCTACTGGGTCTGCCCGCTCGTCGCGGAGAGCGAGACCAGCGACCTGTCCGCCGCCGAAGACCGGCATGCGCAGCTATCGGCTATTTTCGGCGAGGCGCGCGTCGGCCTGGTTCACGGCCGCATGAAGCCGAAGGACAAGGAAGCCGCAGCCGTCGCGTTTCGCGAAGGCAGGACCGCCGTCCTCGTCGCCACGACCGTGATCGAAGTCGGTGTCGATGCGCCAGACGCGACGATCATGGTGATCGAACACGCCGAACGCTTCGGTCTCGCCCAGCTGCACCAGCTGCGCGGCCGGGTGGGTCGCGGAGATCGCAAGTCGACCTGTCTTCTGCTCTATCGCGGCCCGCTTGGCGAGACCGCGAAAGCGCGTCTCGAAATCATGCGCGAAACCGAAGACGGATTCCGCATTGCCGAGGAAGACTGGAAACTGCGCGGGATGGGCGACCCGCTCGGACTGCGCCAGAGCGGTCTGCCGGACTATCGCCTCGCGGATCTGGCCGACCACGCCGACCTGATCAATCTCGCCCACGACGCCGCGAAGATGGCGGTGACGACCGATCCCGACTTCACCGGTCCGAGGGCCGACGCCCGCCGCATCCTGCTCTACCTGTTCGAGCGCGAACAGGGCATCAGGCTCATTCGCTCTGGCTAGGATCGGCCGGGGGTTTCGCATCTCCGCGACCCTGGCCGCGCGGCGTCTTTCCGGTCATTTCCGCCGCGATGGCCTCGGCGGTCGCGTCGGGTGAGAGACCCATCATTTCCGGACTCACCAGGCCGAAGGAGATGATCAGCTTGGCAGCTTCCTCGACACTCATCGAAAGCGGGGTCACACGGTTGCGCGGTGTGTAGAGCAGGAAGCCGGAAGTCGGGTTCGGCGTCGTCGGCACGAAAATGCCGATCGTGTCCTCGCCCACGCCTTTTTTCACTTCGCCGCGGGCGGGTGCCGTCACAAAGCCGACCGCATAGGACCCCTTGGTCGGAAACTCGACCAGGACGACTTCCTTGAACGAGTTCTGGCGGTCCGAAAAGATCGTCGTCGCGATCTGCTTCACCGCGCCATAGACATTCCGGACCAACGGAACGGTATTGAGAATCCGCTCGCCGACATCGATCAGCGTCCGGCCGAAGATATTGGCCGCGAGTGCGCCGAGCAGGGTCAGCGCGATCACCGCGATGACAACGCCCAGACCCGGGATCGCAAACGGAAGATAGCTTTCCGGATTGTAGCGCTCCGGGATCAGCGGCTTCACCGTCTGGTCGACGAAGTTCACGAAGGCATAGATCAGCCATATCGTCACCGTGACAGGAAGGGCGACGACAACTCCAGTAAGGAAACTGTTTCTGAGCCAGCGAAACACGAGCGACTCGGCCTCCGGGGCAGCGCGGCTGCAATCTATCGCGCCACGGCATAGCGCGGTAGGTGTGTGGCCCTAATATGGCCGCACACCGCAAGCAAACGCTTGAAAACGCGAATGAGGAGTGGCCCATGGCAATCTTCCGCAAGCAGCGGTTATCCGGACTGACAAGGTGGCTGCTGACGACGGCTATCGCCCTCCTCGTGCTCCTTCTCGCGCTCGCCATCTGGTTTTCACGTCACCAGATATTCCAGTCGCTGCTCGATCCCGGCGAACCCTACCAGACCTACACACCGCCAGAGGCTGCGGACTATGCCGCGGCAGACGGGTGGTATCTGCGCCCGCCGGTCGCGGGAGAGCAACCCGCGGTCTTCTTCGTTCACGGCACGACGTTCAACGGCGGTTCGGACTGGAACGCACCGCTGGACGACATCGCCGCGGCGGATGGCGTGACCCATGTGCAGATACCGAACTTTGCCGGACCATTCCGCGAGATCGGTCCGCTTTTCGTGCCACGTTATCGCCAGGCCGCGCTCTACACCTTCATGAACAATCGCGAGGACAGCGTTCTCGCCCGGGAGTTTGCCGCCCGGGACGTTCTTCGCGCCTTTGATGTCTTTCTCAGCGACATCGGCGACGACCGCCCCTTTCTCATTGCCGGCGTCGGCCAGGGCGGCCTTCACGCCGCTTACGTGCTGATCGAGCGTGTCGCGCCGTCTGACGATCTGCGCCAACGCCTGATTGCGGCCTATCTGCTGGAAACGCCGGTGGCCCTCGAACTCTTTTCTGATCGGCTGTCATCCCTTGCGCCGTGTCTGGCGCCGGACTCGATCCGATGCGTGATCGCCTATTCTTCGGCCCGTCCGGAAGAAGACTCGCGCCTGCGCATCATTACCGAACGCAGTCAGACCTGGTCGCCAGACGGGCGGCTTGGTCTGACCCTTGGCCGGGGTCTGCTCTGCGTCAATCCAATCCTCGGAACACGGTCGATCGACTTCGCACCCGCGAGATTGCACCGGGGCGGTGCAGCCGCTGAAGGCATCGAGGGCGACACCCTGCCCCCGATCCAGACCGGGCAGACCGGCGCGCAATGCGTCGACGGTGTTCTGATGACCGAACAACCGAACTCACCCGCCCTGCGCCGGCCGGACCGTCTCGGCGAGACATTCCGCATTCCGCCGTTCAACCTGTTCTATGAGGATCTGAGACTGGATGCCGCGCGCCGCACGGGAACCCTGGTCGAAACCCTCGCGAACGAACGTCTATACGCGCCGCCGCTGGAAGCCCCTGAAGAGATCGAGGATGCGCCCGTGCGCCCGATCGAAGGTCGCGGCCGGGGCGGTTAGTCGACGCCGCGCGACCGGCGGATCATCGCCGTCGTGGAATGCCCGTCTTCCAGCTGCGCGAGGTGGATCCGGCCGCCATGGCGCAGGACCGCCTCGCCGCCGAGCGGCCTGAGCTGATCGATCGTGTAATCCGCACCCTTCACATAGACGTCGGGCTTGATCGCCTCGATGAGATCGGCGGGCGTGTCTTCATCGAACACGACGATCTGGTCGACCGATTCCAGAGAGCCGAGGACAATCGCGCGCGAGACCTCGTTATTGACCGGACGTTCGGGGCCTTTCAGGCGCCGCACGGATGAATCCGAATTCAGCCCGACAATCAGGCGATCGCATTCGGCGCGTGCCTGTTTCAATAGCGAGACATGGCCCGGGTGGATCAGGTCGAAACACCCGTTGGTGAACCCGACCTTCAACCCCATCGCCTTCCAGCGCGCCGCCGCTTCGGCAACCGATTGCCGGGACCGCAGCTTGGCGCTCGCCTCGCCGGACTCGCGCATCCGCTCCTCGGCGAGCACCTCGTCAGCGGTGACCGTCGCCGTACCCACCTTGGTCACGACCAGACCTGCGGCGAGATCGGCAGCCCGCATTGCGGTTTCAAGTGAAGACCCTGCGCCAAGCGCAAGTGAAAGCATGGAAAGTGCCGTATCACCTGCGCCGGAAACATCATAGACCGGACGCGGCCGGGACCGGACATGTATCCAGCTTCCATCGCAGCCAAGCGCCGTCATGCCGAGCGCCGACCGGGTGACGATCAGGTTCTCCGTCCGCTCGAGCCGCGCCATCACGCAGGCCAGCCCGTCGAGCGCCTCGTCATCGGTTGAAACCGTGTGACCGCATTCCTCGGACAGTTCGAGCGCGTTCGGCTTGATCACCGTGGCCCCGTCATATCGGGTATAGTCCCGCCCGCGCGGATCGACACAGACCGGGATACCCTTGGCGCGGCACACCGCGATCAGCGCCTGGGACACCCGACGCGATACCAGTCCGCGTCCGTAATCGGACAGGATCGCGAC
This sequence comes from Hyphobacterium vulgare, assembly GCF_042643335.1. Lineage (NCBI taxonomy): Bacteria > Pseudomonadati > Pseudomonadota > Alphaproteobacteria > Maricaulales > Maricaulaceae > Hyphobacterium > Hyphobacterium vulgare. Next base: position 167,526 of record NZ_JBHRSV010000001.1, read on the forward strand.
GTCGGCCTCACCGGCGGCAGCTTCGATGGCGGCGATCAGGCGCGTCTCGGTGTCGCTCTCCCCGCCCGGAAGCGGATCGCGGTCGACGCACAGCATCTGGTGCCCCCCCGACACGAAACGCGTCTTCATGGCGGTCCGGCGCCCGGCCTCGATGATCAGGTGATCCCGGCTGACACCTTCCGTCTCGATCAGTTCGAGCAGCGCCTGACCTTCGGCATCGTCGCCGACGAGCGCCACGGGAATGGGCGTCGCGCCGAGCGCGCGCACATTGCGCACGACATTGCCGGCCGCGCCCAGCATGCGCTCCCGGCGCCGTTCCTCAAGCACGGGAACAGGCGCTTCGCGCGAGACGCGGTTCGTGTCGCCATAGATGAACTGATCCAGCACGATGTCGCCGACGCACAGGACGTTCAGTCCCTTCACGCGGTCGAACAATTCCGACAATTCGGCGATATCCATGACCGGCCCCTCGCCCCGGATTCGGGTCAGGCGCGCTTCTTGGCGAGCGCGTCGAATTCCATCAGTCGGCCAACGAGGCTTTCAAATTCGTTGAGGGGGACCATGTTCGGCCCGTCCGAGGGCGCATTGGCCGGGTCCGGATGGGTTTCCATGAACACGGCCGCAACACCGATCGAGACCGCGGCGGTCGCGAGCGTGGGCACGAATTCGCGCTGACCGCCGCTGGTGCCGCCCTGCCCGCCGGGTTGCTGCACGGAATGGGTCGCGTCAAACACGATGGGGCAGCCGATATCGCGCATGATCGGGATCGCGCGCATGTCGGACACCAGCGTGTTGTAACCGAAGCTGACACCGCGCTCGCACGCCATCACGTTCGGATTGCCCGCCCCGGTAAGTTTGGACACGACATTCTTCATGTCCCAAGGTGCCAGGAACTGGCCTTTCTTCACATTCACCGGCTTGCCGGTTTCCGCCGCGGCGATGAGCAGATCGGTCTGCCGGCAAAGGAAGGCCGGGATCTGCAGCACGTCGACGGCCTGCGCCGCGATCGCGCACTGCTCGGCGGTGTGGACGTCGGTGAGAACCGGCAACCCGGATGTCTCGCGGATTTCACGGAAGATCGGCAGAGCATTTTCCAGACCGATGCCGCGCGCGCTCGACAGGCTCGTCCGGTTCGCCTTGTCGAACGATGTCTTGTAGATGAGGCCGATACCGAGGCGGTCGGCGATCTCCCGGAGTTGACCTGAAACGTCCAGCGCATGTTCCCGGCTTTCCAGCGCGCACGGCCCTGCAATCATCACCAGTGGCAGGTGATTGCCGATTTGCAGCGGATCGCGGCCGGGGCGCGGAATGGAAATGACGGAATTGGGTTCGGACACGGGTCGGGCTCCTTCAGGCATGTTCGGCCTGATCCAGTTTCGGGCCTCTTACGTAATTTCGAGCAAGAAGAATAGAAGGCCCCCGCGCTCTTGTCCCCATCCGCCTCCACCTCGCCTGGTCCGGTAATCGTCTGGTTCCGGCAGGATTTGCGCCTTTGCGACAATCCGGCCCTGCACCAGGCCGTCGATTCCGGCCAACCGGTGATCCCGGTCTTCATCCTCGATGATGACACACCCGGGCGGTGGCGTTGGGGCGGCGCATCCCGCTGGTGGCTGCATCACTCGCTGACCGCCCTCGCCGCCAGCCTTGAAACCTGCGGCGTCCACCTCGTCCTGCGCAGCGGCCGGTCGGACACCGTGATCGCCGAGCTGGTCGAGGAGACGGGCGCATCGGCTGTCTTCTGGAACCGGTGCTATGAACCCTTCGCGCGCACGCGCGACGAGGCCATCAAGTCCGCGTTGAAGGACAAGGGCGTGGACGTGGCCAGCTTCAACGGCGCCCTGCTCGCAGAGCCTTGGACGATCAGGACCAGGGCCGGCGATCCCTATCGCGTCTTCACGCCGTTCTGGCGCGCGGAACGCGAAGTGATCGATCCCGCCGATCCGCTGCCGGCTCCGAAATCGCTCAAGCCCTGGAAGTCGATTGCATCCGACGATCTGGCTGATTGGGCGCTGACACCGTCGAGGCCCGATTGGGCCAACGGGTTCACGCAAGTCTGGACGCCCGGAGAATCCGGCGCGCGCGCGCGGCTTGCCAGCTTCCTCGACGAACGCCTCGCGTCCTACGCCGACGGACGCGACCGGCCGGACCGGGACGACACCAGCGGCCTCAGTCCGCACCTGCACTGGGGAGAGGTCTCGCCGCGTCAGGTCTGGCACGCGACTCGCCGCGCCGCGGAAGGCCGCAATGCCGACAAATTCCTCTCCGAGGTCGGTTGGCGTGAATTCTCGTACAACCTGCTCTTCCACTTCCCGCACTTCCCGGACCGGAACTACCAGGACAGGTTTGACGCCTTTCCCTGGGCCGACAATGAGGCGGGCTTCTCCGCCTGGACGCGCGGCATGACGGGCTACCCCATCGTCGACGCCGGCATGCGCCAGCTGTGGCAGACCGGCTCGATGCATAACCGCGTCCGGATGATCACCGCATCCTTCCTGATCAAGGATCTGATGATCGATTGGCGGCGCGGCCAGGACTGGTTCTGGGACACGCTGGTCGACGCCGATCTCGCGAACAATTCGGCCAGCTGGCAGTGGGTCGCCGGGTCCGGCGCCGACGCGGCCCCTTATTTCCGTATCTTCAACCCGGTCACCCAGGGCGAGAAATTCGACCCGGACGGCAAGTATGTGAAACGCTTCGTACCGGAGCTGGCGAAGCTGCCCGTGAAGTACATCCACGCCCCGTGGACCGCGCCGGAATCCGTTCTGGCACAGGCCGGCATCAGGCTCGGCACCACCTATCCCGAACCCATCATTGATCATTCAGAGGCGCGCGACCGCGCGCTGGCGGCCTTCAAGGGCCTGAAGGAGGCCGCATGACCGAACTCGTGAACCTGGCAAGTCCCGACGATCGCAAACGCATCGCCGTCATCGGCTCGGGCATTGCCGGTCTCGGGGCCGCATGGGCTCTGCGCGACAGTCACGACGTGACACTTTACGAAAAGCGCGCCCGGCTCGGCGGTCATTCGGCCACCGTCGACATCGACTATGACGGCACGCCAATTGCGGTCGATACCGGCTTCATCGTCTTCAATCCGCTGAACTATCCCAATCTGTGCGGCCTTTTTGAACATCTCGGTATCGCTTCCACCGAAGCCGACATGAGTTTCGGATTTGCACTGAAGGGTGAGTTCGAGTGGTGTTCGAACGGCCTCGGTGGCGTGTTCGCGCAGAAGCGCAACCTCGTCAAACCGACCTATCTCGCCATGTTGCGGGACATTCTCCGCTTCAACGAGCTCGCGCCTGCAGCACTTGCGTCGGGCCAGCTCGACGGGTTGAGCATCGGCGATTTTCTCGATCGTCACCGCTTCGGGGCGCGTTTCCGCATCAACTACCTGCTTCCGATGGGCGCGGCGATCTGGTCGTCCACCGAAGACGGCATGCTCGACTATCCCGCCGACGCGCTGGTCCGCTTCTTCAAGAATCACCGCCTGATGAACATGAACCGCCCGCAATGGCGGACCGTCACCGGCGGCAGCCGCACCTATGTCGAGGCCATCGGCCGCGATCTGGGTGACCGGATCCGCCTGTCCAGCCCGGTCCGTGAAGTCCGGCGCGCGAGCGGCAAGGTCATCGTCGTCACCGAAGACGGCACCAGTGCGGTCTATGACGAAGTCATCCTGGCCTGCCACAGCGATCAGGCGCTTGCCATGCTGGCCGACGCCGACCATGAGGAACGCGACCTGCTGTCGGCCATCCCCTACGCCCCCAATCGCGTGGCGCTGCACCGCGACCCGTCCTTCATGCCTGATCGCAGGTCGGCGCATGCAGCGTGGAATTACATCCGGCGGGAACCGGATGCTCCGGCATGCGTCACCTATGACATGAACCGTCTGCAGGGCATTCCGGCTCAGACGCCCGTCTATGTGACGCTCAACCCCGATCGCCTGCCCGATCCGGCGTTGACTTTCGGCGTATATGAATACGATCACCCGCAATTCAATCGGACCGGCCTCGCGGCACAACGCACCTTCAATCGCATTCAGGGCCGGCGGCAGGTCTGGTTCGCCGGTGCCTGGCTCGGATACGGCTTCCACGAGGACGGCCTGCGTGCGGGTCTGCGTGTCGCTTTGAAGCTCGGGGGTCTGATCCCGTGGCAATTCGCCGAAGGCGATGTCGATGGCGGTCCGTGGCCGGAAACCGCGTCCGGTCCGGCAGCCGCACCGGCCTGGGTCGCGGCCGAGTGACCCTCCCCGCCCTCTCGCTCTGGCCCGGCCGGACAGTGCATGCGCGGACCAAGCCGTTCACGCACCGTTTCGGCTACCGGATCGCCTATATCGGCCTCGATCTCGACCGTCTCGATGAGGCGGGACGCCAGTCGCGCTGGTTCAGCGTCGGCAAGCTCAACCTGTTCAGCTTCCATCCGGGCGATCATGGCGCGCGCGACGGCAGCGACCTGCGCGATTGGGCGATCAGGCGTTTCGGCGAAGTCGGCGTTGATCTCGAAGGCGGAACGATCCGCCTGATCTGCCAGCCTCGCGTGCTCGGTTATCAATTCAACCCGATCTCGGTCTGGCTGGGTTACGGCCCCGAGGGCGATCTGCGCGGTGCGCTCTACGAGGTCCACAACACATTCGGCGACGCCCACTCCTACGGCGTCCGCATCAACACCGGCGACGACCTGCATCACCGCGCCGCGAAAAGCTTCCACGTTTCGCCCTTCTTCGGGGTCGAAGGGCAGTACGGATTTTCGCTGAAACCCGGCGAGGACCGCCTTGGCCTGTCCATCGTCAAATCGGTTGGCGGTGAGACAGACTTCACGGCATCCATGACGCTGCTGCGCCACCCGGCGACGTCGAAATCGATCTGGACGCTCTTCCTGCGTCAGCCTTTTTCGACCCACAAGACGATCGCCGCGATCCATTTCGAGGCCCTGAAACTGTGGCTCAAGGGCGCGCGATATCACCCCAGGCCCGCCCCGCCGGCCCGCCCGCTCACGTCTGCCCGGTTTGGATCCGGGCCTGTTTCGGAGTAATATCTGCTCATGGCCGACGTCACGATGACCGCCCGCGCCTCGAATGTGGAAATCGCCACGCGCGAGGTTCTTTCGCGTCTCAGACAAGTCCCGGCGACCGCCCGGATCGCCTTCCGGATGCTGCTGAAAATCCGCATCGGGACGCTGACGGTCACATTGCCGAACGGCAAGGCGCTGATGTTCGAGGGCGGGCAACCCGGCCCCGACGCCGAATTCGTCATTCACGACTATCGCTGCATCGGCCGCGCAGCCGCCGGCGGTGATATCGGCTTCGCCGAAGGTTATATGGCCAATCAGTGGGACACACCCGACCTGACCGCCCTCCTCGAACTCTTCTCGTCCAATCTCGACAACGAACCGAATCTCGCCAAGGGCGGGCCGGTGCAGCGCTTCGTGCACTGGATCTACCACCGCATGCGGCCGAACACGCGCAAGGGTGCCAGGAAGAATATCGAGGCGCACTACGACCTCGGGAATGATTTCTACGAGCAGTGGCTCGACCCGACGATGACCTATTCCTCGGCGCGATTTGAAAGCGACAGCCAGTCACTGGAGGACGCGCAGCGGTCGAAATACCGCCAGCTCGCCGAGATGATCGGGCTTGAGAAAGACCACCACGTGCTCGAGATCGGTTGCGGCTGGGGCGGTTTCGCCGAATACGCCGCGCGTGATGTCGGCGCCCGGGTCACCTGCCTCACCCTCTCCCCCTCGCAGCGCGAATACGCGATCGAACGGATGGAGCGGTTGCAGCTTTCCGACCGGGTCGAGATCAAGCTTCAGGATTACCGCGACGAAACCGGCACTTACGACCGGGTTGCGTCAATCGAGATGTTCGAAGCGGTTGGCCAGGAATACTGGCCGTCCTTCTTCGCGAAGGTCTCCGAAGTGCTGAAGCCGGGCGGAAAGGCCGGCCTTCAGATCATCTCGATCCGCGACGACATCTTCGAGGCCTATTCCAGGCGCGCCGACTTCATCCAGCGCTATATTTTCCCGGGCGGCATTCTGCCGTCAAAGGACAAGCTGAACGAGGAATTCGACCGGGCGAAGCTGGCGCTGAAGACGGTCGAGAGCTTCGCACTCGACTATGCCCGCACGCTGGCAGAATGGCATGAGCGCTTCGAGGCTCGGTGGGAGTCGATCCAGCCGATGGGGTTCGACGAACGCTTCCGCCGGATGTGGAAATTCTACCTCAGCTATTGCGAGGCCGGCTTCAGGACGGGCCGGATCGACGTCGCGCAATACGCACTGGCGAAGTCATAGAGCGTCGAGAAAGCGTGCCGCCTCGGCGCGCATCGCCGCGACCAGTGCCGGATCCATCTTTTCGAGCGTCCTGTAGGGCATTGCCAGCCGGTGATTGTCCCTCAGGCGCTCCTCATTTCGCGACAGAAAATCCCAGTAGAGATAATTGAACGGACACGCCTTTTTGCCGGTCTTGTCCTTCACATTGTAGGCGCATGACCCGCAATAGTCGCTCATCTTGTTGATGTAGCTGCCGGACACCGCATAGGGCTTCGTCGCCATCAGCCCGCCATCAGCGAACAGCGCCATGCCGTGCGTGTTCGGCAATTCGACCCATTCATAGGCGTCGGCATAGATCAGGAGATACCACGCCTCGACCGCGCTGGGGCGAATGCCTGCCATCAGCGCGAAAGCTCCGGTGATCGTCAGCCGCTGGATGTGGTGCGCATAGGCATGTTTCAGCGTCGTACCGATCGCATCGGCCAGGCACGCCATATCCGTTTCACCCGTCCAGTAGAAGTCCGGCAACGTGCGTTGGGCATCGAGGAAATTGCTCTCGGCATAGTCCGGCATTTTCAGCCAGTAGAGGCCGCGGACATATTCCCGCCAGCCGAGAACCTGCCGGATGAAGCCCTCGACCGCATTGAGCGGCGCATGCCCGTCTCGCCAGGCCTGCTCGGCGCGCTCGCAGACATCGCGCGGGTCGAGCAGTCCGCAATTCATGTAGAGCGCCAGGACCGAGTGGTAGAGCCAAGGCTCCCCAGCCACCATCGCGTCCTGATAATCGCCGAAATGCGGCAGCGCCTTCTCCATAAAGGCATCGCGCTCGCGCATCGCTTCCTCGCGCGTCACTGCGAAGCCGAAGGGCTCGAGGTCGCCCGGATGATCAGCAAACCGCTCGGCGACGAGGGCAAGCACCTCCGCCGTTTTGTCGTCGATGCGGCAAGCGGCACGCCGGGGATAGCTCAGCCCCTTCTTCGGCGGTTTGCGGTTTTCCCGGTCGTAATTCCACTGCCCGCCCACCGGTTGGTCGCCGTCCATCAGCAGGCCGGTTTTGCGCCGCATCTCGCGATAGAAATACTCCATTGTCAGGCGCTGGCGGCCCCGCGCCCAGTTGCGGAAGTCCTCGTGCGGACAGATGAAACGATCATCCTCGCGGATCTCGACCGGCAGGCCGAGCGCGTCTGACCAGGTCTCCATATCGGCCCTGAGCCGGTATTCGCCCGGCTCGGTCACGACCAGCCTGTCGAAAGATCCGCATGTCAGCGCCCGCGCGACCTCGCCCTTGAGCGAACCGGAATTGCCCTTGGCATCGAGCGTCACATAGCGGACGTCATGTCCCGTGTGTTCGAGTTCGGCCGCGAAATGGCGCATTGCGGAGAAGAGGAAGGCAATCTTCTTCTTGTGATGACGGACATAGCTCGCCTCTTCCATCACCTCCGCGATGAGGATCAGGTCGGCGTCTTTGTCCGTGTCCTTCAGCGCGGCGACATGGGGATCGAGCTGATCACCGAGGATCAGCCGCAGCACGGCCACGGATCAGGCATCCCGGCGGACATAGGTGATGGTTTCGCCGCGCGCCTCGAACGCGCACCTGACCCACTCTCCGTCTGGCCCGTACCACAGATCGACCGTCAGCGAGCCGGCCATGCGAATGCGCCTGGCTTCGATTTCCCGCCCCATCACCGTGACCGTTTCGGTGCCGAGCTCTTCGATCTCGACCTCCATTTCCTGGCCGGTTTCGGTGTTGAAGATCACGTCGGCGGACGGGTCATAGCCGCGCCAGTGGCTCGACAGCGCAAGCGTTGCGGGCAGCGTCAGTGACACCGGCTCCTCGTCATAGGTCATGCCGTCGATGGCGAGCTGGTCACCGGTGCGTTCGGCTTCGACATCAAGGTCGTTGCCGTCCTTGAACGTCTCGGAACGAAACGAGACAAGGCGGTCTCCGATCCAGACTTCGCGGGCTTCGTGCGCGTATCGAAAGAAGGTGACGGGACCGAAACTGACGCGCAGGTCCACGTCGGTGGTGGCCACCAGGCGCTCGCCCTCGCGTTCAAACGTGATCGTGTGCGTGCCCATCGGGCTGTCGCCGCGCATGACGTCGAAGGCAATCACGGAGCCCGCGCGCGGGGCGTAGTCGGCACTCAGGGCGGGAGCGGCCAGGAATGGCAGCATCGCCGCGGAAATCATCAGGCGTTTCATCAGGTCATCCTCTGCTTCTGACCCGTCCACGTCCCCCGTCGACGGCAAACACTTCACCGCAAATCCATCCTGCGTCCTCCGACAGCAGGAAATCCGCCAGCGCGGCGGCGTCGTCAGCCTCACCCAGCCGTGCCATCGGATGCATTTTCGCAATACCCTCCGCGACCGCCGCGTTCGCGGTCATCGGTTCGGCAATCCCGGTCTTCATCAGGCTTGGCGCGATGGCGTTGATCCGTGCCTTGGGCGCCCATTCCGCGGCAACGGCGCGCACGAGACCCTCGACCGCCCCCTTGGCCGCGGAGATCGCGGCGTGCTGGGCAAAGCCCTGTGCCACGGCGACCGAAGAGAACAATACGGCAGAGCCTCCATTCTTCTTCAGGACGCCCTCAGCCGCTTTCAGGGCCATCGCTGCGCTGATGGCGTTCAGTTCGACACTCTTGCGCATCAGCTCGCGTTCGACCCGGCGCAGCGGCGCCAGATCGATCGATCCGACGCAGAAGGCCAGACCCGACAGATCCGGTCCGGCGGCATCGGCCGCAGCGGCGAGCTCATCGTCGTCGAGAACGTCGCAGACCGTCCCCTGGGTCCCCAGTTCCGATGCAAGCGCCGATAGCTTCGCGCCGTCGCGGCCCGCCAGGTGGAGACGCTTGCCGCGCGCAGACAAGCGCCGGGCGAGAGCCGCGCCAACTCCGCCGGTGGCGCCGAAGATCAACGTGGTCATCGGACTACTCCAGCCAGCGTGCGGCGAGCGACATGATCGGGTTGCGGAAACGGTATCCACCGACGGAGACCGCGAAACAGACGCAGGGCTCGCCGGGCAGCCCCATGGGCGTGTGTGCCTCGCCGGCCCGGCCGATGGCGACGTCGCCGCGGTGATACACGCCCTTCTCGTCGGCAAAGCCGCCGGTGAGGACGAGGGTCAGTTCCTCACCGCCGTGATCGTGCTGCGGAATTGCCGCCCCCGGCGCAAACCGGAACAGCCGGGCATCGACGCCCGGTTGGCACAATCGCTTGATCTTGCGTGCACTGACCCCGCCCAGATGGCTGCGCCAGGGCTTTCGGTCGCTCGTGAAGCCATAACGCGCCAAGGCGGCGGGATAGATCGGATCGGGCTGCGGCTCGGGAATGCGGAGATGCTCGTCGAGCAGGTCCGGTACGGCTTCGGTCGTGACTGTGTCTCGGAAGGCGAATTCGCTGGCAACAGCTTCAAAGAAGGCGGCGCGTCGCGCCGCGGCAGAATTGATCTCGATCTGGGCGGATATCAGCGTGCGAACCGCCGCCGGACCCGCTCCGGCGGCGTAATCCGCGAACCAGCTATCATCAGGTATGGCGGTCACGCAGGCAGTCTCCATGCTGTCTGCAGGGTTTACGCAGCAGGGGGTGAATTGGATCAATTCGCCAGGCGCGCATTGCGGCAGGCCAAACCGCTCCCTAGCTTGCCGAACAGACAGCGAGGAATTTTGCCATGACCGCACCGGCCGAAAGCGTCATCGATCTCATCGGAAACACGCCGCTTCTCAAATTGAAGCGGGCCTCGGAAGAGACCGGCTGCACCATTCTCGGCAAGTGCGAATTCCTCAACCCAGGGGGCTCGGTGAAGGACCGCGCCGCGCTCGGCATCATCCGCAAGGCGGAAGCTTCGGGTGCGCTCAAACCAGGCGGTACGATCGTTGAGGGCACGGCCGGCAATACCGGCATCGGACTGGCGCTGGTGGCCGGCGCGTTGGGCTACCGCACCGTCATCGTCTTTCCCCGCACCCAGTCGAAGGAAAAGAAGGACGCGATCCGGCTGCTCGGCGCGGAACTGATCGAGGTGGACGCCGTCCCCTATGCCAACCCGAACCACTACGCCCGCTATTCCGGCACGCTGGCCGAGGAGCTGAACAGGACCGAACCCCATGGTGCGATCTGGGCCAACCAGTTCGACAACACCGACAACCGCGCCGCCCACGCCGAGACCACCGCTCCGGAAATCTGGAACCAGACCGAAGGCAAGGTCGACGGCTTCATCTGCGCGGTGGGGTCCGGCGGCACGCTGGGCGGTGTCTCAATGGCGCTCAAGGCGAAGAACAGGGATATCCGGATCGGTCTGGCCGACCCGGGAGGCGCGGCGCTCTACGGCTATTATGCCGAAGGCGAGTTGTGCGCCTCGGGCAATTCGATCACCGAGGGCATCGGTCAGAGCCGGATCACGAAGAATCTCGAAGGCGTGGAGGTCGACACCGCCTTCCGCATCCCGGACGAGGAAGCCCTGCCCATCCTGTTCAACCTGGTGAAGGAGGAAGGCCTGTGCCTGGGCGGTTCTTCGGGCGTGAACATCGCCGGAGCGATGCGGCTGGCGAAGGATATGGGGCCGGGCCACACCATCGTGACCATACTGTGTGACCACGGCTCGCGCTATCAGTCGAAGCTCTACAACCCGGAATTCCTGAAGGAAAAGGGAATGCCGGTTCCGGACTGGCTCAATGACTGATCCTCTTGTCGCCGCCGAGGAAGCGCTCGACCGTCACGGCGACGGCCGGACCGTCTTCATCGACGCGACCTGGACCTTCCCGGCCGGGCCGCAACCGGCTCACGACGGATACATCCCCGGCGCTGTTCCGCTCGACATCGACACGGTGAAGGACACGGGCAATCCCCTGCCCCACATGCTGCCTTCGACGGGAGTCTTCGCGGCACACATGGACGCGCTGGGCATCACCAATGACACACCGGTCATCGTGTATGACTGGATCGGCCTGTTCAGCGCGCCGCGCGTCTGGTGGATGTTCAAGGTCATGGGGCATGACGACATCCGCGTACTCGACGGCGGCCTTCACGCCTGGCTCGCAGCCGGTGGGCCGGTCACCGATGAACCGGGAGTAGCCACCCCCTCTTCCGGCTATGTTGCGACTTTCCGCCCGGAACGGGTCGCGGATCGAATTGCTGTCCTGGCCGCCAGCCAGTCCGACAGTGCCAACATCATCGATGCCCGGCCCCGCGCCCGGTTCGAGGGTGCGTCTCCAGAGCCTCGCGAGGGCATGCGCAGCGGGCATATACCCGGCGCCATCTGCCACGCCTTCCTCGACCTCTGGACCCCGGAAAGGGCAATGCGGCGCGACCGCAAGGTTTCGCAGACACCGGGATTCGAACCCGGCAAGCCGGTGATCACGACCTGCGGATCGGGTGTGACGGCGAGCCTTCTGGCTCTGGCGCTGGAGCGCGAGGGGATAATTGCGGCGGTCTATGACGGGTCATGGGCGGAGTGGGGATCGCGCCCCGATACGCCGGTCGAGACCGGGCCTCAGCGGAAGGGCGGCGCGTAAAGCAGACCGCCTTCGGTCCATTGCGCATTCAGACCACGGCGCAGCTGCAACGGTGATGCCGACCCGAGATTGCGGTCGAATATCTGCCCGTAATTGCCGCCTGCTTCGATGGCCCGCAACGCGAAACGGTTGTCGAGCCCGAGGCGGTCGCCGAAATTCCCTTCAGCGCCGAGCAGGCGGCGGATTTCCCGGTTCGGATTGTTCTCGGCCTGCGCGCGGGCATTCTCCGCCGTCACGCCCAATTCCTCGGCGGCGATCAGCGAGATGAGAATCCAGCGGGCGACGTCCTCGAACGCGGCATCGCCTTCGCGGATCACCGGGCCGAGTGGCTCCTTCGAGATCACGTCGGGCAAAAGGATGTGGTCGTCGCGGTTTTCGAGGCTCGCGCGCAACCCGGCCAGCGACGACAAATCATTGGTGTAGACATCGCATTCGCCTGCCGCATAGGCCTCAAGGCCGGCGGTCGCCGTCGGATATTCCAACGTCTGCATGTCGAGGCTGTGCGTCGCGGAATAGTCGGCAAGATTGAGTGCGCTTGTCGTCGCGCCCTGCACGCAGACACGCGCGCCGTGCAGATCGCGCGCGCTGGTAATTCCGAGGTCCGCGGGGGCCATGAAGCCCTGCCCGTCGAAATAGGCGATGCCGGCAAAGTCGAAGCCCATGCCCACATCGCGTTCGAACGTCCAGCTCGTATTCCGGATCAGGATGTCGACCTCTTCGGCCGCCAAAGCGTCGAAGCGCTCAGCCGTCGTCAGGGGCACGAAGCGCACCGCACTTTCCCGGCCCAGGATTGCCGCGGCATAAGCATGGCAGAGATCGACATCGAAACCGCGCCAGACCCCGTCCGCGCCGCGTTCGGCAAAGCCGCTGAGACCGACATCGACACCACAGCGCAGATAGCCGCGCGATTCTATGAGCCGCAGCGTCTCCCCGGAATTCGCGACTTCCTGCGCGTCCATCGCGAAGCCCGCGAGGGCGCCGGTCATGAAAGACACGATCCGGCGCAGCTTGCCCGGAAACAGGAGTGAGACTGGCGTCACGGCACAGAGCCTTCTAAGGCTGTCGCACCACTACTACAGACCTGCGAGGGCAAAATGAAGCCGGAGACCCGACTTACCCGCATCGGACGGCCGCATGATGGCCGTGGTCTCGTCAATCCGTCCGTGGAACGCGGCTCGACCGTACTCGCCGAAAGTGCCGCCTCGCTCTACGACGCCCCGCCGGGGAAACCGCATTACGGGCGCATGGGACTGTCCTCGCAGACCGCGCTGCGCGAAGCCCTGTGCGAACTCTACGGCGCCGACTGGTGCATGCTGACGCCATCCGGCCTGTCGGCGATGACCCTGCCCCTCCTGGCCTGCACCTCGACCGGCGGACGCGTTCTGGCTGCCGACTGCGTCTACGGACCGACCCGGAAATTCATCACCGAAATCCTGCCGCGCCATGGCGTCCAAGCGGACTTCTTCGCGCCCGGCATCGGCGCAGGCATTGCCGATCTGATCGACGAGAAGACTCAGGCCGTCTTCGTGGAATCGCCCGGATCACTCAGCTTCGAGCTTCAGGACATTCCCGCCATCTCAAAGGCTGCCGCAAAGGTAGGCGCCGTCGTCATCGCCGACGACACCTGGAGCGCGGGCCTGTTGATGAACCCGCTCGACCTCGGGGCCGGGATCGCGGCCCAGGCCCTGACCAAATATGTCGGCGGACATTCCGACATCCTGCTGGGCGCCGCGCTGGCACGCGGCGAAACGGCGGAGAAGCTGAAGGATTACGAGCGCACGATCGGTTGCCACGTCTCGCCGGACGATGCCTGGCTCGCCCTGCGCGGCCTGCGCACGCTGGGTGTCCGCCTCGCCCGTTCGGGCGAGAGTGCCTTGAAGATTGCCGACTGGCTCGCGGATCGCCCGGAAGTTTCCTCGGTGATCCATCCAGCCCGGCGCGACCATCCCGATCACGCCCTCTTCCAGCGCGACTTCACCGGCGCCAGCGGCCTCTTCGCTGTCACGCTGAAGAATTTCGACCGGGCGCGCACCGAGGCCTTCCTCGACGCTCTTAAACTTTTCGGCCTCGGATTCTCATGGGGGGGATTTGAAAGCCTCGCCATTCACTGCGACCCGCAGATCAAACGCAATCACGGCAAGCCGGTGGGCACGCTCATCCGCTTTGCCATCGGCCTCGAAGACCCGGGCGACCTGATCGCGGACATCGAAGCGGCGTTTGCGGCGGTCAAGGCCTAGGCTGGCGCGTAGGTCAGCCGCACAACGCCTTCAGCGATTTCCTCATGCGAGGTCAGCCGCAAAGTTGGCCGGGTGTTATCGAAATACCGTTTGCCCTCACCGGCCACGACCGGATGGAGATAGATCCGGTATTCGTCGATCAGGCCGAGCCGGGACAGACTGCCCGCCAGAGTTGGGCCGGCCACTTCGATCTCGCCTGGTCTTTCCGCTTTCAGCCGGCGCACCGCAGCCCCCAGATCGCCTTTGACAAGCGTGGCATTCGGACCGACGGCTTCAAGAGATTGCGAAACGACCCATTTGGACTGTTTTCGCCAGGCCGTCGCGTATTCCCTCTCGTCCTGATCCCAATCCGCCTGCGTCTCGTCCCAGTAGCGCATGACCTCATACATCGTGCGGCCGTAAAGGCTTCCGGACAGAGTGCGCACCTCTTCGATGAAATGGCGGAACATGAGCGGGCCGGGCGCGAACGCCGTGTGATCGACCACACCGTCGAGCGACTGGTTCAATGCATAAACGAGCTGGGCCATGACCATAACCACCGCATGCCAAAAGTCCTGGCGCCCCCGGCAGGACTCGAACCTGCAACCGTCCGCTTAGAAGGCGGGTGCTCTATCCGGTTGAGCTACGGAGGCGTGGGCAAAGGTCTAGCCCCGCCGGGCGACGGGGCCAACGCGAAATCGCGCCAGGGCGTCTAGTGCGACCAGGGCTCGCGGCGATCGGCCGAGAAATTCGCGGCGTAGGATTTCCCGACGCGCTTGGTCTCCGGCTTCTCGGTCACCCGGAAGGGAATGCCATGCTTCTTCGCATAGGCGATGGCTTCTTCCTTGGTGTCGAATTTCAGCTTCAGCTGCGCCTTGGTGTCGGTCGAACTGGTCCAGCCCATCAACGGGTCCGGACGGCGCGCCGCGCCTTGCGGAAAATCGAGCACCCAGTGGCGGATCTTCGCCTGGCCCGACTGCATCGCGTTTCTGGACGGTCTGTAGATGGTCGCGAACATGCCCGTTGCCTCGCCTGTTATTGGTCGGGGCGGCTGGATTCGAACCAACGACCCTCTGCTCCCAAAGCAGATGCGCTACCAGACTGCGCCACGCCCCGAACTGTCCGCTTCTTAGAAAGCACCGCGCCGGGGCGCAAGCCGCTCATTCCTCTTCCGCTGCCCCGGGCTCGGTCTCGGCTGGCGCGTCGGTTCCGGCGTCGTCAGCCGGCGCCTCCTCTTCAGGGGTCTCATCCGTCTCCGGCATCGGGAACATGGCGTGTTCGACCCGGTCGCCCGGCATGACGCCGAGTTCACCGGTCAGACCGCCGCGTACTTCCAGCACGGCGCGAACCGGGAAATCCGACAACAGCTGGCGCAGCGAGTGCGGCCGCGCATTGGCGACAATCTTCACGATCACGCCCTCTTCCGACAGGAAGACGATATCCAGCGGAATCAGCGTGTTGCGCATCCACATCGACACCGGGCGGACGGTCTCGAAGTCGAAAAGCATGCCGGAATCGTCGGCGAGTTCCTCGCGGAACATCAGTCCGCGCGCACGCTCGGGATCGGTGTCGGCGAACAGCACCGACATCGCGATTTCCGCCTCGTCGGTAACGATCGTCAGCGGCTGGGGGTCGCCGAAATCGATGACGGTTTCGGGATGCGCCGGATCGCCCGGCTGGGCCTCCAGGCGGGCGTCGGGCAGCTGCGCCAGCGCAGGCGCGCTGGTCAGCAGAACGAGTGCGGTAAGGGCGTGTTTCAGCATGGCGCGCACGCTAGCCGCGACAGGTCTTCCGCGCAATCGGCGATGACGGTGCTTCGGCGGTGTCAGGCGCTCGCCGCCGGCCGGATCTCGGACGCCAGCAATCCCTTCGGCCCATTCGTGCAGCGGGCCTGCAGATTGTCGCCGGCACGCACATCGTCGAAGCCGGCCCGGTGCAGGGTCACGGCATGGACGAACACGTCGCCCTCGACCCCGTCACAGGTCAGGAAGCCGTAACCCTTGCCGTTGTCGAACCATTTCACCGTGGCGGCGACCAGCGGATCATGCCCCTCGGAATCGGGATGAAAACGGCGCGGCCGCGGCGGTTCCGCCGTGCCGCCCGTCATGTGCAGGATCTGCAGCGCCTGCCGCCCCTTGGGGCCTTTAACGGCGAGGCAGTCGACCCGCGCGCCTTCCGGCGCATAGGCATGTCCGGCCGCGCGCAGACGCGTCGCGTGCAGCAGGACGTCGCCTTCGCCATCGTCCGATTCGAGGAACCCGTAGCCCCGGGCCGGATCGAACCATTTCACCGTACCAGCCACACGCTGCGGTCCAGCGTTTTCACCGCAGACCAGTGTTTCAAGCGCCATGATCAACTCCCCCGCACAACTCACAGGGGAAGTCTTAACATGAATTAACCAAATACGGGAAGACCTTCCGGGAACGGAAGGTTATGCGGCACAAGCGCGGCGAATGCCGGCTGCTCACGGGTGCATGGATCTCGTCACCGGACCGACCCCGGCAAATGGGGTCCGGCATGGATTTGTCTCGGGGGGTCGCGTGGCAGGCCCTAGGGGAATCGAACCCCTCTTTCCAGGTTGAAAACCTAGCGTCCTAACCGATAGACGAAGGGCCCGCGGTCACGAGAGGCGTTTCTATATAGCGGCAGTTTTTCGGATGCAAGCACCCAGTCCGGCCGATTTTCACTCCGTTGCAGCGAGGTCTTCGAGGTGGAATTCGACCCGCTTCCGGCCCCGCCATTCATCGAGCTTGATACGCCCGGCCGCATACCAGCGCTGACCATCACCGCCCAGCAATGCCTCACCGATCGGCGTGTCGGCCGAACGGAATGCCACGCCGGAAACCCGGTCCCCGCTTTCGCCCGCCAGCGAGAAGCGCACATGCGCTCCGCCAACCCGTTCGGCATAGGCCACGCGAACCGGTCCGATCGCGAATCGCGGCTCGGAATAGCCTTGTCCGAAGGGCCCTGCGCGCTGGAGTTCATCCACGAAGGCCTGCGTCGCTCCGGCCGGAGACATCAGCCCGTCGAGCTTCAGCGCACGCGCATCGGCCGCCTTGTCCCATTCCGGCGCCAGACAGGCATTCAGGAATTCGGTGAAATCGGCGATCCGGCCTTCCTCGATGGTCAGGCCGGCCGCCATCGGGTGCCCCCCGCCGGCGACCAGCAGCCCGTCAGCCCGCGCTTCGGACACGGCCCGGCCCAGATCGACGCCGGGTACCGACCGTCCCGATCCCTTTCCGAGGCCGTTCTCGACCCCGATCACCACTGTCGGCCGGCCATAGCGATCCTTGATCCGGCCTGCCGCGATTCCGATCACGCCGGGATGCCAGCCCGGCCCGTCGACGACCAGGACCGGACCGGCATTGTGCCCGCTGCGTTCGATCTGCGCCGTGGCCTGTTCGATCACATCGGCCTCGATGGCCTTGCGTTCGGCGTTCAGCCGGTCGAGCTCGACCGCGATTTCCATCGCTTCGTCGAAATCGTCGGTCGAGAGCAGGCGTGCGCCGAGATCGGAACGCCCGACCCGGCCGCCGGCATTGATCCGCGGGCCAAGCAGGAATCCGGCGTGGTAGACGCCGGGCGCCGTCTTGACGCCGGACACTTCAGCCAGCGCGCGCAGGCCGGGATTGGCCCAACAGCCCATGACTTTCAGGCCCTGCGTGACCACCGAGCGATTGAACCCGCTGAGCGCGACCACGTCGCAGACCGTGCCGAGCGCGGCGAGATCCGATAGCGCCAGAATGTCCGGCTCGCTGTGTCCTTCGAAACTGCCGCGCTTGCGGCCCTCCCGGTTGAGCGCGGCGAGCAGGACGAACACGACACCGGCGGCGGCCAGATGCCCCTGCCCGGAGGCGCAGTCCAGCCGGTTCGGATTGACCACCGCATCGGCGACGGGAAGGTCCGCCCCCATCAGGTGGTGATCGACCACCACGACGCCGAGCCCGAGCGCGCGTGCGGCATCAAGCGCGGCACCGGCCGTGGCCCCGCAATCCACCGTGATGACGAAATCCGTCCCGTGCGCTTTGAGCGTCTCGAACGCTTCGGCGGACGGGCCGTAGCCTTCATTGATCCGGTCTGGAACATAGATGCCGGCATCGACGCCAACCTGGCGGAACCAGCGGATCAGCTGTGCCGCCGAGGTGCCGCCATCGACGTCGTAGTCGGCAAACACGGTGATCGACCGTCCGGCCTCCACCGCGTCCCAGATCTTTGCCGCGGCGAGATCCATGTCCTGAAAGCTGGACGGATCGGGGAAGAAGTCGCGCAGGCGCGGATCAAGATGGCGGGCGGCGGCATCGGGCGCGACGCCGCGCGCCGCCAGCACCCGGGCGACAAGGTCGCTGACGCCGGCCATACGGGCGATGTCGCGCACCTGCGCCTCGTCCGCGATGCGCAGCCGCCAGGCCTGACCGGCGAGCGAGGTTTCGACGCCGAGAAAGGCGCCGTGGGGGGCGGTTATCGTCTCCGCCGCCATCAGCCCTTCGGCTTGCGCGAGAAGAGGCGCCGCACCGACTTGTCGGAGCTTTGCATGATCAGCGTCTCGGTCTCGACGAATTCGCCGGTGAAATGCACGCCGTCGAGCAGCGAACCATCGGTCACGCCGGTCGCGATGAACATGCAGTCCTTCGACGCCAGATCGTTGAGCGAATACTTGCGATTGAGATCCGAAACGCCGTGCTTGGCGGCGCGTGCGCGTTCGTCGTCATTGCGGAAGAAGAGACGCGTCTGCATCTGACCGCCGACACAGCGCAGCGCCGACGCGGCGAGCACGCCTTCGGGCGCGCCGCCCTGGCCCATATAGATGTCGATGCCGGTATCGGGATCGGTCGTCGCGATCACGCCCGCCACATCGCCGTCCGGAATCAGGATGACGCGGCAACCGAGCCGCTTCAGTTCCGACAGGATTTTCGCATGGCGTTCGCGCTCGAGGACGCAGGCGGTGATCTCGGTCACGTCGCAATCCTTCGCCTTGGCGAGCGAGCGGATATTGTCCTCGACCGAATTGTCGAGATCGACGACGCCGCGCGGCAGGCCCGGCCCGACCGCAATCTTGTCCATATAGGTGTCCGGCGCGTGCAGGAGGCCGCCGCGCGGGCTGAGCGACAGCACGGCCAGCGCATTCGGCTGGCCCTTGGCGGTCAGCGACGTGCCTTCCAGCGGATCGAGCGCAATGTCGATCTCCGGCCCCTGACCCGTGCCGACTTCCTCGCCGATATAGAGCATTGGCGCTTCGTCGCGTTCGCCCTCGCCGATCACGATCCGGCCGCGCATCGGCATGGCATTCAGTCCGGTGCGCAGCGCATCGACGGCCGCCTGATCGGCGGCTTCCTTGTCGCCGCGGCCGACAAGTGCGTGGGCGGCGATGGCCGCGGACTCGGCCGCGCGGGCAGCGGCAAAGGCAAGGGATTGCAGGGCGTAGGCGTCGCTCATCGTCAGGGCGTCTCCGTCAGGGGCGGGAATCAGTCGTCGCGGTCCGGCGGCGTCGTAAGCGGACGCTGCGCGTTCGCATAGGCCTCGGTCTGCGCATCCACAGGCTGGGCGCGATCGGCCTCGTTCAGCGCGTCGCGCGCGTCGAGCACGTCTTCCATCGACGCGGCGCGGCGCGAATCCTCGGCCGGGTCGAGGCTGCGCGACGGGATGGTCTGCGGCGCGGTGGCGGTGCGGTCGGCGGTTTCCAGCTGTTCGTCATACCATTGCGGCGCGCCGTCCGGCCCGTCAGGCAGGTCCGGCGTCGCGCACGCTGCAACAAGCAGGGCTGACGAAAGCAGGAAGAATCGGGTCATGCGGCCTCTCCGGCGCTGGACGCGCGCGGTGCTATCTATACGCTCTGGAACCGCGCTGTCACCCGCCGCTTGCGCCCGGCAGACATGAGGGACAAGTCCACATGGCCCGCAAGCCCGCCAAGAAGCCCGCAAAGGCCAACCCGGCCCGCAAACCGGCTGCGAAGTCCGTGAAGAAGGCCGCGCCGAAAGCCAAGGCCGCCCCGAAGCCCGAAACCGCAGCCAGGGCGAAACCGGCCCCCGAAGCCGAAGCCGCCGTGCCGCCCCTGCCCAATTGGGAATCGCTGTCGGAAGCCGATCTCGAAGCGCTCGACCACATGTCGCGCAATCTGATGCAGGCCTCGCTGAAGTCGCAGAAACTGGTGACGGACGTGATGCGTCAGGCGCTCTCTGGCGAAGTCTCGATGCCGCGCGCGGACGCGTTCAACAACGCCCCTGAATTCAGCGAGGTCTGGAGCCAGATCGTCTCCGATCCAAACAAGCTGATGCAGGCCCAGGCCGGCCTCCTCAAGGGCTATCTCGACTTGTGGACCTCGACCACGAAGAAGATGGTCTCCGGCGAGGCCGAGGATGTCGTCAAACCCGACCCGTCCGACAAGCGCTGGCGCAGCGCCGACTGGACCTCGCATCCCGTCTTTGACGCCATCAAGCAGTCCTACCTCCTGAACCAGAATTTCATGATGGGCCTCGTCCACGGGGTGGACGGCGTCGACGACGCGACCAAACGCAAGGTCGAATTCCTGACCAAGCAGATGACCGATGCGATGGCGCCGACCAATTTCGCGCTGACCAATCCCGATGTGCTGCGCGAGACGATGCAGTCGAAGGGCGAGAACCTCACCAAGGGCCTCGCCAATCTGATGGCGGACCTCGAACGCGGCGGCGGCCGCCTGGCGCTCAGCCAGACCGATCTGGAAGGCTTCCGCATCGGCGAGGATCTCGCCACGACGCCGGGCAAGGTTGTCTTCCGCAACGCGGTGATGGAGCTGATCCAGTACGCGCCGGTCACCGAAACGGTGAAGCAGCGCCCCATCCTGTTCGCGCCGCCCTGGATCAACAAATTCTACATTCTCGACATGCGCGAGAAGAGTTCGATGGTGAAATGGCTCACCGAGCAGGGCTTCACCGTCTTCCTCATTTCCTGGGTCAATCCCGACGCCAGCCTGAAGGACAAGACTTTCGCCGACTATATCCATGAGGGCCTGTTCACCGCCCTCGACGTGGTCGAGGAGATTACCGGCGAGAAAAGCGCCCACACGGTGGGCTATTGCATCGGCGGGACGATGCTCGCCTCCGCCCTCGCTTTGCTGGAAGCGCGCGGCGAAGCGGACCGGATCGAGACCGCGACCTTCTTCGCCGCCCAGACCGATTTCGAACTGGCCGGCGACCTCCTTCTCTTCGTCGACGAGGCCTGGATCGCCGAGATCGAGCGGCTGATGGACGCCCAGGGCGGCGTGCTCGACGGGCGGACCATGGCCGACACCTTCAACCTCCTCCGGTCGAACGATCTCGTCTGGTCCTTCGTGGTGTCGAACTACCTGCTCGGCCGCCAGCCGCAGGCCTTCGACCTGCTGTTCTGGAATGCCGACCAGACGCGCATGCCCAAGGCGCTGCACCTCTGGTATCTCGACACGATGTACCGGAACAACAAGCTGTCGAAGGGCGAGGTCGAATTGGGCGGCCACACGCTCGACCTGTCGAAAGTGAAAACGCCGATCTTCATGCAAGCCAGCAAGGACGACCACATCGCCCCCTACCCGTCCGTCTATCGCGGCGCGAAGCTGTTCGGCGGCCCGGTCGAGTTCATGATGGCCGGCTCCGGCCACATCGCCGGCGTGATCAACCACCCCGGCGCCAACAAATACCAGCACTGGACCAATGCCGGCCTGCCCGGAACGGTCGAGGACTGGATCAAGGGCGCCGAGGAGCATCCCGGCTCCTGGTGGATGCACTGGCGCGACTGGCTCTACACCCGCTCGGGCAAAGACGTCCCCGCCCGCCAGGCCGGCAGCAAGAAGTACCCCCCGATCTGCGATGCCCCCGGCGAATACGTGAAGGTGCGGAGTTGATATGGCCGGGAAGGTCGGAGCCTCTACTTTCTGACGTGAGCGGTCGTGGTGCCTGTCAGATCAGCCCCCAGTCAGCAAGCATCTCCTCACCTCGAAACCGCTCAAGATCATCGGCAACCATCGGGACATCAACTACCGAGAAGCCATAACCGGCAGCGATTATTCGATCCGAAAACTGCATGACTTTGGATCCCGGCGGTAAAATGAGAATTCCGGCCGGGCTTTTCGCGCTACTGATTTTCAGGACCGGCTGACTGCTCGTCACCCCAAAATCTTCAAGGTCAACAAACTCCCAACTGAGGTTGAACTGTTCGCAAAACGCCATCCAAGCGTCACGTTGACTTTGGGTCATTGCTTGAACGGCATCATCGCTCATCGTCCATCTCTTTCGCGGCAGCGTCACCAACCGACTTCCAAGCCTGCCGCAGTCCCCAAGCTCCTAGGAAAATCACGGCCCACAGGATCAGATACCATTCGGGTCCGACAAATACCCCGACGAGCACGGCCAGTAAGATCGATACTGGCAAGAACGCCGTGGTCAGTAAGAAGGCGTGCTTTCGCTGCATCGGTGGCCCGTCCCTCTTCTGCACCGAACCCGAACATTCAATTGCAGAATAGCGGTAACGCACAAAAACAAAACGGGCGGCCCATTGGGAGCCGCCCGTTCCATTTCCAACAATCGTCGGAAGTTTAGCGCTTCGAGAACTGGAAGCTGCGGCGTGCCTTGGCCCGGCCGTACTTCTTGCGCTCGACCACGCGGCTGTCGCGGGTCAGGAAGCCGCGCGCCTTCAGGGGCTTGCGCAGTTCCGGCTCGAAATAGGTCAGCGCCTTGGAGATGCCGTGACGCACCGCGCCGGCCTGGCCCGACAGGCCACCGCCGGTGACCGTGCAGATCACGTCGAACTCGTTGACGCGCTCGGCCGCCTCGAACGGCTGGCGGATCATCATCCGCAGCACAGGGCGGGCGAAATAGACTTCCTGGTCGCGGCCATTGACCGTGACCTTGCCATTGCCGCGCTTGATCCAGACGCGCGCGATGGCGTTCTTGCGCTTGCCGGTCGCGTAGGCGCGGCCAAGCGCGTCGATCTTCGGCTCGGGAAGCGCTTCTTCGGCGACCGCGGCGGAAACCGGGGCGTCGGACTTCTTCAGCGCGTCCTTCAGGTCCTCGAGGGAACGGGTTTGCTCAGCCATGATCAGCTCCGCGCATTCTTGGTGTTGAGCGCCTTGAAGTCGATCGCTTCGGGCTTCTGCGCTTCATGGGGGTGATCCGAGCCGGCATAGACGCGCAGCTTGGAGAACTGGTCACGCGCCAGCGGGCTGTCTTTCGGCAGCATGCGCTTCACGGCGAGTTCGACAACGCGTTCCGGGTGTTTGCCGCCCAGGATCTTCTCCGGGGAGGTTTCCTTGATACCGCCCGGGTAACCGGTGTGACGGTAGTAGCGCTTGTCGCCCATCTTGCGGCCGGTGAAGCGGACCTTCTCGGCATTGATGACGATGACGTGGTCGCCCAGATCGACGTGCGGCGTGTAGTCCGGGCGATGCTTGCCGCGCAGGCGCGTGGCAATGAACGCCGCCAGACGGCCGACGACAGCGTCCTGCGCGTCGACGACGATCCAGTTGTTCACCACGTCCGCGGGCTTGGCGGAATAGGTCTTCATGACGTGTCTCTTGTGCTTGGAGGGAGCGATCCCTCTCTGCGGAAGCGCG
Organism: Hyphobacterium vulgare; assembly: GCF_042643335.1. Taxonomy (NCBI): domain Bacteria; kingdom Pseudomonadati; phylum Pseudomonadota; class Alphaproteobacteria; order Maricaulales; family Maricaulaceae; genus Hyphobacterium; species Hyphobacterium vulgare. The sequence continues at coordinate 191,078 of NZ_JBHRSV010000001.1, forward strand.
CCATCTAGACGCAGTTCGCACTTCGGTCAACACCGGCGCGAAAACAAACGCAGTCACAGGGGGTTAGCCATGCGGTATTTAGTTACCGTATCCACGAAATTTCCGTGACTGTCTCCCCATTTGCCCGGTTTTGCCTTAACTCCGGTCGCAAGAGAGAGGACCACGACCATGAAGCTGTCGCGCCGTAATTTCCTGCGGACTTCCGCCGCCACGACCACCGCCTTCGCCGGCCTTCTGGCCCTGTCTGGCTGCAGCCGCCGCGAACCGCTCGACGGCGTCGGCGCGGAGCTGGAAGGCTTTGGTCCGCTCTACCGCGACCCGGACGGCCTGCTCGATCTGCCGCGCGGCTTCTCCTACCAGGTGATTTCGACCGAGGGCGAGGAAATGTCCGACGGCCTTCTCACCCCCGGTGATTTCGACGGCATGGCGGCCTTCGAACGCGCCGACGGCCGCATTGCCCTGATCCGCAATCACGAGCTTCGCTTCACGCAGCAGGACCGCTCGCCTTTCGGCCCGGGCAATGCGCGCCTCTCCCTTATCGACGCCGGCAAGCTCTATGACGTCGCGCCGGACGGCACACCGCACCATGGCGGCACCACGACGCTGGTCCTCGATCCCGAAACGCTGGAGATCGAACGCCAATTCCTGTCGCTGGGCGGGACCTACGACAATTGCGCCGGCGGCCCGACCCCGTGGGGCAGCTGGCTGACCTGCGAGGAGACCACCGTCCGCGCCGGCGAAACCAACAGCCGCGACCACGGCTATGTCTTCGAAGTGCCCGCAGACGCCGACGAACTGGTCGAGGCGATCCCGCTGCGCGGCCTCGGGCGGTTCCGCCACGAAGCCTGCGCCATCGATCCCGCGACCGGCATCGTCTACCAGACCGAGGACGCCAACGAGTCCTGCCTGTTCTACCGCTTCATCCCCGACGTGCCGGGCCAGTTGTGGCGCGGAGGCCGCCTGCAGGCGCTGGCGATCCGGGGCCGCCCCGGTTTCGACACCCGCAACTGGTCCGCTGCCTCGATGTCGCCGGGCGAGTGGTATGAATGCGAGTGGATCGATGTCGAGGGCATCGACAACCCCGACAACGACATCGCCCCGCGCCATGTCGCTGCCGGCGCGGCGCAATTCACCCGCGGCGAAGGCTGCTGGTGGGGCGAGAACGAGCTCTATTTCACCTGTACCGATGGCGGCGCGCTGCGCGTGGGACAGATCTTCCGCTTCCAGCCCGATGGCGAGGGCGGGCGGCTCCAGCTCTTCGTCGAGAGTGGCGACACGAATCTGATGGAATATTGCGACAATCTCACGATCGCGCCTTGGGGCGACGTCATCATCGCCGAGGACGGCCCGTTCGAGCAGTACATTCGCGGCGTGACGCCGGAAGGACGCATCTATACCATTGCGCGCAATGCCTTTGCGGTCCCGTCCGCCGAAGGCGACGAGGTCAGCTACAGCGAGTTTTGCGGTCCATGCTTTTCTCCCGACGGTTCGGTGCTTTTCCTGAACGTGCAATCCAGTCCTTCGCGTACCTTCGCCATCCGCGGGCCCTGGCAGCAGCGCTCCTCGGAGCCGCGCTCGGCCTGACCGCCTGCGACCCGGGCGAGGTCAGCGACCAACCCGAACAGGACATCGACGCGGTCGAGGTGACTGTCACGGCAGCAATGGACGCGGTCGCCGGCGGGTCCGGCGCGGTGGCCTTCGTGCCGAATGCGGAAACGCCCTGGGCCGGCCTGATCGTGTCGGCACCGGTCGATGGCGGACTCGACATCTTCAACGTCGACGGGGAAGCGCTGGAGCGTGTGACGGGCCCGCGCCTGAACTCGCTGGCCGTATCCCCCGGCTTTGCCTTGCGCGGTGAAAGCCTGCCGCTGATCGTCGGCGTCGAACCGTCGACCGGCAGCGTGCGCGGCTACGTCCTGGTGCGATCCGAGCCGACCGCGATCGAAGCCCCCCTTGCCGCGATCGAGCCGAACGGCGGCGCAGCGGCCGTCTGCTTCATCGAGGAAGCGCCCGGCCATCTCGACATCGCCGTGCTCGGCCGTGAGGCGCGCGTCACCACATGGCGCATCCGCGATACCGGCGGTGACCTGATCGGCGCCGAACAGACCGGCAGCTACACCCTGCCCGCCCCGGCCCGCACCTGCGCCAGCTTCCAGGACGAACTCTACGTCGCGGGTCCGACCCTGTCGGTCACGCGCATCAGCGCCGCCGGCACGGTCGAGGCGCGCGGCGGACCGAGCGCTGAAGGCCTGACAGCCGGAATGCTGCTTGGCCGGCCGGTCGTCATCGCAGCCGGCGGCACGACGGGCGGACTGGCCATTCTCGACGGGCGCGACCTGACGGTGCTGCAGAATGTGCGGATCGTTGACGGCATGTCGACACCGGGGGTCGAACAGCCCGCCTCCGTGACGATGTCGGCGGAGTCCTATGGCGGCACGGCCTACCAGTCCGGCATCGTTGCCGTGGTCGACGGCGCGGACAATCGCATCCGCTTCATCGCGCGCGAGACGTTTGCACGCGCCCTCGCCCCGAATGCTGGACCCGACAGCCTCGGCGGCTAGGCCGCGCGCCGCGCGCGCCAGGCCGCGCTTCCTGCAAGCAGGAAGAGCACGACCGCGCCCAGCTGGTGGATCAGCGACAGTGACAGCGGCGCGGCATGCACGAGCGTCACGATGCCGAGCGCGATCTGGATGACGACCATCGCCGCGATGGCGTGCGACAGCCCCTTCAGCGTCCGGTCGCTCGAACGCCAGAAGGCGAAGGCCACGACGAAAGCGAACAGGCCGACCAGATAGCCCATCCAGCGATGGTGCATCTGGACCGCCGCGTGGCTTTCGAAAATCGCCTGATACCAGGGCAGACCGGCGAGATAGCCGTCCGGGATGATCCGTCCCTCCATGCCCGGCCAGGTGGTGTAGATCCGCCCGGCATCGAGCCCCGCCACGAAGGCGCCGAGCGCAATCTGGACCATCACCGCAGCCCAGAAGGCGAGCGCCAGCGGCGTCAGCCGTCCGGTCTTGCCCGGGGCCGTCCCGAAACGGGCCGACAGGGCGAGCCAGAGCGTCACGCCGAGAATGACAAAGGCCAGCGAGAGGTGCGCAGCCAGCCGGTACTGGCTGACATCGACCCGGTCGACGAGACCGCTCGCGACCATCCACCAGCCGACAAAGCCCTGAAGGCCGCCAAGCGCCAGCAGGCCGAGCAGTTTCGGCTTCATGCCCGCCGGGATCATGCCCCGAACCCAGAAGACGAACAGCGGCAGCGCGAAGACCAGCCCGATCATCCGGCCGAGGAAGCGGTGACCCCACTCCCACCAGTAGATGAATTCGAACTCTCCGAGCGTCATGCCGGCATTCTGAAGCTGGTATTCCGGGCTCGACCGGTATTTCTCGAACTCATCCAGCCAGCCTTCATGGGTCAGCGGCGGCACAACACCGGTGACGGGCCGCCATTCAGTAATGGACAGGCCGGAGTCCGTCAGGCGCGTGGCTCCGCCGACGAGGATCATCGCGATGACCATGATCGCGACCACGATGAGCCAGTTCGACACGGCCTTGCTGGTTTCCGGGGCAGTCGTCATCGGCACGTCCTGTTCAATGTCGAGGCGGACTTACCCCAGGCGCGCGTTAAAGCAAGCCACCCGCGCCGATGCGCCGCACCGCGTCTGCCTCTCGCCAATCGCGCCGAGTGCGCTAATGTTTCGAACAAAGAGTTTGTTCGGGGAGAGACATGAGCAATCTGGATTCCTTCCGCAAGGAAACCCGCGAATGGCTGGAGGCCAACTGCCCGGCCAGCATGCGCCAGCCCGTGAAGGACGAGAAAGACGTCTGCTGGGGCGGCAGGAAGTTCGAATTCGCCAGTGACGACCAGAAACTCTGGCTGGGTCGCATGGCCGAAAAGGGCTGGACCGCGCCGCAATGGCCGAAGGAATACGGCGGTGGCGGCCTGTCGGGCGACGAGGCACAGGTGTTGAAGGAAGAGCTGAAGGCGATCAGTGCCCGCGATCCCCTCACCTCCTTCGGCATCTGGATGCTCGGACCGGCGCTTCTGAAATACGGCACCGAGGAGCAGAAGCGGCACTACCTGCCGCAGATCACCCGCGGCGAGATCCGCTGGTGCCAGGGTTATTCCGAACCGGGGGCCGGGTCCGACCTGGCATCGCTGCGCACCAAGGGGGTCGACAAGGGCGACCATTACGAGGTGACCGGCCAGAAGGTGTGGACCAGCTATGCCGATCAGGCAGACTGGATCTTCGCCCTGGTCCGCACCGAACCGGACAAGCCGAAGCATGAAGGCATTTCCTTCCTGCTGATCGACATGGAGTCCGAAGGCGTCACGACCAAGCCGATCAAGCTGATTTCAGGCAAATCGCCCTTCTGCGAGACCTTCTTCGACGAGGTGAAGGTTCCGAAATCCCACCTGATCGGCACCGCCGGCAAGGGCTGGGACATCGCCAAATACCTGCTGTCGCATGAGCGCACCAATATCGTGGGTGCCGGCGGCATGTCAGGCGGGCTCAATCCGGTCGTCGCCGCGCACAAGTCCGGCGAGGTCGACGCGAAGGGCCGCATCGCCGACCCGATCCTGCGCGCCGACGTGGCGCGCCTGACGATCGACGCGCTCGCCTTCGAGGCGACGATGCGCCGGGTGAAGGATGAAAGCGATGCCGGTCACGGTGTCGGCGCGCGAGCCTCGATGCTGAAATATATCGGGACCGAACTGAACAAACGCCGCCACGAGCTGAACCTGTCGGCCATGGGGGCAGACGGCCTGCTCTGGGAAGGACCGGACCCGTCCGACGGCGGACCGGCCCGCGACTGGTTGCGGTCTCGCGCCAACTCGATCGAGGGCGGCACGTCCGAGATCCAGCTGAACATCCTCGCCAAGCGCGTTCTCAACCTGCCGGGCGCCTGAGCGACCGCATCAAGACACGGAATTGATCCATGAGCTTCGTACTCACCGAAGAAGAACAGATGCTGCGGGACTCCGCGAAGGACTTCCTCGCTGCCAAGTCGCCCGTCTCCGAGCTACGCCGCCTGCGCGACGAAGGCTGCAAGGACGGATTCCGGCATGCGGTATGGCGCAGCATGGCCGAAATGGGCTGGAACGGCATCGTCATCGAGGAAGAATTCGGCGGCGTCGACATGGGATTCACCGCCGCGGGCGTGCTGCTGCGCGAAATGGGCCGCACCCTCGCCGCGACGCCCTTCATCCCGTCGGCCATCCTGTCGGCCACGCTTCTCCGTCTCGCCGGATCGGACGCGCAGAAAGGCGAACACCTGCCGAAGATCGCCGCGGGCGAAGCGGTCTACGCATTCGCCTTCGACGAAAAGGCCCGCCACGACCCCGGCACGATCGACACACGGGCCACCAAGGACGGTAACGGCTTCCGCCTCAATGGCGCGAAGCGCTTCGTCGCCTGCGGCAACGGCGCCGACATGCTGATCGTCGCGGCCCGGCTCGAGGATGACAGCGTCGGCTTCTTCCTCGTCGACCCGAAAGCAGCGGGCGTTTCGAAGACGATGCGCCGCACGGTCGACAGCCATGTCCCGGCGGATATCGACTTCAACGACGTGAAACTCGACGGCGACGCCATGCTGTCGGGCGGGGCGGATGGTCAGGCGACCTTCGAACACGTCCTCGATGTCGGCCGCGCTTGCCTTGCGGCCGAACAGCTCGGCACGGCGGAGGAAGCGTTCGACCGCACCCTCTCCTATCTCAAGGACCGCAGCCAGTTCGGCCAGCCGATCGGCAGCTTCCAGGGCCTGCAGCACCGCGCCGCGCACATGCTCGGCGAGATCGAACTCGCGCACTCCCTCGTCATGAAGGCGCTGCGCACGCTTGACGAGAATCCGTCCCAGGCTCCGCTGTGGATCGCCGCAGCCAAGGCCAAGGCGACCGAGGTCTCGCGCCACGTCACCGGTGAGGCCATCCAGATGCATGGCGGCATCGGCATGACCGACGAGCACGAAATCGGCTTCTTCTTCAAGCGCGCCCGCGCCGCCGGCGAATTCATGGGCGACGACCGGTTCCACGCCGAAAAGGTCGCGACCACGAGCGGATATTGAGCCTCGCAAAACCGTGCTAGCGTTCCGCCGGTCAGTCCCAGGAGGGCAGCATGAACCGGCGGAGCCTTCTCACCGCGCTGGGCGGAACGGCGCTCTCACTCGTCGTGCCCGGCAGCGCGCTGGGAAGGACGGGCTCGGCTCCGGTCAGGATGGTCTTTGCCGGCAGTTCGGCCGTGGGCAAGACCACCTTGCTGATTGCCTACACAAGCAATGTCTTTCCCGGCGAATACGTCCCGAGCGTGTTTGACAATTACCAGGCCAATGTCCGGCGCGCAGACGGCATTCAGGAAATGCAACTCCGGGACACGCCGGGCTCGTCTGAATATGCCAGGCTGCGCCCGCTCAGCTATGCCGGCAGCGACGTTGCCGGCCTGTGTTTCGCAGTCAACAGCCGGCGCAGCTTCGAAGACGTCTCGACGGTCTGGGTTCCGGAAATCCGCGCAACGCTGCCCGATGCGCCGATCGTTCTGATCGGCCTGAAGACCGATTTGCGCACGAACACGTACGCCGCATTGTCCGATCCGGTCTCGACCGCCGAAGGCGAAGCCCTCGCGTCCGCTATCGGTGCGACAGCATACCGCGAGAACTCGGCGCTGACGGCAGACGGTGTTCCGGGCACGTTCGAAACGATGCTGGATGCCGCGCTGGAGGCTCGCACAGTCCCCGGCCGCCGCAGCCCGATGGTCGGCGGCATGCGGCCCATCCGCCCCGAACCCAGGACGCTGCCGCCGCGTCCCCGCGGCGGAAACTAGCTTCGGGTCAAAATTCGCGCCGCGCGGGAATTCTGCCCATGAATCGCCCGAATTGAGCGGCCCCATTCCGTCATGGACAGGACGATTCCAGCGGAGATCACTTCGGGCTCGGCAACCGCAATGCGTGACCCGCACGGCGCTGGCGGGGCTTTGGCCCGCGCCTGCCTGATCCTGGCGGCAATCGCGCTGCCGCTCGGGATCTGGCTGCCGATGCTGGAGGCGCAGCGCCTCGTCTTTTTCCACGAGTCCTATTCGTTGTTCGATGTCGCGCAATCGCTGCTCGACGGACGCAGCTATCTCCTCGCCGGTACGGTCATCGTGTTCTCGATGATCTTTCCCGTGGCCAAGCTGTTCGCACTGATCTGGCTCCACGTCGCGTCGTCGGCGCGGGTTTCGAAGCGGGCGCTCTACTGGATCGAGATGCTGGGAAAGTGGACGATGATGGACGTGCTCATCGCCGCGCTTTTCGTCTTCACGATCGGACGCGGCGGCCTGTCGAGCCTCGGCGAACAGCCGGGCGTCTGGTTCTTCACCTTCGCCGCACTCATGCTGATGCTGGCATCCGGACGGATCGCAGCGGCGCACAAAAAACTCGCAGAATGAAGGAAAATGGTCGGAGCGGCGGGATTCGAACCCACGACCCCTTGTCCCCCAGACAAGTGCGCTACCGGGCTGCGCTACGCTCCGACATTTCCGGCGCAAGCGCGCCGTTGGGGAAGCCGCTTATAGGGGCGTGCGGCGGTGCCCGCAACCGTGCTTGACGGCGCCTAGCCCGCCGCTCGGCTGGCGGCGATCGCGGCATCGAGCCGGGCCTTCGCCGCTTCGAGCCGGGCGATCATGTCCGGCCCCCGGTCGGCATGACCCGAGACCGCTTCGCGGCGCTGCACATATTGCTCGGCGATGGGTTTCGGAACCGGGCGCTGAACGCCCTCCTCGCCCCGCGCCGAGGCCGATGCCGCCCCGTTCTCGCGCAGGAATTTCTGCGCGCCCTTGATCGTGTAGCCGTCCTCGTAGAGCAGCGCCTTCAGCCCGCGCAGCAACGCGATGTCCCCGGGACGGTAGAAGCGGCGGCCACCGGCCCGCTTGACCGGGCGCAATTGCGGAAACTTGCCTTCCCAGAAGCGAAGGACGTGTGCAGGCAGATCGAGTTCCTCGGCCGCCTCGCTGATCGTGCGGTAGGCGTCCGGACCCTTGTCCTTGGTCATCCGCTCAGCTCTTCTTCGACAAGGCCTTGTCGATCTGGTCCTTCAGGACCTGCGACGGCTTGAACACCAGCACCCGGCGCGGATCGATCGGCACTTCCTCTCCGGTCTTCGGATTCCGGCCGACGCGGCCGGTCTTGTCGCGCAGCTGGAACGACCCGAAAGAGGAAAGCTTGACCGAATCACCGCTGGCCAGCGTGTCAGAGAGCGTTTGAAACACGGCCTGGACCATGTCAGCCGACTCTTGCCGTGTCAGGCCGACATCCCGGTGGACGGCTTCGGCCAGATCGGCTCGCGTTAGGGTTTTACCCGCCATGTCATTCCCCCGGCAGAAGAAAGCAGGCTAGTCCCGTGAACAGGCCCGCGTCAACGCACCATGCGGTCAAGATCAGTATCTTACAAGGGCCGAGCCCCAAGTCAGCCCGCCGCCGAGTGCTTCGAGAAGACACAGGTCGCCGCGCTTGATGCGCCCGTCCTTCACCGCAACATCAAACGCCAACGGCACCGACGCGGCGGAAGTATTCCCGTGCAAGGCCACCGTTGAGACAACTTTTCCCGGCGCTATTCCGAGGCGCTTGGCCACAGCCTCGAGGATCCGCTGATTGGCCTGGTGCGGGACGAACCAGTCGATGTCGTCGCCCGAGAAGCCGTGTTGGGCCATCAGCGTCGTCATCGCTTCGGAGATATTCACGACCGCGTGCTTGAACACGGCATTGCCCTGCATGACGAGATAGCCGGAACTCTGCGTCGATGACGGCCCGCCTGTCGTGTGAAGCAGGTCCTTCAACCGGCCGTCACTGCGCAGATAGCAGCCGAGTACGCCCTGCCCGGCTTTGCCTTCGACGGCTTCCAGGACCCAGGCCCCGGCCCCATCACCGAACAGCACGCACGTCGCCCGGTCGTCCCAGTTCAGGATGCGCGACATCGTCTCGGCACCGATCACCAGCGCGCGCCGGTGCTGACCGGTACGCAGCAATGCGTCGGCAACGGACAACGCATAGACGAAGCCCGAACAGACCGCCTGGACGTCGAATGCCGCCCCCTGCTCCATCCCGATTCGCGCCTGGATCAGCGTCGCCGTCGAGGGAAAGACGAGGTCGGGCGTCGTCGTCGCCACGACGATCAGGTCGATGTCCGCCGCCGTCAGTCCGGCATCGTCCAGCGCCCGGCGCGCCGCGGCCTCGCTGAGACTTGCCGTGGTTTCGCCGTCGGACGCGATATGACGCTGCGCGATCCCCGTCCGTTCACGGATCCAGGCATCGCTCGTGTCGACACGTTTGGCCAGTTCGTCATTTGTGAGCACCCGGCCAGGCAGGAAACTGCCCGACCCGGCGATGCGGGTGACGACATCGGTCACGATTGAGGCTCTGCCTCCATTTCGGCGGCTTCGGTGCGCGCCAGGCGCGCCAGATTCTTCTCGATCTCGCTCGTGAAGCTCGACGGCGCGAGATCAAGCCCGGTACAAAGCGCCGTGGCGAACCCGACCTCGTCGGCCCCGCCATGACTTTTCACCACCATGCCATTGAGACCCAACAGGACGCCGGCATTGATCTTCCGCGGATCCATCCGGTCACGCAGAAGGTCGAGCGCCCCGACCGCGTTCATATAGGCCGCGCCCAGCTTCGCCAGCAACGAACTGGTGAAGGATTCGCGCATCCAGGCTGCAACGAGCTTCGCGGTACCCTCGGCGGTTTTCAGCGCGATATTGCCGCTGAAACCGTCGGTAACGACCACATCGGTCCGGCCGAGCGAAATGTCGTCGCCCTCGACGAAACCCAGATAGTTCAGATCGAGATTGGCGGCGCGCACCAGCCGGTCGGCTTCGCGCACCGTGTCATTGCCCTTGAGCTCTTCCTGCCCGACATTGAGCAGACCCACCGTCGGTTCGGTCGAACCATGCACGGCGCGATGGAAGGCTTCGCCCATGATCGCGAATTCGACCAGCTGAGCCGGTCCGCACTCCACGTTCGCGCCAACGTCCAGCACGACCGTATGGCCACGCACGGTCGGCCAGCTCGCTGCGATCGCCGGGCGATGAACGCCCTTTTTCATGCGCAGAACGACCTTGGAAATCGCCATCAGCGCGCCGGTATTGCCGCATGACACAGCGATGCTGGCCTCGCCGTCGCGCACCGCCATGATCGCATTCCACATCGACGAGCCTCGGGCGCGGCGCACCGCCTCGCTCGGCTTGTCGGTCATGCGCACTTCGCTGTCGGTGTGCCGGATCTCGATGGAGGCCCGGGCGCGTTCGCTGACCTTGTCGAGCATCGGCGTCAGCTGGGCCGCGTCGCCGTGGACCAGAAAACGGGCGTTCACACCCGGACGCTTTTTCAAGGCGATATCGACCGCCGCGATGGCAATGCCCGGTCCATGATCGCCGCCCATGGCGTCCACGGATACGATTAGAGGCTGGCTCATCAGGAAGGTCCGGCTGTTGACGGTGTGGCGGGGGACCGCCCCCGGCGTCGGGCGGACCTTAGCCGAAGAGAGACCGGATTCAAGCGCCCGCCCGCACCGGGATCACAGCGAATTGGGGCAGGCCTGTGAACATCAGAGTTTCGCCGCTCTGTTCCGCGAGCGCGGCCTGGGAGGCGAGCGCATAGTCCGACAGGGGCCGGGCATCGGATTCGCATGAATTCTCGGCCAGGAGATTTCGCGCGAACGGCGCATCAAGCTGGCGCGCATCGCCGGCGGACAGCCCCGCATCATAGGCTTTCATGCGGCCGTAGAAGGCCTCGCCCATCGCCTTGATCTGCTTGCCGACACTCATGTCGCCCACGGCCATCTCGCGCAGCGCCGAATCAAGTTCGCGGAACATGGCGTCGAACACGTCCTGTGCCACGGCCTTGCCCGTTTCGCCCTCCGCGTTGAGGCGGCGAATGAGCAACCCGACGTGAAGCGAAATCAGTTCGAACCGGCCCTCGACCGTGTCGGGAATGCCCAGCTCGGCATAGAATTCGGGTGACCTGGCCTGTTCCACGCAGGCCCAGTACAGCGCCTCGGCGCGCTCTTTCTGGGCGTATCGCCGTTTCAGTGAGCCGAACATGCAGCCCCCTCTCCTCAATCGCGGGACTTGAAGCTAAGGTCGCGCCCGGCTAGGTCAACGCGCGGACACACCGCGTGCCCCGAAGACAGGACAAGTTCGTATGACCCCTACCCGTTTTGCCGCCGCGATCGCTCTGTGTGCTGCCGGCCTCGCCGCCTGCACGCCGACGCTCCGTAACCATGGCTATGCCTATGTGAATGGCGAAACGCCGGTCATCACGCCCGGCCAGGACACCCAGTCGAGCCTGCTATCGCGTCTGGGCAATCCGTCGACCGTCGGCGTCTTCGAGGACTCGACCTGGTACTATATTTCAACGACGCGCGAGACGCTGGCCTACCAGCTGCCGCAAACACGCGAACGCCGCATACTCGCGGTCGAGTTTGACGAGGCCGGCATGGTGACCGCGGTCGAGGAATACGGCCTCGACGACGGGCGCCGGGTGAATCTGGTGCGCCGTGAAACCCCGACCCGCGGCCGTGAGCTGACCTTCCTTGAACAGGTTCTCGGCAATATCGGCCGCCTGCCGGCCGGCTCCTTCACCGGCGAAGAGAACCTGCCCGGCGGCGCCGGCGGCCCGCGCCGTGACGACTGACGAATTTCATGATTTCAGACTGATCAGGCCCCGGCATCGACCGGGGCCTTTTCATTTGTCCCCGGCTGCGGCCAACAAAAAAGCCCCGGCGCAAGGCCGGGGCTTTTCCGTTACGGATTGTCGTCCGGATCACCCCATGCGGGCGAGAACCGCCAGCATCAACAGCGCCACGATGTTCGTGATCTTGATCATCGGGTTCACCGCCGGACCGGCCGTATCCTTGTAGGGATCGCCAACCGTATCGCCGGTCACCGCCGCCTTGTGGGCGTCGGAACCCTTCTCGTGAAGGACACCGTCAGAGTCGGTGAAACCGTCCTCGATCGCCTTCTTGGCATTGTCCCAGGCACCGCCGCCCGACGTCATCGAGATGGCGACGAACAGTCCGGTGACAATCACGCCGAGCAGCATCGCACCGACGGCCGACAGGGCCGGACCGACACCGGCAATACCCCGGATCGCAAAGAACAGGACGATCGGAGACGCCACGGGAAGCAGCGACGGAATGATCATTTCCTTGATCGCTGCCTTGGTCAGCAGGTCAACCGCCTTGCCATAGTCGGGCTTGGCCGTGAAATCCATGATGCCCGGGATCTCGCGGAACTGACGGCGCACTTCAACGACGACCGCCTGGGCCGCACGGCCCACCGCCATCATCGACATGCCGCCGAACAGGAAGGGTAGAAGGCCGCCGAACAGAAGGCCGACCACCACATACGGGTTCGACAGCGAGAAGTTCACGACATTGGCCGCGACTTCCGTGCCGCCATAGATCAGGCCGGAGAAGAAGCTGCCTTCAGTCGCCGTCCCGATGAAATGCTCGATATCGGCGGTGTAGGCGGCAAACAGCACCAGCGCGCCGAGGCCCGCGGACCCGATGGCATAGCCCTTGGTGACGGCCTTCGTGGTGTTGCCCACCGCGTCGAGCGCGTCAGTCGTCTTGCGCACGTCTTCCGGCAGTCCGGCCATTTCGGCGATGCCGCCGGCATTGTCGGTGACCGGGCCGAACGCGTCGAGCGCCACGACCATGCCCGCCAGCGCCAGCATCGTCGTCACCGCGATGGCAATGCCGAACAGGCCGGCCAGCACATAGGTGGTGATGATGCCCGCGATGATCACGAGGGCCGGAAGCGCCGTCGCTTCAAGCGACACGGCGAGACCCTGGATCACGTTGGTGCCGTGACCGGAAACCGAGGCCTGGGCCACCGAGCGGACCGGGCGCGCGCTGACGCCGGTATAGTATTCGGTGATCCAGATGATCAGGCCGGTGACGACCAGACCGATGAAGCCGCACAGGAAGAGTTCCATACCGGTGATTTCGAGCCCGGCATTCGTGGTGAACACGGTGTCGAAACCGACCGTCTGATAGATCAGCCCGCCGATCGCGAACAGCGACAGCACCGCCGACACCACGAAACCCTTGTACAGGGCGTTCATGATGTTGTTCGACTTGCCGAGCTTCACGAAGAAGGTGCCGATGATCGAGGTCACGATGCAGACCCCGCCGATGGCGAGAGGCAGGAGCATCATCGCCGTCGATTCACCACCGGTGAAGAAGATCGAGGCCAGAACCATCGTGGCGACGATCGTCACCGCATAGGTTTCGAACAGGTCCGCCGCCATGCCCGCGCAGTCGCCGACATTGTCGCCGACATTGTCCGCGATCGTCGCGGCGTTGCGGGGGTCGTCTTCCGGAATGCCGGCTTCCACCTTGCCGACCATGTCGCCGCCGACATCCGCACCCTTGGTGAAGATGCCGCCGCCGAGACGGGCGAAGATCGAGATCAGCGAGGCGCCGAAACCGAGCGCAACGAGCGCGTCGATCACCGTGCGATCGGACTCGACCGGCAGGACATTGGTCAGGAGGTAGTAATAGACCGCCACGCCCAGCAGGGCGAGACCGGCCACGAGCATGCCCGTGACGGCCCCGGAGCGGAACGCCATTGACAGGCCGGCGGCCAGCGATTTCGAGGCGGCTTCGGTGGTGCGGACATTGGCGCGTACCGAGATCAGCATGCCGATGAAGCCGGCCGCGCCGGACAGCACCGCACCGATCAGGAAGCCGAGGGCCACCTGCCAGCCCAGAAGCAGGAAGACGATGACGAAGATCACGGCACCCACGATGCCGATCGTCATGTACTGCCGCTTCAGATAGGCGTTGGCGCCTTCCTGGATCGCCGCGGCGATCTCTTTCATCTTGTCGTTGCCGGCGCTCGCCGACAGGATCGCGCGGCTCTGCCAGATGCCGTAAACAACGGCCAGCAGTCCGGCGACGATTACCAGAATGAGTGTCATGTCCTGAGCTATGCTCCCCGCTCGTTCTTCAGGAATGAGAGAGGGCACCTCCCCGGTCCTGCACCGACATGTGAATCAGTGCACCCCCTCCCAAAGAGGGCCGGAATATGGCCGATGGCCTTGGACCGCGCAACAAAAGGCGTGGCGGGCCGCCGCAGGAATGTCAGTTGAGGGAAATTCTACCGCCCGACACGGCGGATATCCGGCACATCGAAGCTCATCGTGTCGACCACGCCGGCGCCGAATTCCTCCGACAGCGCCTCGCGCCAGACTTCTTCGGCGCGCGCGGCATCGATGTTGAGACCGTCGGCGGTCGCGATCGAATTGCGATGGCTCGCCCGGATCAGCCGGTCGAGCGCGAAATGCGCGTGCTCGCGGATGTCCCAATGGTCGAACCCGCTGGACACCACGAACCGCACTGTAACGAAACCATAGCCCGTCAGGTGATTGTCCCGGCTGAGCGGGACGACCAGCATCGGCAGCGAGACCATGCGCGGATTGTCGTCGGCGATGCCTTCGCCCGGACTGCCGGACGGTGCGCCATGCCCGTCATCAGCCGCCGGCGCTCCGTGCCCGTCACCGGCCGGTGCGCCATGACCGCCGGAATTGCCGGAGCCGGTCGAGATCGTGCCATCCTCGCCGATGGTAAAGCCAGCCTGGATGCGGTTTCCCGCGCTCGAGCCCGAACCGGACCCGCCGCCGCCTCCACCGCCCCCGGCGAACGCCGGAGCGGTCAGGCAGACAGCCGAAGCAAACGCCAGTGCCAGTGCTGAAACGCGCATGAACCACCTCCATCCACGCGCAGCATAGGCATGAAGGGGTCAAAAATGGGTGAAGCCACCCGATTCGATTGAAAGCGTCTGACCGGTCATGCCGAGCGCGGTGACGCCCTCACCCTCCGTGACCTCGCCGATCTGGGTGAGGCGCACACCCGATTGCAGCGCCGCCATATAGGCCGCGTCGAACGCTCCGGGCGGGAGCGTGAAGAGGAGTTCGTAGTCGTCGCCGGCACTGGCCAGCGCGACCAGCGCAGCGTCGAGATCGGCCTCGCCTTCCAGCCACTCCGCCACCGCATCCGAACGCGGCAGGTCTCCCAGATTGAGCGTCAGTCCGACACCGCTCGCCGCCGCGACATGCCCGGCATCGGCCAGCAGCCCGTCCGAGACATCGATACAGGCCGTCGCCGTACGGCGCAGCGCCAGCCCCATCTCGAGCCGCGGCGCAGGAACGCGGTAGCGCGTGGCAACGAAATCGCGAGACCCGTCAGACAGGTCGATCTCGCCTCGCAGGAGTTTCAGGCCGAGTCCCGCATCGCCAATCGTGCCGGTCACACAGACCAGATCGCCCGGACGCGCGCCGGAACGCTTGAGCGCTGCACCCTTCGGCGTCGTGCCGATCGCCGTGATCGTCATCGTCCACGGGCCCGGTGTGACCGTCGTGTCGCCTCCGATCAGCGGGAGTTCGGCGCCGCTCAGATCCTCGGCCAGCCCCTTCACCCAGTCCTCGCGAAGCGCCTCGCCGCCCTCGCGCGGCCACGCCACGGACGCCATGACCGCCACCGGCATCGCCCCCATCGCCGCGAGATCGGACAGATTCACCCGCAGCGCCTTGCGCGCCACGAGATCGGCCGGGTCGAAGTCGAGGAAATGCACGCCGGCCACCAGCATGTCCTGGGTCAGGACGAGCTCCTCGTCCGGCCCGCACGACAGCAGCGCGGCGTCGTCCTTGAGATCCAGCGCACCCGGGAAGCCGCGGCTCAGCGCCGCCAGCCTGTCCCGGATGAAACCGAATTCGTTCAAGTCATTTCGCCTTCAGCTCGTCGGCGCGGACCTTGCGTGCGCAGGTATCGAGCGCGGCATTCACGAAGCCCGGTTCCGGGCCTTCGAAGAAGGCATGCGCGACATCGACATACTGGTCGATCACGACGCGCGCCGGCACGTCCGGCCGCTTCATCAGCTCATAGGCGCCGGCGCGCAGTATGGCCCGGACGGTGGCGTCGAGGCGCTTCAGCGTCCAGCCCGAGGCCAGCGCGTCCCTGACGGCGCCATCGACTTCGGCCTGAACCGCGACGACACCGGAAAGAATGTCGGCAAACAGGTCTTCGTCGGCCTCGACGATCGGGCGTTCGGCGCCCTCCTCACGGAAACGGACTTCGAGAAACTCATCGGCGACGGCCTTCGCGCCGCGACCGGACAGATCCATCTGGTAGAGCGCCTGAACCGCGGCAAGACGCGACGCTGCCCGGAGGCGCGCACGTTCCTCGCTGTCGTTTTCCTTGCGGTCAGTCATTGGCCGCCTCGAACCGGTCCCTGAGCGCGATCAGGGACAGCACCGCATGTGCCGCCGCCGCGCCCTTGTTGCGCTTCACGGCGCGCTCCATCGCCTGCTGATGACTGTTCACAGTCAGAATGCCGTTCCCGACCGGCACGCCCATCAGCGACAATTCCATCAGGCCGCGCGCGGATTCCCCGCAGACATAGTCGTAATGGCTGGTCTCGCCGCGGATCACGCAGCCGAGTGCAACATAGCCGTCATAGCCCGCGCCCGAGGACGCAGCGATCGTGATCGCGCCCGGCAGTTCCAGCGCACCCGGCACTTCGGCAGTGTCGACATCGCAGTCTTCCAGCGCTTCGGTCGCGCCCTTGGTGAGGGCGTCGGCCACATCGCGGTAGAAAACGGCGGTGATGATCAGGATACGGGGTTTCATGACGCCTCGCTGCGGATGTCCCGCACCTCCTTCACCGTCAGGCCGTACCCGTCAAGGCCGACAATCGTCTGCGGCGCAGTCGAGAGCAGGATCATCTCGCGCACACCCAGATCGAGCAGGATCTGCGCACCGATCCCGTATTCGCGCAGCCGGCGCTCCTCGCGCTGCGAGGTCGGCTCGACCGGGGCCGCACCGAGCCGCTCGATGATCGCATTGGGGTTGGTTTCCCGGATGCAGACCATCACCGCCGGGCCGTCATGCGCGGCGAGCACGCGAATACCCTCCTCGACGAGGCCTGACCGGTCACCCGCCGCGCCGATCACGTCGTCCGCGAAGCTGACCTTGTGCATCCGAACCAGCGTCGGCGCCTTGGCGGTCGGCTTGCCCTTGACCAGCGCGACATGCTCGGCGCCATCGATCGTGTTGCGGAAGACGACGAGGTCGAACGTCCCGCCCCACCGGCTCTCGAACGGCGTTTCCAGCCGCCGCTCGATGAAGCGGTCATGTTGGCGCCGATACGCGATCAGGTCCGCGATCGTGCCGATTTTCAGCCCATGCAACTGGGCGAAGGCCACGAGGTCCGGCATCCGGGCCATCGTGCCATCCTCATTCATGATCTCGCAGATCACACCGGCCGGACCGAGACCGGCGAGACGGGACACGTCGACGGCAGCCTCGGTATGCCCCGCGCGCACCAGCACGCCGCCATCGCGCGCCACAAGAGGAAAGACATGTCCCGGTGAGACAATGTCGTCCGCGCCCTTCGACGGGTCGGTCGCGACCGAAATCGTCCGGGCGCGGTCATGAGCGGAAATACCGGTGGAAATGCCGTCGCGTGCCTCGATCGAGACGGTAAAGGCGGTCTGATGACGCGAGCGATTGTCCGAACTCATCAGCTTCAGGCCGAGCGTGTTCGCACGTTCGCTCGTGAGCGACAGGCAGATCAGGCCGCGCCCGTGCTTGGCCATGAAATTTACCGCATCCGGCGTCGCAAACTGCGCCGGAATGACGAGATCGCCTTCATTCTCGCGGTCGTCCGCGTCGACCAGGATGAACATCCTGCCATTGCGGGCATCCTCGATGATGTCCTCGATCGGCGAGAGCGGCGTGTCGGAGGTCTGGCTCACTTCGCGGCCTTTTCGAATTGCGCAAGGCGCGCGGCATAGCGCGCCAACAGGTCGACTTCCAGATTGACCGCATCCCCGGCCTTCAGCGCGCCGAGCGTGGTCACAGTCGCGGTATGTGGGATGATCATGACGGAGAACGTCTCGGCACTGGCCGTGTTTACGGTCAGTGACACCCCGTCGACCGCGATCGAGCCCTTCTCGGCGATGAAACGCGCGAGCGCCTCCGGCATCGCGATCCCGATTCTTGTCCACTCGCCGTCGCGCTCGACAACGCGAACCATGCCGATTCCGTCGACATGGCCCGTCACGAGGTGACCGCCGAGTTCGTCGCCCATCTTCAGCGAGCGTTCGAGATTGACCCTCGATCCTTGGCACCACTGGCCGAGCGTCGTGCGCGCCAGGGTTTCCGGCGAGACTTCGACAGTGTGGATCGCGCCCTCACCGTCCGCTTTCACCGAGGTGACCGTCAGGCAGGCCCCGGCGTGGCTGATCGACGCGCCGAGTTCGATGCCACCCGCAGCATAAGGGCTGCGAACCGCGAAGCGATGCACGTCGCCCGCTTCGACCGAAACGATCTCGCCGACCGCGCTGACCAGTCCCGTAAACATTCAGTCGTCCGCCCGCTCGTAGGATTCCCAGAGGTCGCCGCCACAGTCGCGCACGTCCGTGCGGGTGAAGATGGGCGCATCGTCCAATCGCTCAAGGCCGAGACTGTCGATCGCGCTGCGCGCCTCGCCGCCGAGCAGTATCGGCGCGCGAAACCATTCGATCCGGTCGACCAGGCCGGACCGCATCGCCGCCCCCGCCAACTTGCCGCCCGCCTCGATCATAACCGTCTCGACCCCGTCGCCCGCGAGGTGTTCAAGCACGGTCTTCAGGCGGATCGACGGGCCGTCATACCGGTTGACCGCGACCACCTCCGCCTTCGCCGCAATCCGGTCGCGCAGATGCACGGGCACACTGCCGCCGCAGAACACCGTCACCGGCCCGCCCTCGACATCGTTCAGAAGCTTCGCCTCCGGAGAAATCTTGAGATGCGTGTCGAGCACGACCCGCCGCGGCTGGTCCGGCATCTCACCCGCGATCCGGGCCGACAACAGCGGATCGTCTGCCAGAACCGTCCCGATCCCGGTGATCACCACATCATGACTGGCCCGAAGCCGATGCACTTCGGCCCGCGATTCCGCCCCGGTAATCCACTTCGACGCCCCGTTGGACAGGGCGATCCGGCCGTCGAGCGAGGTCGCGAGTTTGAGTGTGACGCGCGGACGCGTCATTCGGCATCCTTCGGCTTCGCGGCCTTGCCCTTCGGGCTCAGCTTCTCGCCGCTGATGAACTGGCTGAAATCACCGACTTCGCGGAAGTCGCGATAGACTGACGCGTAACGGACATAGGCGACCGGATCGAGATTCTTCAACGCGTCCATGACCAGCTCGCCGATCTTGTCGGACGGGATTTCCGGCTCGCCGAGACTTTCCAGCCGCCGGACGATACCCGAAACCATCTGCTCGATCCGTTCCGGGTCGATATTGCGTTTCTGCGCCGCCAGCTGGACCGAGCGTTCCAGCTTGTTCCGGTCGAAGGGCGCACGCCGCCCGCCCTTCTTCAGCACGGTCAGCTCACGCAACTGCACCCGTTCGAACGTCGTGAAGCGGGCCGCACAGGACGGGCATTGCCGCCGACGGCGGATCGCCGCCCCGTCTTCGGCCGGACGGCTGTCCTTCACCTGGGTGTCGTCATGCGAACAGAAGGGGCAGCGCAAATTGCGTCTCCTCAGGTCAGTTCGGGATAGATCGGGAATCGCCCGGTCAGTTCGGTGACCGCATCGCGCACGCGTTTTTCCACCGCCGCATCACCGGACCGGTTGGCCGCCAGCGCGTCGAGCACTTCACCCATCCACACGCCGATCTGGCGGAATTCGTCCGTGCCGAAGCCACGCGTCGTTCCGGCGGGCGAGCCGACGCGCAGCCCCGACGTGACGGTCGGCTTTTCCGGGTCGAACGGTACGCCATTCTTGTTGCAGGTCATGCCTGCGCGTTCGAGCGCCTTTTCGCCGATATCGCCGGTCAGCGACTTCGGGCGCAGATCGATGAGCGCAAGGTGGCTGTCCGTGCCGCCGGACACGACGGCATAACCCGCAGCCTGAACCGCATCGGCCATCACCCTGCAATTCTCGACAACGGCCCTGGCGTAGTCCTTGAACTCGGGCTTCAGCGCTTCGCCGAACGCCACCGCCTTGCCGGCGATGACATGCATCAGCGGCCCGCCCTGCAGACCCGGGAAGATTGCGGAATTGAATTTTTTCCCAAGCTCCACGTCACGCGACAGGATCATGCCGCCGCGCGGACCGCGCAGCGTCTTGTGCGTGGTCGTGGTCACGACGTCGGCATGCGGCAAGGGGTTCGGGTAGACGCCGCCGGCCACGAGACCAGCAAAATGCGCCATGTCGACCATGAGATAGGCCCCGACCTCGTCCGCGATCGAACGGAAGGCCTCGAAATCGATCACCCGCGGATAGGCCGAGCCGCCCGCGATGATCATTTTCGGCTGAACCTCCTTGGCCTGTTCGCGTAGCTTGTCATAGTCGATCAGCGCGTTGTCCTCGCGCACACCGTAAGCATGGGCTTCAAACCATTTGCCGGACATGTTCGGCTTCGCGCCGTGGGTCAGGTGACCGCCGGCATCGAGTCCCATGCCGAGAATCCTG
The DNA here is from genome assembly GCF_042643335.1 of Hyphobacterium vulgare. Classification (NCBI taxonomy): domain Bacteria; kingdom Pseudomonadati; phylum Pseudomonadota; class Alphaproteobacteria; order Maricaulales; family Maricaulaceae; genus Hyphobacterium; species Hyphobacterium vulgare. The sequence continues at coordinate 211,574 of NZ_JBHRSV010000001.1, forward strand.
TCGCCCGGGCGCAGCAGTGCCAGGAAGACGCCCTGATTGGCCTGGCTGCCGGAGCTGGGCTGAACATTGACATAGGCTGCGCCGAACAATTGCCTGGCCCGCTCGATCGCCAGTTCTTCGGCGATGTCGACGAATTCACAGCCGCCGTAATAGCGTTTGCCCGGATAGCCTTCGGCATACTTGTTGGTCAGCGGCGAGCCCTGGGCCTCAAGGACGGCGCGCGACACGATGTTCTCGGACGCGATCAGTTCGATCTGGTCCTGCTGACGCCGGACTTCCTGCCGGATCGCCTGCGCGAGGTCCGGATCCCGATCCGCCAGGGATTGTGTGAAAAACTGCTGCGTCTGCGCGATCGAACCCGACATCATGTGACTCCCTTCACCGTCCACCCTAGATACGGACGCGGCGGCGCGCTGGCAACGCGCGGTCACCGCAAACGCGAACATCGATCGGCCTGCACGCGCTAAGTGCAGATCATCAAATTTTACCGAAATACTGACTTGAAAGCTGCTTTGTGGAGGACTACCACACGGTCAGGCTTTTCTTGCCGAGTTTGAAACCGTTACAAAGAGCAGGCACACCAATGACCGAAGAAACCTCCCCAGTTATCGACAACGAAGAACTTCTGCGCATGACGACCGACATCGTGGCGTCCTTTGTTGCGAACAATTCGATCCCGTCTGAATCGCTTCCGGAACTGATTCGCAATGTTCATGCGACCATGAATGATATTTCCGGTTCTGGAGCCAAGCCGGAAGTGAAGCAAAAGCCGGCCGTCCCGGTTTCGAAGTCCGTCACGGACGACTTCATCATCTGTCTCGAAGACGGCAAGAAGCTGAAAATGCTGAAGCGCTATCTGCGCTCGCAATACGACATGTCGCCGGAAGACTACCGCCGCAAGTGGGGCCTGCCCGCCGACTATCCGATGGTCGCGCCGAACTATTCCAAGCGCCGTTCCCAGTTCGCCAAGCAGATCGGCCTCGGCCGTGGCGGCAAGGCGGCCAAGAAGAAGTAATCGGTCGGTTCAGACCTTGATACCGCGGCCGGGCCCTGTGCCCGGCCGTTTCTTTTCGGCTTTCGGCTGGCCGGACAGGCCGAGCTTGCGGTCGAGCTTGGCCACCGCGACGCGCTTCATTTCCGCCTCGCTCGCGGATTTCGGCGCCTGGATGACAACTTCCTCGCCGGTTTCGACGTCGATCGCCGCCACGCGCACGGCGTGGCCCATATCGATGAATTCGATCAGATATTCGCGCCCGTTTCCGCCGGACGCGCCGCTCATGCGACCCTGACGTTGGAATATCGCTGATAGACAGCGCGCAGGGCATCGACGAGTTCGTCCATCATCGCGTCAGTGTGCAGCGGCGACGGCGTGAAGCGCAGACGCTCGGTGCCGCGCGGCACGGTCGGATAGTTGATCGGCTGGACATAGATGCCGTGCTCTTCGAGCAGAGCATCGCTCAGCCGCTTGCACAGCACCGGATCGCCAACCTTCACCGGCACGATATGCGTCGGCGTGTCCATCACCGGCAGGCCGGCATCGGCCAGCTTCGCCTTCAGCGTGGCCGCGCGTTCCTGATGCTTTTCGCGCAAGGCGTGGTCGGACTTCAGGTATTCGACACTGGCCCGCGCCCCGGCCGCCAGCGCAGGGGCCAGCGAGGTCGTGAAGATGAAGCCGGGCGCCCAGGACCGGATGGCGTCGACGATCACCGCATCGGCGGCGATATAGCCGCCCATCACGCCATAGGCCTTGCCGAGCGTGCCCTCGATGATGGTCAGCCGGTCGGCCAGCCCTTCCCGCTCCGAAATGCCGCCGCCGCGCAGCCCGTAAAGGCCGACAGCGTGCACTTCGTCGAGATAGGTCATCGCGCCATACTTGTCGGCGAGATCACACACCGCTTTGATCGGACCGATATCGCCGTCCATCGAGTAGACGGACTCGAACGCGATCAGTTTCGGCGCATCCTTCGGCGCGGCCTTCAGCAATTCCTCGAGATGAGCGACATCATTGTGTCGCCAGACATGCTTTTCGCACTTCGCGCCCCGCACGCCCTCGATCATCGAAGCGTGGTTCAGCGCATCGGAATAGATGATCAGGTTCGGCAATATCTTGCCGAGCGTGGCGATCGTCGCCTCGTTGGAAATATAGCCGGACGTGAACAGCAGCGCGGCTTCCTTGCCGTGCAGGTCGGCCAGCGAACGCTCCAGCTCGACATGGTAATTCGTAGTGCCGGAGATGTTGCGCGTACCGCCCGCGCCGGCGCCGACCTCGTCGATCGCCTTCTTCATCGACTCCGTCACGCAGGCGCTCTGCCCCATGCCGAGATAGTCGTTGGAACACCACACCGTCACATCGCGCGTGTCGCCGTCCGGCGTCCGCCAGCGTGCCCGCGGGAATTCACCCTTGCGGCGCAGCAGGTTGGCGAAGACACGGTACCGGCCTTCGGCGCGAACACGCGCCACGGCGCTGGTAAAGGCGGCTGTGTAGTCCATCATCGTCCTGCCCGTTGAACGGCAAAGCCGTCACGATTCCATCACCGTCTTTTAAACACGGCATTGGCCGCGTGGCGAGACGGACAGATGGCCGCAGGTTGCGGAAACTACAGCCGGAAGCGGATGTGATCGGTCCAGAAGCGTTCCAGGCGGCCGAGTGCCAGGTTCGTCGCCTCGACCTTGTTCTCTTCCAGACCACCCGACGGACCGAGCGCCGCCGACTGGCGCGCAAACAGACCGACCAGCAGGCTGCGCACCGCATCCCCCTTGTCGGTCAGGGCAATCTGCACCGTTCGCCGGTCGTCTTCCGACCGGTTCTGGTCGATATAGCCGAGATCAACGAGCTTCTTGAGATTGTACGACACGTTCGAGCCGAGATAATGACCGCGCGTGCGCAGCTCGCCGGCGGTCAGCACCGCGTCACCGATATTGAAGAGCAACAGCGCCTGCACGCTCGTCAGGTCGCCCATGCCTTCCCGGTCGAGCTCGTCCTTGACGACATCGAGCAGGTGACGGTGCAGACGCTCCACGCGCTGCAGCATTTCCAGATAGTCCGGGCGCACTATCGCGCCACTGGACAGGACTTCGGCGATTGCCATATCCCGCACTCCAATCCACCCAAGATTTCTTCTTGTTTGCGGACAGAATGCCAGACAGGGGTAAAGAAACCGCTTAAGCGTGTGCTCAGCCCCGCCAGCTGCCGTCGATCATCTTGAAAATGCCCGAGAAATCCTTCTCGCGGCCACCCAGGCCGTCGAACATGGCGTAAAGTGCCTCGGCCTGCGCGCCGAGCGGCGTCGACGCCCCGGCGGTCGCTGCGGCATCCATCGCCAGCTTCAGATCCTTCAGCATCATCGCGGTCGCGAAGCCCGGCGTGTAGTCGCGGTTCGCCGCAGACGTCGGCAGCGGACCCGGCACCGGACAATAGCTGGTCAGCGACCAGTTCTGACCCGACGCCTTCGATGCGATGTCGAAGAATTTCTGCCGGTCGAGCCCCAGCTTGTCGGCCAGCGCGAAGGCCTCGCACGTACCGATCATGTGGATCGCCAGCAGCATGTTGTTGCAGATCTTGGCCGCCTGCCCCGTGCCGGCATCACCGGCATGGATCACGGCCTTGCCCATCTTCGACAGATAGGCCTCGGCCTTTCCGAACGCCGCTTCCGGCCCGCCGACCATGAAGGTCAGCGTACCGCCCTCGGCCGCCGCGACGCCGCCCGACACCGGCGCATCAACGAAATCAAAGCCCTTGGCCGCCGCGGCCTCGCCGACCGAGCGCGCCGTGGCGACGTCGATCGTCGAGCAATCCATCATCAGCGTGCCGGGCTTGGCGTTCGGGAAGATCTCGTTTTCGTAGACGGCGCGGACATGCTTGCCCGCAGGCAGCATCGTCACGACCGCCGCCGCCCCCGCCACGGCATTCGCCGCACTGTCGACGCCCCTGGCGCCCGCCGCCTCGGCGCGCTTCACCGCTTCGGGCGACAGGTCGAAGGCGTGGACGGTATGCCCGGCCTTGGCGAGGTTCGCCGCCATGCCCGAACCCATATTCCCGAGGCCGATGAATGCGATATGGCTCATGGCGTGGTCTCCTTGTGAGAAGTGAAGTGAGCCTTTGACGGCTCCGAAAGCAGGTAAAGCAGATACAGGTTCGCGATGGGCACGAAGTTGTACAGCAAGCAGTAGGGCGATCGACCGGCATCGCGCAGCCGACGCGCGCTCGCAGCTATGATGGCTATTGCCCACCACATACCGATTGCAAGCGATGTCGAGTTCAGAAACGCCGCTAAAAGCGCGCGCTCAGATATCGGCCCGAACAACTGCTCCAGTGGAGCATAAAGGATCACCAATCCGACCATCAGGAGGTGTAGCATCACCACGAACAGCCAATAATTGCGGCGCTTCATCCTGCCGGAAAACTCGAACGACAGGGCCATGCCTTCCGTGAAAATCGCCCAGTAGCTACCCATCCAGAAACGTCAGTTCCTGCTCCGCCGGCAGGGGTTCGAAATAGCGCTCAATGCGCAGCTCGCCGACACCGCCGAGCGTCGCCGGACGCCACGCGGGTGCATTGTCCTTGTCGATGATGACGGCGCGCACGCCCTCATAGAAGTCATGGCCGCCGAGACAGCGCACAGAGATGCGCAACTCCTGGCGCATCACGTCCTCGAACTCCATGTCCGCGCCCTTGCGAAGTGCCATGGCGGTCAGCACCATCGCGGTGGGGGACTTCTTGGCGAGGATCGCCGCCTGCTCGGTCGACCACGGGTCGCGGGCATCTTCCATGCGCGAGACCATCTCCGCCACGTCGTCGCCCGCGAAGGCCCGGTCGATCAGGCCGCGCGTATGCGCCAGCTGGGAATGGCCCGGATCGCCGGCATGGGCGTCGAGAATGTCTTCCAGTGCCTCGCCATCGGCGTCCAACTCGGCGCTTTCCAGCGCCCCGACGAGATCGTCATGCTTGCCGGACGGTACGTAGTGCGTCGCGATCCCGGCCGCGAGCGAATCCGCGGCCTTCAGACGCGCACCCGTCAGCCCCATCCACATGCCGAGCTCGCCCTCGAGCCGCGGCAGGAAATAGGTGCCGCCGACATCGGGGAAGAAGCCGATCCCCGTCTCCGGCATGGCCAGCATGGTGCGGTCGCCCGCCACGCGGTGCGAACCATGGACCGAAATGCCGACACCGCCGCCCATCGTGATGCCGTCGATCAGCGCGACATAGGGTTTCGGGTAGCGCTTGATCAGCGTGTTGAGCTGGTATTCGTCGTGCCAGAAGCGCCAGGCCTCGTCCGTGCCCGCCTTGCCGCTGTCGTGCAGCATGCGGATATCCCCGCCGGCGCAGAACCCCTTCTCGCCCTCGCCATCGACGGCAACCGCCTTCACGCTGTCGTCGTGCTTCCAGGCGAGCAAAGCGCGCGTCATGGCATGGACCATGGCCGTATTCAGCGCGTTCAGCGCCTTGGGGCGGTTGAGCGTGATCCGCCCGACCTGGCCAATCTTCCGGGCGAAGATTTCGTCTGTCATGTCAGCTCCGGTCTCTGAGGTCATGGCATGGGATGCCGTTCGCCAGCGCCACGGTCAACAGGTGACCGTCTCGGGATACCAGCTCCGCCTCGGCTTCCAACGCCAGCGCCAGATAGGCAGCATCAAAGAGGCTCAGCCTGACGCCATGCGCGAACCGCGTGAGTTCGCTGATACGTTCCTCGGAAATAGCTGGCTCCAGGACCACACCCAAAGCGTCCAGTGAAGCCAGCCCTGCATCGAGTTCGAACGCGCCACGTGACGCGAACAACCTCAACAGATTGCACATTTCCCACGCAAAAATATTTGGGGCTATCAACCGCATTCCAGAGGACGACATGAATGCGTCCGCATTTGCGGAGGCCTGCGACCTGATCAGCCAGGCAGCGGCCACAGACGCATCGACAACGACCGGCCTCACGACCGGATAGTCTCCTTCAGCTCTTCCCAACTTTGCTGATCAAGATCCGCAACCGCCATTTGGCTATTCCGGAACGCTTTCAGCTTGGCGAGCAATTCATCCGAACTCAATGGCCGGCCAGCCCCTGTTGCTCTTGAGAGCCGCACCACCGGCTTGCCGTGTCGGGTAATTACGATGTCCTCGCCCGAAGCCTCGATCTCCTCGATCAGCTTCGACAGGTGCGTCTTGGCTTCCAGCACGCCGACTTCACGCATTTCCGGCCTCCCATTTCTGACCATAAATATAGTCAGATTTCTACTGGAACGGAACCCCTACTTCATCACGTCCTTGGCGATGATCACGCGCATGATCTCGTTCGTGCCTTCAAGGATCTGGTGAACCCGGAGATCCCGCAAAATGCGCTCGATCGGATAATCCTTCAGATAGCCATAGCCGCCATGCAGCTGCAGCGCCTGGTTCGTCACATCGAAACACGCATCAGTCGCGAAGCGTTTCGCCATCGCGCAATATTTCGGCGCCGACGGGTCTTTCGCATCGATCGACGCCGCCGCGCGGTAGAGCATCAGGCGCGCTGCCTCGATGTCCGTCGCCATGTCGGCCAGCTTGAACTGCGTCACCTGGAAGCCGGCGATCGGCTTGCCGAACTGGGTGCGCGATTTCACGTACTCGTTCGCCACGTCGAACGCCTGGGCCGCGCCGCCGAGCGAGCACGCGCCGATATTCACCCGGCCGCCATTGAGGCCCTTCATCGCGATCTTGAAACCGATGCCTTCCTCGCCCAGCCGGTTGGCAGCGGGGATGCGGCAGTCCTCGAAACTGACCACCGCCGTCGGCTGGGAATTCCAACCCATCTTTTTCTCGTTCGCGCCGAAGGAGAGGCCCTTGGTGCCGTTTTCGACCACGAAGGTGGAAATGCCGGACGGCCCTTCACCGCCCGTGCGCGCCATCACCACATAGATGTCGCTGCGCCCGCCACCGGAGATGAAGGCTTTCGAGCCGTTGAGGACGTAATCCTCGCCGTCGCGCACCGCCTTGGTGCGCAGCGATGCGGCGTCGGACCCGGCTCCCGGCTCGGTCAGGCAATAGCTCGCGAAATGCTCCATCGACATGAGGCTGGGCAGGAATCTCGCCCGCTGTTCGTCATCGCCCCAGGTGTCGATCATCCAGGCGCACATGTTGTGGATGGAGATATAGGCCGCCGTGGAGGTGCAGCCGCGCGCCAGCTGTTCGAAGATCAGCGCTGCGTCGAGCCGCGTCATGCCGGAGCCGCCATGCTCCTCGCCGACATAGATGCCGGCAAAGCCCATCGCCGCGGCTTCCTGCAGCACATCGACCGGGAAATGCTTCTTTTCGTCCCATTCCGCCGCGTTCGGCGCCATCCGATCTTCGGCGAAGTTTCGGGCGGCGTCCTGTATCAGGCTCTGGTCTTCCGTGAGGGCGAAGTTCAAAGCACGTCTCCGTTGGTCTAGGAAGGGCGGCGAAGGCCTAGCGCGGCACACCCGCGCGGGCAAGCTTGCGAGAGGGAGTTGATACATGGGCGCATTCCCGGCAACCCGCATGCGGCGGCTACGTCAGTCGGACTGGACGCGGCGTCTGGTCCGCGAGCGTCATGTCACGCCCGACGATCTGGTCTGGTCGGTGGTCGTCACCGATTCCGGCAAGGACCGCGACCCGGTCGGCGCCATGCCGGGCGTCGAACGCTTTTCGGTCAAGGAACTCGTGAAGGAAGCGAAGATCGCCCGCGATCTCGGCATCCCCGCCATCGCCATGTTTCCCCATATCGACCCGGCGAAGAAGGACGAGCACGGAACCGAGGCGCTGAATCCCGACGGCCTCGTCCCGACCGCGATCAAGGCGATCAAGGACGCCGTGCCGGACATCGGCATCATCTGCGATGTCGCGCTCGATCCCTTCACCAGCCACGGCCATGACGGCGTTCTGAAGGACGGTGTCATCCTTAATGACGAAACGGTCGAACGCCTCGTCGAACAGGCGCTGGTACAGGCCCGCGCCGGCTGCGACGTCATCGCCCCGTCCGACATGATGGACGGGCGGATCGGCGCGGTGCGCGATGCACTGGAAGGCGACGGCCACACCGACACACTCATACTGTCCTACGCAGCAAAATACGCCTCGGGCTTTTACGGTCCCTACCGGGAGGCGATCGGCTCAGCCGGCGTGCTGACCGGGGACAAGAAGACCTACCAGATGGACCCGGGCAATATTTCCGAGGCGCTGCGCGAGGTCGAACTCGATCTCGATGAAGGCGCCGACATGGTGATGGTGAAACCCGGCCTGCCCTATCTCGACATCGTCAAATCCGTCTCCGACACTTTCGCGGTGCCGGTCCTCGCCTTCCAGGTGTCGGGCGAATACGCAATGATCGAGGCGGCGGCGGCCAATGGCTGGATCGACGGCGAACGGGTGATGCTCGAAACCCTGCTCGCCTTCCGCCGCGCCGGGGCCAGCGGGATCGTCACCTATTTCGCGCCGAGGGCTGCGAGGCTTCTCAGTAACTAGGACATGGGTTCCCCGCGAATGCGGGGACCCGAAACCGGGCGCCAACTTCAGGTCCCCATTTTCATGGGGACCCCGAACTCTTCGATCGGGATCGATGAAATGACAGGCAAACCCTCCCCCGAAACGCTGGCCGTGCAGGCGATGCACCGGATCGACGCCGGGACCGGCGCGGTCATCCCGCCCATCCACCCCGCCTCGACCTATGCGCGCGGCGCGGACAATGCCCTCATCGGTGCGGTTGATTACCGCCGCCCCGAAGGGCCGACCGAGCAGCATGTCGCGGAGGTGCTCGCCGCGCTCGAAGGTGCGAGCGACGCCCGCCTCTTCTCCTCCGGCATGGCGGCCGGCGCCGCAGTGGTGGAGAGCATCCCGGCGGGCGGCCATGTCGTGGCGCAGACGCGGATGTATTACGGCGCCAAGGCGCTGATGGAGCGCGCGGCCGCGAAGGGCCGCATCGCCCTCACCCTCGTCGAACCGGGCGACACGGCGGAGCTGAAGGAAGCCGTCGCCGCCCGCCACACCGATCTCGTCTGGATCGAAACGCCCGCCAACCCGGCCTGGGACGTGGTGGATATTGCCGCTTCGGCGGAGATCGCGCACGCCGCCGGAGCCACGCTCGCTGTTGACGGTACCTGCGCCCCGCCCTGCACCACGCGCGCGCTCGATCTCGGCGCCGATATCGTGATGCATTCCGCGACCAAGTATCTCAATGGTCATTCCGACGTGCTCGCTGGCGTTCTGGCGACCCGCGACACGGGAGACCGCTGGGCGGAAATCTGCGAGGTCCACAACAAGACCGGCGCCATCCCGGGCGCGTTCGAATCCTGGCTGTTGATGCGCGGCCTGCGCACGCTCTTCGTCCGCTTCGAGCGCCAGAGCGCCAATGCCATGGCTGTGGCCGAGGCGATGACGGGCCATCCGGCTGTGAGCGCCGTCCTCTATCCCGGCCTGACCACCCATCCCGGCCACGCCATCGCGGCCCGGCAGATGACCGGCGGCTTCGGCGGTATGCTCTCGCTGCGGCTGAAAGGCGGGTTCGACGGCGCGCGGAAACTGGCCGCCGGCACGAAACTCTTCATCCAGGCGACCTCGCTCGGCGGCGTGGAAAGCCTCATCGAGCATCGCGCCCCGGTCGAAGGCCCGCAGACCACGACGCCGGGCGATCTCGTCCGCCTGTCCTGCGGCATCGAACCGGCCGATGAAATGATCGCGGATCTGAAGGGCGTGCTGGACCGGTTGTGAGAGATGGGGGTTCCCGCGAAGGCAGGGATCAAATTGAAGCCCTTCTCCCCTCGGGGGAGAAGGTGCCCGAAGGGCGGATGAGGGGTTTTCCAAGACTCACCCCTCACCCCGGCCCTCTCCCCCGAGGGGAGAGGGAGAATGTAGCGCTAAACCTTCCCAATCGGCGGCAGCGACCATTTGAACTGAATCGCGCAGCCGCGCAGCACGAAGGCGATGAGCGCTCCGCCAACCGCCGCGAAGCTGGGGCCAATGCCGAGCGCCAGCGCCGCAACATAAGCCGCCGCTCCGGCCAGCGCCGCGAGCGCATAGACGTCTTCGCGCAGCACCAGCGGCACATCGTTGACGATGATGTCGCGGATCAGACCGCCAAAGGCCGCGCTCATCACGCCGGTCAGGAGCGCGATCGTCCAGTGCGCCCCGGCAGCAAGGCCCGCCTGTGCGCCGATCACGCAAAAGGCCGCCATGCCGACCGCATCGGCCCAGACCAGCACGATCCGGCGATTGGCGACCGCCTGCGCCCATCCCGACGAATAATAGCCGGCCAGAGCGCCGCCGAGCGCGATCCAGAGATAGATCGGCGCTTCGACCCAGTAGACCGGCAAAGTCCCGAGCAGAACGTCGCGCAGCGTCCCGCCGCCCATGCCGGTCACCGCGCCCAGAATGGCCGCGCCGAACGGATCGAGTTCCTTTCGCGCCGCCAGCATTCCACCCGAGAACGCAAACAGCGCAATTCCGCCAAAGTCCAAGAAAAGAAAGAGGGTTTCGACGCTCATTATATTTGCTGCACCGCAATATGGTTGGTTAGAGATTCGTGACAGTCGAAAGGAAAAGACTTGTTCATTTCAATAGACTCGTCCTAGCCCTTTGAATGTCTGGAGGGACCTCTGAGGTCAGAACACTTCAGCAAGGGAGGGAAATCAATGTCACTCGACAAGATCATCTGGGCTGTGAGCCTGCTCGCCGCCATCGTCTTCGCCTTCTTCACTTTCGACTATGCCGGCTTGATCCTGGTCGCGCTCGGCCTGGCCAGCGGCTTCTTCGTCAAGGGAGATCACCGCAAGGCTCTCATCCTTGCCGCGATCTTCCTGATCGCCGGCGGTGCCGGTGCGCTGGGCCCGATCCCGGCGGTCGGCGAATACCTGACCAGCATCTTCACCAATTACGGCGCCGTGCTCGGTGCCGCGTCGATCATGGTCATCGTGATGGCCACGGTCGAACGCCTTATCCCTGGTGGCAGTAGCGCCTCATAACCCCTGACTGCCACACCGCCGGACGGTCCCGCCATCCCACCGCGGGGCCGTCTGTCGTTTCAGGGCAGCACATTCACGGGCGCGATGCGCCATGCGATCAGGGTCAGCACCAGGATGCAGACGACCCAGACGGCATAGTTCACGAAGACGGACCGCTTCGCCGAGCGGCGTTCAAGCCAAGTCCGCGGGCGCACACCCTTCACCCGGAAGACGAAGAGCGCGGCCAGGATCACGCTGGTCACATTGATCGCCAGCAGCAGCGCGGCACGAAGCGCCATCGACCATTCCCCGTCGCCAAGGAAGAGGCCCACCGCCGCCGACGGCGGCAACAACGCCACCGCGACCATCACGCCGACGAGCGCCGCGGAAATCCCGGTCGAGATCGACAGCGCCGCCGCCGCCCCGGCCGCCAGCGCAAGCGCCACCGAGTCCACGCCGACGAAGGTCCGCGAGATCAATTCACCGCTGCCGAGATTGGCGCTGGTCGCCGCACCGAGCGCCATGGCCACAAAGAGGCCTGTCATCAGGCCGGCCAGGGCGGTCCGGGCCGAACGCAGCATCAGATCGAGATCGCCGAGCGCGGAGCCAAAGGAAAAGGCGAGGATCGGCCCCAGCAACGGCGCGATCACCATCGCCCCGATCACGGCCGCGACATTGTCGGCGTTGAGCCCGAGCGCCGCCACGACGGCTGACAGGACGGTCAGAAGCAGGAAGTCGCGGTTGAGATGGGCCCCGCGGGAGATGTCTTCGAACAACTCCTCGCGCAACGCCAGAGTCTTGGTCTGCTTCTTCTTTTCCTCGTCTTCTTCGGTGTCCCTGGGTTTGGGCAGCGCCGCCTCGACCGGCACGACGACCAGACGCCAGCCCTCTTCATTGGCCAGAATGCCCTGGATTGCATCGATTGCGTCCTGCCCGTCTCCCGTCCGGAAGACGAGGCGCAACAGCCGGCGGCCGCGCTCATCGGCGGGTTCAAGCCGGTAATCCATCGGCTCGGCCTTCATGCAGGCACTCAGGAGCGATTTGGTGTCGACGCCGTCCGGGAAGGTGACCTCAATCAGGCGCATGTCATCTCCCCCTCGCCCGCGTCAGTCGCGGTTCGTCTTCTCCAGACGGGCAATCAGGCTCGACGTGTCCCAACGGTTGCCGCCCATCGCCTGGACGTCAGCGTAGAACTGGTCGACCAGCGCCGCCACCGGAAGCCGGGCACCATTGCGCCGGGCTTCTTCGAGCGTGATACGCAGATCCTTGCGCATCCAGTCGATGGCGAAGCCGAATTCGAACTCGCCCTTGTCCATGGTCTGCCAGCGGTTTTCCATCTGCCAGGACTGCGCCGCACCCTTCGAAATCGCGCCCATCACCTTCGACACGTCGAGGCCGGACTGGTGAGCGAAGTGAATGCCTTCCGCGAGACCCTGGACCACGCCAGCGATGCACAGCTGGTTGACCATCTTGCACAGCTGGCCCGCCCCCGCCTCGCCGATCAGGGTCGAGGCCTTGGCATAGGCCGCCATCACCGGCTCGGCCCTGGCGAAATCGGCCGCGTCGCCGCCGCACATGATCGTCAACTGGCCCTTCTCGGCTCCCGCCTGCCCGCCCGAGACCGGCGCATCGACGAAGCCGATGCCCTTTTCCCTGGCCGCGGCATGAAGCTCGCGCGCCAGCTCGGCCGACGCCGTCGTGTGATCGACCAGCACGCTGCCGGACTTCATCGCGTCCAGCGCCGGAAAGGCGATCTCGCGCACATCGGGATCATCGCCCAGGCACATGAAGACGAAGTCGCAGCCTGCAACCGCGTCGGCGACCTCGGCCTTGGCGAGGCCGGAATGCTTCGCAGCCCAGTCCCTGGCCTTCTTCCCGGTCCGGTTCCAAACCGTCACGCCGTGGCCGTTGGCGACGAGATGGCCCGCCATCGGAAAGCCCATCACGCCGAGACCCAGAAACGCGCATGTCGCCATGATGAAACTCCTCAGCCGATGCGGCCGTATCCGCTCTTGAAAAAGGTCAGCGATGCCGCCGCCGGCCCTTGGTGCAGCGCCGTCACCTCTCCGACCAGAATGTCGTGATCGCCGCCCGGATGGACCGCATGCTGGCAGCATTCCAGCGTCCCGGCGGCCCCCGAGATGCGCGGCGCGCCATTGCCCGCGATCTCCCATTGTCCGTCGATCAGCATCGAATTCTGGGCGTAGTACTGCGCCAGATCGGCCTGGTCCGCATTCAGGATGTTGATCGTGAAAGCCTTGGCGGACCGGAAGGCTTCATAGCGGTCAGACGCCTTGCCGATCGACCACAGAACCAGCGGCGGATCGAGCGAAACCGAGGCAAAGGAATTGACCGTGATGCCGATGGGACCGGCATCGGTCATGGTGCAAACCACCGTCACACCGGTCGGGTAGCGGCTCAGAAGCGCGCGCTGGGCGGTCGTATCGATCACTCACTGCTCCGAATCGGTGGTTCGAAACCGGACCTTAACGCTGTCCGGGTTACAAGCCCTGTCTCAGGGTGGAAGAGGTGGTTCGGTATGGCCGGCGATCAACCGATCATCATCAAGAAAGTCAAGAAGGGCGGTGGCCATGGTCACCACGGCGGCGCGTGGAAAGTCGCTTACGCCGACTTCGTGACCGCCATGATGGCCTTCTTCCTGCTGATGTGGCTGATCAACACCACGACGCCGGAACAGCGCCGCGGCATTGCCGACTATTTCGCGCCGGCCAGCGTCAGCCCCTCGACTTCGGGCAATGGCGGCGTACTGGGCGGCACCGCACTGGGCGAAGACGGCGCGCAGGGCCGGGGCTCGTCCTCGGTGATCGAACGCCTCGCGCCCGATGCCCGCCGCGACAACAACACCCAGGAAAACGAATCCCCGGATGCGTCCGACGGGCCGCAGGCCTCGACCGACGCCATGGCCAGCGCCATGGCGCGCCGCGAGCAGGCCGAATTCGACGCCGCCGAACAATCGCTGCGCCAGGCCATGCAGGACATGCCGGAAATCGCGGAATTGTCGCGTCAGCTGCTGATCGACCAGACGCCGGAAGGCCTTCGCATCCAGCTGGTTGACCAGGAAGGCCGCGCCATGTTCCGCCCCGGCTCGGCCGAGCCGAATGAACGCGCAGTCGTGCTTCTGCGCGCCGTCGCGGAGATCGCCCAGCAATTGCCCAACCGCCTGTCGATCTCGGGACATACGGACTCCGGTCCGTCGCCGGCCCCCGACTACACGAACTGGGATCTGTCGGCCGACCGGGCGAATGCTGCGCGCCGTATCCTGCAATCCTCCGGCCTTGCGGACGACCGTATTGCCGAAGTCCAGGGCCGCGCCGGAACCGAGCCGCTCTACCCTGACGATCCCTATCTGCCGGGCAATCGCCGTCTGTCGATCGTGCTTCTGCGCGAAGCGCCGGTTCTGCCGTCCGGGGGCTTGTGAGAGCGACGCCAATTCGGGCTTCGCGGCCGGAGATATCACTGCTAGCGTTCCCCCGATGAGGGACCTCGACCACGAATCCGGTAACTTCGCCGCATGATCGACGCTACGTCTCCGGGCGAGTGGCAAATGTGGGCGGTACTGGCGGGCGCGGTACTCGCCATCGTCTTCTATTGCTGGGAACGCTTTTCCATCGAGATGGTCTCGGCGGCGATCGTCGCGATTGTCCTCGTCTTCTTTCAGGTCTTCCCGCTCACTGAAGGCAATCCCGGTCCGGGCGAACTGCTGTCAGGCTTCGCCAATCCGGCCCTGATTACCATCATGGCGCTCCTGGTCGTTGGACAGGGCATTTTCCAGACCGGCGCCATGGAAGGGCCCACTCAGCGACTCCTGGCCAGTTACGACAAGCGGCCCTTGCTGACGCTGCTGGCGATCTTCGCATTCGTGCTCGTCGTCTCGGCCTTCATCAACAACACGCCGGTCGTGGTGATGTTCATTCCGATCCTGGTCGCGATCGCCGCCCGCATGGGACGCAGCCCGGCCAAGATCATGATCCCGCTCAGCTATGTCTGCATCCTCGGAGGCATGCTGACCCTGATCGGTTCCTCCACCAACCTCCTCGTCTCGGATTCGATGCGCAGCCTGACCGGCTCGGGTCTCGACTTTTTCGAACCGACCATGCCGGGCCTGTTCCTGGTCCTCGGCGGTATCGTCTACATCGCCTTCGTGCTGCCGCACCTCCTGCCGGAACGCGCCACGATGGAAACCGAGATCGCGGGCGGCGACGGCAAGCAGTTCATCGCCCAGATCGAAGTTACTCGCGATCATCCTCTGGTCGGTGTCACGCCGGTGGCCGGCATGTTCTCGGATCTGCCGAACATGACCGTGCGCATGGTCCAGCGCGGCGAACACGCCTATTTGCCGCCCTTCGACGACATCGTCCTGCAGTCCGGCGATCTCGTCATCGTCGCAGCAACGCGAAAGACCCTGTCGGACCTTCTGTCGACGCGGGCAGAATTCCTTCGCGGCATGCTTCAGACGGCCGGACCGGGCGAGGATCCAAGCCCGGGCGAGCGGCTGGCGCTGTCCGAAGCGGTCGTCCCGCCGGGCTCGCGCCTGGTCGGACGGCTCGTCGAACAGGTCGGGTTCCGTCACCAGACCAATACGATCGTGCTGGGCGTGCAGCGGCGTTCGCGCATGATCCGCAAGCGGATGGGCGAAATCCGGCTCGAGCCCGGCGATGTCCTCCTGCTCTTCGGCACCGCCGAAGCGTTGCGCAAGCTGCGCCACGACCGCGATCTTCTGCTCATGGCCTGGGCCACAACCGACCTGCCCGACCCGCGCCGCGCCACCGCCTCCTTGCTGATCTTCGGCGGCGTGGTCGTGCTGGCCGCGACCAACCTCCTGCCGATTGTTCATGCGTCCGTGCTCGGCGCGGTCGCGGTAATCGCTGCGGGCTGCCTCAATGTGCGTCAGGCCGCCCGCGCCGTCGACAACCGCGTCTATCTCCTGGTCGGGTCGGCCTTCGCATTGGGCACGGCGCTCCAGTCGACCGGAGCCGCGGACTATCTCGCGATGCTTGTGGTCAATGCGTTCGCGCCCTTCGGTCCGGTCGCACTGCTGTCCGCCCTGTTCATTCTGGTCGCGCTTCTCACCAACATCCTGTCGAACAATGCGACCGCGATCCTGTTTACCCCGATCGCGATCGGTGCGGCGAACCAGCTCGGTGCGGATCCGACGCTGTTTGCGCTTACCGTCCTGTTCGCCGCCAACACCTCCTTCGCCACACCGATCGGCTATCAGACCAATCTGCTGGTGATGTCGCCGGGACATTACAAATTCACCGATTTCATCAAGGCAGGCGCCCCGCTGGTGATCATCATGTGGATCATTTTCACGCTTTATGCGGCCTTCCATTTCGGCTTCGGCTCTGGCGCGTTAGCCTCCACCTGACACAGGGCGGATTCGGAGCGGAGGCGCGGGGGCGTGACGCATCCCTTCTCGACACGGCAGATTCCCTTCTACCTGACCGCGGCAGGGCCCTGCCCCTATCTGCCGGGCCGTCAGGAACGGAAACTGTTTACCCGGATCGATCCGGGTGAAGGGCCGGGCCTGAACGACGCCCTGACCCATGCCGGCTTCCGCCGGTCGCAGGGCGTGCTCTACCGCCCGGCGTGCGAACAGTGCGACGCGTGTCATTCCGCCCGGATTCCGGTCGAAACCTTCGACTGGTCGCGCAGCTTTCGCCGCGTCCTCAAGCGCAATGACGATCTCGTCCGGCACGAAAAGCCTGCCGAAGCGACCGCCGAGCAATTTGCCCTGCTGACCCGCTATCTCGACGCCCGGCATGGCGATGGCGACATGGCCGGGATGAGCTATGGCGAATATGTGCTGATGGTCAGTGACGGCGCGCAGCGCACGGATCTCGTCGAGTATCGCGATCCCGCCGGTCGCTTGCGCGCCTGCGCGCTCATCGACCGGCTGCGCGACGGTCCGTCCCTGCTCTACAGCTTCTTCGATCCAGACGATGCGCCGCGGAGCCCCGGCACATTCATCGTGCTGGACGCGATCCGCTGGACAGGACAGAACGGTTTTTCCAACGTCTATCTGGGCTATTGGGTGCCGGGCAGCCGGAAAATGGACTACAAGTCGCGCTTCCGGCCGCTCGAAGTGCTGACCAGCGCCGGCTGGCAGTCGCTGGAGAACATTCTGAACGACATCGGGGACGAACCCGGTGCGGACGAAGGGGAGGACTAATGGACCGCCGCACATTTCTGAGCGGAGCGTCGATCGCAGCCGCCACCGTCGCCACCGCCTGTGGCGCGCAGGACAGCCAGACCAGCGGTCCGGCCGCTCCGGCCGTCAACCGCCGGCGCACACGCCAGTTGCGCATGGTCACGACCTGGCCGGCCAACTTTCCCGGCCTCGGCACCGCGGCCGACCGTGTCGCTCAGTTCTGTAACGAGATGTCGGGCGGGACGCTCGATATCCGCGTCTATGGCGCGGGCGAGATCGTTGGCGCGTTCGAAGTTTTCGACGCCGTCTCGACCGGCGCGGCGGACATGTATCACGCGGCCGAATACTACTGGCAGGGCAAACACCCGGCCTTCAACTTCTTCACCGCCGTGCCGCTGGGCATGACCGCGACCGAAATCATGGCCTGGTGCGAGTTTGGCGGCGGGCAGGAACTCTGGGAAGAACTCGCTGGCCAGTTTGGCATCATCTCCTTCCAGGCCGGCAATTCCGGCCTGCAGATGGGCGGCTGGTTCAAGCGCGAGATCAACACGCTGGAAGACTTCCGCGGCTTGCGCATGCGCATACCCGGCCTCGGTGGCACCGTTCTGCGCGAACTGGGCGGCGCCGCCGTCGCGCTGTCGGGCAGCGAAATCTATCCCGCCCTGCAATCGGGTACGATCGACGCCACCGAATGGGTGGGGCCGTGGAATGACCTCGCCTTCGGCTTCTACCGCGAGGCACCGTATTATTACGGCCCCGGTTTCCACGAACCGGGTTCCGCGCTCGGCGTCGGGATCAATCGCGGCGTCTGGGACAGCCTCGAAAGCGACCACCAGGCGATCCTGCGCGCCGCCTGCCGGGCGGCGAACAACCAGTCGTTGGCCGAATTCGCGCACCAGAATGCCGTCGCGCTCCGCGTCCTCGTCGAGGACCACGGCGTCGAACTGCGCCGCTTCTCCGACGAGATGTGGATGCGGATCGCCGAGATTTCCGAACAGGTCGTCGCCGATGTCGGCAATCACGATGCGCTCGGTCGTCGGATCTATGAGAGCTATCTCGAAGGCCGCCGCCGCGGGCGCGAATGGGGCCGGATTTCCGAGCCGGACTACTTCATGCAGCGCGAACGCGTGCTCGGCGAATAGGCGATGCGCGCGGGGGACGCCCTACTCCTCGCCGTGATAGGTACCGGCCTGGTCCTGTCGCTGATCGATTCCGCGACCGGAGGCGGCGTTTCGGCATGGTCCCAGGCCAATCTCTACAGACTGGCAGCGGGCACCGCATCGGCACTCGGCTGGCTCGGCCTGGCCCTGTCCCCGCTCCTGCTCCTGCCGCTGATCGCCGCGCTCTGGGGCCGGTTCGCCGCCCTGCCAGGCCCGTTCGACCGCTTGTTGCGCATCGTCATCGGCGTCATTGACGCGGTGACGACGGCGATCGGCGACGCAGCGCGCTGGTTCGCCCTCGGCCTGGTCATCGTGACCGCAGTCGTCGTGGTCCAGCGTTATGTCTTCGGCATCGCCATGACCGGCCTGCAGGAGAGCGTGATCTACATGCACGCTTTGCTCTTCCTGTTGTCCTCCGGCATCACCCTCCTCGCGGACGGCCATGTCCGGGTCGACATCGTCTATTCAAAGATGACTGCACGCGGGAAAGCCTGGACGGACCTGTTCGGTGTCTATCTCGCCCTGATCCCGATGGGCTGGCTGATCCTCGTCATGTCCAGCCCCTATGTGAACGCGTCCTGGCGCATTCTCGAGCGATCCCGCGAAAGCGACGGCCTCGCCTTCGTGTTTCTCCTGAAGGCGGCGATTCCGGTCTTCGCGGTGATGCTGATCCTGCAGGGCATCTCGATGGCGGCGCAGTCGGCGCTGACGATTTCCGGGCGGCCGGCTCCCGCGCATCCGCGCGCCGTCGAGCGGGAGCTCTAGGCGATGACGCTCCTGATCGAACTTCTGCCCTTCGTGATGTTCCTGGCGGCCTTTGCCGCCTTGCTGCGCGGCTTCCCGGTCGCCTTCACCCTCGCCGGCGTGGCGCTCGTCTTTGCCCTGATCGGCATGGCGCTCGGCGTCTTCGACACCATCCATCTTCGTGCCTTTCCGCAGCGCATCTACGGAAACATGATGGAGATGGACAAGCAGATCCTCGTCGCGGTGCCGCTTTTCGTCTTCATGGGCGTGATGCTCGAAAAATCGAAGGTCGCCGAGGAATTGCTCGAAGCGATGGGCAAGCTGTTCGGGTCGATGCGCGGCGGGCTCGGCATTTCCGTCGTCGTGGTTGGCGCGCTGCTCGCCGCATCGACGGGGATTGTCGGCGCCACGGTCGTCACGATGGGCCTGCTCTCCCTGCCGACCATGCTGAAGCGCGGCTATTCGCCTGCCCTCGCCTCCGGTTCGATCGCCGCGGCCGGCACGCTGGGGCAGATCATTCCGCCCTCGATCGTTCTTGTGCTGCTTGGTGACCAGCTGTCCAACGCCTACCAGGAGGCGCAGCGTGCCCAGGGCATTTTCTCGCCGGACATCGTTTCGGTCGGCGACCTGTTCGCCGGCGCATTGATCCCGGGCCTGATCCTGGTCGGCGCCTATGTTGGCTATCAGGTTGTGATCGCCATACTGAAACCGTCCGCCGCGCCGGCGGTGCCGCGCGACGAGGCGAAGACAGACTGGGCCCAGGTGTTCCATGCCCTGATCCCACCCCTCGCCCTGATCGTCGCCGTGCTCGGCTCGATCCTGACCGGTCTGGCGACCCCGACCGAAGCGGCGGGTGTCGGTGCGGTCGGAGCCACCTTCCTCGCCGCCTTCCGCAATGCCGGCGCAAGCGGCAACCCGGTCGGCGGACGCATCGTCACCGGTGTCGGTGCCCTGGCGCTGATCTCGCTGATCGCACTGACCGTATTCGTCGATCTTCGGCTTGGCAGGGAAGCGGCCTCGGCCGGTGACCAGCTCGGCATCACACTGGCCTTCGCCCTCGTTGCCCTGACCGTTGCGGGCTCGGCGGTCGCCCTGTTCCGGCTCTACCGATCGAGCGTGCTCGACGACGTCATGACCACGACGGCGCAGATCTCGTCCATGGTCTTTGTCATTCTCATCGGCGCCTCGCTGTTCTCGCTGATCTTCCGCGAACTGGGCGGTGACGCCACGGTCCAGCACGCCCTTGAGGCCGTACCCGGCGGCAAATGGGGTGCGCTCGCTGTCGTCATGGCGGTGATGTTCCTGCTCGGCTTCTTCCTCGACTTCATCGAGATCACCTTCGTCGTGGTGCCGATCGTCGCGCCGATCCTGCTGATGATGGGCATCGATCCGGTCTGGCTCGGCGTCCTGATGGCCCTCAACCTGCAGACCAGCTTCCTGACCCCGCCTTTCGGCTTTGCGCTCTTCTATCTGCGCGGGGTGGCACCGCCGGAGGTCACGACGGGGGCGATCTATCGCGGGGCCATGCCCTTCGTGGCGATCCAGATCGTGGTGATCGCGATCGTGGCCTTCCTGCCTTGGCTCGCGACCGGACTGCCGGGCCTGCTCTATGACTGAGGACACTTTCTCGATCCCGGTCCTGGAGACCGAACGTCTGATCCTGCGCGGGCACCGGGCCGAGGACGCACCCCATTCCTACGCCCTGTGGGCGCACGAAACGACGCAGCGCTATATCGGGTCAATGACGTCGTCCCCTGGCGACGCCTGGCTGCGTATGCTGCGCTATCCGGGCCTTTGGGCGATCCTCGGATTCGGCTTCTGGGCGGTCATCGAGAAGGACTGCGGACGTTTCGTCGGGGAATGCGGTTTTGCCGATTTCTGCCGCGCCATGACGCCGTCGATCCGCGGCTTGCCTGAGCTGGGCTACGCCATCACGCCGGACGCGCACGGCAAGGGCTACGCCACCGAGGCGGTACTGGGCGCACAAGCCTGGATCGACCGCGCGCGCAACCGGCCGCGCTGCGTCGCGATCATCAACCCGCACAATACGGCGTCGATCGGGGTCGCGGTGAAGGCGGGCTATACGGCCTGGCAGGAAACGGAGTTCGGCGGCAAGCCCGTCACTGTGTACGAGCGCCGCCCGTGAGCCGGACCGGGCGATAGCTGCCGCGCACGATCACCACATCGCCCGTGATCTCGCGAACCTCGCTGGTCTCGCCGTCGATCAGTGCCGCGACATAATCCGGAGCCGGGCCGGCCGCGCATCCCTGCGGCGCAACAAAGAGCACGAAGGTCTCGTCCCCCTCGGCATCGAACCACGCCCGGCGCGGATCGAAGACAGGGTCCGGCTGGCGTCCATGCTCGGCTTCATAGGCCGCGCGCACCGCGGCGATGACTTCGGCATCGTCCTCGGTGGCCGCCCGTTCGACGGTCTGGGCCATCCAGCCCTGCGCGACCCGGCTGCTGGCCCAGTCATTCCATTGTTGAACGCCATTCGGGCGGCGCATGTCGGGCGGCATGCCGTCGGAAGCCGTCACCGCACACCCGTCGGGCGCGGTCTGGATGGCGGCAAGCAGGATCAGGGTAGTCAGCATCACGAAAGGCTCACACCGTCGGCACGGCGCTATAGCCCGGTTCGCGCCGGCCGCCAGCAAATTTTTCGAGCGCCTCGATACGCTTCTCGATCGGCGGGTGCGTCATGAAGATGCCGGAGAAACCGGATTTCGGGTTCTCGATCATCATTTCGCGGATTTCCGACGGCGCTTCATCCATTGCCGCGTGGCCGGATATCTTCTCTAGCGCGCCGATCATCGCATCTGGGTTCCTGGTCAGTTCGACCGCCCCGGCATCGGCCATGTATTCGCGCTTCCTCGAAAGCGCGAAGCGGATCGCGATCGCCAGAAACCAGGCCAGCGCGACGATTCCGACCGCGATCAGCATCAGGACCGCGGCATTGCCGCCGCCCCCGCGCCGCGAGCGGCCGGACCGGACGACGGCGCCGTGGAACATCGCGCGCACGCCGATCTGCGCCACGAAGGAGAAGATGCCGACGAAGATGACGGAGATGACGAGAAGACGAACGTCGCGATTGAGAATGTGCGTCAGCTCGTGCGCCAGCACCGCCTCCAGCTCGTCGCGGTCGAGCCGCTGCATCAGCCCGGAAGTCACGGTCACCGAATACTGTTTCTCGGTCAGGCCGCTGGCATAGGCATTCATCTGCGGCGTCTCGATGATGCGCAGCGACGGCATCGTGATGCCGCGCGAAATGCAGAGATTTTCCAGAAGGTTGTAGAGTTCCGGCTGCTCCTCGCGGGTGACTTTCCGCGCGCCCGTCGCCGCGTCGATCATCGCCTGGTGCGAAAACCATGCGATGATGAACCAGATGCCTGCGATGATCACGGACCACAACGCCATTTGCGGCCAGTTCGCCATCACCGCGTCGAAGGTGGAAGAGGAATATCCCCCCGATTTCGAGGCATAACTGCCGCCCTCGCCGCCCGTGAAGGCGACGAGAACCAGTGACGCGGCCAGCGCCAGCAGCATCAGGAGAAACGGGAAGCCCGCCAGCAACAGGACGGACTTCAGATTGTTGTTCCAGATATGCGTTCTGAGCCCGGTGGCGCCGAGCATCAGCGCCTCCCTAGAACTTTACCGCCGGAGCATTCTCCACCGCGGCCCGGTCGGCCACTTCGAAGAATTCGCGCGGCTTGAAGCCCATCGGGCTGGCCAGCACGACGGCGGGGAATTGCTCGATCGCGGTGTTGTATTCGTTGACCGCATTGTTGAAGAAGCGGCGCGCCGCGGCGATCTTGTTTTCCAGATCGGCGAGTTCGGCCTGCAGTTTCAGGAAGTTCTCGTTCGCCTTCAGGTCCGGATAGGCTTCCGACAGGGCGAACAGCTGTCGCAGCGCACCCGACAGCATGTTTTCCGCCTGTGCCTGATCCTTCACCGAATGGGCGGACACGGCGGCGTTGCGTGCCTGAACGACCTTTTCAAGCGTGTCCTTCTCGTGGCTGGCATAGCCCTTCACCGTCTCGACCAGGTTCGGAACCAGGTCCTGACGCTGCTTCAGCTGGACATCGATATCGCCCCACGCCTGGTTCGTCGTCTGCCGCAGCGCGACGAGCCGGTTGTAGATGAGGACGAGGATGACAACGAGAACGGCAATAACGCCGAGAGTGATCAACATGGGCATCGGTCTCCGATGGATTGGGCTTTGAACGCCCTCTTACGCCGAATCTGCGGCCCGCGCCACGATGGCGGGATCGCGAGGTGCGAATTTCTGGTTCTTGGGTAAACCCTTCGGCTGAATCCGGCCGGCCTGGGCGCGTTTCCCGAGCCAGTTTGGCCAGTCCGGCAGGCTCTGGCGGCGGCCCGCGCCATCGATCCAGCTGAGGCCTTCCTCGGCGCTGAACACGGTCGCGTCAGACAGTTCGGCACCCTTGCCGCCGAGCAGGCGAACCCCCTTGCCGCGGGTCATTTCCGGAATTTCCTCCAGCGCGAAGACCAGCAGCTTCTTGTTGGCACCGAGCACCGCAACCATGTCGCCGCGCGCCGGGATGCAGACCAGCGCCTCACCGTCCCCGACATTCAGCACCTGTTTGCCGCCCTTCTTCATGCCGAAGACTTCGGATTCCTTGATCCGGAAGCCCTGGGCAGCGCGCGATGCAACCAGCAACATGCGTTCCGGTTCGTGTCTGAACAGCGCAACGGGTGCCGCAGCATCCGGCAGACCGGCATGCAGGCGCAGCGGCTCGCCATGGCCGCGCCCCCCCGGCAGTTTCGACGCGTCCAGCGTGTAGAAGCGGCCGTCCGTGGCGAACAGGATCAGCTTGTCAGTCGTTTCGCATTTCTCGGCAAACATGCCCCGATCGCCTTCCTTGAAGACCACCGAGGACAGGTCGATCGAATGGCCCTTGAGCGCCCTTATCCAGCCCTTTTCGGAAACCACGACCGTGATGGATTCCTTCACGATGAAGGCCTCGGCCACGGCGTCGAGATCGGTGTCCGGCGCGTCAGCGAATTCGGTACGGCGGCGGCCGAGCGGAGTCTTCGGACCGTAGGCCTCCTCGACGGCGGCAATCTCGCCATCGACCTTCGCCCACTGTTCCGCATCCGACGCGATCAGCGTTTTCAGCGTCTTGCGCTCGGCCGTGAGCTTCGCCTCCTCCTCGCGGATGGCGATCTCTTCCAGCTTGCGCAGGGCGCGCAGGCGCATGTTGAGAATGGCTTCGGCCTGGCGTTCGGTCAGGCTGAACGTCTTCATCAGCGTCTGCTTCGGCTCGTCCTCGAAGCGGATGATCCGGATCACCTCGTCGAGATCGGCATAGACGATGATGTAACCGGCCAGCACTTCCAGCCGGTCCTCGACCTTGGCGAGCCGGTTGCTCGCGCGGCGGACAACGACCTCGCGGCGGTGATCGAGCCAGACGCGAAGCACGTCCTTGAGGCTCATAACGCGCGGCGCACCGTACGGATCGAGCACGTTGAGATTGAGCGATATCCGCGATTCCAGCTCGGTCAGCTTGAACAGCGACTCCATCAGCACCGCCGGATCGACATTCCGGTTCTTCGGCTCGAGCACGAGGCGGATGTCTTCCGCACTCTCGTCGCGCACGTCTTCAAGGAGCGGCAGCTTCTTCTGGTCGAGCAGTTGGGCGATCCGCTCCACCAGTTTGGCCTTCTGGACCTGATAGGGAATCTCGGTGACGACGATCTGCCAGGTGCCGCGCCCAAGGTCTTCCTGTTCCCATCGGGCACGGACGCGGAAGCCGCCGCGGCCCGTCTCATAGGCCTCGCGGATGGCCTCCGCCGGTTCGACGCAGATCCCGCCGGTGGGAAAGTCCGGCCCCTTCACCGAACGGCAGAGCTGCGCCACGGAGGCATCCGGATTGTTGATCAGCTGGCGCGCCGCGCGGCACAGTTCATAGGCGTTGTGCGGCGGAATGTTCGTCGCCATGCCGACCGCGATGCCGGACGAGCCGTTTGCCAGCAGGTTGGGGAAGGCCGCAGGCAGGACGACGGGTTCGTCGTCTTCCTCATTGTAGGTCTTGCGGAAATCGACGGCGCCTTCGTCGAGGCCTTCCAGAAGCAGCCGCGCCGTCTCGGTTAGGCGGGCCTCGGTATAGCGGTAGGCGGCGGCGTTATCGCCGTCGATATTTCCGAAATTGCCCTGCCCGTCGACCAGGGGATAGCGCGAGGCGAAATCCTGCGCGAGCCGGACCATGGCATCATAGACGGCCTGATCGCCATGCGGGTGGAAGCGGCCGATCACATCGCCGACCACCCGCGCCGACTTCTTGAATGCGGTTTCCGGGTCGAGCTTGAGAAGACGCATCGCATGCAGGATGCGCCGGTGAACCGGCTTCAGACCGTCGCGTGCATCGGGCAGCGCGCGCTGGGTGATGGTCGACAGCGCATAGGCGAGATAGCGCTTCGACAGCGCTTCATCGAACGGCTCTTCGAAGATCTCGCCGCCATCCGGTGTGACAAGCTCGCCCATGGGTCAGGCCCCCTGATTCGCGTTGCCGGTAAGTGTAGCGGGTCTGACCGGTGATACGCGCCCGTCTACAGCCGCCCCGCCTCGGCCAGCCGGTCGATCATGCGCTGGCGCGCCTCCGGCAGGTCGCGGTCGTGCGGCCAGAGCACCCGGCGCTGCAGAAAATGCCCGGTAAGGGCGAGCCCGGCGGCGACATCCCCCTCGCCCACTTCCTGATCTGAACCAGTCAGGAAGGCTGGCAGTTTCAACAGTTTGTCGATATAGGGCTCGGCGGCAGACGCCGTCACTGCCCGCCCGGATTTCGGACTGACATGGCTCAGCCCCTCGCGCTCGCCGGTGATTGCACACCGCGTCAGGTCGATCCCGTAGCCGAGATCGGTCAGCAAGCCGGCCTCCCACCTCACGTAGAGCGCTGGCCAGATATCCGGTTTTGCAAAGGAATCCAGCAGGATGGAGAAAGCGCGATAGACCGCTGCATGCGGCTCCCGCTCAGGCAGGGCGAGACAGGCCATCGTGCAGGCGGCATTGAGTCCGGCGAGCGCCAGCCGGTCCTCCATCAACTCGCCGGCGACAAGCCGGTCGGCCTCGACATCAAAATTCCCGAGATGGTCGGACAGCCGCGCCCGCCAGGTGGCATGCACCCGGTTCCCCGGTTGCAGGACCGGCCGGGCCGTGCGCGAACGCCCGCCCCGCACGAGACCGGTATGCCGCCCCTGCGATTCCGTCAGCAGGTCGACAATGGCGCTGGTTTCGCCATGCGGCCGGACCGCGAGAACAATGCCGTCACCCGTCCATTCCATCTGCCGGGCTTAGCGCCTCACGAATTGAAGTCGAGTCCGATCGACGTGTAGTGCTCGGACCGCTCGGCCCAGTTCGGCTTCACCTGCACCTGCAGGAAGAGATGCACCTTGCAGCCGAACAGATCCTCCATGTCGGCGCGGGCCAGTTCGCCGATCTTCTTGATCGTCGCCCCGCCCTTGCCCAGCACGATCGGCTTTTGCGTCTCGCGTTCGATATAGATGATCTGGTCGATCCGGACCGAGCCGTCCTTCTTGACCTGCCAGCCCTCGGTCTCGACATGGCTGGCATAGGGCAATTCCTTGTGCAGGCGCAGATAGAGCTTCTCGCGCGTGATCTCGGCCGCCATGACCCGCTGCGGCACGTCGGCGGACTGGTCTTCCGGGAAGAAATAGGGGCCATCCGGCATGCGGTCGGCCAGCACGGCCTTGAGATCGGCAACGCCATGACCCTTTTCCGCGCTGATCATGAAGACGTCGGAATAGACCCCGGTTCCGAACAAATCCTGCGACAACGCCAGCAGGCGGTCGCGGCGCATCAGATCGACCTTGTTCAGGGCCAGGATTGCTTTGCGGCCGGATGCCTTCAGCCCCTCGATCACCCGGTCATCGTCCTCGACCGAGCGCTTCTGCCCGGCCTTGCCCTGCCCGTCCTCGACATCGGCGCGCGAGGCGGCATCGATCACGTGAACAACCACGTCAGCGTCCTGGGCCCCGGTCCAGGCCGCGCGGACCATGGCGCGGTCGAGCCGGCGGCGCGGTGCGAACACGCCGGGCGTATCGACCAGCACGATCTGGGTCGTGCCGTGCATCGCCACGCCCCGGATCGGAAAGCGCGTGGTCTGCACCTTCTGGGTGACGATCGACACCTTCTCGCCGACGAGGGCGTTCACGAGTGTCGACTTGCCCGCATTCGGGGCGCCGATGACGGCGGCAAAGCCGGCCCGCGTCTGGTTACCGCTCACGCAGCTTCTCCCGCTTGATGAAGGCTTCCGCCGCTTCGCGGCGCGCCTGTTTGAGACTCCGGCCCGTTCCGAGGGCCGGGGCGATGTCGGATATCCGAACCTCGACCTCGAAGACGGGCGTATGGGCCTCGCCCGTCTGGCCGATAGTGATGTAGTCCGGCGCCTTGCGGAACCGTTTCAGCGCCCATTCGTGAAGGATCACGATGGCGTCCTTCTCCGTATAGGACAGATTGTCCGCTTCCGGGATCCAGAAGCGTTCGAACACGCCGCGCGCCGCATCATAGCCGCCGTCGAGATAGATCGCGCCCAATACGGCCTCGCAGGCATCGCCGAGGATCGACACGCGCGTCTTCGACCCGTGCGTTTCGATCGCACCGGTCAGCAGATGCGGCTCCAGTCCCATTTTCTCGGCAATGTGCGCGCAGGCCTCCTTGCGCACCAGCGGATGAAAGGCCGAGGTCAGATCGCCCTCGTCCGCTTCGCCGCGCTCGGCAAACAGCCATTCGGCCGCGGCGAGCCCCAGCACCCGGTCGCCGAGGAATTCGAGGCGCTGATTGGAGCGGGTCTCGGACTGGCCCGGCAGCGACAGATAGCTCCCATGGGTCAACGCCCGCTGCAACAGCGTCTCGTCCCGGAAGGCGTAGCCGAGCCGTTTCTGGAGCTGGGCCAGATCGCTCATGCGCTGGGTGCGTGCGGCAGCGCCTCGATCACCACGAAGGCCTGCGCCCACGGATGATCGTCGGTGATGGTGATGTGCACCACCGGCGTGTGACCCGGCGGTGTCAGGCGCGCGAGCCAGTCAAGCGCCCTGCCCTTCAGTTCCAGTGTCGGCTTGCCGCCCGGCAGGTTCACGACCCCGATTTCCTTCCACGACACGCCGCGCGCAATCCCGGTCCCGAGCGCCTTGGCCCCCGCCTCCTTGGCGGCATAGCGTTTCGCATAGCTGGCTGCGCGCATACGGCGCTTGTCGGACTTCGCCCGTTCGACCTCGGTGAAACAGCGCTGGGTGAAGCGCTCGCCATGGCGTTCCAGAGTCCGCTCGATCCGGCGGATGTCGATGAGGTCGGATCCGATCCCGACGATCACGCCGCCGCCTCTCTGCGGGCTTCGTCCATCAGCGCGCGCATGCGCTTCACCGCAGCATGAAGTCCGGAGAAGATCGCCTCGCCGACGAGGAAATGCCCGATATTCAGTTCGGCGACTTCCGGGATCGCCGCGACCGGCTTCACGCAGTCAAAGGTCAGGCCGTGCCCGGCATGGATTTCGAGCCCGCGCTTCTGACCCTCTTCCGCGCTGCGGCGCAGACGCGTCAGGTGATGCTCAACGGCCTCGCGGTCCCCGGCGAGCCAGGCTTCGGCATAGGCCCCGGTATGCAGTTCCACGACTGCTGCTCCGAGCGCTTCCGCCACAGCGATCTGCACCGGATCGGCTTCGATGAAGAGCGAGACGCGGCAACCCGCAGCACCAAGCTGGTCCACAAAGGGCGCGATATGGCGGTGCTGCGCGGCGACGTCGAGACCGCCTTCGGTGGTGCGCTCCTCGCGCTTCTCCGGCACGATGCACACCGCATGCGGCGTATGGCGCAGCGCGATCGCCAGCATCTCGTCGGTCGCCGCCATCTCGAGGTTGAGCGGCAGCGATATCTCGCGCGACAAACGGTCGATATCGGCGTCGGAAATATGCCGCCGGTCTTCGCGCAGATGCGCGGTGATCCCGTCAGCCCCCGCTTCGGCGGCGGCATGCGCGGCGCGCACCGGGTCGGGATGCGCCCCGCCCCGGGCATTCCTGATCGTCGCCACGTGATCGATATTGACGCCCAGGCGCAGCATGGTCAGGCCTTCAGTCCGCGGCTGCCCGGCTTGGTTGCGGGAATGGCGGCCAGTTCGGGGGGCAGATCGTCCGGCGCATAGGCCGGGAATTTCACCTGGGCGAGCGAGATCAGCGGCACACCGACATCGGCCTCGCCGCCCGAACGGTCGACGAGGCAGGCCTCAGCCAGCACCGTCGCGCCCGTCGCCTTGATCGCGTCGATGCATTCGCGCGAGGACAGGCCGGTCGTCACGATGTCCTCGACCACCAGCACCTTGTCTTCGGGGCCCAGTTCGAAGCCGCGGCGGAGACGGAACTCGCCCTCCTCGCGCTCGACATAGATCGCCGGCAAGCCCATCTGCCGGCCCATCTCGTAGCCGGGCACGATGCCGCCGACGGCGGGCGACACGACGATGGTCGGTTGATCGGACAGCTCGCCGCGCACCTTGTCGGCCAGCGCCGCGCACAGCTTCTCGGTGCGCCTGGCGTCGGCGAAGACCAGCGCCTTCATCAGGAAGACCGGGCTCCTGAGGCCGGACGACAGGATGAAATGCCCTTCCTTCAGCGCGCCCGCCGCCCGGAACTCGTCCAGCACCTCGTCCTTGTTCATTCGTCGTCCTCGATTTCGGTGTCGCCGCGGATTCGCTGCGCATCGACGACGCTTTCGCACATCTTGAGCGCGGAGACGATGTTGGACAGGTGTTTCGCGTCGAACACCTCGATGTCGAACTGCATCTCGAAGAAGTCGGTCGCCCGCTTCAGCGTCTTCAGATTGGCGATATTGCCCCGGTTCTCGCCCACGGCCTTGGCGACCTCAGCGAGCGCGCCGGGTTCGTTGTGCATGGTCGCGTGTACGCGGCCGAGCGACACGGCGTTTTCTTCCGCCTCGGGCGTCCAGCCGAGATCAATCCACTGGTCTTCGTCACCCTCGTCGAAATCCGACAGGCGCTCGCAATCGATCGTGTGGATCTCGACACCCTTGTCCGGCACCAGAACGCCGACGATCCGGTCGCCCGGGAGCGGCGAGCAACACGCCGCGAAGTGCAGTGACACGCCGGGGGTCAGGCCGCGCGCGCGGACATAGAGCCGCGCCTTGTCGTCCTGGATCAGTTCGCGGGTAGAGGTCGTCTCCTCGCGTTCGTCCTTGCGCCCCGGGAAGGCGGCTTCGAGCAGGTCATTGCCTGTGACCCGTCCACGGCCGAGCGCGATGTAGAGATCACCCGCATTCGCGAGCTCAAGCCGCTGCAGGGCCTCGCCCAGCAGGTCCTCGCGGAAGGTCTTCCCGTCGCGGCGGAAGGCGTGTTCGGCGATGATCTTGCCGATACGTTCGAACTCGTCGCGCTCCGAGGAGCGGATCAAGCGGCGGATCGCGGCGCGGGCGCGCCCGGTAACGACGAGATCTTCCCAGCCCGGCGGCGGCTGGCGCACTGTGCCGCGCAGGATGGTGATCACATCGCCGTTCTTCAGACGCGTGCGCAACGGCCGGTCGCTGCCATTGACCTTGGCCCCGACGCAGGTGTGACCGAGTTCGGTGTGGACCGCATAGGCGAAGTCGAGCGGTGTGGCCCCCATCGGTAGCGCGATCAGCTCGCCCTTCGGCGTGAAGCAATAGACCTGGTCGGCGAACATCTCGAGCTTGGCGTGTTCGAGGAATTCTTCCGGATCGCCGCCCTGTTCGAGAATTTCGACGAAGGGCCGTAGACGTTCCAGCGGATCACCGCCCGCCGCACGCGCCGCCGCCGGGTCATAGCCATAGCTGTGCCCCTTGTAGCGCCAGTGCGCGGCAACGCCGCTTTCTGCGATGTCTTCCATTTCTTCCGTGCGGATCTGCAACTCGACGCGGACATTGCCGCCGCCGACGACCGTCGTGTGAAGCGAGCGGTAATTGTTCGGCTTCGGGGTCGAGATGAAGTCGCGGAAGCGTTCCGGCAGGCTGCGCCAGGTCTGGTGGATCGCCCCGAGCGCGCGGTAGCAATCGTCCGGCGTCGCGACGATCACGCGGAAGGCATAGATGTCGGCAATCTCGTCGAAGGTGACGCCCTTGCGCTCCAGCTTGCGCCAGATCGAATAGGGCCGCTTCACGCGTCCGAAGACGCGGGCTTCAATCCCCGACTGTGAAAGCCGCTCCAGGATGGCGGCCGACATCGCGCCGACCTGCTTGCTCTGGCGCTCGCGCAGTTCGGCCAGGCGCCTGGTGATCGATTCAAACGCCGCCGGATTGATGTGCTGGAAGGCCAGGTCTTCCAGCTCGACACACACCCGGTTGATGCCGATGCGGCGCGCCAGGGGCGCGTAAATGTCCAGCGTTTCCGCCGAAATCCGCTCGCGCTTTTCCGGCCTCGGAATGTGGTAGAGCGTGCGCATGTTGTGCAGCCGGTCAGCCAGCTTCACGATCAGCACGCGCACGTCGGACGAAATCGCCACGACCAGCTTCTGCAGGTTTTCTGCCTGCTTGGTCTTCTTCGAGCTCAGCTCCATCTGGCCGAGCTTGGTCACCCCGTCGACCAGCGCCGCGATTTCGGGGCTGAACTGGGTGCGGATGTCGTCGAGTGTCGCGGGCGTGTCCTCGACCGTGTCGTGCAGCAACCCGGTGCAGATGGTCGCCGTGTCCATGCGCAGATCGGCGAGGTTCATCGCCACGCCGACGACATGGTTGTGGTACGGCTCGCCGGAATAGCGTTTCTGCGGCGCGTGCATCTCTTTCGAGAAATTGAAGGCGCGGCGGATCATGTCCGCGTCGGCGCGCGAATCATAGCGATGAACGCGGGCGATCAGATCGTCCGCGCTCGGTGCAGCAGCGATTTCAGGGGGCGCGAGACTCGTGGTGACCGCGCTCAAGCCCGTTAGAAGCGCGTGTCCGGAGCGCCGTCGCGGTCGCTCTGCAGCGCCTTCAGCATTTCCGCCTCATCGGGCTCGGCCAAGGCCGGCCGGGCGTCAATCTGCGGAACATTGTCGTCCGAATCCTGATCGTCATCCTCGCTCGGCAGGACACGTTGCAGGCCGGACACCAGGCTCTCGCCAAGCACGTCGAGATCGACCGTGTCATCGGCAATCTCGCGCAGCGCCACGACCGGGTTCTTGTCGTTGTCGCGGTCGATGGTCAGCGCCGAACCCGCAGAGATGTTGCGGGCGCGATGCGCGGCGAGCAGAACCAGCTTGAAGCGGTTCGGGACTTTTTCGATGCAGTCTTCGACGGTGACGCGAGCCATGCGCGCGGTCTCCTTGCTTGTCAGCCCGGTGGCTTGGAACCGCGCTGTTTAGACCCCCTTGCCCTGTCCGGCAAGGGGTCTGCCGCATTGCACAACGGAAGAATTCAGCCGATCCGGACGCAGGCGCTGACATCGCTGTCCGGTAAAGCCGCGATCAATGCGCCGATCTCCTGCCTTGACACAGGATCGCACCAGTCAGGGGCCACTTCCTGCAAGGGCAACAGCACGAAGGCCCGGCTGGCCGCGCGAGGATGCGGAAGCGTCAGGTCCGGCATGTCGATCTGCTGCCCGCCAAAGTCGACGATATCAAGGTCGAGCGTGCGCGACTGATTGCGGCCTTCGCCGCGCACGCGCCCGAATTCCCACTCGATGGCATGCAGCCGCTGCAGCAGTGCCTCCGCGTTCATGATCGTCTCGATCGCGGCCGCAGCATTCACGTAAGCCGGCGCGGACGGATCGGGCCAGGCCGGCGTCCGCCACAGAGACGACCGGGCAAGCACGCGGATTTCGTCGCCATCGAGTGCGTCGAACACCTTGGGTAAAAGCAATTCGGGCGCTATGTCTTGCCACGGCAGGTTCCCGCCAAGCGCGATCAGGGCGCGGACCGGCCGTGTTTGTTGACCCATTTGAGGATCGATTCCCATGACCTTTTATCCCAATGACCGCATTGGTCTCTTCATCGACGGGGCCAATCTCTATTCAACCTCGAAAGCCCTCGATTTCGACATCGATTACCGCAAGCTTCTGGAAGAATTCAAGAAACGTGGACGTCTCATCCGCGCAAACTACTACACGGCGCTACTCGAAACCGAGGACTACACCCCGCTGCGCCCCCTCGTCGACTGGCTCGCCTATAACGGCTTCAACGTCGTGACCAAGCCGGCCAAGGAATATTCCGACGACACCGGCCGCCGCCGCGTGAAGGGCGACATGGACGTCGAGATGGCCGTTGATCTGATCGAGGCAGCCGCCTGGCTCGACCACATCGTCCTGTTCTCCGGCGATGGCGATTTCCGCGCCGCGGTCGAGGCGTGCCAGCGCCGCGGCACCCGCGTCTCGGTCGTGTCGTCGATGAAATCCCAGCCCTCGATGATTTCCGACGATCTGCGCCGTCAGGCCGACGCCTTCATCGACGTCGCCGATCTCGAAAAGCTGATCGGCCGGGAAGCCCGCGAACCGCGCAACGCCGAGTGATGCCGGTCCCGCCCGAGCCACCGCTCGACTGCCCGCTCTGTCCGCGCCTCGTGGCCTTCCGGGAAGCGAATGCAACGGCCTATCCGACCTTCTTCAACGCTCCGGTCCCCTCCTTCGGCGATCCGGACGCGGAATTCCTGATCGTCGGCCTGGCCCCGGGCCTGAAAGGTGCCAATCAGACCGGCCGCCCCTTCACCGGCGACTATGCCGGGGATCTGCTCTACGCGACGCTGGAAAAGCACGGCTTCTCGCGCGGCACCTATGCCGCCCATGCCGGCGACGGCGTGACGCTGGACGGGGCGATGATCACTAACGCCGTGCGCTGCGTGCCGCCGCAGAACAAGCCCGAGACCGTCGAAGCGAACCAGTGCCGGCCCTATCTGGAGGCGCGTATTGCCGCCCTGCCTCGGCTCAAAGCCATCCTCGCGCTCGGGAAGATCGCGCACGACAACACGCTGAAGACACTGGGTTACAAGCTGAATGCGGCAACCTTCGCCCATGGCGCGGAGGCCGATCTGGACGGCCCGCACGGGCCGGTCCGGCTTTTCGACAGCTATCACTGCTCCCGGTACAACACCAATACCGGAAGGCTGACCGTTGCCATGTTCGACGACGTGTTCGACGCGATCCGGTCCTGGCTCGGCCGCTAGCCGAAATTCTTCATCAGGCGGTGCTTGTTGCGGTCCCAGTCGCGGCGCTTGATCGTCTCGCGCTTGTCGATCGTCTTCTTGCCCTTGGCGAGCCCGATCTGGAGCTTCACCAGCCCGCGGCCATTGAAATAGAGCCGCAGCGGAACGATCGTCAGGCCCTCCTTCTGCACCGCACCCGCCAGCTTGTTGATTTCCTTGCGGTTGAGCAGGAGTTTCCGCTTGCGCCGCGGTTCATGGTTGAACTGGTTGCCGTGGCTGTAAGGCGGAATATCGGCATTGATCAGATAGATCTCGTCACCGTCCGGCCCGACATAGGCCTCGGCGATGTTGGCGCGCCCGTCACGCAGGGATTTGACCTCGCTGCCGACGAGCTGGATCCCGGCTTCGAACGTTTCCAGGACCTCGTAGTCGAAACGCGCACGCCGGTTGACCGCAATGGCATTGTTGTCGGCCTGGCTCACAACAGCCCCGCATGGTCCATCGCGGCGCGAATTTCGGCCTTCACCGCATCATCCGGTCCGACCAGCGGCAGGCGCAACTCCTCCCGGCACAGGCCCAGCAGCGACAGCGCGTATTTCGCCGGACCCGGGCTGGGTGCGAGGAACAGCGCCCGATGCAGCGGCCAGAGCTTGTCCTGTATCTCAAGAGCATCGGCGAACCGGCCCGCCAAAGTCGCCTCCTGCAGTCGCGCGCACAATTCCGGCGCCACGTTCGATGTGACCGAGATGCATCCAACGCCGCCCGCTGCATTATAGGCCAGTGCCGTAGCGTCCTCTCCCGACAGCTGGACGAAGTCCGGACCGATCAGATGACGCAGCGCGCTGACCCGCGTCAGGTCGCCGGTGGCGTCCTTGACTCCGATCACGCGCGAGAGTCCGGCAATGCGCGCCATCGTCTCGTTGGAGATATCCACCACCGACCGGCCCGGAATGTTGTAGACGATGATCGGCAGGTCGACGGCGTCGTTGATCGCCTTGAAATGTTCATACAGCCCGGCTTGCGACGGCTTGTTGTAATAGGGCGAGACGACGAGGCCGGCCGCCGCGCCAAGCTCTTTCGCCTTGCGCTGGTTACCGATCGCGACGTCCGTGGCATTCGACCCGGTGCCGGCGATCACCGGCACGCGGCCGTCCGCGATCTGCAGGCAGTGTTCCACCACCCGGAAGTGTTCGTCCTTCGACAGCGTCGGCGATTCTCCGGTGGTCCCCATCGGGACAAGCCCATGCGTGCCCGATGCGATCTGACGCTCGACCAGCGCCTCGAAAGCGCCCTCATCGACGGCACCATTCTTGAACGGCGTCACCAGTGCAGTCAGGGAACCGCGAAACATGTGTCAGACCTCTGGCTCGGAACGAAGGGCGCGGACCATATCCATCTGCACGCCGCCCGCCAAGGGACCGGGATCGCTGTGGACAGACGCGGTGTGGCTGCATCATGATGCGCAACATTCCGCGCGCAAAGAACGTTTCGCCCCCATGTTGATCCGTGTGCTTGCCTTCATCGGACTGTTTTCGATTGCGCTCGCCTCCCCCGCCTTCGCCCAGGACGGCGGACCGGCTCCGAGGCTGAAGCCTGACGTGCCGAACCATTCGGCCTATCTCGACGACCACGACTTCACCCTGTTCCGGAGCGGCTTGCGCGCTGCATCCGACGGCGAATGGGACCGGGTGCGCGACATCCGCGGCCGCTTGTCCGACCCGATCGCGCGCAACATCCTTCTTTGGCGCATCGCGACGTCCGACGAGAGCGCGACCTTCATGGAGCTCGACCTCGCGCTCGATGAACTCCAGGGCTGGCCGCAATACGACTTCATCCGCCGCGAAGCCGAGTTCAAGATTGCAACCTCCGGCCTGTCGCCGGTCTTCATATCAGGCTGGTTTCAGGGCAATCCTCCGCAATCAGGCGAAGGTCGGATCGCGCTCGGAGAAGCTTTCATCGCCTCGGGTGCGGAGGCGCAGGGCACCGAACTGATCCGCGAAGCCTGGCGCCAGAACACTTTCCGCCTCTACCGGCAAGCCGAAATCCTCACCGAACATCGGCGCCGCCTGCGCACCGACGACCATCAGGCCCGCGCCGACATGCTGCTGTGGCAGGACCAGCGCACGGCCGCGACTGCCCTGCTTCCCGTGCTCGAGCCGGGATGGCGGCGGCTGGTCGACGCCCGAATCCGCCTCGCCGGCCGGTCGGGCGGAGTGGACACCGCCGTCGAGGCGGTCCCGGCCTCGCTCTCCAACCACACAAGCCTGCTTTACGAGCGGGCCCGCTGGCGGCGGCGTGCCGGCCTTGAAGACGGCGCGCTTGAGCTGTTGCTCGAGATCCCGGCCGAATATCCCAACCACGACGCGCTGGAAGCGATCTGGCTGGAGCGCCGCTTGGCCATCCTGAACCTGATCCGCGACCGCGACTTCCAGACCGCCTACGACCTGGCTTCGGCCAATGGCATGTCGGAAGGCGCCGATTTCGCGGACGCCGAATTCCTGGCCGGCTGGTTTGCCTTGCGCTTCCTTGACCGGCCTGCGGTCGCGCTGGAGCATTTCACCCGGTTGCTCGACGGTGTTTCCTATCCGGTCTCGGTCTCGCGGGGCCGCTACTGGCAGGGCCGCGCTGCCGAAGCGATGGGCAATGCCGAGCTCGCGGAAACCTATTACCGCCAGGCCGCCGAGCACCAGACCGCCTATTACGGCCAGCTGGCCATCGTCGCGCTCGAAGGCGAGAACGCCATGCTGTCGATGCCGCCAGATCCCGAGCCGTCCGAGGAAACGCGGCAGGTCTTCGAATCCCGGCCCGTGGCTCGGGCACTGCACCTTCTGGGCGAGATGAACGAGGACTACTTTTTCCGCGTCTTCATCTTCCATCTCGACGACGAACTTGAAGACCCCGCCGAAAGCGCGCTGCTCGCCGGACTGGCCCGGGAATATCTCAACAATCGCGAAGCCGTCCGCGCCGCCAAGGCCGCTGGCTACCGCTGGCACGTCCTGACCAGTGATTCCTATCCCGTTATCGAGCTGCCGGACGTGTCCTACGCCACGCCGGAAACTGCGGTCGTGCACGGCATCATCCGCCAGGAGACCGAATTCGACGCCACGGCGATTTCGAGCGCCGGCGCGCGCGGCATGATGCAGATGATGCCCGCAACCGCACGCGCGACAGCCCGCGACGTGGGCCTGCCCTATCATTTCGAATGGCTGAGCTATGACGCCGACTACAACATGCGGCTCGGCCTTTATCACCTGCAGGAAGTGATCGACGAATTCGACGGCTCCTACATCCTGTCCTTCGCCGCCTACAATGCCGGCGGGCACCGTTCCCGTGCCTGGATCGAGGCCTATGGCGATCCGCGGGCCGCGGGCATCGACCCGATTGACTGGATCGAGATGATCCCGTTCTCCGAAACCCGGAACTACGTCCAGCGCATCATCGAGAACACGCAGGTCTACCGCTACCGCCTGGGCGACGGATCTCCCGTCCCCTTGCGGATCATGGACGACCTCAATCGCGGCTCACCGAACTGGCGGCGCTAGATCACAGACGGTCGAGCGCGCGCCGGTAGATATCCGGGTCGACATTGCCGCCGGTCAGGACGCAAACGACCGTGCGGTCCTTGACGTCGATCTTGCCCGCCAGAATGGCACCGAGCGCGGTGGCACCGCCCGGTTCGGCGACCAGCTTCAGATGCGCATAAGCGAACGCCACCGCATCGAGCGCCTCATCATCCGTCGTCTGCACCGCACCGGTCAGTTGGCGCTGGTTGAGCGCGAAGGTGATCTTTCCGGGTGACGGGGTCAGCAGCGCATCCTGAACCGATCCGCCGAGGCGCGCATTCGACACGCGTTCTCCCGCAGCGAGCGACCGGGCATGGTCGTCAAAGCCTTCCGGTTCCGCCGCCCAGATCTCGACCTGCGGGAAGTGATGCTTCATGGCGAGGCCGATGCCGGCGATCAGTCCGCCGCCGCCTGTGCAGCAAACCAGCGCGTCGGGCGTCAGGTTCAAATTCTCGAGACTGCGGGCAATCTCAAGGCCGCATGTGCCCTGCCCGGCGACGATGAAGGGGTCATCATAGGACG
This sequence comes from Hyphobacterium vulgare, assembly GCF_042643335.1. Lineage (NCBI taxonomy): Bacteria > Pseudomonadati > Pseudomonadota > Alphaproteobacteria > Maricaulales > Maricaulaceae > Hyphobacterium > Hyphobacterium vulgare. Next base: position 249,754 of record NZ_JBHRSV010000001.1, read on the forward strand.
GCACCAGCGTCATGCCGCGTTCCTCGACATAGGTCGCGGCGATGGCTTCGCGGTCGTCCCTTTCGCGGTCATAGGCGACGATTTCGGCACCATAGCGGCGCACGCCGTCGGCCTTCACCTTCGGCGCATCCGACGGCATCACGATGATGGCCGGAATGCCCAGAAGCTTGGCCGCACAGGCCACGCCCTGGGCGTGGTTTCCAGAGGAAAAGGCGACGACGCCTCTGGATCGATCCGCCGCGGGAATGACCGAGAGCCTGTTGTACGCACCGCGGAATTTGAAAGATCCGGTACGCTGCAGGCATTCCGGCTTGATCAGCACCCGGCCGCCGGTTCGCGCGTTGAGCACTTCGTTTTCCAAAAGCGGGGTATGGACGGCCTCGGCTGCAATCCGCCGCGCGGCATCCAGAATGTCCGAATATTCAGGCAGTTGCTGCACGTTCAATCGTCCTTCCATCGCCGACTCGACTGCAAGCCGTTGCAATCCATTTTCTAAAAGGATTGCGCGGGGCGGTCATCCCGCGTTTCATGCCGGTAACGGACCGGCAAAATGCGTCCAAGGGGAGGAATTACATGACGATGCGTGGCGAAATGATGGACATGCCCTTGATGATCTCGGGCATCTTGCGGCACGGCGCGCGCTGCCACGGCGAGCGCGAAATCGTGACGCGATTGCCCGAAAGCGGACAGATCCATCGCTACGGTTACGGCGACGCCTGGACGCGGACCGGTCAGCTGGCCAATGCGCTGACCAAAGCGCTGAAGATCAAGCCGACCGACCGGGTCTCCACCATCGCCTGGAACTCGCATCGGCATTTCGAACTCTACTACGGGATTTCCGGCATCGGCGCCGTGGTCCACACCGTCAATCCGCGCCTCGCGCCCGACCAGATCGCCTGGATGCTTGAACACGCCCAGTCCAAGGCGGTTTTCTTCGACGTCCAGTTCGCGCCGCTGGTCGACGCGATCGCGCCGCACGCCAAGGGCGTGAAGCACTGGGTTATTCTCGGCGGTTCCGAACTGACGTCGAAAACCAAGGTGAAAAGCACCGCCTACGAGGACCTGATCGGTGCGCACAAGGCTGATTTCGACTGGCCGCAATTCGACGAGAATGCTGCCGCCGGCCTGTGCTACACATCGGGCACCACCGGCGATCCGAAGGGCGTGCTCTATTCGCATCGCTCGACCGTGCTGCACGCGATGGCAACCTGTGCCTCCGACGTAATCGGGGTCGGCGCCAAGGGCGTTGCCCTGCCCGTCGTGCCGATGTTCCACGTCAACGCCTGGGGCATCCCCTACGCCACGCCGATGACCGGCGCGAAGCTCGTCATGCCGGGAGCACAGCTCGACGGCGCCAGCCTGCACGAGCTCATCGAGACCGAAAAGGTCAACTACGTGGCCGGCGTGCCGACCGTCTGGCTCGGACTGCTGCAGTATCTGCGCGAGAACGACAAGCGCATCGATAGCGTCGAACGCGTGCTGATCGGCGGCTCGGCCCTGCCCGAAGCCCTCCTGCGCGCCTATGAGGACAATTACGGCGTCCGCATGCAGCAGGGATGGGGCATGACCGAAATGAGCCCGCTCGGCACGGTCAACACGCCGCTGCCGAAGCATGAGGGGCTCGACCGCGAAGCGGAAGTGAAGGTCAAGCTGAAGCAGGGCCGTCTCGTCTATGGCGTCGACATGCGCATCGTCGACGACGAGGGCAAGGAGCTTCCTTGGGACGGCCAGTCGGCCGGACACGTCCATGTTCGCGGCCCGTGGATCGCCTCGGGCTATTTCCGCGGTGCCGGACGCGAGAGCTTCACCGACGATGGCTGGTTCAAGACCGGCGATGTCGCCCATCTCGACCGCGACGGCTTCATGACCATCACCGACCGCTCCAAGGACGTGATCAAGTCCGGCGGCGAATGGATCAGCTCGATCGATCTGGAAAACGCGGCGATGGGACATCCGGACATTGCCATGGCCGCCGCCGTCGGCATGCCGCACACCAAGTGGCAGGAACGCCCGCTTCTGGTGGTTCAGCTGCTGCCGGGCAAGGAACCGAACCCGGAATCCATCATCGAATATCTCGAGGGCAAGGTCGCCAAATGGTGGATCCCGAACGGCATCGTCTTCATCGACCAGATGCCGATCGGCGCGACGGGCAAGATCCTCAAGACCAAGCTGCGCGAGATCTACGCCGACTACCGCTTCCCCGACGATCCGGGGGTTTAGGACCCCAAGACGTTTCCCGGACGGCGAAGCCGATCCGGGATCCAGCAGGACTCCGGTCTTCACTCACGCGAAACCGGGGAGCGTCGAAGACTTGAACCTGGGGTCCCCATGAAAATGGGGACCTGAGGCTAGCACCCGGTTTCGGATTCCCGCTTTCGCGGGAACCCCATGTCAATGATTACGGGACTCCCGCCCCGCAAATCCCTCCCGCAGCCCATTGCGGAGTGGCCCCGCGCGCGCTATTTCTTTATCGAAATTCGATAAGGAGTGCCGGACATGGAAATCCTGCTGATCCCCGCCCTGCTCTATTTCATCCCGACGCTCGTCGCGCTTCTGCGCGGGCATCACAACGCCTTCGCGATCTTCCTGACGAATTTGCTGTTCGGCTGGACCGTCATCGGCTGGCTGATCACGCTGATCTGGTCGACCACGGCGATCATCCACCGCGTGCAGGTGCAGAACTAGGCGGTCTCCTGCCCGCGCAGCTTCTGGCGCTGATCATGGCGCTGCTCGTACATGCGCCTCGCCGTCCGGGCATAGAAGCCGGTCATCAGCCCGGCATCGACGATCAGATGGTCGCGGTGCCGGCATCCCCCGCCGGGTAACGGCGTCACCGTCAGAACATGGTCGTGGCGCTTCGCCATCCAGCCATGTTCCCGGCTTTCCAGCCGCCGCTCGGCATCATTCCGGTCCATCACATCAATGTGCCAGCGCCCCATCGGCAGCCAGCCATGGAGGAAGAGCTTCAGATCGACACTCTGCCCCTTGGTGACCTCGCCCTCGGGCATACCTTCGTAGCGGACCTGACCCGACATCGCCTCGGCCAGTTCGTCATAGCGGACGATGCGGGCGAAATGCGAGTCGGCGTCCAGCGCATAGTCGCGCTCGATGATGATCTCGCGCGGCATGGACCTACTCGATGAAGTCGCAGATGTCGGACAGAGGCTTCTTGATCAGCGCGTGTTCTGGGACCGTCGCGCCCTCCGCTGGATAGCCAGCGACAATCAGCATGTAAGGCTTCTCATTCTCTGGCCGGCCACAAATCTCCGACAGGAAGCCCATCGGGTTTGGCGTATGCGTCAGTGTGGCGAGTCCGGCGCGGTGTAGAGCCGCCAGCAGGAAGCCGCAGGCAATGCCGACGCTCTCGCTGACATAGTAATTCTTCTTGTTCTCGCCCGCCGTCACGCCGCCGCGCCGCTGCGCGAAGACGGCGATCAGCCAGGGCGCGATCTCCAGATAGGGCTTGTGATCGTCCGTCCCGAGCGGGGCCAGGGCTTCGAGCCACTCCGCGCTGGCCTTCTCGGTGTAGAAGGCCCGCTCTTCGGCCTCCGCCGCTTCGCGCAGGCGGGAGCGGACTTCGCCCTTGCCGATGACGGAGAAATGCCAGGGCTGGTGATTGGCGCCTGAAGGCGCGGTACCGGCGGCGAGGATCGCGTTTTCGATGATCTCGCGCGGCACGTCGCGGCCGGAAAACTCGCGCACCGTCCGCCGCCGCTTCATATCCTCGTAGAAGGCGCGCGCCTCGGCGCGCATCTCCGCTTCGGGTTTTTCCGAGAAGTCGAGAGGGCGGGAGGGAATGGTCAAGTCCTGTCTCCGTTCAGAAGCCGACATCGGCGCCTAAAGCCTTGAATATCAACACTGTCGCTCCGACCAGGATAGCCGTCGGTATCAGGGGCAATACCAGAAACGCGATGAGATAGCCGACCCCATAAAGGACGCTGAACGGAATACCGAGCGCCGGATTGTTGTCCCACCGCGAATAGCGAAGCTTTTGGCGGAAGTCGTAGTCCCACCAGATCAGGGCTGACCACCCCGCAATCTGGGCCAGAAATGCTACGACCCAGATCGTTCGTTCGGCTATTGCGTCCAATCCAGAACCACCTTGCCGGACTTGCCCGACCGCATCGCGTCGAAGCCCTTCTGGAAGTCGTTCGCCGGCAGGCGGTGGGTGATGATGCCCGACACGTCGAGCCCCGACTGCAGCATCGCCAGCATCTTGTACCAGGTCTCGAACATCTCGCGGCCATAGACGCCTTTCAGCGTGATGGCCTTCAGCACCAGCTTGCCGAAATCGACCGGGATCGGCTTCGAGGGCAGGCCGAGCATGGCGATCTTTCCGCCCATGACGAGGCTGTCGAGCATCTGGTTGAAGGCCGGGGCAGCACCCGACATTTCAAGGCCGACATCGAAACCCTCGGTCATTTTCAGTTCGGCCATGACGGCCTTGAGGTCTTCTTCCGCCGTGTTGACGGTGCGCAGATTGCGCACGACGCCCTCGGCCAGTTTCAGGCGATCGGAATTGATGTCGGTCAGCACGACATGGCGCGCGCCGACATGGCGGGCGACGGCGGCGGCCATGATGCCGATCGGTCCCGCGCCGGTGACGAGCACGTCCTCGCCCACCAGATCGAATTGCAGCGCGGTGTGCACCGCATTGCCAAGCGGGTCGAGGATGGCGCCAATCTCGTCCGGCACGTCATCGGGCAGCGGCACGACGTTGAAGGCCGGGATTTTCACATAATCGGCAAACGCGCCGGTGATGTTGACCCCGACGCCCTTGGTCTCCGGGTCGAGGTGGAATTTGCCGGCCCGCGCCGCGCGCGACTTTTCGCCCACGACATGGCCCTCGCCGGAGACCCGTTGACCCACCTTCACCCGGGTCACGTCGCGGCCGACCGCCTCGACCACGCCGGAATATTCATGGCCCACCACCATCGGCGTCGGCACGTTGGCGGCCGCCCAGTCATCCCAGTTGTAGATGTGGATATCGGTGCCGCAGATCGCGGTCTTGCCGACCTTGATGAGGACGTCGTCCGGCCCGATCTCGGGCTTCGGCGCATCCTCGATCATCCAGATGCCGGTTTCGGGTTTCAGCTTGGCGAGGGCTTTCATGGGGGACGGCCTTTGTGTCGCGGGTTTGCGAGGGGTGATCTAGCGCACCCCCCGCCCCCGTTACAATCCGTCCTGCAGATGCCTAGCCGGCATGCGTCCCGACCGGCGGGAAGATTCGCGCCAGCGGTCCGTCCGACGGGAACGGCGCCAGCAGAACCCGCCGCACCGGATTCCACGCCGCCCCGAGCAGCACGACCGTGCCGCCGAGCAGCACAAGCGTGATCGCGACAACGGCACCCGCACCGAGACCGGCCCCGTTGACGATGATCCCGATCGAGATGCCCGCGGTCAGCAGTCCGGAGACAATCAATGCCCGGCGATTGATGAGCAGCGAGACCAGCGCAAATACACCGATCACGATCAGCGCGGTGATCGCAATCTGCGTCGCGTTTTCGCCATTCCCGCCGAGCGCACCGAAGACGCCCAGCATCGTGGTCTCGTTGAAGTCGGCCTCGGTCAGCGTCCAGCCCATCTGCGTGACGTTCAGGACCGCACTGAGGAGAATCGGCGCGGCAAAGAAATGCAGCCAGAAGGCCGTTCCGGCGATTCGCGTCTGCCGGTTCGGGTCCCGCGCGTCAAACACGATGCCCGCGAACAGCAAAAGGCCACCGAGCACCACATTCACCGTCGGCATGTAGACCACGTAGTAATAGGGCTCGAAGGTCAGCAGGGTCAGACCCGCCAGGCTCACCAGCGCGACCCCGAAGAGGCCGCCGGTGAATGGCAGGCGGAAGCTGAAATAGTAGAGCGCGATCGGGATCAGCACGGCGATGCCCGCAACGATCGGCGCGATACGCAGTGCCCAGGGCAAGGCGCCCGCGATTTCGTTTGTCGCCGCCCTTGTGAATGTCTCCGGGTCATCCATCGCGTCGAAGCGCGCTTCGATCGCGTCAAAGGAAATGCCCGACCCGTCCATCAGGAAGCGGATATAGAGCCAGACGAGCACCGTCGCGGCGGCCCCGACGAAACCGAGCGACAGCACGATCCCCGGCAGGATGCGCCGCTGGCTTCCGACCAGAACGGCCGAAATCAGCCACAGGATCACGCCGATCCCGGCGATCAGCCCCATCAGCAGGGCCTGGCCGGAAAACGTCTCGATGTCCTGTCCCGACGCCTGGAAGACCTGCGCCGCGCCGAAAGCGAGACCGCCTCCGAGCAGCACGACACCGATCGTCGTGAAGATGTCGTGGAAGTTGTTGAGGAATGGAAGCAGTTCGTCCTGGGGGCGGGCATTGTCCGATACGCGGACACCCTCCTCCATCGTCATGGTGGCATTGGTCATCTCGCCCTCCTGTCCTTGGCGTTAACCCTGAGATGCCAATGGGGCGAAATTCGGATGCACTCGCCCCTCAGGCGATTTTTTCCCGCCGTCCCCGGTAAAGCGCCCAGCCTGCCGTGACCGGCAGTGTCAGGAAGAAAAGCGTCGTCGCGGTCGAACCCAATTCGGCCAGCCCACCCGGCGCGCCCATGACCGCGACGACAGGCCAGGCGATGGAACAGGGCAAGGCGAGAATGGCGAGCGGCCACCAGCCCTGCCGCAAAACCGCCAGGGCGAAGATCTCAGCCGCGCCGGAAATCGCGAACCATTTCGTGAAGGTCGACGCTGCCAGCGCGGGCAGATGCGCCGGTGCGCCCTCGGGATCGGTCAGGATCTGGTGGATCACGGCATTCTCCCACCAGTCCGCCGGGATCGCGATCGCCGCGGCCAGAACGCCAACCCAGGCCAGCGGCCGGCCGCGCAAGGCGAGACCTGCCAGCACAACGATCATCAGCCCGCCATAGGCGAGCGGAAACCAGACATCGAGCCGCTGGCCCGCGATGAAGCCCGCGCGAAGCTCACCGGCGTCTTCAGCGCGGACGAAGGCGAGGTCATCGCGCGAGTTGGCGAATTCCAGCGCCAGGATCGGCGTCTCATACCCCTCCGCCATGCCCGCCGCCGTCTGCGGCATCGTCTGTCCGAACAGGACGACGAAGACGATCACCGCGGCAGTGAAACCGAAGGCGGACAGGAAGGCGAGGTTTGCGGGTTTCATGGGTGTTTGCTCCCCCGTTTACGGGGGAGCTGTCGAGCGCATCGCGCGAGACTGAGGGGGGAAATCCCCCCTCCGGCCCGAACGCTGTTCGGCCCACCTCCCCCGCAAGCGGGGGAGGAAAAGGCGCGCGTCCCGATCAGGAAACAACCCCTAGCTTCTTGCCCACCTTGGTGAAAGCCGCGATGGCGCGGTCGATCTGTTCCGGCGTGTGGGCGGCGCTCATCTGTGTGCGGATCCGCGCCTTGCCCTTGGGCACGACCGGATAGAAGAAGCCGATCACGTAGACGCCCTCATCCATCAGATCGGCGGCCATCTGCTGCGCCAGCTTCGCATCGCCCAGCATGACCGGGATGATCGGGTGTTCGCCGGGCAGAAGGTCGAAGCCCGCCGCGCTCATCCCCGCGCGGAAACGTTTCGCATTGTCGAACAGTCGCGCGCGCAGATCGTCGCCCTCGCGGACCATTTCCAGCGCCTTCAGCGACGCGCCCGCAATGGCGGGAGCCAGCGAGTTCGAGAAGAGGTAAGGCCGCGAGCGCTGGCGCAGCAGGTCCACGACTTCCTGCTTCGCCGCGGTGAAACCGCCCATCGCCCCGCCAAGCGCCTTGCCGAGCGTGCCCGTGATGATGTCGACCCTTCCCATGACGCCGCAATGTTCCGGCGTCCCGCGCCCCTTCGCGCCCATGAAGCCGTGCGCGTGGCAGTCATCGACCATCACCATCGCATCATACTTGTCGGCGAGATCGCAGATCGCTTTCAGGTTAGCGATATAGCCGTCCATCGAGAACACGCCGTCGGTGACGATCAGCTTGTGGCGCGCCCCGGCCGCATCGGCGGCCTTCAGCTGTGTCTCGAGATCGTCCATGTCGGAATTGGCGTAGCGGAAGCGCTTGGCCTTGCAGAGCCTGACGCCGTCGATGATCGAGGCGTGGTTCAGCGCGTCGGAGATGATCGCGTCATTTTCGTCGAGCAGCGGTTCGAACACGCCGCCATTGGCGTCGAACGCCGCAGCATAAAGGATCGAATCCTCCTGCCCGGTAAACTCGGCGATCGCCTTTTCCAGTTCGCGGTGAACCGTCTGCGTGCCGCAAATGAAACGCACCGACGCAACGCCATAGCCATAGGTGTCGAGCGCGTCCTTCGCGGCAGCGACCAGTTCCGGCCGGTTCGCCAGGCCGAGATAGTTGTTGGCGCAGAAATTGATGACGTGATCGGTCTTGCCGTTCCGCACGACATCGATCTCGGAATACTGCTCCGAGGCGATCACGCGCTCGCGCTTGTACAGCCCTTCCGCCTCGATCTCCTTCAGCGTCTCGCGCAGGTGGGCATAGAAAGCGTCGCTCATCTTGTCCTCGTCAGGTCGCTCGCCCCTGCCAATAGTCCTGTCGTGGAGCGAAGGAAAGTCTTGCGGTCGCCCCCCGGAACAGGCCTATGGTGTCGTCAGACGTTTGGAGGGGAAACCGAGGGGCCGACAAGGCTCGCGGGGATATCGCATGAAGCCGACCGATACGGCCGATCCTGACTATTTCCACAAGGTCATCGATTGCCAGCATGCCTGCCCGGCGCACACGCCGGTGCCGGAATATATCCGGCTCATCGCCCAGGGGCGTTTTACCGACGCCTACATGGTCAACCGGCGCTCCAACGTCTTTCCGGGCATTCTCGGCCGCGTCTGCGACCGGCCCTGCGAACCGGCCTGCCGCCGGACGCGCGTGGAGGACGAACCGGTTGCGATCTGCCGGCTGAAGCGCGTTGCCGCCGACCACAAGGACGAGGTCGCAGACCTGCTGCCGCGCGCGCCGATCGCGAAGAACGGCAAGAAGATTGCGCTGATCGGGGCCGGACCCGCCTCGCTGACCGTCGCCAACGACCTCGCCCCGCTCGGCTATGACTGCACCGTCTTCGAAGCGCTGGAAAAGCCCGGCGGTCTGATGATCTCCAACATCCCGTCCTTCCGCCTGCCGGAGCGCGTGCTGGACGAGGAGATCGGCTACATCCTCGACATGGGCGTGACGCTGAAGACCGGTCATCGCATCAATTCCCTGAACGACCTGCTCTCGGAAGGCTATGACGCCGTCTTCGTCGGCTCCGGCGCGCCGAAGGGCAAGGAGCTGAACCTGCCCGGCCGCCAGGAGGCCGACGCCAACATTCATATCGGCATTTCCTGGCTGGAATCGGTCGCCTTCGATCACGTCAAGTCGATCGGCAAGCGCGTCCTGATCATCGGCGTCGGCAACACCGCGATGGATTGCTGCCGTACCTCGCTGCGCCTCGGCGCCGATGATGTGAAGGTGATGGCCCGCAAGCCGCGCGAATTCTTCAAGGCCTCCCCGTGGGAGTTGGAAGACGCCGAAGAGGAAAATGTCGAGATCGTCGTCAACCACTCGCCCAAGGCCTTCGTGGTCGAGAACGGCAAGCTGGTCGGCATGACGTTCGAACTGATGGAATACGACACCGACGCGCGCGGCCGGATCACCGACACCCGCATCGTCGGCGAAAAGACCATTCCGTGCGACGACGTGATCCTCGCCATCGGCCAGGAAAACGCCTTCCCCTGGATCGAGCGCGATCTCGGGATCGAGTTCGACAAATGGGAGGTGCCGGTCGTCGACGAGACGACGTTCGAGAGCACCCGCCCCGGCGTCTTCTTCGGCGGCGACAGCGCGTTCGGCCCGAAGAACATCATCTGGGCGGTCGAGCATGGCCACCAGGCGGCGATCTCGATCGACAAGCATTGCCAGGGCCTCGACGTGTCGGAGCGCCTGCCGCGCGGCCTCAATCTCGAAACCGCGAAGATGGGCCACAATGAGTGGGCCTATTCCAACGGCTACGACCCGTCGCAGCGCCGCCAGATGACGCATGTCGAACTGGCCAAGCGCTTCAAGGATCTCGACACCGAAGTCGAGCTCGGTTTCGACCCGCAGCAGACCGCCGTCGAGGTGGAACGCTGCCTGAACTGCGACGTCCAGACCGTCTTCACCGCCAGCGCCTGCACCGAGTGCGACGCCTGTATCGACATCTGCCCGGTCAACTGCCTGACGATCACGGTGAATGGCGAGGAAGCCGATCTGCGCCAGCGCCTGTCCGCGCCCGCCGACAATCTCGACCAGGCCCTCTACGTGTCCGAGGACCTGCCGAATACCGGCCGGGTCATGGTCAAGGACGAGGACCTCTGCCTGCATTGCGGTCTGTGTGCCGAACGCTGCCCGACGGCGGCGTGGGACATGGCCCTGTCCGAAATCTTCCTGCCGCACGCGGACGATGAAGCCGCCGAGCGCGCCCGCCGGAGAGCTGCCGAATGAATGCCGTCACCGGGACGTCCGCCCGGACCCGCGTCAACGACTTCGTCATCAAGATCGCCAATGTGAACGGCACCGGCTCGGCCAGTGCCAACGGCCTGCTCATGAAGGCCATTTTCCGCATGGGCATCCCGGTCGTGGGAAAGAACCTCTTCCCGTCGAATATCCAGGGCCTGCCGACCTGGTACGAGATCCGCGTCACCGGCGACGGCTGGACCGGCCGGTCCGGCGAAGTCGACATCATGGTCGCGATGAATCTGGAGAGCTATGCCCGCGACCTGAAGGACGTCTCGCCCGGCGGCGTGCTGATCTATGACAGCACCTGGCCACGCCCCTCGCTTCTCGCGCGCGACGACGTCACCGTTCTGGGCATTCCGCTGGCGCGGATGTGCAACGAGAATTTCGCCAACGCCCGCACCCGCGTGCTGATGAAGAACATGGCCTATGTCGGCGTGGTCGCCGCGCTGACCGGCGTCGACATGGCCGTGATCCAGTCCCTCGTCGAGGAAATGTTCGGCGCCAAGCCGAAGCTCATCCCGCCCAACATGCAGGCGGTGGAGATGGGCTACAACTACGCGAAGGAAAACTTCACCCAGCCCCTCGCCTTCAAGCTGCAGGCGCTCGACAAGACGTCCGGCTGCATCATGATCGACGGCAACACCGCCGCCGCGCTCGGCTGTGTCTATGCCGGGGCGAGCTTCGGCGCCTGGTATCCGATCACACCGTCGACCTCGCTGATGGACGGCTTCAAGAGCTTCTGCGAGCGGCTTCGTGTCGATCCGGAAACCGGCCGCAACAATTACTGCATCATTCAGGCGGAGGATGAACTCTCGGCCATCGGCATGGTGATCGGCGCCTCGTGGAACGGCGCGCGCGCCTTCACCCCGACCTCCGGACCCGGCATCTCGCTGATGAGCGAATTCATCGGCTTTGCCTATTATTCCGAAGTCCCGGCCGTGTTGTTCGACGTGCAGCGCGTCGGCCCGTCCACCGGCATGCCGACCCGGACCCAGCAGGGCGATATCCTGCTCGCCGCCTATGCCAGCCACGGCGACACCAAGCATCTCGTGCTGTTCCCGGCCAACCCGAAGGAATGCTTCGACTTCGCCGTCGAGGCCTTCGATCTGGCCGAACTCTTCCAGACGCCGGTCTTCGTCCTGTCCGATCTCGATATCGGCATGAATGACTGGATGACGCCGAAGCTGGAATGGGATGACAGCCGCCGTCCCGACCGCGGCAAGGTCTATCACGCGGCCGATCTGGAAAAGATCGAGAAATTCTATCGCTATCTTGATGTCGACGGCGACGGCATCCCCTACCGCACCATTCCGGGCGAACACCCGAAGGGCGCCTATTTCACCCGCGGTTCCGGCCACACGAAATTCGGCGGCTATACCGAGGACAGCGCGGCCTATCAGGACGTGCTCGACCGCATCCTGCAAAAGTGGAAGAACGCCGCGACCAAGGTGCCGGGTCCGGAGATCGTCCGCTGCGGCAAGCCGACCCGGATCGCCATCCTGACCGTCGGCGGCTGCGACGGCGCGGCGAAGGAAGCGATTGCGCGCCTCAATGCCGAGGACGATCTCGACATCGACTATCTGCGCGTCCGCGCCTTCCCCTTCCACCCGGAGATCGAGAACTTCATCGCCAATTACGACACGGTCTTCGTGCTCGAACAGAACCGCGATGCCCAGCTGCGCACCCTGCTCGTCACCGAGACGGCGGCGCGCAAGGACCAGCTCGTCTCCATCCTCGATTATGCCGGCATGCCGGCCAATCCACACCTGATCGTCGATCGGGTCCGCGAACACATCGCCAATCAGGGCTGATCCCATGACCTCGATCGTCAAACCGCGCATCGACAAGCATCTGCGGCGAAACAAGCTGGGCCTGACGGTCCGCGACTATGAAGGCGTGATGTCGACGCTCTGCGCCGGTTGCGGCCATGACAGTGTGACCGCCGCCTTCGTGCAGGCCTTCCACGAGATGAATCTGGAGCCGCACCGCGCGGCCAAAGTGTCCGGCATCGGCTGTTCGTCCAAGACCACCGCCTATTTCCTCGGCCAGTCCTCGGGCATCAACTCGGTCCACGGCCGCATGCCGTCGGTCGCGACCGGCGCCGCCGCGGTCAATCCGGAACTCTACTATATCGGCGTGTCGGGCGACGGAGACTCGCTCTCCATCGGCATCGGCCAGTTCGCCCACGCCATCCGCCGCAATCTCAACATGCTCTACTGCATCGAGAACAACGGCGTGTACGGCCTGACCAAGGGCCAGTTTTCTGCCTCCGCCGACATCGGCACCAGGGCGAAATACGGCGAAGTCAACGAACAGCCGCCAATCGACCCGGTCCTCCTGGCCCTGTCGCTCGGCGCGACCTTCGTGGCGCGCGGCTTTTCCGGCGACAAGAAACAGCTCGTGCCGCTGATGAAGGCGGCTCTGGCGCACAAGGGCTTTGCCCTGATTGATATCGTCAGCCCCTGCGTGACCTTCAACGACCACGCGGGTTCGACCAAGAGCTACGCCCACACCTACGAATACTATCACCCGGTCATCCACGCCGACTTCGTGCCGGAAGAAGCCGAGATCACCGCGGAATATCAGGACGGCGGCGCCATCACCGTGCCGATGCACCACGGCGGCAATGTTACGCTTCGCAAGCTCGACCGCGACTATGATCCGCGCGACCGCGACCAGGCCTTCCAGCTCCTGCGCACGCGCGAGGGCTCGGAAGTGCTGACCGGCCTGCTCTATATCGACGAGACCCGGCCCGACATGGGCGACATGAACCGCCTTCCCGACGCGCCGCTGAACCAGATGGACTATGCGAAACTCTGCCCCGGCTCGGCGAAACTCGCCGAGATCATGAAGGGGTATAGCTAGGCGTCCCGATTATCGTAGTTCGAAGTTGCCTGGGACGCCCTCAGTGAGAATTTCGTCGATTACCGAAGCGTGCCAAACGCGCCCGAGCTGTGCCTCATTAGGTCGGACTGGTAGCTGTCTCCCTGAATAAATACCTACAAATCGCGAAGGCATGCCACCAGTCATAATAAAACGGCGATCGCGAGAGAAATAGCCACCAAAACTTCTAAGATAACTGGCGAACCAGACATTCCGGGCCGGGTTGCTGAATCTACCAAGAAGAATGGACGCCCACCGAGCCGAAATTCTGGCTCACTTGCAATACTTTCACGCTTCCATACTGGCATTGCTCCCCAATGCGTTGCTCCTTCTGGATAACCCAAAATAAATACATCCATCGATACCCGAAGCATCATATTGGATTGATCATCCTCTACCGGTAATGAGTAAAATTCTACTTCATCAGAATTCGCACCTATCATTCTTAAAACTGCTACGTCGCAGTCCTGTCCCAGCTCGCCATGCTGAAACCAAACCGCTCTTTCGTTTTCATATAAATTAATTGATGCGTCAATAAATCTCCCAATCTCACCCTTCTTGCAAATGGGAAACTTTATAGTGTCTGGTATTGCCGAAGACGTATGATGTGGTTGACCATCATTACAGTTCCGTCCGGAGAACACATGCCAGTTAGAAACTAGAAATACTTCTCCATTAGATTTATAAAAAAATCCCGTTGCCTTGCCAATTTCGTGACCGTTGCAAAATAATGTCAACGGAACGCTGGTCAAAGTATATTGGTCGAGGTTTATTATTGTTTGGGTCATTTCACAAACTCGGCAGATCCAGCCCCTGCTCCCGCGCGCAATCCTTCGCGATATCGTAGCCAGCATCGGCATGGCGCATCACGCCCGTGCCCGGGTCGTTCCACAACACGCGCTCGACGCGCCTCGCCGCTTCCGGCGAACCGTCGCAACAGATCACCTGCCCGGAATGGATAGACCACCCCATGCCGACTCCGCCGCCATGATGCAGCGACACCCAGGTCGCGCCCGACGCCGTGTTCAGGAGCGCATTGAGCAGCGGCCAGTCCGCCACCGCGTCCGACCCGTCCATCATTGCCTCAGTCTCGCGGTTGGGCGAGGCCACCGAACCGCTGTCGAGGTGATCGCGGCCGATCACGACCGGCGCCGAGAGTTCACCTGATGCGACCATCGCATTGAACGCAAGGCCGAGCTTGTGCCGCAGACCCAGACCGACCCAGCAGATCCGCGCCGGCAGGCCCTGAAACGCGATACGCTCGCGCGCCATGTCGAGCCAGCGGTGCAGTTGGGGATCATCGGGGATGATCTCCTTCACCTTGGCATCGGTCTTGTAGATATCCTCCGGATCGCCTGACAGCGCCGCCCACCGGAACGGGCCGATCCCCTTGCAGAAGAGCGGGCGGATATAGGCCGGCACGAAACCCGGGAAATCGAACGCATTCGTTACGCCAACTTCCTTCGCCATCTGGCGGATATTGTTGCCGTAATCGAAAGTCGGAATACCCATTTCATGGAAGGCCAGCATGGCCTTCACCTGCTCCGCCATCGAGGCCTTCGCCGCCTTCGCAACCCGGTCCGGGTCGCTCTCCTTGGCGCCATCCCACTCCTCCAGCGACCAGCCAGCGGGCAGATAGCCATTCACCGGGTCATGCGCCGAAGTCTGGTCGGTGACCATGTCCGGCCTGACGCCCCGCTTCACCAGTTCCGGGAAAACCTCCGCCGCATTGCCGAGCAGGCCGACGCTGATCGCCCGGCCTTCGCGGGTGGCGTCCCCGATGAGTTCCAGCGCCTCGTCGATCGTGTTGGCGCGGTGGTCGAGATAGCGGGTCTTGAGGCGCATCTCGATCCGTGACGGACGGCATTCCACGGCCAGCACGCACGCCCCGGCCATAACGCCGGCGAGCGGCTGCGCTCCGCCCATGCCGCCGAGACCGCCGGTCAGGATCCACTTGCCCTTGAGATCGCCGCCATAGTGCTGGCGCCCGGCCTCGACGAAGGTCTCGTATGTGCCCTGAACGATGCCCTGGCTGCCGATATAGATCCACGACCCGGCCGTCATCTGGCCGTACATCATGAGCCCCTTCTTATCGAGCTCGCGGAAATGCTCCCAGTTGGCAAAGGCGGGCACGAGGTTGGAATTCGCGATCAGGACGCGCGGCGCGTCGGCGTGGGTGCGGAACACCCCGACCGGCTTGCCCGACTGCACCAGCAGCGTCTCGTCATCGTTCAGGCGCTTCAGCGTCGACACGATACGGTCGAAACTCTCCCAGTCGCGCGCCGCGCGGCCGATCCCGCCATAAACGACGAGCTCTTCCGGCTTCTCGGCCACTTCCGGGTCGAGATTGTTCATCAGCATGCGCAGCGGCGCTTCGGTCAGCCAGGACTTCGCGTCCAGCTCCGGACCCCGTTTCGCGCGGATGACGCGTGCATTGTCGAGCCGCGTGCCGGTCATTTCGATACCTCCCAATGGAGTTTCTCGGCGGCATCGACCGCCGCCTCGAGAATGGATTTCAGGACCGGCTGCAGCATGGCGGCCTTGGCCTCGTCATAGGATTTTGCGGCTTCGTCCATATAGGCGCGCTGCGCCAGCTCCATCTGGAGCGCGTGGACATTGGTGTGCGGCCGGCCAAAGCTGCGCGTGATCCAGCCGCCCTTGAAGCGGCCGTTCGAGACCGCCTCATACTCGTCCTGTGCGAGAATCGTGCGCACCGCCGCGCGTTCGATCTCCGGCGCGCAGGTCGTTCCGGAATTGGTTCCGAGATTGAGCACCGGCAATTCGCCCTCGAACAGGCGCGGCACGACCGAGGCGATCGAATGCGCGTCGTAGAGCAAGGCATAGCCGTGCAGCGTCCGGACACGCGACAATTCCTCGGCAATCGCCCGGTGATAGGGGTCGAAATAGCGCGAGCGGCGATGTTCGATCTCGGCTTCATCCGGTTCCGCGCCGGCGCGATAGAGCGGGGTGCCATCAAAGCGTTCGACCGGAACAAGGCCGGTCGTTGCCTGCCCTGGATAGAGACTCGTACCGCTCGGATCACGATTAAGATCAATCACGTAGCGTGAATATTTCGCGCAAAGAATCGTGGCGTCGAGCTCCTCGGCAAAGCCATAGAGCCGATCGACGAACCAGTCCGTGTCCGGCAGACTTCTCGCCGTCTCACCGAGCCGAGCGGCGATGTCGTCCGGAATGTCGGTCCCGGAATGGGGGATCGAAATGACCAGCGGTTCCTGACCCCGGCGGAGGCTGAAAACCTCACTCATCGGGCGCTCTCCAGCCCAGGCAGATCGCCAGCCACAGCGACTACGGCACCGGAACGCACGAGCTCGGTCGCGGCTTGGAGGTCGGGCGCGAGATAGCGGTCATCCTCGAGGCGCGCCACCGCCGACCGGATCGTCCGCCGCGCGGCTTCGAGCGGCCGGGACGATGTCAGCCCGTCATGGAAATCAATGCCCTGCGCCGCGGCGAGGAGCTCGATCCCGATCACGCAGTGCAGATTGGCCGTCATGTCGAGCAGACGCCGGGCGCCGTGCGCCGCCATCGAGACATGGTCTTCCTGGTTCGCTGATGTCGGAATGGAATCGACGCTGGCCGGCATGGCGCGCTGCTTGTTCTCCGAAACCAGAGCGGCAGCGGTCACCTGCGGGATCATGAAACCCGAGTTAAGTCCTGGAGCCGGCGTCAGAAAAGCCGGGAGACCGGACAGTGCCGGGTCCATCAGCAGGGCCAGCCGCCGCTCGCTGATCGATCCGATCTCGCACACCGCCATCGCGATCATGTCGGCGGCGAAAGCGACCGGCTCGGCATGGAAATTTCCGCCCGATATCGCGTCCGGACCCTCCGCGAAGATCAGCGGATTGTCGGTGACGGCATTGGCCTCGACTTCGAGCGAGTGCGCCGCCTGGCGCAGCACGCCGAGGGCCGCGCCCATCACCTGCGGCTGGCAGCGCAGGCAATACGGGTCCTGGACCTTGTCGCACCTGGCATGGCTTTCCACGATGGCGCTGCCCTCCAGCAGGCCGCGATAGGCGGCCGCCGCATCAATCTGACCCTGGTGTCTCCGTACGGCATGAATGCGCGGATCGAACGGCGCGGTGGCCCCCTTGGCTGCCTCGACACTCAGTGCGCCGGCCACCAGGGCGGTGCGGAAGGCGGTCTCCGCCTCGAACACACCGGCCAGGGCACACGCGGTGGAGAATTGCGTGCCGTTGAGCAGCGCGAGGCCTTCCTTCGGCCCGAGCACCAGAGGTTCAAGTCCCGCGCGCTTCAGGGCCTCGACCGCCGATACCCGCTCATCGCCGATCTCGGCCTCGCCAACGCCCATCAGGACCGCGGCGAGGTGTGAAAGCGGCGCGAGATCGCCCGATGCGCCGACCGAACCCTGCGACGGGATGACCGGATCAACGCCTGCCGTCAGCAGCGTTTCGAGCGCCTCGATCGTCGTCCACCGGATGCCGGAATTGCCCTGCCCGAGCGAAGCGATCTTGAGTGCCATCATCAGACGCACGACCCGGCGCGGCAGCGGCGCGCCGACACCGCAGGCGTGCGACAGGACGAGGCGTTTCTGAAGCTCCTCCAGCTCACCCGGCGCGATGCGCGTCTGGGCGAGCTTCCCGAAGCCGGTATTGATTCCATAGACGGCCCGGCCGGACGCCAGCAGGTCGCGCACCGCCTGCGCGCCCCTGTCGACAGCCGGCCGCGCGTCGCCGCTGACCGTGATATCCGCGCCATTCCACACGTCGCGCCAGTCGGCCAGCGTCATTGCACCGGGACGGATCGTCACCGTCGTCATGCCCATTCTCCTGCGAGGATCCGGCCGTGAAGCGGCCGCGCCCCGATCCACTGCACCAGCTCGGCAGGTCGCTCAATGTCCCAGACCGCCAGATCGCAGCGTTTTCCCGGCTCGATCGTGCCGATTTCATCGTGAAGGCCAAGCGCCCGCGCCGCTTCGCGCGTCATGCCAGCAATGGCTTCCTCCACCGTCAGACCAAACAGATGGCAGGCCATGTTCGCCGCGGTCAGGATCGACAGAAGCGGGCTGGTCCCGGGATTGGCATCGGTCGCCACCGCCATCGGCACGCCTGCCTCGCGCAGCGCGGCGACCGGCGGCTTCGTGGTTTCGCCCAGCACGTAGAAGGCGCCCGGCAGCAGCACGGCGACCGTCCCGGCCCTGGCCATCGCCGCAATCCCGGCCGCGTCCGTGTATTCGAGGTGATCGGCGCTGAGCGCGCCGAATTCGGCCGCCAAAGCAGCCCCGCCGGTGTCGGAAAACTGGTCGGCGTGCAGCTTGATCTTCAGTCCGGCTTTCTTTGCCGCCTCAAACACGCGCCGCGTCTGCTCCGGCGTAAAGGCAATCCCTTCGCAATAGGCATCGACGGCATCGGCCAGACCGCGGCGACCGGCTTTCTCGATCAGCGGTATGCAGATTTCGTCGACATAGGCGTCGGCGCGGCCCTTGTAGTCGGGCGGCACAGCATGGGCGGCGAGCAGTGTCACCTCGACACGCATCCCGGAGATCAGGCCGAGGCTTCGTGCGGCCTTCATCATGTTCACTTCGGACTCGAGGTTCAGGCCATAACCCGTTTTGATTTCAATCGTTCCGACGCCTTCCATGGCGAAGACATCGAGCCGCTTCATCGCGCCTGCGGCCAGGTCGGCCGGGCTCGACGCCCGCACGGCCTCGACCGTTTTCGGTATGCCGCCACCGGCCTTGGCAATCTCCTGATAGGGCACGCCGGCCAGCTTCTGCTCGTACTCTTCCGACCGGTCTCCGGCGAAGATCAGGTGCGTGTGGCAGTCGATCAGGGCCGGCGTCACCCACCGGCCTTCAAGGTCGATCCGCTCACCGGTTGCGTCCGACGGCAGGTCCGCCATCGCGCCGACTGCTGCGACCTTACCATCCAGGACCGCGACATAGCCTGGCTCGATCACGCCATAGGGCGTTCCGCCCGCCACCATCGTGGCGAGCCGTCCGTTGACGAACAGCCGGTCGTAACGCACGCACTCTCCCTTCCTGTACGAATCCCGGCTACCTCTCTGTCAGAGGATGGAATGGATGCGCAAGCTTCACGCTGAAACCGCTCTCCTGCCGACAGGCTGGAAACGCGACGTCGAAATCGCAATCGGCGATGAAGGCCGCATTGCCTCAGTGGCCGACGGCGCACCGCGCTCGCGGGATCCAGAAGCCGTGGCGATCCTCCTGCCCGCGCTCTCAAACGTACACAGCCACGCCTTCCAGCGCGCCCTCGCCGGCCTCACCGAACGGCGTGGCCCCGGCCGCGACGATTTCTGGAGCTGGCGCGAGGTGATGTTCGTCTTTCTCCAGCGCCTCGGGCCGGAAGAGCTCGAAGCCGTTGCGGCGATGCTCTATGTCGAGCTGCTGGAGTCCGGCTTCGCGTCCGTGGCGGAGTTTCACTACGTCCACAACGCGCCGGACGGCTCGCGCTACGCCAATCCGGCGGAAACCGGCGCGGGCATCGCGGCAGCGGCGCAGTCGACAGGCATCGGCCTGACCCATTTGCCGGTCTACTACGCGCAGGGCGACTTCGGCGGCGTCCCGCCCGGCGAGGGGCAGCGCCGTTTCCTCAACGATCCCGGAAGCTTTGCCCGGATTGTCGAATCGATGCCGCAATATCTGACGCGCGCCGACGACCGGCTCGGCATCGCCCCGCACTCGCTGCGCGCGGTGACGCCGGAGCATCTCGATGCCATCCTGTCGAACGACCCAGGCGGGCCGATTCACATCCACATCGCCGAGCAGACCAGGGAAGTCGACGCCTGCCTCACCTGGTCCGGCCAGCGCCCGGTCGAATGGCTGCTCGACCATGCCGGGCCCGACGCCCGCTGGTGCCACATCCACGCCACCCACATGACCGAGGACGAAGCGATCCGACTCGCCCGGACCGGTGGTGTCGCGGGCCTCTGCCCTTCGACGGAAGCCGATCTCGGCGACGGCATCTTCCAGTTCCGCGCCTTTACCGAAGCGGGTGGCGCGCTCGGCATCGGAACAGACAGCCATATCGGTACCGACGCGGCGCAGGAAATCCGGCTGATGGAATGGGCGCAGCGCCTGACGCAGCGCGCCAGAAACATCGCCGCCCCTCCGAACGGTTCGACCGGCCGGACCCTGTTCGACGCCACGCTCGCAGGCGGAGCACAGGCGCTCGGGCGCGACAGCGGGGCGATCGCGACCGGCAAGTGGGCCGACCTCGTCGCGCTCGATGCGGACCACCCCACCCTCACCGGCAAGACCGGCGACGACATTCTCGACAGCTGGATCTTTGCCGGGGACCGGTCGTGCGTGGATCGGCTCTGGTCGGCGGGCCGACTGACCGTGAAGGACGGCGCGCATGTCGACCGGGATGCGGTCGCCGCGCGCTATCGTTCGGTGATGGCCAGACTGCTGGCGTGACGCGACCGCAGCGTTTCGACCACGTCCGAAAACGCCACGCCGCGCGCCTCAAGCGCCACCATCAGGTGAAACACCAGGTCAGCGGCCTCTTCGGTCAGTGCGTGATCGTCCTGCGCGGCGGCGGCCAGAGCCACTTCGACACCCTCCTCGCCGACCTTCTGCGCCGCCTTCAGCGGTCCGGCGGCGAGCAGTCGTGCGACATAGCTTTCCTTCGGATCCGCTTCGCGGCGCGCATGAATGATGGACGCCAAGGCCTCAAGAAAGCCGACCCCGGGTGCCTCGCCATCGTCGAAACACCCTGTGGTCCCGAGATGACAGACCGGCCCGGCGGGTTCGGCTTCGACCAGCAGCGCATCGCGGTCGCAATCGGTCCGCAGCGAAACCAGGCGCAGCGTGTGGCCGCTTGTCTCGCCCTTCACCCACAACCGGTTCTTCGACCGGCTGAAGAAGGTCACCTGCCCGGTTTCGACAGTCTGGCGCAGGGCATCCTCGTTCATGTAGCCGAGCATCAGCACCTGCCGCGTCCGGGCGTGCTGGACGATGACAGGAACCAAGCCACCGGACTTGGCAAAGTCGATTGCGTTGATGTCAGTCATGGCCGCACCTCGATACCTTCCCGCGTCAGAAAGGTCTTCAGATCGGGAATGGCAATGATGCCTTTGTGAAAAACGCTGGCCGCAAGCGCACCGTCGACACGGGCCTCGCTGAACACGTCGGCGAAATGCTGCACTGCCCCGGCGCCGCCCGAGGCGATGAGCGGCACGGTGCAGATGTCGCGAACGACGGCGAGTTGCTCGATGTCATAGCCTTCGCGGACCCCGTCGCTGTCCATGCAGTTGAGCACGATCTCTCCGGCCCCGCGTTCGATTGCCTCGCACACCCAGTCGAGCGTTCGTCGCGTCAGGGCGGTGGTCTTGTCCGGATCACCGGTGAACTGGTGCACCCGCCAGTCGCCCTCGACCGGCCGGCTGTCGATGCCGACCACGGCGCATTGCGACCCGAATTCGTGCGCCAGCCGGTCGATCAGTGACGGATCGGCGAGCGCGGGCGAATTGACCGAAATCTTGTCTGCCCCGGCAAACAGCCGCGCCCGGGCGTCGTCGACGCTTCGGATGCCGCCCGCGACGCAGAACGGAATATCGATCAGCCGCGCAACGCGCGACACCCATTCCGGCTCGACCGCGCGGGCCTCCGGACTCGCGGCGATATCGTAGAAGACCAGCTCGTCCGCGCCCGCTGCGCTGTAGCGCGCGGCGAGTTCGGCAATATCGCCGACATCCTCGTGATTGCGGAAGCGGACGCCTTTGACGACCCGGCCGTCCCTCACGTCGAGACAGGGAATTATCCGCCGCGCAGGCATGCGATCGCCTCCCTGACCGTGAAGCGGTTCTCGTAGAGCGCCTTGCCGACAATGGCCCCATCGGGGCCGGACTTTGCCAACGCGGCGAGGTCGGCGAGCGACGACACACCGCCCGACGCCTGAAAGGCCAGATCCGGCCAACGCAGGGCGAGATCCGCGTATAGACTGGTCGCCGGACCGGCGAGCGCGCCATCGCGGCCCACATCCGTGATCAGGACATGACGCAGCCCGCTATGCCGGTAAGTGGCAAGCAGCTCCCCGAGCGTCGTGCCGGACGCTTCGGTCCAGCCCTTCACGACCGGAATGGCGACGCCGCCTTCGATCCGGACATCGAGCGCGGCAACAAGACGGTCGCCGCCATAGGCGTCCAGCCAGGACGCAAACAGGTCGGGATGTGTGACCGCGACACTCCCGACGATCACCCGGCTGGCACCTGCCCCGAGCAGGGCCTCGACATCATCCGCGCAGCGCACGCCGCCGCCGGTCTGCACATTGAGACCGGTCTGGCATAACCGGCCGACGGCCTCTCCCTGACGGCGTGCGCCATCGCGTGCGCCCGACAGGTCGACGACATGCAGCCAGTCCGCGCCTTCGTCGCGCCAGGCTTCAGCGACCGCCAAAGGGTCACTGCCATAGGCCGTGACAGCATCGAAGGCGCCGTGACGCAGACGCACCACCTGCCCGTCCAGAAGATCAATTGCCGGATAAAGCTGCATCACTCAACTCTATGAAATTGCGTAATATTGTTGATCCAATCGCCGCTGACCGCTCCGGGTGGAACTGGCAGCCGAACACATTCCCCTGCTGAACGATCGCGCTGAAGCGGAGACCGTGCCCGGCCGACGCAAGAGTGGCCGCGCCGAGACCGGCAGCAAAACCGTGCACGAAATAGGCATAGGCTCCGTCGGCCATCGCCCGGGTCAACGGGCTGCTGCGTTCAATCCGCAGCCGGCTCCACCCCATGTGGGGCCACACGCCGCCATCGGGCCGGGGAAGCCGCCGGACCGTTCCCGGGATCAGGCCGAGCGTCTCGACATCGCCTTCCTCGGAGCGCTCGAACAGCAATTGCATCCCCAGACAGATACCAAGCAGCGGGCGGCTTTCGGTGCGCAGGGCGTCGTCCCAGCCCGACGCGGACAGCCGGTCCATCGCCGGCCCGGCCGCCCCGACGCCGGGCAGGATCAGACGGTCCGCCTTGAAGGCCTCGTCGGGCGTCCTCGCCAGCGCATGCGCGGCCCCGAGACGGTCGAGCGCGGCCTGCACGGAAAACAGGTTCGAACACCCGGTATCAATCAGAGCGACGGACATGGGCTTACAGCGCGCCCTTGGTCGACGGGATGGCATCGCCCTCGACCCGGATCGCCTGACGCAAGGCGCGCCCGAAGGCCTTGAAACACGCTTCGATCATGTGGTGGGCATTCTCGCCGTCGACGCGGACATGAATGGAGGCCTTCATCGCTTCGGCGAGGGACCGGAAGGCGTGCGGCGTCATCTCCACCGGGAAGCCGGCCACCCGTTCGCCCGGGATCGTGCCTTCAAATTTGCAGAAGGGCCGGCCCGACAGGTCGATCCACACGCCCGCGCGAGTCTCGTCCATCGGCAGTTCGAATCCGAACCGCGCAATGCCGCGCTTGTCGCCGAGGGCCTGGCGAAGGGCTTCCCCAAGCGCCAGGCAGACATCCTCGATCGTGTGGTGGGCATCAACGCCGACATCGCCTTCGGCCGTGACGCCGAGCGCGAACCCGCCGTGGCGGCCGATCTGATCAAGCATGTGGTCGAAGAATTCGATCCCGGTTTCGGCTCGAACGGGTCCGTCGCGATCAAGATCGAGCGACACGGCGATATCGGTTTCCTTCGTCGTGCGCCGGATCAGGGCCGAGCGGGATGATGCGCTTGTCAGGCGCTCCGCGAGAGCCTCCGCATCCGCAGGGGAGGGACAGAAGAGCGTGAAGCCGCCCTCCTCCGCTTCGGCCGCAACAATACCCGCGGCGGCCAGCTTGCGCCGCAGCGCCAGCGGTTCGCGAGCGGTCAGTGAAATCCGCCGGTCTTCGGCCGCTGCGGATGCAATTTCCGGCCACGAACGAAGTCGATCGGCAGCGCGCTGCAGCAGATCGGCGTGGCGGGCGGACTCAGCCTCGCGCGCCGCCATGCCGACCGGCAAAATCGCATCGAGCGCGGCGCGAAGCGCAACTTCGCTGAGCGCCAGTTCCAGCCGTCTTGCCTGTTCCACCGAAGTGTCGGTGACGAGCGCGGACACCGGATTGTCGGCCCGGCCTACCGGAATCGCCTGGTCGCGATCAAATCCCGCGAGCGCAAGCGCCTCAGGCGTCGGCGACAACACGATGCGATCTGCCGGAACACCGAGCACGGCGGCCACGCGCGATCGCAGCCGCTCTTGCAGGTCGATGACGGACCGGCGCGGATCGTCGAGGCGAAGGTCTGGGGTCATGACCCTGCCCTTTCGCGGCGAAGCCGCATCGCGGCCGCATGACCTTCAAGGCCCTCAAGCGCCGCCAGCCGTTCGACCGTCGGCGCGATGTTCCGCGCGCCTTCCGCCGTCGCTTCCATCAGCGTTATCGTTTTCTGGAAAGCCTCGACCGTGACACCGCCGCAGGCCCGGGCCGCCCGCCCGGTCGGCAGCGTGTGATTGGGACCGGCGGCGTAATCGCCCGCCGATTCCGGCGTCCACGGTCCCACGAAGATCGAACCGGCATTGCGGACGCGTTCGGCGAGCCCTTTTGCCGTGGCAGTCAGAAAAATCAGGTGCTCTGGCGCGGCAGTGTCGATGACCGCCAAGACCTCGTCATCGCTGTCCGTCTGCACGCAGATCGCATTCGCCATCGCTTGCGCGGCGATGGCCCGGCGGGGCAGTCCCGCAAGCTGGGTTGCGACGGCGTTCCGGATCGCGGCAAGATCGGCATCGCGAGACACCAGCACGACGCGCGCCATCGGGTCGTGCTCCGCCTGCGCCAGAAGGTCCGCCGCGACGAAATCCGCATCGGCCGATTCATCCGCAACGACCATGACCTCACTCGGACCTGCGGGCAGGTCGATGGCCGGTCCGCCCGGCAGACGGGAGACATAGGCCTTGGCCGCCGCAACCCAGGCATTGCCCGGTCCGAAAATCTTGTCGGCGCGCGGCAATTCTCCAATTCCGAAAGCCAGGCCGGCGACCGCCTGCGCTCCGCCGACGGCGTAGATCTCGTCGAGTCCGAGCAGGCCGGCAGCAGCCAGGACGGACGCATTCACCGATCCGTCTGGCGTCGGTGGAACCACCACGGCGATCCGTCCGACCCCTGCGATCTGCGCCGGCACGGCCAGCATGATCAGTGTCGAAACCAAGGGGGCGCTGCCAGCGGGAACATAAAGCCCGACCGTGCCGATCGGCACGGTCTTCCGGCGCGCCACAAGCCCGGGCCAGGTCTCGACCCGGATTTCGGGAAAGCCCTGTGCCTGGTGAAACTGCTGGACCGCACCAATGGCTGACTGGAGGGCGTCTGCATCGGCGCGGTCCAGCGCCGCTGCTGCCGTGCGAATGACTTCGCCCGGCACGCGGAACCGGTCATGCGTGTATCCGTCGAACTGGCGGGCATAGGATTTCAGCGCCGCCTCGCCGCCGCGCCGGACGCCTTCAACGATCTCGATCGCAGCCGCGTCGGCATCGACGAGCGACCGTGCCGGCGCGAACAGCGCTTCGGCTTGCGCCGAACCGAGACGGGACCATTTGATGGGGTCGAGCATGGTTCAGGCCATCATCTTTTCGATCGGAAGAACCAGGATGGCGCGCGCGCCGGCTGACTTCAGGCGCTCGAGCGTCTCCCAGAACACCTGCTCGCGGCAGACGGCGTGGACCGCGACGACATCGTCGCGGCCGGCAATCTGCGCCACGGTCGGCGCATCGGAGCCGGGCAGGATCGACTTGATTTCGGCGAGCCGGTCGGTCGGAGCGTTCAGCAGGATGTATTTGGTCTGCGCCGACGCAATCACGCCTTCGGCGCGCTGAATCAGAAGCTTCGCCGTCGCCTCGACCTCGCCGTTTCGGCCGTTGCGCCGACGGATCAGCACCGCCTCGCTCTCCAGAACCGTTTCGAACGCCTCTAGACCGTTGGCTTCCAGCGTCGCGCCGGACGACACCAGGTCGCAGATCGCGTCCGCGATCTTCATCCGCGGTGCCACCTCGACCGACCCGCGCATTTCGACGATTTCCGCCTCGATTCCGCGTTCCGTCAGCCAGGCCCGGGTCAGCCCCGGATAGGACGTCGCCACCGACTTGCCCGCGAGATCGGCCGCGCACCGGATGTCGCCGCCCTTCGGAGCCGCGAGCTTCAGCGTGCACCTGGCGAAACCGAGCTTCAGCGCCGTTTCGACCTCGCGATACCGGCTGGAGCGGGCCTGCATCTCGTGAAGCACATTCTCGCCCACAATGCCGTAGTCGCAGGCCCCGCCGGCGACAAAGCTGGGAATGTCGTCATCGCGCACCAGCATCAGGTCGACCGGCATGTTCTCGGCCCGGCGGTGCAGCGCATCTCGGCCATAGGCGAAGCGAAGCCCGGCACGCTCCAGCAGCTTCAGGCCACCTTCCGCAAGCCGTCCGGATTTCTGGACGGCGAGTTTGAGACGGGTGTCGCTCATCGCTGCGTGCCTTTCAGCCGGTCGAGCACGAGGCGATAGCCCTCATTGGACTCCTGCATCAGGAAGCGCGCGACCCGAGTGACCGTCGCAGTCGAAGCGCCCGTTTCTTCGGCGATCTGGCGATAGGTCTTGCCGCCGCCATCGAGCAGGCGAACCACACGCCAGCGTTCCGCCAGCGCCTCGATCTCTCCCGGCGTGCAGAGATCCTTCAGGAAGCGCTCGGCCTCGCCCCGGTCCCTGATCTGCAGGAAGGCATCGCACAGGGCATCCCTGTCCTCTATGCGGCGGGCTCTGGGATCGGTGGTTTTGGCTGACGACATGGGTCCGCTCCTCGCTTCGGGACGGACATATATCGTTTTAGCACGCTAAAACAGGAGGGCAAAGTCAGCGATATCTGCCATTCGGTTATTGTTTGAAATGGTTATTCTTTTCCGGTGTTTATGATCTCGCCCGTGTCCGGGTCAACGGCAATGATCGGCAGGCCGGCCGCTTTCCACGCACCCAAGCCGCCCGCCATGTGGGCATCGACATTGATCCCGGCATCCTGGCAGTGGATCGCCGCGACCGCAGACCGGCGGCCGCCCGCGCAGCTCAGCACGACACGGCGCTGGCCGTCGACCGGCATGACAACCGGTTCGAGCGTCGACAGCGGATGGTTCAGCGTGCCGTGAATGCGTTCGATCGCGAATTCGCGCGGCTCCCGCACGTCAATCAGGATCATGGTCCCGGCTTTCAGTCCCTCAGCCACCTGTTTCGGTGTCAGATCTTCCAGTCCGTTCATCGCTGGCGCGTCCTCCCTCGACATGCGGCCATCATTGGCCGCCTCCACGCCTCTGGCAACACTCGTGGTCACGCCCGATGCGGATCGGCATTTGCGGCCCTTTGGCGACCTCGCTAGCCTGCAGCAAATCCGCAGCCCAGCCGGAGTATTCCCCGTGACGCACGACACCTCCCCGACCCTGATTCCCGTCCCGGCCGAGTGGGCGCGACGCGCGAAGATCGATGCCGAAACCTACACGCTCAAATACCGACAGTCGGTCGACGATCCGCACGCCTTCTGGGCGGAGGAGCTGAAACGGATCGACTGGATCAAGGCCCCGACCGAGATCAGTGACGTATCCTGGTCGAAGGATGATTTGCACATCCGCTGGTTCGCCGATGGCGTTCTGAACGCCTGCTACAATTGCGTCGACCGGCACCTGCCGGCACGGCAGAACGACGTCGCCATCATCTGGGAAGGTGACGACCCGTCGATGGATCGGAAAGTCACCTACGGCCAGTTGCACGACGAGGTGCGCCGCTTTGCCAATGTCCTGAAGGACATGGGTGTGAAGAAGGGTGATCGGGTCACGATCTACCTGCCGATGATCGTCGAGGCCGCCTACGCCATGCTCGCCTGCGCGCGGATCGGCGCGGTTCATTCGGTCGTGTTCGGCGGCTTCTCTCCCGACTCGATTGCCGGACGCATCGAGGACTGCCGATCGGAATGGGTGATCACCGCCAATGAAGGCCTGCGCGGCGGCAAGACGATCGCACTCAAGCACAATGTCGACAAGGCGCTTGAGAAGGTGTCAGGCGTGAAGGGTGTGCTTGTCGTCCGGCACACGCGGGCGTCGGTCGCGATGAATGTCGGGCGTGACCAGTGGTACGACAACGTCGCCGCACGGGTGGATCTGGAATGCCCCTGCGAGCCGATGCAGGCCGAGGATCCGCTCTTCATCCTCTACACGTCGGGCTCGACCGGAAAACCGAAGGGCGTCCTGCACACCACGGGCGGCTACCTGGTCTGGGCCTCGATGACGCACGAATACGTTTTCGACTACCGCCCGGGCGAGATCTATTGGTGCACCGCCGATGTCGGCTGGGTCACCGGCCACACCTACATCGTCTACGGCCCGCTCGCGAACGGGGCGACGACGCTGATGTTCGAGGGTATCCCGACCTATCCGGGACCCGACCGCTTCTGGCAGATCATCGACAAGCACAAGGTGGAGATTTTCTACACCGCGCCGACCGCGATCCGCGCACTGGAGCGCCTGGGCGACGCGCATGTGAAAAAGCATTCGCGCAAGTCCCTGCGCCTGCTCGGCACCGTCGGCGAACCGATCAATCCGGCCGCCTGGACCTGGTATTGGGACGTGGTCGGCGACCGGCGCTGCCCGGTCGTCGACACCTGGTGGCAGACCGAGACTGGCGGCGCACTGATCACCCCCCTGCCCGGCGCGACCGATCTGAAGCCTGGCTCCGCGTCGACCCCGATGTTCGGAATCCAGCCAGACCTCGTCGATGCCGACGGGAAATTCCTCAAGGGCGCGGCGAGCGGGAATCTCGTGCTGAAGACCTCCTGGCCGGGCCAGATGCGAACGGTCTACGGTGACCACCAGCGCTTCATCGACACCTATTTCTCGACCTATCCGGGCCTCTATTTCACCGGCGATGGCGCCCGGCGCGACGCCGACGGCTATTGGTGGATTACCGGCCGGGTGGACGACGTGATCAACGTTTCCGGCCACCGCCTCGGCACCGCCGAGGTTGAAAGCGCACTCGTCGCCCATCCAAAGGTCGCGGAAGCGGCCGTCGTGGGCTTCCCGCACGATATCAAGGGCCAGGGCATTTATTGCTATGTCACCGTCAACCAGGACGTCGAACCCGACGAGATGCTCGAAGCGGAGCTGCGACAGTGGGTCCGCGACGATATCGGGCCGATCGCCTCGCCCGACGCGATCCAGTTCGCCCCGGCCCTGCCGAAGACCCGTTCGGGAAAGATCATGCGGCGCATCCTGCGCAAGATCGCCGAGGGTGAACTGAACAATCTCGGCGACACGACGACGCTCGCCGATCCCGGTGTCGTCGAAGATCTCCTCGCCAACCGGAAATCTGCCTGACATCGAGGCCCTTGCAGCGCTCTCGCAAGCGGCGATACTGACGCCCTGTTCTCGAGAGGAAGTGTTCCGATGCGTCTGCCCGTTCTCGCCGCCCTGGCTCTCCTTCCGCTGGCCGGCTGTGCCACAACCGAAACCGGCCCGGTGGAGCCGCTGTGCCGCGCACCGAACGCGCAGGAATTCGAGATTTTCCGCGCCATCGTCGCGCGCGACCGCCAGACCCTGATCCGGAATTCGGCGGAGGGTCCGGCGCGCAGCGCGCTGATCGCCGAGGACCCTTATGCGAATGGCCATATGTGGGGCTCGCAGGGCTATACCAGCGGCACGCTGCTGGGCATCCTCTCCGATCCGCCGCTGTGCGTGATCGACCTTCCGTCGGCGACACCGGAAACGCAGCGTTCGATCACGGTCTATTCTCAGGCGCGCTACGACCAGCTCCGTCCCGCCGTCCCGGTCCTGCCGGAAACGGGCTATCAGCCTTACGGCTACCATCGGCGCGACTACATCGAATGTGGCTTCGTCAACACCGCCGAAGGCTGGCGCATGACGGATTTGTGCTCGCTGGTCACCGCCCAGTCCCCGACCGGGTAAGCCGTCGATCCACCCGCCCGGTTGCGCGGCGCCCGGTGAAATGCAGGATAGCAGCGCAAGTTTGAAACGCCGCCGCCAAGAGCGGCGTGGGAGGCAGTACAATGACGACTCGTATCTTTCTCGCAGCGCTGATGTCCGGCGCCGCGCTCGCCGCCTGTTCCGAACCGGTGGGCGAAGTTGACCCTGCGACCGACGAAACCGCGGGCGCAGACATGGACGCCGCGAACGACGTCGCGATGAATGACGACGGCAGCTGCGCCGCGCTCTATGCCGGCCGCGGAAGCGAAAACCCGCCCCTGCCCTTCAGCGAGGAAGCGCTCGCCAATACCGATACCAGCCGCCCGCGGGCCTGCGACACGTCGCCGGAGATTACCGGGGCCGACATGGCCTGGCGCGTTCAGACCCTCGCCTCGGACGAGTTTGGTGGCCGGGCACCCTCGACGCCCGGCGGCCGGGCCGCCAGCCAGTGGATTGCCGACGAGTTCGCCCGCATGGGGCTGGAACCGGCCGGCGATGACGGCAGCTACTTCCAGCGCGTGCCGCTGGTCGAAGCGACGCTCGACACCGAGACCGCCGAATTCGACATCTCGGTGAATGGGGGACCGTTGGGTCTGAACGTTGGCGACGACGCCGTGTTCTGGACCAAGCGTCTCAATGGCCGCCAGGAAATCGACGCCTCCGACCTCGTCTTTGTCGGATACGGCATCGTCGCCCCGGAATACGGCTGGAACGACTATGAAGGCATCGACATGACCGGCCGCACGGCCGTCATCCTGGTCAACGACCCGGGCTATGCCACAGGCGATCCGGACCTCTTCAACGGCAATGCGATGACCTATTACGGGCGCTGGACGTACAAGTATGAGGAGGCGATGCGCCAGGGCGCGGAAGGCGCGATCATCATCCACCAGACCGCCCCGGCCAGCTATGGCTGGAACGTCGTCTCGTCGTCCTGGCAGGGCGCGCAATACGATCTCGAGACCGAGACCGCCAATGATCGCGCTGCACTCGAGGGCTGGATCACCGAGGAGACCGCGCGCCGCCTGTTCGAGGCCACGGGGCTCGATTTCGACGTCCTGACTGCAGCCGCTCACGAGCCGGGCTTCGAGGCGGTGCCCATGGAGGGCGCGACGCTCGACGCAGCCTTCGACACTGAGATCAATCGTCTCGAATCGCGGAATGTCGCCGGTGTCGTTCCGGGCACACAGCGGCCGGACGAATACATGCTTTATATGGCTCACTGGGACCATCTCGGCGGTGAAGCCGGCGCTGACGGCTCGGACGGCATCTACAATGGCGCGGTCGACAACGCGACCGGAACCGGCGCGATCATGGAGATCGCGGAGATGATGGCCAATTCGCCGCCGGAGCGCAGTGCCCTCTTCGTCGCCGTAACGCTTGAGGAATCCGGCCTTCTCGGTTCGGCCTATTTCGGTGAGAACCCGCTGGTCCCGCTGAACCGCATTGTCGGCGGCGTGAACATGGACGGCATGATGCCGGTCGGGCCGACCAGCGATGTCGTCGTGATCGGCTACGGATCTTCGGAGCTGGAGGACATCCTCGCCGAAGTGGCCGCCGGACAGGACCGCACTGTCGCACCCGACCCCAATCCGGCCGCCGGCTATTTCTATCGCTCGGACCATATCTCGCTGGCCAAGCGCGGCGTGCCGATGCTTTACGCCGATGGTGGCACCACGCACGTGGAATACGGCGCCGCCTTCGGTGAGGAGGTCGACAGCGCCTATCGCGAGCGCGCCTATCACGGCACGGCCGACGAATTCTCCCATGACTGGGATTTCGACGGCCTGGCGCGGGACGTTCAGCTGATGGCCAATGTCGGATTGGCGATCGCCAATTCGAATGACTGGCCGAACTGGTATGAGGGCAACGAATTCCGCGCCCTCCGCGATGCCATGATGAATGGCGATGGCAGTGACGCCGGAGATGCCGGAGACGAATGACGGAGTGGTGGCGTGGCGGATCTGACGGATATCAAGTCCGCCGCGCCGCAATTGCCGGTCGGCGACCTGCAGAGGTCACTCGAATTCTATGCGAGCCAACTTGGCTTTCGGACCATCGACATCTGGCCGGAAAACGCCCCGACCGAAGCGCTGGTTTCGAAGAATGACGCCCATCTGCGTCTGGTCGCCGAACCTGAACCCCGCGGCGATCCGCGCGGTGAAGCCACGGTGACGATCCGCGTCGACAACCCGACGGGACTTTACGGCCTGCTGAAGAATCGCGTCGAGATCGAGGAAAGCCTCGGCTGGTCCCCTGACGGACGGCGCTATTTCGCCTTCCGTGACCCGGACGGACACCGCATCGTCTTCATCGACATGAACTGATCAGGCTTCGGCGGCCCGGCTCGCCTTCTTGCGCTCGTGCTCTTTCAGCCAGCGCTTGCGGATCCGGATCGATTTCGGTGTGACTTCGACCAGCTCGTCATCATTGATGAATTCCAGCGCAAACTCGAGCGTGACCCGAATCGGCGTCGTCAACACGACCGCCTCGTCGGCGCCCGCGGCGCGGATATTGGTCAGCTGCTTGCCCTTGGTCGGGTTCACGGCCAGATCGTTGTCCCGGCTGTGAATACCCAGCACCATGCCTTCATACACATCGGTGGCGTGGCCAATGAACATGCGCCCGCGCTCCTGGAGATTCCAGATCGCATAGGCGAGCGCCTTGCCATCGACCATCGAGATCAGCGCGCCATTGTGGCGCTGCCCGATCTCGCCCGGCGTCCGCGGCGCGAACCGGTCAAAGGTGTGATACATCAAGCCCGCACCGGACGTCGCGGTCATGAATTCCGACCGGAAACCGATCAGGCCACGCGTCGGGATATTGTAGTCGAGACGAACCCGCCCCTGCCCGTCGGGCACCATGTTCTTCAGCTCGCCGCGGCGTTCACCGAGCTTTTCCATGATCGCGCCCTGGCTGTCCTCGGGCAGATCGACCACCAGGGTTTCCCACGGCTCATGGATCACGCCGTCGATTTCCTTGGTCACGACACGCGGACGCGAGATCGCCAGTTCGAAACCCTCGCGCCGCATCGTTTCGATCAGCACGGACAGATGCAGTTCGCCGCGACCCGATACGCGGAACTTGTCGGCATCGTCGAGCTGTTCGACACGCAGGGCGACATTGTGGATCAATTCCCGGTCAAGGCGGTCCTTGATGTTGCGGCTGGTGACGTATTTTCCATCCCGGCCGGCGAACGGGGAATCATTCACCTGGAAGGTCATCGCGATCGTCGGTTCGTCAACCGACAGGGGCGGCAGCGCCTCGATGGCATCGGGATGGCACAGCGTGTCGGAAATGCTGAGCGGATCAAGTCCGGTAAAGGTCACGATATCGCCGGCGCTGGCCGACGGCATTTCGACACGCTCCAGCCCGTGGAATCCGAACACCTGCAGCACCTTGCCCTTGCGGGTCTTGCCGTCCGCACCAATCACGCTGACCGTCTGATTGCGGGCCAGAGTGCCGCGCCGGATGCGGCCAATGCCGATCACGCCGGTATAGCTCGAATAATCGAGCGCGGAGACTTGGAGCTGAAGCGGACCGTCCACATCGACCGGCGGCGGCGGACAACGATCGACGATCATCTGGAACAGCGCATTCATGTCGCCGCTGCGCGCGTCGCTGTCGAGGCTGGCCCAGCCCTGCAGGGCCGAGGCATAGACGATCGGGAAATCCAGCTGGTCGTCGTTCGCCCCGAGCCGGTCGAACAGGTCGAAGGTCTGATCGACCACCCAATCGGGACGCGCGCCCGGACGGTCGACCTTGTTCACCACGACGATCGGGTTGAGGCCGCGCTCCAGCGCCTTGCGGGTCACGAACGCGGTCTGCGGCATCGGGCCATCAACGGCGTCGACCAGCAGCAGCACCGAATCGGCCATCGACAGAACCCGTTCGACCTCGCCGCCGAAGTCGGCGTGTCCCGGCGTGTCGATGATGTTGATGCGCCAGTCGCGCCAGGTCACAGCCGTGTTCTTGGCGAGGATGGTGATCCCGCGTTCCTTTTCCAGGTCGTTGGAATCCATCATGCGCTCGGATATTTCCGCCCGTTCGCCGAGCGTGCCCGATTGCTTCAGCAGCTGGTCGACCAGCGTGGTCTTGCCGTGGTCGACGTGCGCGACGATGGCGATATTGCGCAAACGATCTGCGGAAACGGACATGGGATGCGAAGCTCCGGCGGGGGAAGAGGCGGCGCCCTATTACAGGCGTCTGCCTCCCGTGGCCAGCGCACTCCGCCGTATATTATCGCAGAGCCGGTTCCTCATTGCCGCGTACGTCTTCAAATACACCGGCCAGCGCACGGGCCGCATGTCGCCGGAGACGCAGCGCCGTCGCAGCAAGGCTGAACGCTCCGATCATCACCATCAGCGCGGCCAGGACCCCGGCCAGAGCCGAAAACCGCAAGGCCCGCGCCATGATCGCCGTTGCCGGACGGACATTCACATAATACCAGCCTGGCGCGTCGATCCGCACATAGGAAACGATCGAGCCGTCGTGAATCAGGGCGCCGTGGCTCCGGCCATCGGCCATGATCGTGGCGCGAATATCGCCGGCATCCACTTCGGCATTCGCCGTCGCCATGGCTTCGGGCGTGATCGCGTCGAGTGTCATCAGGCTGCGATGCGCGATCACGTCACCATTGGCATTGAGCACGAAGCCATTGGTTCCTTCGGGCGCCTCGATCACCGCCCGGGTCAGCCAAGTGTGCAGATAGATCGAGTTTCCGAACGCGCCAAGATGCACTCCGCGGGCCCGTACCGGCGAGCCGCATGCGCTCGACACTGCCGGACCGCCCTGCTGGTAGACCACATTTTCGAGCCCGGTGCAGACCATCTGTCCGGTGCCATTGTTCTCGGGACGCATCATGGCCGCGAATTGGAGCGCCTGGATATCGAAGTCGGCAGGCGCGGTCTCGCGATAGAATTCCAGCCGGTCGTCGCGCGTCGGCGCATAGATGACCAGTGAATTGCCCGGCGTGAAGAAGTAGAAATTGTCGACCCGGCCGCGCATGCCCGCGCCGAATTCGTGAACCGTCTGGAATGCCGCGATCAGGATCCGCTTCTCGTCCTGACTGATGTCGTTCCCGCGCTGGATGAAAGCGCCCATGCCTTCGACAAATGCACCGCCCTCGGTTCGGAACCCGTCGAAGAATTCCGGCGCGCTGCGGCGCGTGCCATCCTCCCGCAGCGGATAAATGCGATCGAAGATGCGATCGACATCGGCCCCTTCGAGTGCGGCGAACCGCTGCATCAGGACCGAATCCGCGGCCTCGTGATCGATCCGCACATCGTCGAACAGGCGCGTCTGGGTTTCCGCCTGTTGCGCGATCACGCGTTCGGCCGAATGCAGGGCCCAGGTTTGACCGTTGTGCCGGGTCAGCAGGAAAACGCCGCCCGCCACGACCAGGCCGATCACCAACGCCACCGAAACGATGAGCAGCATGCCGGACATTGATCCGGCTGTTCCACGAGACACCATCTTGACCACCACCTCACCCCTGCCGGGCTTTTGTTCAGGTGGAGGCTAAGCCGGAGGCGTAAACAAAGATTTCACCGTGCCGGTGAAATTGCAGCTGTGTGATTCGGCGGCGAGCCGCAGCAATCGCTTGATTATCGCCCCCGGCATTGGGTAAGGAACGCGCCTGCCGGAGAGGTGGCCGAGAGGTCGAAGGCGGCGGTTTGCTAAACCGTTGTACGGTCAAAAGCCGTACCGTGGGTTCGAATCCCATCCTCTCCGCCATAACTTTTGAGAAGCTTAGACTTTTTACGATTGAGCGCCAGTCGCTTATAAATGCGCCTGCAACGGTGCGCGCAAGAAGGAAGGTTTGCAAAAGTAGCCTGAATCAATTGCCAGATATGAACAGTGTATCACGACTAGCTATAAGTGGCGCGATGGAGCTAGTTCAAAAAAACCGATGTCGCCGAGTCGCCGATTCAGCTGTGGTATAATTGAAACCGCAGCAACGGAGGCCCAATGACCACCTACCCTTCCGCCTATGACATCATCTGTGAAAGCGGACTCACTCAGGACCGCATCGACGACATCGAGGATCGGTTCAACAAATCTTTCGACGAATTAGAAGGCGACTGCTGGTGTCCGGCCGGCGCGATCAGGGGCGCGTTTCATGTGGCCAGGCCATGCAGTCCGCCTACCGAGCGCACCGAAGACCACTACAAATGCGGACCCTGCGCGCTGATCTTCAGTGTATCCGACAAAACTCTCGTCATCGCCGGCCGGCAATGAACAACTATCGCTCCCTCAACCGCCGCAATCGGATCGGCCTCGTATTCGTCGCCGTAGCGACGACCGCGATTATGCGCCAACCTCGACCTAAAAATCCTGTCCTCCAGTATCTCGTCGGTAGCGACAACGATTTCCCTCATTTATCTGTATCTCAATGTCATTCAATTTCTGCTCAACCCGTGCAAGTGAGTCGAATAAGCCGTTGAAGGCTTGATCGGCCGCACCAAGAACTCGAAACCGAGTGTTAGCAGATACGAGAAGTTGAACCATTATAAGAACGAGCAATCCAATAATTACCCAATCCGTCCATTGAGCCGCCACTTTTTTCTCCCTTAAAGTTATAGTCTTGGGCACGAAGGCGCTCATTTGCGCCAGCCTCGTACAGGTATGCTCGCGCCCTTCCCCGTTCACAATGATTGGTGGAAGCCGGGAAGGCAATTTTACCTCCAACTTTCGAGGTAAGTTCTAATCGTGTCCAGATTTTAGAGGCGCTGCCGAACCGGTCGGGTCTGCCGCGTTCTGCGCACGCGTTGCACGCTGATGACATCCTCTCCGCCAGACCCGTTTGCCTCAGGCCATCCGCGCCTCACCTAAACGCCACCTGAACGCGGCCCTCAGCATTGGCTCACCGCGCGCGTGTCAGAACGCCTTCATCCTTCGTCCAACCCAGGAGACAAGCGATGAAGACCCAAGCCCTTCTTTCCAGCCTTTCGACGGCTGTAGCGGCCGCAGCGGCCTTCATCGCCGTCGCGGGTGCCCCGGCCCATGCTTCCGACTTCGGCAGCAACCATTGCTCGATCATGTTCCAGGGCGAACCCAATGGCGGCATGCTGAGCGCCACGGTCGCACCGGGCTATTCCGGCACCTATCGCCTTCTGGTCCGGTCGGCGACGCCGGGCAACGCAGTCCTGGCCAACCTGTCTGGCGGGTTTTCCGGCCGCGCCGGATATCCGACCACGGTCGTGAGCACGCTGTTGTCCACGACCTATGTCAACGACGCCAACTCGCCGATCAATGGCCGCCCGGACGCTCCGCGCCGCCCGCTGAGCGAACTGCGCGACGGGGTCTATGGCGACGACGCCCGGCTTCTGGTCGACTTCGAAGTCCGGGATTCGTCCGGCCGGTTGATCTGCCGCCAGACGGACTACCGCTACGAGAATGTCGCGCTTCCCTTCGGCGGCCGCCTCGCGGCACGCCGCGCCCAGCACGGCACGCCGGCCCGTACCCCCTGGTACTGATCCGGACCCACCGAATCCACGCACTGAAGCGCCCGGGCCCCGCCCGGGCGTTTTCGTTGCGGAACAAGGGTTCGAGACCTTTCCGACAGATGAAAGGAAAATGAACCCGGCGCTCAGCATCGCCTCATCCGTGTCCCGCTACACACGAACACAGCCGGCGACGCAACGAAGCGTCCGGCCCAACGAAACGGAGACAGACATGAGCATTCGTCTTTTCATCGCAGGCGCCGCCGCTGTGGTTTCGATCCTCGGCACGACCGAGATCGCTGACGCCCAGTATCGCAACCAGGT
Source organism: Hyphobacterium vulgare (assembly GCF_042643335.1). Lineage (NCBI taxonomy): Bacteria > Pseudomonadati > Pseudomonadota > Alphaproteobacteria > Maricaulales > Maricaulaceae > Hyphobacterium > Hyphobacterium vulgare. The sequence goes on from NZ_JBHRSV010000001.1 coordinate 287,762, forward strand.
TCGCGTCGATCAGCGCGGCGTCGCCAATGAAGTCGGCGGCCGTCAGAACGGCTACCGCAACGTCATGGTCGTCGACCAGAATGGCCGCCGCCAGTGGGTCACGGTCTATCAGGACGGCACGGGTAACGGCACGACCGCCTATCAGAACGGTGCCTACAATGGCGCGATCATCGACCAGAACGGCCGCCGCAACAGCGCTGTCGTCGGCCAGGATGGCTACAACAACTACGCCGACACCTACCAGTCGGGTTACCGCAACGAATCCGGCGTCTACCAGATGGGATCGAACAACACCGCGGTGACGACCCAGTCCGGCAGCCACAACATGTCGGGCGTGATCCAGGTCGGCAACGGCAACAATGCCAACGTCAACCAGTCCGGCCGCGGCAATGTGACCCTCGTCATCCAGGGCGAGCACTAGACTGCCACAAATCGGCTGGGGGGCCGTCGAACGCCCGGTGCATCGCACCGGGCGTTTCGCTTTTTGCGACCCGCGATTAACGTCGCATTCCGAACGCGGGAGACGACGATGAACTGGACCGGACACACGGCGCTGATCACCGGCGCGGGCAGCGGCATCGGGCGCGCCCTCGCCCACGCGCTCCACGCGCGCGGCTGCGCCTTGATCCTCACCGAAATCGACCACGCCCGGCTTGAACAGGTCGCATCGGAACTGACGGGATCCGCAGCAGTGGAAACCGTTCGGCTCGACGTCACGGACCGCGATGCGATATCGGACCTGCCCTCGAAGCTGTCATCGCAACCAACCCTTTTGTTCAACAATGCCGGCGTGGCGGTGGGGGGTGACTTCACGGCGGTCTCCGAGACCGATTTCGACTGGCTGTTGTCGATCAACCTGTTCGGCCCGATCCGGATGACGCGTGCCTTCCTGCCGGTGCTCCGGACTGCGCCCGAATCGGTGATCGTGAACATTTCCAGCCTGTTCGGCCTGATCGCTCCCGCGGGTCAGACGGCCTATTGCGCCAGCAAATACGGTCTCCGCGGTTTTTCCGACGCGCTGCGTCACGAATTGTCCGCTTCCACGGTTCACGTCATGACCGTGCATCCGGGCGGAGTCCGCACGGCCATCGCCGACGACGCGCGCCTGCCCGCCGGCATGAATGACGCGCAGGACGACCGCGACCGTATGAATGCCTTTCTGAAAATGCCGCCCGAGCAGGCCGCCTTGATCATTCTCGACGGTATCGAACGCCGCAAGCGCCGCGTCCTGATCGGCCGCGATGCGAAAATCGCCGCCCTGATCGAGCGAATCTTCCCCGATAGCTACTGGACACGGCTTTCGCGATTGGCCAGTCCGTGAATCAAAGAGCCGGCGCCCCCCCTGAACGCCGGCTCCCTGATAGCGCGCGGCAGAGCCGCGCGAGTGGCGCCCCGGTACCGGGTCCAAGGGGTGGTGGTGAGTGCTCGAACCCACCCGGGACGACGGAGCGATTTGGCGCGCATTTCAGCCTGCGCTCAATCGCGCATCGCCATCTCGTTACGTTTCGGGTAATCACCGTACCCGGACAGGGAATACGCATGACGATAGGGAAGACGAGCGGTCCGGAATTCGGGACCCTGCTTCGCCAGTGGCGAACTCGCGAGCGTTTGAGCCAGCGCGCGCTGGCAGCGCGCGTCGGATGCTCGACCCGGCACCTCAATTTTATCGAGAATGGCCGCGCCAATCCCGGCCGGGAACTGGTTCTGCGCCTGACCGGCGCACTCGGCATGAAATCGCTCGACAGCAATCGATTGCTGGTGCTCGCCGGTTACGCGGAGGCCTTCCAGAACCCCGAACCGGCCGGCGGCACGAGCGAGTTGTTCATCCGCTGGGCCAATCAGGTTCTGGCCGGCAGCATGCCGGCACCGGCTGCCATACTCGATACGCGAAGCCGGGTGGTGCGCATGAACCGCAGCGCGGCGGAAATCTTCGCCGTGGCCGCGGACATTGACGAGGTCTGGGATGGCGGCCTGTTCAGCTTCATCCTCGGTTGTCTGCATCCCGACGGGACACGCAGCATCGCGCGCGATTGGGAGCCTTATGCCGAGGCCCTGATCCAGGCGATTGTTCGCGACCGCCTTCGCGAACCCGAGACATTCGATGTCCTGCTGCGCAAGGTCCGAACCTTCAAGGGCATTCGGAGCGAATGGGCGCAGCCGAGTTCGATGGCAAGCGCCCCTCAGATCATTCCCTTGCACATCAAGGTCGGAGAGGAGCGAATTTCGCTGCGCATACCCACGCTCGAATTGCGCGTCGCCGCGTCCTATGCAGAACCGCTCTACCCGGGCTATCGCCTGTCAGTGGCCCTGCCCGAAAACGAGGAATCCCGGGACGCGATGCGGCGGCTCGGGGCACGGGTCACGGGGACCGAACCCCATCCGCGCTTCAAACCCTATGTCGTCGAGGCACCCGATCTCTGACCGCGCATTGCCGACCCGGCAGGCCGGCTTCATAAAACAGCGATGACGCTCACGAAACGATTCATCAGCGCCGAAGACCTGCTCCGCGATTCCTTTGCGCTGGCGCGGCAGGTGCTTGAGAGCGGCTACGAGCCCACGCACATCATCGGGGTCTGGCGTGGAGGCGCACTTCCCGGCATCGCGGTGCAGGAATTTCTCGCCTGGAAAGGGCTGGCGACCGACCATATCGCCGTGCGAACCTCGGCCTATTACGGGATCGACCAGAGCCATCCCGAAGTCCGGATCCATGGCCTCGGATATTTCGTCGAACAACTGGGTCCGGATGACCGGGTGCTGCTTGTCGACGACGTGTTCGATACCGGTCGCAGCGCGGTGGCGCTCGAGGCCGCGCTGCATGAACGATGCGGCGACAACGAACCTGCCGGCATCCGGATCGCGACGGTCTGGTACAAGCCGAGCCGGAACAGAACCGATCGCAAGCCCGACTATTTCGTCCGGGAATCGGACGAGTGGCTGGTCTTTCCGCATGAACTTTGCGGCCTTGGCGATGACGAGATCGCGATACACAAGCCGGCGGGGCTCATCGATCGCTGAGAAAGCGTTCGATTCCCCTCGCTGCGGCAACGCCCGTCGCGAAACAGGCCTGCAACAGATAGCCGCCGGTCGGCGCTTCCCAATCGAGCATTTCACCGGCCGCGAAGACTGCGGGAACTGGCTTCAACATGAAGTCGTCGTCAATCGCCGCGAATTGAATGCCACCCGCCGATGAGATCGCCCGATCAAGGCCGGTCACCCCTGTCAGCCGGATCGGACAGGCCTTGATCAATGACGCCAGTGCATCGGCCGCCCTCGGCAGGGGATGGATCGCCTCCCGCAGCAGGCCAGCCGAAACCGGGGACAATCCCGCTGATTTTCGAAGCCGATTGGCCATGGATTCACCCTTCCGGCCCGACGCCAGGCGCGACGCGAGAATCGCTCGCTCCACCCCGGGTCGCAGATCGGCATGGAGGGTGACGGTCCCCGATTTCAGGGCGTCCCGGAGTTCGGCCGAGAGGGCATAGACCGCCCCGCCCTCGATCCCGTAGGCCGAAATCATCGCGTCGCCCGTGACCTGACGGCCGCCGAACGACAGGATTACGTGTTTCAGCGGCTGTCCGGCATGGCGCGATCGAAACTCGGCGGACCAATCGGCGAGGAATCCGGAATTGGACGGCTGAAACGGCGCTATCGCGACGCCGCGTTGCGCGAGCAAGCCCGCCCAGCCGCCATCACTGCCCAGTCGCGGCCAGCTGGCACCGCCCAGTGCCAGCAGCGTCGCCCGGGGTTTTACGGCAACGGCGCCATCCGGCGTATCAAAGGTCAGCGCGCCGAGCCCGTCCCAACCCGTCCAGTCATGGCGCAGGGCCAGTTCGACACCTTGCGCCTCGAGCCGCGCACGCCACACCCTGAGCAGAGGCGACGCCTTCATCACCTTCGGGAAAACCCGGCCGGACGATCCGATGAAGGTGTCCCGACCCAGATCTTCGCACCATTGTCGAAGCGCGGCGGGCGGAAAGGCACGGATCGCCGTTTCGATCAGTGGATGGGAAGGCCGGTAGCGAGAGAGAAATGCGTCCAGTTCCTCGCTGTGCGTGAGATTGAGCCCGCCGCGCCCCGCCATCAGGAATTTCCGGCCAGGGGTCGGCATCCGGTCGAATATCCGAACGGAGAAGCCCCTCGATGACAGGTATTCGGCAGCGAACAGTCCGGCCGGACCGGCTCCAATGATGGCGATGTCGGGTGCGCTGATCGTCATTCGCGCGGTTCTGGACGGGCTTCATCCGTGACGCAAGACAGTCGGGCCTTCGAACGCTAGCCTTGCCCATAGCAGGAGGTCCCGATGTCTGATGCCCATATCCTTGTCGAGCGCCATGGCGATGTCGCGGTCGTCCGGTTCAACCGCCCGGAGCGCATGAATGCGATGGCGGCAAGGACCGTCGCGGAGCTTCGCGCGGCGCTGAACGAAATCGGCGATGCACGGTCGGTGCTGCTCACCGGCGGCGATCGGGCTTTCTCGTCGGGCGCCGACCTGGCCTCGGGCGATCCGGTTCCAGCTGACGAGAACGGTCCCGATCTCGGGGCGACTCTCGAACAGGGATATAATCCGCTGCTTTTGACGATCCGGGACCTTCCCGTTCCGATCGTCGCCGCCGTCAACGGTCCGGCGGCAGGGGTCGGATGTTCGCTTGCCCTGGCCTGCGACCTGATCGTGGCAGGCGAGAGCGCCTATTTCCTGCAGGCCTTCACACGTATCGGACTGGTGCCGGACGGTGGAGCTGCCTTTCTGCTGACATCCGGTGCCGGCAAGGCCCGGGCTCTGGAAGCGATGCTTCTGGCTGAAAAAATCCCGTCCCGGACCGCGTTGGACTGGGGGCTGGTCAACCGGGTCGTCCCCGACGCGACAGTCGAGCAAACTGGACTGGAAATCGCTGCCCGCCTCGCCGCCGGTCCGACCTTTGCGCTCGGACGGACACGGCGGGCCGCCTGGTCGGCGCTGCAATCGGGTTTTGAAGACCATCTCGCCTGCGAACGCCGGGATCAACGCGATGCCGGCCGCACGGCGGACTTCGCTGAAGGCGTGGCAGCCTTCCTGGAAAAGCGCCCTGCAAATTTTCACGGACGCTAGTCGCGTTTCGGCTGAATCCGCTTGCGTTTTTATACGAAACGCCGTCCAAGAGGCCACGCGAGGGGACGCTTGGCGGTGTGGGACCGGCCGAGCCGTGCGGGCGAGCGCCATGGCGCCGGGTAAAGTTATTACGGGCATTTCGATCTGCGGAGCCGGTCATTCCGGCTCGACCCTTCTGGGCATGGTGCTCGGCAGTGCGCCGGGCGCTTTCTATGTCGGCGAAGGCGCGAAAATCCGTTACCTGCACGACGAAAAGAAGCCTCTCAAGAAGCGTGTCTGCAAGATCTGCGGCGAGCCCTGCGAAGTCTGGTCCAGCTTTCACTGGGACCGGAGCCAGCCGCTCTACCGGCAGATTGCGGCGCACACGGCTTCGTCGATCATCGTCGACTCGACGAAGAATCCGGACTGGATCGAGGCGCGCACCGACGAACTGAAGGCCACGGGCGACCGCGCCGCTCTGGTGCTTCTGCTGCGCGACGGCCGCGCGGTAATCAATTCCCGTCTGCGCAAATACCCCGATCGCGATCCAGAACAGCAAATCCTCGACTGGATGGCTCAGGTCGATCGGTCCGAAGCTCTTTTTTCGGGCTTCGAGGGGCCGAAGATCCGTATCCGATACGAGGAATTTGCCAGCGACCCGGAAACGGCGGCGCGGCAGATTTGCGACGTGGCGGGCATTGAGTTTCAGCCTGAAATGCTCGATTTCGCTGCCCGGCCGCACCATCCGCTCGGCGGCAATAACGGCACCCAGTTTCTGGTGGCGCGTCAGCAGTCGGCTGACAGCTTCGTGTCGCTGCCGAACCGCACGCGAGACTACTACAAGGATCATTCCGGCGGGATCAGCCTCGATCTTCGCTGGAAGCGAGAAATGAAACCCGAGCACGCCGCCCTGTTCGAGCAGGTCGCGGGACGCTTCAACACATCCCTGAAGTGGGGGGAATAGGACGCATGGCCAAGGTTGATCTGGTGTTCCGGCAAGTCGACGAACGCACGCGAGACATCGCGCTCGAACTCGCCAAGAAGCATATCCGTCCGGAAAACATCTTTATCATGGACGATGTGCGTCCGTTCACCGAATGCGTGAACCAGATGCTGCAGATCCCGCACGAGTGCGACTATGTCGTCTATCTCGACGCGGACTGCCTCATCCTTGAGGAAATGCGCGAATTCATCGACCAGTGCGATGCGGCCTATGTCGACGCCTATGTTTCGGATCGTTTCCGCGGGCGGATCCATTGCGGTCTTCACATCACTCGCATCGACCTTGTCCGTCAGATGGCTGCCACGCCGGTGCCCCAGGACGATTTGAAATACGTGCTTCGCCCGGAATCGCGCCTGCGCAATCTGGCGATGAAGCCGCTGCGCCTGTCGAAACAATTCCGGAATTTCGAAATCCTCCACGACCACTTCCAGTATTACCGGCACGTCTTCCAGAAATACGCGCTGCGCGAACTGCGCAGTCGTACTGACGAGCAATACCGACGCCTTTCGATGGCGATGAAACGCTGGCCCGCCCCCAATGGCGAAGCCGACGATTACAAGATTGCCCGCGACGCGATCGAATTTGCCCGCAAGATGTGCCCGCACGGGTCGTCGTCCGAAGAAGTCCATGCCTTCATCAAGGACCTTCCGAAACACGCCGCAGCGGAAATGGCGCGTCTGGGGATTGCCGAAAAAGGCGAGTTCACGATGGCCGAGCTCGACACATGGATCTCGCGCAACGAACACCGGCTCGGCTTCGGGTCGGATCCCGACAAGCCCAAGGTGTTCGGCATCGGCCTCAGCCGTACCGGCACGCGCAGCCTGACGTCAGCACTTCAGATTCTCGGTTGGGACTGCAGCCACTACCCGATCGACGAGGACACCTACACCGAATTGTCGAACGGCCAGTACGATCTGTCGCTGTTCAAGGATTATGACGGCCTGACCGACATCACGACCGTTCCCTTCTACCAGCAGTTCGACAAACAGTATCCCGGGTCGAAATTCATCCTCACCGTTCGCGACAAGGACAGCTGGCTGCGCTCGTGCCAGAACCATTGGTTCAACCGCCCGGCCTTTGCACCGACCGACGATCCCGACGAGGAAACCCATCTTCTGATGCGGCAATTCCTGCGTTCGGCCGTTTTCGGTTGCTACACTTTCGTGCCCGACCGCTTCTCCTGGGTCTATGACCGCCACGTGGCCGAGGTGAAGGAATACTTCAAGGACCGTCCCGGCGATCTGCTCATCATCGACGTGGTCGGCGGCGAAGGGTTCGAAAAACTGGCCCCCTTCCTCAACCGCCCGAAACCTGCCCAACCTTTCCCGCACAAGGGGGCAGTGATGAGCCAGAAGGTCGATCAGGCCCGGGCCGAGGCGGCAGTCGCGGTCGCCTGACCCGCTGCAAGGACGAATGCCCATGGCCCGCGCGGCCGACACGCCATTCGACGATATCGAGACCCCGTCCCTCCGGGACGGGATCGGCTACGGCCTGCGGGCGCTCGGCCTCGTCTGGGCCAATGACCGCTGGCTGGCGATCGGCATTGCGGGCCTGACCGTCGTCCTCGCGCTTTTGCCCGCAGCGGCCGCCTGGGTGGCAAAGGAAATCATCGACTCGGTTCTGGCTGCGATCGACAGCGGTGCCGCAGCCGATAGGAACACCGCGCTTTACTGGGTCGCGGTGGAGGCGGGCGTGCTGGCCTCGATGTTCGCGGTGCGCCGCGGTCTGACCTTCCTGAAGAGTCTGCTCGCCGCACGTCTGGGCTATGCGGTCAGCCACCTCATCTATGAAAAAACGCTGCGCATGGATCTGCCGCAGCTCGAGGACGCCGCGATCCAGCAGCAGATACTCCTCGCCAAACAGCACGCGGCCTCCCGGCCCTATGGTCTTGTGAACCGCATCTTCGAGACGGCGCAGCATGCCATCACGCTGGTTGCCTTTGCGGCCGTGCTGTGGACGTTTTCGCCCTGGGCGGTGCTGATCGTATTGGCTGGCGGCTTGCCGCTTTTCTTCAGCGAGGTGAATTTCTCGGGTCACCTCTTTCGCTTCCATACCGGCCGAACGCCCGAGATGCGCGAGCGCTCCTATCTCGAGACGCTGATGACCAGCGACACCTCGGCGCCGGAACGCATCCATTCCGCCGCGGATCCACAGATCCTGTCGCGATACGAACACCTCTTCTCATGGCTGTTCGGACAGGACCGCCGGCTGCAGGCGCGCCGCGCCAGCTGGGCCGTTGCGCTCGGTGTCGTCTCCTCGGTGATTTTCTTCAGCGGCAAGGTCTGGATCGTCCTCGTCACCATTGGCGGGGCCACCACGCTCGGGCAGATGACCATGCTGGTGACCGTGCTGCGTCAGGGCCAGAACACGCTGTCATCCATGCTCACCTCCGTGGGCGGGGGATATGAGGACCTGCTCTACATCTCCAACCTCTACGATCTTCTCGCCATCGCGGAACCCGAACGCACCGGCACCGCGAAACAGGGGGTCCGCCCTGGCGAAGGATTCCGTCTGGAAGATGTCGCCTTTGCCTATCCGGGCGCGAACCGGCCGGCGCTGGAAGCGATCAGCTTCGACGTTGCCCCAGGCACCCAGCTTGGTCTCGTTGGGGCAAACGGATCGGGCAAGACCACACTCGTCCGGCTTCTCATGGGACTGTACACGCCCACATCCGGTCGCATCACACTCGACGGTACCGAACTGAAGGATTGGGACTGGACCGCCCTCGCCGCCCGTACGGCGACACTGTTCCAGCCGTTTCAGCGCTACAAGATGACCGTCGGCGAGAATATCGCCATGGGCGAGGGCCTGCGCATCACCGACCCGGCCGCCCTGCTCGCGGCGGCTGAACGCGGTCTCGCCGGCCCGCTTGTTGCTGATTTGCCCGAGGGCCTCGAAACCCGTCTCTCGAAGCGATTTCTAGACGGGCGCGAGCTTTCGGGCGGCCAGTGGCAGCGCCTTGCCCTCGCCCGCGCCATGCTGCGCACGAATGCCGATATCCTGATCCTCGACGAGCCCACCGCTGCGCTCGACCCCGAGGCCGAGGCGGAATTCCTGGAACTTGCACGCCGGGAGCAGCGCACGCTCATCCTGATCAGCCACCGCCTGTCCAACCTGCAGCACTGCGACCGGATCGTCGTGCTCGACAAGGGTCGGATCGTCGAGACCGGCACACATGACGAGCTCATTGCCCGCCGTGGCCGCTATCGCAAGCTGTTCGACCAGCAGGGCGAGTTCTACCGCGAGAGCGGAGCCGGCGCGAAATAGAAAGGGCCGCGCGATGGCGGCCCCTTCCAGTCATGCAGGTCTGGATCGATCACCGCTCGACGAGCGTGAAGGTCACCGTCTCGCCGGCCGTGTTCGTTCCGGTCCAGCTGGCACCCGCCTCGGCCGGTGCGTCGGCAAGCGGCTGGCAGGCATGTTCGCCGGTGGAGCGGGTCGTGCAGAGCTCGCCCTCGACGACTTCCCACGTGCCCTCGATGCCGGCATTGGATGTGTACGTGCCGTCTTCGTTGAACGTGACGGTATATTCGCCAGACGGCGACGCGACATGCAGATCGAACTGCAGCAGCGCCTCCATGCCGGAGGTCTGAAGCGTCAGTACGGCCAGAATGGTGGTCAGAAACATTTGGATTCTCCCCTGTTGCGCGAATTTTCCCCAGTCCCTCGCGCCTGACACGAAGCTAGCAGGACCGAACCGGCGATCAATCGCGAATTTATGAACAGTCGCCCTCGAGGCCCGAAATCCAGTCGCGGAGAAGCGCCAAACTCTCCTCATGGATCACCGACCGGCCGAGCTCCGGCATCATCACGTCAGGCCTGAGCGACTCCATCCGGAAGATCAGGATGCTCTCTTCGGGCCGTCCCGGAACGATGTCGAAGCGGTGGCCACCGGACCCCGGTCCGGCCGCGATCGGCACCTTGCACAGGCCGAAATTCGGCCCCATCGGCGTTCCCGGATCGAGATACAGCCCGGACGTATCCGCCGACCCCGCCGGGTTGTGGCAATGCGCGCAATTGATGTCGAGCCACGCCCGGGCGCGCGCCTCAACCGGCACGCGCGTATCGGTCCAGTCCGGGGCCTGCGGCGCCTCGTCCGGTGACGGTGCACCGGTCAGATATCCGGCCGCGACCAGGTGATCGATCTGGTTCACCGGTCCGTCGCCATAATCGAAGTCGCGATTGAGATGCCGTGCCGCCGGACCGATCGGCTGGATCTCGCGTGTCGTGTTGTTGGTCGCATGGCAGCCCTGGCACTGGTTGGCGTTGGGGACGAGGTAATTCACCTCGATCTCCCCGCCGCCATCGGCCAGCACGAAATGCTGCATGTCGCCGGTCCGCATCAGGACGGCATCAGTCTGGTCTTCATTCCAGACATAGGGCAGTGCGACCCAGCCAGTCTCGCGCCTCACGAGAATGCGGGTCTCGACCAGATGAACGCTGGCAAGGTCGAGCGTGTCCGGCGCGGCCCAGATGTCCGCGGGACGGTCACCGCGCAACAGCTGCCCGTCTTCCGCGACCGGATAATAGAATGTCTTGGTGATGACCGTCCCGACCGGGAAGTCGAAAACCTCCTCCTCACTGTAGCGAGCGCTCGCCCCTTCCGGCATCCAGATCGTGCGGAACTTGCCGGCATGATCCGAAAACAACGGCGTGTTGAGGTCGTAGGGCTCGACGCCGGACCCGGTCAGCAGCGTGTCGCGCGTGGCGCGCAACATGCCCCATTCACTCAGCGATTGCGGGTTCTCGGTCGCATGAAATTGCGGCGTCGGCGCACCCTCATCCGACTGGCAGGACGCCAGCAAAACGAAGCCGAGAACAGCGAGAATCCGGCGCATCAGAAGGGCAGGTTGATTTCCGGCAGCGGATCGAGCTGGCAGCGATAATCCTCCGCCATGCGCGGATTGCCGTAGCCGCCCGGACCGTCTGCGTTGAGCATCTCCGCATCGCCGTTGTCGATGCAGATGCGAAGCGCGTCCGGCATTGTTCCGTTCACCTGCTTGCCGGCATCGAAATAGCCGTCCCAGAGCACGTCGGGAATGCGGCCATTGATGCCGAACATGGCCAGCCGCAGCGCCTGAAGCTCGAGATTGTCGGGATTGTTCCCGCCCTCCCCGAGCGTGTTGGAATGGATGTAGATGCCTTCCGGATAGGGGTCGAAATCCTCACGGGTACCGAGGTCGGAATAGCCCGTCGAATAGACGCTGGAGATGATGATGTTGGCCGTCCGGTGATCCCGGATATCGTTGTTGAAGATCTCCACGTCATCATTGGAGTTGATCACGATGCCCGAGCCGGCCGGAACACTTGCGACCGGCGTGCCCGGATGGCCGAAATTGCGGGTGTTGTTGTTGAACACCTGATTGTCGAACACGCGGGTCTGACGTCCCGGCTGGGGCAGGTTCGGCATGTTGAACACCAGGATGCCGCCGGTGTTTTCCGTCGCGACATTGCCGTAGACATCGGCGCCTTCCGTGTTCTCGATTTCGATCCCGGCGACATTGCGTTCGGCGCGGCTGTTGCGGACGATCACATTGCGCGACTGGCCGACATAGATGCCGGCATCCGACGCCCCGATCGCCACCGCGCCGTCGATCAGCACATTGGTGGTCTGGACCGGGTAGATGCCGTAGGCACCGTTGTCGGTGTCGGGTCCGTTCGTCCACTCGGTGCGGACGCGGCGGATGATGATGTTCTCGCCTTCGTTGATCTTCAGGGCGTCGCCATTCGTGTCCTCGATGGCGAGGTCCTCGATGGTGAAATCGCTGGCGGTAACGAGGAGGCCTTCCGCCCCGGATGCCTGGTTCGCGAAGGACAGGATCGTCTCGTCCATGCCGGCACCGCGGATCGTCACCCCGTCGACCGTCAGCGACAGGGAGCGGTCGAAGCTGAACACGCCGGCGGGGATCTCGATCACGTCGCCGGGCTGGGCGTCCAGCAATTGCTCCATCAACGTGGTCTGGTAGCCGGTATCGGCGTCCGAGACGTCGCGGCCCTGCGGCTCACCGCCGCAGGCGGTCACGAGCAGCCCCGATCCGGCCAGAATGGCGATCCAGTGCGCTTTCATGCGCTCTCCCCCTTTGTTCCTGCTCACTCGCATGGTGAACTGCGTTCACTCTAGGCGAGGAGTCGGGCGTCCGTCACCCTCGCAGATGACACCGGCAAACGGTGCGGAAACGGGGAGAGATGACGGACACGGCCTTGATCGATTCCGCGAATGTCACGCTCGGCCAGGGCAGCGAGATCGGACTCGCGATCGCATTGGCCGTGATGATGTTCGCGGTCGCGCTGTCACTTCGTGTCTCCGATTTCGCCTTTCTGAAAACCCATCCGAAAATGTTCTTCGGCGGTGTCGCCACCCAGGTGATCGGCCTGCCGCTGGTTACGCTCGCCCTCGCCGCACTGATCGCGCCGACACCGTCGGTCGCGCTCGGCATGATCGTCGTGGCGTGCTGTCCGGGCGGCAATGTCTCGAACCTCTTCGTCATGCTGGCGCGCGGAAACGTGGCCTACTCGGTCGCGCTGACGGGCATGTCGAGCGCAATGGCCTTCCTGGTCACGCCGCTCTCCATCCTGTTCTGGGCGAGCCTTTATCCCCCGACCGCCGAACTGATCCACCAGATCGATGTCGATCCGCTGCCCTTCCTCGTTCAGGTCGCGACCATGCTCGCCGTGCCGCTGGCACTCGGCATGTGGGTGCGTGCGAAATTGCCCGGGCTCGCCGACCGGCTACAGCCCGTCTTCCAGACGCTGGCCATACTCATCATTCTTGCCCTGATCGTCATCGGGCTGAAGGGAAACTGGGCGATCGTGATGGCGACCGGCCTGATCATCGTCCCCGTGGCGGTGATCCACAATGCCGTCGCCTTCTCGCTCGGGGCCGCTTCCGGCCGCGTCCTGCGCCTCGACCCGCCCTCGCGCCGCGCCCTGACCTTCGAGATCGGCATCCAGAATTCCGGCCTCGGCCTCGTCATCCTTCTGGCTCAGTTCAACGGCCTCGGGGGCGCAGCCGCCGTGACGGCGACCTGGGCCATCTGGCATCTTGTCGCCGGCTTGTCGCTGGCCACAGCTTTTCGCGCCTGGAATGCCAGGCGCACCGCTTCGGGGAGTTCGGCAGAATGACGTTTGATCAGAAAATCACCGGCGGCCTGATCCATGACGGAGATGGCGGCGAACCCTATAGGGCCGATATCGGCATCACCGGCGGCCGGATCGCCGGCATCGGTTCGGATCTGGGCGACGCGAACCGCACGATCGATGCGGCGGGCTGCATCGTCACGCCGGGCTTCATCGACCTGCACAGTCACTATGACGGCCAGGCGACCTGGGACGACCGGCTGGAGCCTTCGGTCTGCCACGGCGTCACCACGACGGTCATGGGCAATTGCGGCGTCGGCTTTGCGCCCGTGCATCAGAGCGATCACGAGCGCCTGATCAAGCTGATGGAAGGCGTCGAGGATATTCCCGGCACGGCGCTGGCCGAGGGCCTGAAGTGGAACTGGGACAGCTTCCCCGAATACATGAACGCACTCGAAGCGCAGAACCGCACCATCGACATCGCGGTCCATATCGGTCACGACCCGCTCCGCGTCTATGTAATGGGCGACCGCGCCATCGCCGATGAGGACGCAACCGACGAAGACATCGCGACCATGCGCGACCTCGTCCGCGCCGCGATGGAGGCCGGGGCGATCGGCTTCTCCACCGGCCGCAGCGACGTCCACAAGACCGCCGATGGTGATTTCACGCCGTCATCTGAAGCCACCGCGCGCGAACTGTCGGGCATCGCCTCCGCCTTCGAAGGTCTCGGCCATGGCGTGGTGCAGGCGGTCAGTGATTTCGACCTCGAACGCGAGGGCGACCGCTTCGAGGCCGAGTGGAAAGTCCTGGAAGCCTATGTGAAGGCCGCCGGCGGGCGCCCCTTCTCAATGTCGCTGATGCAGCGCGACTTCGCCCCCGACCAGTGGAAACGGATTCTCGCCAAGGCCGAGGAGATGAAACGCCAGGGCGTGGACATGCGCGTGCAGGTCGCCCCGCGCGGCATCGGCGTCTTTCTCGGCCTGCAATGCACCTTCCACTTCTTCATGGGCTATCCGAGCTACAAGACGATCGCCCACCTGCCCTTCGAGGAGCGGGTCGCGGTCATGAAGACACCGGAATTCAAGGCGCAGATCCTGGCGGAGAAGACCGACAAGCTGTCCGGTCCGGGCTCATCCGTACCGCCGCTCGCCGACCTCCTGATGGAGCACATCGACTTCGTCGCGACCAAGCTGTTCCGGCTGGGCGACAATCCGGACTACGAACAGCCGCCCGAACAATCGCTCGCCGCGCAGGCCGCGCGCGAAGGCATTCCGCTGATGGAAAAGCTCTACGACACCGTGCTGGAGCGCGACGGTCAGGAACTGATCTACTTCCCGATCTACAACTACACCGAGGGCGATTACGGCAACGTCCACGCCATGATGACCCACCCCCAGGCGCTGCAGGGTCTGGGCGATGGCGGCGCCCATGTCGGCACGATCTGCGATGCCTCCACCCCGACCTATCTGATGAGTTACTGGACACGGGACCGCACCCGGGGACCACGCATACCCCTGCCGCGCGCGGTACAGATGCTGACCTCGGACATCACGGATTATCTCGGTCTCAACGATCGCGGCCGGATCAAGATCGGCCAGAAGGCAGACCTGAACGTCATCGATCATGACCGGCTGAACGTGCTGCCGCCCTACATGGTCAAGGACCTGCCCGCGGGTGGTCAGCGCCTGCTTCAGAAGGCGAAGGGCTATCGCGCAACACTGGTCTCGGGCGTGCCGGTGGTGCTCAACGATGTCGTGACGGATGAACGTCCGGGTCGTCTGGTGCGGGCTGGGCGGTGATGCCTCGGGACTGCTTGTAACCCCTGGGATCCCCACGAAAGTGGGGACCCGAAGCTGGCACCCGGTTTCAGCTTCCCGCTTTCGCGGGAAACCCATGAAACAATTGTGATCTCTCGCCTGTCCCCGCGGAGGCGGGGAAAGGGCGAGGAGAAATCAGATCGCGTCCAGCACCAGACCGCCCGCGCCGCGCGTCACGCGCCAGCGGCTGTCGATCCCGGCGTCATAGCCCGTGCGTTTGACGGTCGAGACCTCGACATAGTCCGCCTCGACCGCGTCGCGGGTCAGTGAAAGCCGGATGAAGCCGCGCCGATAGGGCTCATGGTGCAGGATTTCCGCATTGGCGGCTTCGGTGATGCGGCCGAAATGCACGCCCGGCGCCGGAATGCCCTCGAACTCGGAAGGGCTCGAAATCGACGTCGTGCCGAATTCGTAACCGACCGACCGGCCGGCCTCCGTGGCCAGCGCGCAGGTCCAGAAATTGTGCGTGTCACCGGCCAGAGCGATCATGCCGTCCGTGGCATCCAGAACAGCCGCGTAGAGCCTTTCGCGCTCGGCCGGATACCCGTCCCAGCTGTCGAAGCTGAACGGGCTGTCGAAGCGCGAGCGCAACACATATTCCCAGGCCAGCGGCTCGCGATTGCGCACGATCCATTTCAGCCAGCCCGGCAAGGCCTCGACATAGTTCGGCATGTTCAGCTTGCCGAGCAACACCTGCCCGCCCAGCACCTGCCACGGCGTGCCGCCCTCGCGCGACGTCCGGAAAGCCGCGGCGATCGCCTCGATCTGCGCCATGCCGAGCATCTCGCGTGACGGATCGCCCACCACATCGCGCAGCCATTCGGCCACAAGCGCGCGGTTCTCCGGAGTGTCCTCGGCGTCATACGCGATCGGGAAGCTGTCAAACGTCAGCTGCTCGGTTCGCGCCGTGTGCCGGCTCTCGGTCAGGACGATCGTTGCAAGACCGGCGATCTCGATGGTTTTCAGACCACCAATCATGTCGGCCGGTTCGCGTGTCGGGTTCCAGTCATGGAAGGCCCGCAACGCCTCACTGCGCCGGCTCGACCACTCGCCCTCGCCGTCATTGTGGTTTTCCGCGCCGCCGGACCAGGTGTCGTTGGCCACTTCGTGATCATCCCAGGTGATGAACCAGGGTGCGGCGGCATGCGCCGCCTGAAGGTCGGGATCGGACTTGTATTGGGCGTGGCGCGCCGCGTAGTCGGCATAGGTCAGGCATTCATGCCTCGGGTCCGGGACCCGGCCCATATCCTCTGCGTCCTCGGTCGCATAACCGCCGTGCCCGTATTCGTAGATATAGTCACCAAGGTGCAGGACGAGATCGAGATCCGGCGTGTTCGCCATTTCGCGGTAGGCGTTGAAATAGCCCGCCGGATAGTTCGAACAGGAACAGAATGCGATGTTGAACGATGCGCGCGGCTGCACCGGAAGGGTTCGCGTCCGCCCCACGGGCGAGGCCTCGCCATTGTGCAGCGCGCGGTAGAAATACCAGCGATCGGGCTCGAGCCCCGTCGCGACGAACTTGTAGGTCGAAACCGGATTCATCCGGATGTATTCGCGAATTTCGCTAGCCTCGACGACCAGATCCTCGAAAGCTTCGTCAGTCGCAACCTGCCAGCTCAATTCGCCGCCGCCATCCTCGGTGACCGCAGTCCAGAGCACCACGCTGGTTGCATCCGGTTCGCCCGAAGCCACACCGTGCCGGAACGGTCCGGTCGGCGCCGGCGGCAGCGGCCGGTTCGGCGTGCCGCAAGCGGCAGCGGTCAGCGCCAGGCTCGTCGAGCCCAGCAAGAGATGACGCCGGTTCAAGCGAAGTGGCATGGTGAGTCTCCCCTCGTCAGACGCGGTATTGCCACCGTCTCACGACAAAAGCGCGACGCCTAGTTTCCTGGCCGCAAGACCAGCGTGTTCGACCCCTCGGGCGCATTCTCCGGCGTCCAGTCGGTCCGCATCTCGAAGTTTTCGCCCGCTGCCCACATCGGCGCCAGATCGCGGTAATGCCCCGACCAGGGATGCCCCGACTGCCCCGGCGCATGCATGAAGCGGGACGCGTCGAGATCGGACATGTCGTAGATCGCCCGCAAGGATGGCCCGTGGAATACGTCGAAACTGTCGCCGCGCATCGGATAGACCGCGACATTCACCGTAGAGCCATCCCCGCCGACCGGCTGGCGCACCGTGAACATGCCATCGAGCAGGGGCATACCCGTGAAAACCGGGTGATCGAACACCGCCGCATGCGCGCTGCCCCAGGACCAGTTGTCGATATCGGGGCCGAATTGGGCGATCCCGGTCGCCATTGCCGCATCGAGCGCAACACCCACCGTCACGGCGCAGTTCTCCGCCGCAGGCGTGGTGACATCGTCGCACCAGCGCGTCTCGCCGCCGACGAGGACGTTATCGACCAGGCCTTCGCGGCGGCCGATGAAACGCGGAAAATCCTCGCCGAGCTCGTCACCGTAGAGCGCGCGGGCAAATGCGCGGTACCACAGTGCATAGATCAACGCTTCGTTGGAATAGACCGGCATCGACCCGTCCCAGTCCGCCAGCAGGTCGCGGGCGCGTTGTCCTTCAACGGTCTGCGGCTCGGAGGCCGCAATCGCCGGGATCAGGCGCGCCGCCTGCGCCGACAGCACGTCCATCTGAAGCGTCTCGTAGCTGTCCAGATCATGGCGGGCCGTCAGATCGAGTTGTTCATTGATCCGGACCGCGCGGAAGATCGCGTACTCGCCCGGTGTCGGATGGGCGTAATTGTCCGGCGCGATCCGGTTGTTGCCGCTGGCGACGCGGCCTGAAACCGGATTTCGCACCCGCGGCAGCTCGTCATACGGGATATAGCCGGTCCAGCGGCCATTCCCGTCACGCAGCGGAACCAGTCCGGCTGTCGTGTAGCCAGTCGTCCCGTCGATATGGGCGTAATGCATGTTCTGCATCGGCGCAGTGTAGCCCCGGCCTGCCTCGACGAATTGCTCCCAGCTCCGGCTTTTCATGATGCGGTAGGCGACGCCGGCGACGTCATTCGACATGTCGAGCGCGGTCGATTGCAGCACCACATCGACATCGCCATAGGCGTCGATCGCGAAATAGTCGGGATCAAGCAGCGGTCCGATGGGGCTCTGCCGGATTGTCAGTTCCACGGGGTCGCCGCCGCGAACCGGAATCATCTCGGTGCGTTCCGCGATCTCCAGCTCGCCGCGTTCGAACACCTGCAGGTCGATCACGTCAAACCCGGTATTGGTGAAGCCCCAGGCCGACACGTCATTACGGCCGAGCACGACCAGTGGCGCACCGGCGACGGTCGCGCCGACCACATGC
Source organism: Hyphobacterium vulgare (assembly GCF_042643335.1). Classification (NCBI taxonomy): domain Bacteria; kingdom Pseudomonadati; phylum Pseudomonadota; class Alphaproteobacteria; order Maricaulales; family Maricaulaceae; genus Hyphobacterium; species Hyphobacterium vulgare. Next base: position 306,039 of record NZ_JBHRSV010000001.1, read on the forward strand.
CCGTCAGGCAGGGCGAGGTGCGCGAAATACCAGATCCCCGGCGCGGACAGTGACAGATGCGGGTCGTTGGCCAGAAGCGGTGCGCCGCTCGCCGTGTGTTCGCCCGAAAGCACCCAGGCATTGGAGCCTTCATCGACGTCCGGCTGGACTTCGTTCGCCGGCAGGCCGTTGTCCGCAGGAGTCGCGGCGCGTTCGGCATAGTCCTCGGCCTGCAGCATGGTTGGCGCCCAGTCGGGATATTCCGGCAGGAATTCCGCAAGCTGGTCCGGCATCAGGATTTCTTCGAGTCGGCGGCGGGACATCTCGCTGTCCTCGCCGGCCGCCAGCGAGTCCGCCATGTAGACGACCACCGAGGCGGTATCGACCAGCCGCCATTCCTCGGGGCGGAACATCCAGGTCGACGGGTTGAACATCATGACCCGGTATTCCGGCGACGGCGTACCGCGCGCGAGGCGCGCATTGACACCGGCGGTGTAGGCTTCGGCCGCGGCCAGCGTCTCGGCGTCCATATTGGCGACAGCGGCAGCGGCGACATTCGGATAGCCGCGAATGCGGTTGCGCGCATCGACGCGTACGGTTCGTTCTCCGAGTGCTTCGGACAGTCGCCCCTGCACATAACGGCGCATCATGTCCATCTGGAAGAAGCGGTCCTGGGCGTGGGCATAGCCGAGCCCGAAGAACACATCGGCTTCCGTTTCGCCGAAGATGTGGGGTACGCCGTGTTCGTCGCGCACGATCGTCACGTCGCCGCTCAGGCCGGCGACGCGGACCTGGCCGCTCGTATCCGGTTTTGTGCCCCAGAAGGCCCAGAGCCAGAACCCGGCCCCGATCAGCATCAGGGCGGCAACCAGCCCCCCGAAAAACAGGATAATCCGAACCAGAATACGCATGCGACCCACCCCCAATGTGAACACCGTTCACGCGGGAGAGTAACAGGACCGCCGCGCCGCGCCAGTGCGGGTCTGCATTGTGACTAACGGACGTAGGAGGCGCCGTTGATATCCATCACCGTACCGGTCGCCGAAGGACACAGGCCCGACAACAGGAAGGCCGAGACCGCTCCGATTTCGTCAGGCTGCGCGACGGCTCCGAGCGGTATTTCGGCGACGGCGGCCCGGCGCGCCTCGACCCGGCTCGGTGCCATGTCGGTCTCGATCCAGCCCGGGGTCAGCGTGTAGATCAGAACCCCGTCACCGGAATAAGCCCGGGCCAGCGTCTTCGCCGCCGCGACCAGGCCCGCCTTCACCGCGGCATAACCGCAATGGTTCGGCCCGTCGCCGCGATAGGCCGCGCGCGAGGCGATATTGACGATCGAACCCCCGCCGCGCGTCCGGAAAGCAGTCACGGCCGCGCGCATCAGGTCGCAGGGCGCGCGCAGATTGACGGCCAGCTGTTCCGTCCAGCCAGCCTCCCATTGCGCGTCATCATTGAGCGGCGTCGCGCGGTAGATTCCGGCATTGTTGACCAGCGCGTCGAGCGGTCCGAATTGAGCCTCGGCCTCGGCCCAGAGCGCCGCGCCGGCCCCAGCCTCGCCGAGGTCCTTTCCGATCACGCCCGGAGCCCTGTTGCCCAGCTCCTGCGCCAGCGCATCGGCCGCCTCACGCTGCGCATTGTAGTGGATCACCACATCGCCGCCATCGGCCGCGCAGGCGCGCGCGATGGACTTGCCGGCCCCCCGCGACGCACCGGTCACGAGGATCCGCTTTCCGTTCAATTGTCCGGGCATGGCCTATTTCGATTGCAGCTTCGAGATGAAGTCGAACGTCTTGCCGTAGGGCGGCGCGATCAGGCGCGACGGGTGCCATTTCGGCGCCTCGAACACCGCGCGTTCGTGCGTGAAGGTCAGGAAGCCGTGCTCGCCGTGATAGGCGCCCTGCCCCGAAGCCCCGACGCCGCCGAACGGCATGCCTTCCACCGACATGTGCAGCATGGAGGCGTTCACGCTGGCCCCGCCGGAGATCGTCCGGTCGAGCACGCTGCGGGCGAGCGCCTTGTCCTTCGCATAGACGTAAAGCGCCAGCGGATGGTCGCGTTCGTTCACGAAGGCGATCGCATCATTGAGCGTGTCGTAGGGCAGGATCGGCAGGATCGGCCCGAAGATCTCTTCCGTCATCAACTGGCTGTCGACCGGCGGATCGATCACGATCGTCGGGGCCAGCTTGCGGGCATTGCCGCTTTCGCTGCCCTTCGGCTGGAGAATGCGGGCACCGGCAGCACGCGCTTCCTCGATCATCGCGGTCAGCCGGGCATGATGGCGATCGGATATGATCGCCGTGTAGTCGGCGTCGCTCGCAAAGTCCGGGAAGAAGGTCCCGACCTGTTCCAGAACCGCCTCGGCCGTGGCATCGACCTTCGAACGCGGGGCGAGAACATAGTCCGGCGCGATACAGGTCTGCCCGGCATTGAAGAACTTGCCCCAGGCCAGCGGCGATGCGGCATCGGCCGGATCATAGTCCTCGGTGAGGATGGCAGGCGACTTGCCGCCAAGCTCCAGCGTGACCGGCACCAGATTGTCCGCTGCGGCCAGCGCGACGAGACGGCCGACATGCGTCGAACCGGTATAGAAGAGGTGGTCGAATTTCTGCTGCGTGAAGGCCTCGCCCACCTTCGGCCCGCCTGTCACGACCGCGACCTGGCTTTCGTCGAAAGCCTCGGCCAGAAGTCGGCTCATCAGGTCGGCGGTTTTCGGCGTCAGTTCCGATGGCTTGATGATCGCCCGGCAGCCCGCCGCGAGAGCAGCAATCAGCGGCGCGATCGCCAGCTGCCAAGGGTAATTCCACGGCGACACGATGCCGACGACCCCCTTGGCTTCGCGGCGCACATAGGCCTTGCCGGGCGCCAGCGTCATCGGGACGGAGGCGGGCTTCGCCTTCGCCCATTTCCCGACGTGCGATTTCGCATGCTTGGCCGCGCTGATCACGAAGCCGATCTCGGCGATCTGGGTTTCCGCGCAGGACCTGACACCGTAATCGGCCGAGATCGCGGCCATGATGTCCTGGGCGTGGTTCCTTGTCAGGTCGGCGACCTTCTGGATGTCGGCCTTGCGCTGGTCGATCGGACGATGGCGCTGATCGGAGAATGCCTCCTTCTGGCGCGCCAGCAGCGTCTTCAGGCGTTCGATCTGGCGGGCGTCGGTCTCGCTCATGGCAGTCTCCTTCAGGCCGAGGCGCGGATCATGTCCGCAGCCTTGTCGGCAATCATCATGGTTGGCGCGTTGGTGTTGCCGCCGACGAGGCGCGGCATGACGGAGGCATCGACGACACGCAGTCCGCTGACACCGTAGACCCGGCAGTGCGGATCGACCACCGCCAGCTCGCCCTTGCCCATCGTGCAGGTCGAGGTCGGATGGTAGAGAGTCTCCGCGCGCGCCCGGATGTCGGCTTCGAGATCGGCGCGCGTCTTCGCGCCCGGTCCCGGCAGCCATTCCTCGGCGCGATCAAAGTCGAACGCCGGAGTCGCAAGAATCCGCCGCACGATCTCCAGCCCGTCAATCAGCGCGACGAGATCGCCTTCCTTGTCGAGATAATTGGGGTCGATCGCCGGGTATTCGCGCGGGTCGGCGCTTCGGATCCGGATCTCGCCGCGGCTTTCGGGGTAGAGGTGGCAGACATGCAGCGTCACGCCATGCCCCCAGACCTGCTCCTTGCCGTGGTTCTTCGACAGCGATGGAATGAAGACAAGCTGCAGGTCCGGCAGGTCGCCCGCCCGCGACGACGACAGGAAGGCCCCGCCCTGAACCGGGTTGTTCGTCAGGGGTCCGTCGCCGCGCAGCATCCAGCGGAACAGATCGCCGAAATTCTTCGCCACCGTCGCCCATGACCAGCCGAGCGATGTTGCGCTCTTCGTGCGCATCAGCGCGGCGATATCGAGATGGTCCTGAAGATTGCGTCCGACGCCGGGAAGATCGACCTCGGGCGTCACGCCGGCGGCTTTCAGCCAGTCCGGATCACCAATACCCGACAGCTGCAGCAATTGCGGCGAGTTGATCGCCCCGCCGGCGAGGATGACTTCCTTGCGCGCGGTCAGCGTCGTTGCGTCTCCCCTGATGTCGAGCGCAACCCCGGCCGCCCTGCCATTCTCGAGGATCACACGATGCGCCAGCGCTTCGGTGATCACCGTGATATTGCCGCGCTCCAGCGCTGGCCGGAGGAAGGCGTCCGCCGCGCTCCAGCGGCGCGGCCCTTTCATCGTCACCTGGTAGGGACCGAAGCCGAATTGCTTGGCGCCATTGAAATCGGGATTGCGCGGGTATTGCAGCTGCTCACCGGCTTCGAAAAAGGCCTCGGTCAGCGGGTTGAGGACCGGGATGTCCTGAACATGCAGCGGTCCGTCGACACCGTGGAATTCGTCCGCGCCACGCTGCTGGCACTGCATCGCCTTGAAGCGCGCGAGCGCATCGGTCCAGTCCCAGCCCTCGGCGCCCATCGCGCCCCACTCGTCGAAATTCTCCGCCGCGCCGCGCATGTAGTGCATGGCATTGATCGACGACGAACCGCCGAGCGTCTTGCCGCGCGGCCAGAACAGCCGGCGGTCATTGAGCTGGCTCTGGGGTTCGGTCTCGTAGGACCAGTTGTACGGGCCACCGGAAACGACCTGCGCCAGCATCATGGCGGTACGGATGGCGGGCGCCTTGTCGGGCTTGCCGGCTTCCACAAGGCAGACGGAGACATCGCGGTCGCGCGATAGCTTTTCGGCAACCACGCACCCCGCCGACCCTGCCCCGACGATGATGTAGTCGAATTCGCGGACGTCACTCATCGACATTCTCCGAAAGCGGCGAAACGACCTCGGCGATGGCGCGCATCACGGTGAGAGTTTCGCCGGTCCGCGCCCCCCATTCGGGGTCGCCGGCGAAGCGGGCGATCACCACGCCCCGGCGTTCATCGACCCAGATATACTGCCCATAGACCCCGGCGGCGAAATACTCGCCCTCGTGATTTTCCGGCATCCACCAGTGCAGGCCATAGCCGCGCAGCGGGATGGTTTCGTTCGGCTCCTGGAAAGGCGCATTCGGCCTTGTCGCCATCTCGACCCAGCCTTCCGGCAACAGCCGCTCCCCGTCCCAGACCCCGTCCTGCAGGTGGAACTGGCCGAAACGGGCATAGTCGCGCGCGGTCGCATTGAGGCAGCAATAGCCGATCGCTTCCGCCTGCTCGCCCTCGACATTCTGCGACCAGTAGGCATCCGAAGACATCTGCAACGGCGTCCAGATTTGCTGCTGCGTGATGGCAGCAAGGTTCTCGCCATAAATCCCGCGCAGCACCGCGCCGAGCACATGCGTGTTCGGGCTGGTGTAATGCAGGTCCTGACCCGGCTCGCGATTGCGTTCGATCCGGGCGATCTGCTCGTCGACGCTTTGGCCCAGGATGAAGGTGTTGAAGAAGAGCGGACGGATGTCTGAATCCGGTCCGGAATAGTCTTCGTTGAAGTCGATACCCGCCGACATCATCAGAAGATGCCTGAGGCTGGTCTCGCCCATCGGGCTGCCGGCATACTGCGGCGCAAATTCCTGTGCCATCTGGTCCAGCGACTCGATCCGGCCCTGATCGAGCGCCATGGCGATCATCGTCGCAACGAAACTTTTCGCGACAGACCAGGACGTCAGCCGCGTTCCCGCGTTTGCTCCGTTCAGATAGCGCTCGTGAACGAGCGCCCCGTCGTGCAGCACGACAAGCGCGAGCGCGTGCGACTCGTCGAGATATTGCTCGATCGTTCGGGCTTCGCCGTCCCATTCATAGGTGACCGACAGGGGCTGGGATGCACCGTCAAGTGATTGCGGATCGGTCGCTTCGATGGTGCGGTATGGGAAAATCGAATCCATCGTCTGGAAGGTTTCGGTGTATCGCGCCGGGTCCGAAAGCCGATTGATTTCTGCCGGCGAATAGTCCGACCAGGGCCGGAAATACCATGCTGCAGCAGCGGTAATCGCGAGCACCAATGCCAGCAGCGCGCCCCCCACAATTCTCACGACCATATCCTTCCCCCATGACGGTTACGGGTTGTTCAGTTTCCAGTGTCACGACGAACACCAGCAAAGTGCAACGGTTATTCGTTGTTCGCCTGTTGCGCGTTCGCTACTGACACCGCGATCAATCGGTGGTGTTATGGCCCGATAAACCAATTGCGCCGGACGGGATCCCGGCGTCTCAGGGGGAGTGACATGAAGACTTCGTTCCGCACCATCGCCATGGCGTCGACCGCGCTTGGCGCAAGCCTTATCTCGGCCGGCACGGCCATGGCTCAGGTCGACACCATCACGGTGACGGCACAACGCCGCGAACAGACACTGCAGGAAACCCCGGTGGCGGTGTCCGCCGTTCCGGAAGAACAGCTCCAGCTCGGCCAGATCCGCGATGTTCGCGATCTGCAGCAGCTCGTGCCTTCCCTGCGCGTTGCCCAGTTCTCGCGTTCCGGCGTTACGGAATTCGCAATCCGGGGCCTGGGTACGTCAGCCGACAATGTCGGCCTCGAGCCGTCGGTCGCCATTTTCGTCGATAACGTTTACCGCTCCCGCCAGGGTGCCGCGATCAACGACTTCCTGTCGCTGGAACGCGTCGAAGTCCTGCGCGGCCCGCAGTCGACCCTGTTCGGCAAGAACTCTCCGGCCGGCGTGGTCCACTTCATCACGCAGGCGCCGGAATATGAATTCGGCGCAGTCGGCGAAGTCACCCTGTCGAACTACAATGGCCGCATCTTCCGCGGCACCGTCACCGGTCCGGTGATGGACGGCAATGCAGCGGTTCGCTTCGACTTCAACCGCAACACGCGTGACGGCTTCCTCGACAACGTCGCCACCGGCGGCACGCTGAACAACCGCGACCGCTGGAGCTTCCGCGGCCAGTTCGCGGCCGATCTCGGCGAGAACGTGTCCGTCCGCCTGATCGGCGACCTCGGCACGGTCGACGAGAATTGCTGCGCCGCGCCGTTCTCCTTCAACCTGCCGCAAAATGCCGGCGCGCTCGCGTTTCTCGGCGCCACGGTGCTTCCGGCCGACCCCTATGCTCGCCAGATTGCCACCAACTCGCCAGTCATCACGCAAATCGATACGCGCGGTCTGTCCGGCCAGGTCGACATCGATTTCGACGGCTTCCAGCTGACCTCGATCACGGCGTACCGTCACTTCCGTGACGACAACGAGATCGACGCCGACTTCACCGATCTCGACCTGTCCCGCACGCGGGCCCTCGACACGCGGTACGATACCTTCACCCAGGAATTCCGCCTGACCTCGACCGGCGACAACATGGTCGATTGGCTGGCTGGTGTGTACTTCTTCGACCAGGACATGAGCCACCAGGACATCACACGCTACGGCACGGACCTGCGTCCGTTCGCCGATCTGGTGTCGGGCGGCGCGATCACCGCGCTTGAAGGCGGTCTCGGCTTCCCGGCCGGCACCTTCCTCGCAGCCGGCCAGGGTCGTCAGGAAGACTACTCGCTGACCACGGAAAGCTGGTCGGTCTTCGGTCAGCTCGACTGGCACGTCACCGATCGTTTCACGATCACGGGCGGTCTGCGCTACACCGAGGAAGACAAGACGATCGACGCCGATCTCGACGTCAACGACCCGTTCTCGGCGCTGGACATGGTGCAGATCGGCTTCCAGCAGATCTTCGCGACCGTCTTCTTCCAGCTGACCGGCCTGCCGGCGACTCCGGGCAACATTGCGGCCAACCCGGCTGCGGCCGCTCAGGCTCAGGCGATTGCAGCCGCGGGTTCGACCGATCCGAACGTCAACCCGCTGCTCGGCCTCACGCCGCTGCAGTTCTCGCCGCCGGCCCCGGACTACGCGTCGGCCCGCTCCGAGGACAACACGTCGGGCAACATCATCCTGTCCTATGACGTGTCGGACAACGTCAACATCTACGCCAGCTACTCCAACGGCTACAAGGCCGGCGGCTTCAACGTCTCCTCGACGGCAGCCGTGGCAAACGCGCTGGAGTTCGACCCGGAAATCTCGACCAATTACGAGATCGGCCTGAAGACGACGCTGTTCGACAACACGATGCGTCTCGACATCGCTGCCTTCCACCAGACCCTGGAAGACTTCCAGTCGAACAACTTCAACGGCACGGCTTTCGTGCTCGACAATGCCGGTGAGGTGCTCGTCCGCGGCGTCGAGATCGAAACCATGTGGCGCCCGAACGAGAGCTTCATGTTCACGGGCGGCGTCACGCACCTGTTCAATGCCGAATATGAAACCTACACGAACGCACCCTGCGACGACCTGAACACGTCCGGCCCCTGCCTGATCAACGGCACGCAGGATCTGTCGGGCCGTGAACTGGCCGGCGCTGCGGAAACCACCGCGACGGCGACCGGTACCTGGTTCTTCCCGCTGGGCAGCAACTGGGGCGGCTTCGTCCGCGGCGAGGTCTTCTACTCCTCCGAGCGCAATCTCGGCGGCGATCTCGACCCCCGCAAGCTTCAGGAAGCCATCACCCTGTTCAATGGCTCCTTCGGCTTCGGTGCCGAGGACGAGAGCTGGGGCCTGCAGTTCTGGGGCCGCAACCTGAACGACGAGGAATACCTCGTCGGCGAGTTCAGCTCCGTTGGTCAGCCGGGCAGCCTCAATGGCTATCCGGGCGACCCGCGCACCTACGGTGTGACGCTGCGTCTGCGCCGCTAGTCAGCCGCGCAAATCTGCTAGGATCGGGAGCGGAGATTTCGGTCTCCGCTCCTTTTCTTTTTGGAGTCAGGGATGACCACGCTTCTCATCCTCATCGGCGCCTTTGCCGCGGTGTCCGCGCTAGTCGGAATCAATGTCTGGATCGGCGGATGGTCGACGTCCCGCATCGACAGCATCGAAGACGCCGGACGCGTCCTGACGCAGGACCTTCTCATCTTTGAACCGGGCGTGACCGGCGTCTTGGCCGCCGACGGCCTCGCCGCACTGATCGAATCGAAAGACGGCAAATCAGTGGGCTATCTCTCCGCCCGTGGCGACACATTCGTTTCCCGCCTGATCGAGCCGGGCAGCGTCGCCCGCGCCGACCTGCGTGACGGTGGCGTCATCATGCTGCACTTCAAGGACTTCACCTTTCCGTCCGCCCGCATCACACTGGGCGATGACAATGCGGCCCGCGAATGGGCGGCTCGGCTGAGCACGGAGTAGCGGCGTGGATATCGAACTGATCGAGCCGATCTATATCGCCATCCCCTTCTTCGCGGCCTTCATCATCGCCGAGATGGTCTATGCCCGGACCACCGGCAAGGCGCGCTTCGAGCCGCGCGACAGCGCCGCCAGCCTTGCCATGGGGCTGGGCAATACGGTCGCCGGCGTTGTCTTTGCCGGCATCACGGCAACCTGGCTGACCTTCATCCAGCAATTCGCCCTGTTCGATTTCGGCTATGTCTGGTGGGCTTGGATCGCTGCCTTCGTGCTCGACGACTTCACCTATTACTGGTCGCACCGCTGGGCCCATACCGTGCGCTGGTTCTGGGCCGACCACGTCGTTCACCACTCGTCGCAGCATTACAATCTGACCACGGCGCTTCGGCAGCCCTGGTTCGGCGTGTTCACGCTGAAATTCATGTGGCTCGGGTCGTGGCTCGTTCTGCTCGGCTTCCCGCCGGTGATGATTGCCTTCGTCGGCTCGCTGAACCTGATCTACCAGTTCTGGATCCACACCGAGGCGATTACCCGGATGCCGCGCTGGTTCGAGGCGGTGATGAACACGCCTTCGCACCATCGGGTCCATCACGCGACCAACCCGGTCTATCTCGACCGCAACTATGCCGGCGTCTTCATCATCTGGGACAAGATGTTCGGCACCTTCCAGCCCGAACTCGAGGACGAACGCTGCCGCTATGGCATCGTGAAGAATCTCGGCACCTGGAATCCGCTGCGCATCTCGCTGCATGAATGGTGGGGAATCGCCAGGGACGTCGCCGGGTCGAGATCCCCGAAGGAAGCGCTCGGCTATATCTTCGCCCCGCCCGGCTGGTCACCCGACGGCAGCCGGATGACGTCGAAGCGGATCAAGGAAATTTGGGACGCGGAACGTCGGCACGGCGAAGCTCGAGCCTCGTCAGAGGCCAGTACCGGCAGCCGTCTGCCTGCCGAATAGCTGACACGCCGCCCCCTTGCGCCGGGCGAGTTTTTCTATCACTCTGCCATCAAGTAAACGGCGTTCACTTTTTGAGAACGAAACGCCGGTGCATGCGAAGGGAGAGACGATATGAGCCTGCGCGACCTCTATCCGATTCCGGATATCGACCCCTGCTGGTCTGTACCCCAAGAATACAATGCCCTGTTCGACTGGGAATTCGACGAGGGCCGCGCCTCGCTCATGCACCTCTACCAGAAGGGCAAGGACATGCAGTGGGATGCGGTCAACCGCATCGACTGGTCGCTCGAGCTCGATCCCGAAAACCCGATGCAGTTGCCGCCTGAAGCCGGCGGCCTGTACGGCTCTCCGATCTGGAACCGCATGTCGGAAAAGGACCGGATCGAGCTGACGACCCACGCCCAGGCCTGGAATATCTCGCAATTCCTGCAGGGCGAGCAGGCGGCGCTGCTCTGTGCCTCCAAGATCGTCACCCAGGTCCCCGACCTCGACGCGAAATTCTATGCCGCGACGCAGGTGATGGACGAGGCCCGTCACGTCGAGGCCTACAAGAAGCTGCTCGAGAAATTCGGCGTCGCCTATCCGATGACCGGCCCGCTGCAGGAACTGGTCGACCAGGCGATGCGCGATTCGCGCTGGGACATGACCTATCTGGCGATGCAGGTCGTGATCGAAGGCCTGGCACTGGCCGCCTTCGGTACGATCCGCGACATCGCCCAGAACCCGCTGGCGCGGATGGTCAATGCCTATGTGATGGAAGACGAGGCCCGCCACGTCGCCTTCGGACGCCTGTCCCTGCGGGACTTCTACCCGCAACTGACCCAGGCCGAACGCGACGAGCGCGAGGAATTTCTGGTCGAGGCCTGCTGGCTGATGCGCGGACGGATGACCGATGCCCGCGAAGTTTACCGCGCGCTCGGCCTGCCCGAGAAGGAATGCGTCGAGTGGGCCGAGAATTCGGAGATCACCAAGCTCTACCGCACCCTGCTCTTCCAGCGCATCGTCCCGATCGTGAAGGACATCGGGCTTTGGGGTCCGAAAATCCGAAAATGCTACGAGGACATGGGCGTAATGCACTTCGCCGACCTCGACCCCGACCAGCTGGGCCGTGACGACGAGAAGGCCGCTCAGGACTTCGACGCGCGCCGCGCCTATGTCCACGCGGTCGCGGGAGCGGCGGAGTAGCGGCGAGGCGTTAACCCGCTGCCAACCACGTTTGGCAACGGGATATTTGTCCCGATCTGTCAGTCTGACCGCCGGAATGGAACCGGTGGACAGAATGAGTGACCGCAAATCCGAGACGGGCCGACAAGCCCCTGCCAACGATTTTTCCGCCCGCTTCGGGGCGGAGGTGCGCGGCGTGAGCGCGGCCATGCTGGCCGAGAACCGGGCCAACGCCCGCACACCGACCCACCGGATCGACCGCGCAGCCCTGTCGCGCGTCTTTCAGTTCACCGATCTCTGTGCAGCGGCGCTGATTGCCTTCGCGGCGCTCGCGCTCGATCCCCGGACCGTCTGGCCTGTGGCCCTCTTCCTGGTGCTCGCTTCGGGCGGGCTCCACGCCTTCGCGCTTTACCGGATTTCACCGACCGTCCCCCCCTGGGACCGGCTCGCGCGTTCCGTGATCGCGATCGGCCTCGGCGGCCTGTTCACCCTGCTCTCGGCTCGGATATTCGATCCGGCGGTCTTGCCGGTCGCAGCCTGGCAGACCGTGGCCGGCGGCGCGGCACTGCTGGCGCTTCAGATCATCTATGCGGTCGCGATCTGCCGTTGGGCGCGCGCCGGCCGGCTGGCGGCGAATATCGTGATCGTCGGCGCGACCGCGAATGCCCGGCGCATGATCGACGCCAACCGACGTACCCGCGAAGTGAACATCGTCGGCATCTTCGACGATCGTCAGTCGCGCAGCCCCTCCCGGCTTGCCGGTGTTCCCTATCTCGGAACGCTCGGCGACCTCGCGAACTGGACCGCGCTTCCGGAAGTCGACCGCATTCTGATCACGGTCCGGCCCGACGCGATCGCCCGGGTCCGCGATCTCCTGCGCAAGTTGAGCCCGCTGCCCCAGCCCATCGCCCTGTCACTGGAATTCGGTGACGACGCGGCCTCTGGCTCCACGCTGGCCTCAATCGCCGACACGCCTGCTGCGCAATTGTCGGGCCGGCCGGCCAATCCGGACTGGCTGATCGTCAAGCGTCTCGAAGACCTCGTGATCGGATCGCTCATGTTCGCGGCCGCCTTGCCGGTCATGGCGGTAATCGCCCTTCTTGTCCGCCTCGACTCTCCCGGTCCGATCCTGTTCCGTCAGGTCAGGGAGGGCTTCAATGGCCGTCCGATCGGCGTCCTGAAATTCCGCTCGATGCGGCACAGTGTGGAAGGTGAAAAGTCCGGCGTGCGCCAGGTCGAGCGAGACGATCCGCGGGTCACTCCGGTTGGCAAGATCCTCCGCGCGACCAGCCTCGACGAATTGCCGCAACTCTGGAACGTGCTCAAGGGAGAGATGTCGCTCGTCGGTCCGCGCCCGCACGCCCCCGGCATGAAGACGGGCGCCACGCTGACCTCGAATCTGGTGGCCGAATATGCCCACCGTCACCGTGTGAAGCCGGGCCTCACCGGCTGGGCCCAGGTCAACGGCTCGCGTGGTCCGCTTCACACGCCCGAAGCCGCCCGCGAACGCGTCCAGCTCGACGTGGAATACATCGCGCGGGCCAATCTCTGGTTCGATCTGTGGATCATGCTGCGCACCCTGCCGGCCCTGCTCGGCGACAGGATCAATATCCGCTAGGGGCGTCGCGCATTTGCCGCCCACGCGGCGGAAAGCGCGCTCACGATCGGCGTTTCCCGGGCCGGCGTATCGGCATCGGGATCGGCCCCGTAAACCGGGTTCCAGCCATTCTCCTGCGCCTCGTATCGGCGCCAGCCGCTATCCCACCGGAAATAGGCCGAGTTCGCGCCGGCGCGTTCAAGCCCGTCGAGGCGCTGCCGGACATAGTCTTCCGCGCCCACGGCCCAACGCCGCACGCCATACTCGCCGAGCATCCAGCGCGGATAGCTGGGTGGTGACACGATCGCGTCGCCCGGACTGAAGGACGCTGCGGACATCGGCCCCCAGGCATGGGTGAAGGCGCGCGGATGATAATCGTGGATCGCCAGCACGCAGCCCGGCACGGCGTCGAGGTCGAGCAGGCGGGCAAAGACCGCGTTGGCGTAGCCATCGGGGCTGACGAGTATCGGGATATCGGCATCGACCGACCGGATCGTCCGGCACAGGCGCGCGGCGAAAGACGGCCAGTCTCCCGGCGATCCGGCAGTCCTGCGGTCCAGTTCACTCGCATCCCAGATCTCGCCGCCGGCCGGCAGAGCCGCCTGGTTGGCATTCGGTTCGACCATCAGCAGAAAACCCGCGACACCGCGGCGCTGCGCAAAACGGCGCGCCGTCTCGCGCCACATCTCGGCCCAGGCGTCCTGCGCATCCATGTCGAACCAGACCCGTTCATTGACGAGTTCGGCGGGAAACCAGTCGCCTGCGGAATCCCGCTGGATCGAGAATTCGGAACGGCCGGGACCGCTACGGAATCCGATGACGGTGAACAGGCCCGCGGCTTCGCAGCGCGTCACCATGTCATCAAGATGCTCGAGGACCGGCTGGTCAATCCGCCAGGGCGCCGCTTCAGTGAATATACCGGGATGGCTCAGCAGGGCCAGATTGGCCCCTGCCGAGCGCAAGAACGCGATCGCGCTGTCCGAGGTCGGCGACCCCACAGCTCCCGGCCCGAGAAAGTCGCCATCCAGCGACGGCACGATCCGGCGATGGCTGAATACCGCACCGCGCAGATGCGGTCCCGTCGCATTGGTCCAGAGATCCAGCTTGCCCGTCTGGGTCTGCGCCGCCGCACAGCCGTTCGCGAGCATCAGTCCCGCCCCGCCCGCTAGTATGTCCCGGCGGCTCGGTGCCATGATCAAACCGCGTAGAAAGACGCGAGACGATCGGCCTTCTTCAGCGCGCGGCGCGGTATTCCGCCAGCCCGTCCGATCGGCGCGCGCTCGCTCGCAGCAGCCAAGGCACGCGCCGCGGACCGCAGGGCCGTGACCGCGGAGCGGGTCACCACGCAGCCGCCCGCCAAAGGAACCTGCCATGCGCCGAGATGGCGCTTGAAATCGTAGTCTCCAGGCCCGAGTTCGACGGTCGCGATCCCGGTCTCGCCGGCATGCCGGATCGTCTCGAGCAAAAGCAACAGCCCCGGGCTGACATGGTTGAACGCCGGGTCATAGGAAGGAAACCAGTACTGGACCCGGTTCTCGCTGCGCATGCCGAAATGCGCGGCGATGATCTTGCCATTGACCCGCAGTGATCCACAGACCGGAGCAAAACGTTCCGTCTGCTTCCGGCTGATCGCGTGGACCAGGCGGTTGGTCCAGGCAACAGAGAACACGTCGAACACGCCGGTGGTGTGGTATTGCGCGCGTTTCCAGTGAAGCATCGCGTCGAACGCCTCGCCCGTAAAATCATCCATTCTGAACTCGAACCCGCCCTCCTCGGCTTCCAGCTTGCGGCGGCGCGCCCGGATGTTCTTGAAAGCCTTCGGCTCGGCCGTTTTCCGATCTTCCTCGAATGCGTCATAACCGTCTGAACAGTCCACCACGGCTGATCCGTCGCGCACCTGTTCGCTTTCATGCCAGCACGGCTGCAGTGCCAGGGCGGAATGATACTCGAACAACGGAATGCCGGCCGACTTCAGCCAGTCGGGCAGACAGACCTCCTCGGGCTGCCGCGTGATCACGCCGTGCACGTCCGACAAGGGTCCGCTGAGCGGCCGGGCATATCCGACCTTCCCGAGCTGGAGCGGCAAAAAGCCGAGAATCTGTCCACACTTGCGGCCCACGAGGACTCGCGTATCCCCGCGCGCTTCCTCACAGCATTCTGCAAACTCCAGCCGAAAATAGGGGCTGTCGAACAGACCCGAACCATCAACGAATTCCAGCCAGGCTCCGCGTTCGGCATCCGTCAATTCGCTCGGGCGTTTCAGCTCGGTCTGGATCATGCGTTCGGTCATGCGGCCCCCTGTGTCGCGATAGTGATGACAGAAACCCCTTGAGTTTTCGTTGCCACACGGGCGTTCACCGCATTTTAGGCGCTTGACGCTACGGTCCCTGCCGGTTTCGAAACCGGGAAGGACTGATCCAGGCATGCTTGGCCGCCATCTGTTCGGATATCTGCCGGTCCAGGCCGCGCAAGCGATCGTCGGTTTCGGCGGCGTGGCGGTCCTGACGCGCCTGATGCCGCCCGACATGTATGGCCAGTACGCGCTCGCCATAACGGCGATGCACCTGGTTTCGATGGCGCTGTTCACCTGGCTCGATGCCGCCGTTGCCCGCTTCCATGCTCGGGCCGATGCGCGAGGCGCACTCGCCGCACATCTGACTACGGCCTACCGGACGTTTTTTGCGCTGGTCGGCGCTGTCATTGTCCTCGGCGCATTGCTGCTTTGGCTGCTGCCTCTGCCGGTGGGGCTGAAGACGACATTCGGCTTCGCGCTGGCCGCGCTGAGTGTTCAGTCCCTGCTCCAGATCGGTCAGGAAACGCGCCGCGCCGCCGGGGCTGTGGCCGCCTATTCCGCAATCGGCACATTCAACCTGTTGCTGGGCTTCGGTCTCGGAATCGGCATCCTGATGGCCACGCCGCTTGGCGCTGCCGGTCCGATCGCAGGCATGGCCCTCGGCTCGCTGATTGCCCTGGTCTTCGACCTGCCCGGACAGCGGCGCCGTGCCAAGGGCGGCAAGACCAACAATCGCCGCCTTGCGCTGTATTTCGCTTATGGTCTGCCCATCTCGATCTCGCTCGTGTTCGAACACCTGTTGTCGGCCGGCGACCGCTTTCTGATCGCCGGATTTCTCGGCGACGCCGCTGTCGGCGTCTACGCCGCCGGCTACAGCCTCGCCGATCGGTCGCTCGACATCATCTTTGTCTGGCTGGGGGCCGCCGCCACGCCGCTGACGGTGGCCGCGCTCGAGCGCGGCGGGCCCGAAGCCGCGCGCGAGGTCGCGGCCCGCACCGCCCGCATCATGGCTCTGATCGGCTTCCCCGCTGCGGCCGGACTCGCACTGGTCGCTGCGCCTCTGGCGGGTGTGATGGTCGGGGAAGATTTCCGTGCGGGCGCCACGCTCATCCTGCCCTGGATCGCCCTGGCGGGGCTGATGAAAGGCGTGATGACCTATTACTTCCACGAATCCTTCATCCTCGGCCGGCGCACCCGCGCCATGGCCGGGATCATGGGCGCGGCGGCACTGCTCAATCTGGGGCTCAACCTGGTCTTCCTGCCGATGTTCGGAATTGCCGGGGCCGCGGCCGCCACCGTGATTGCCTATGCGGCCAGCCTCCTCGCCTGCGCCCTCATCGGCGGCAAGATCTTCGCCCTTCCCCTGCCCTGGCGCGACTGGGGCAAGACGGCACTGGCTACGGCGGGGATGGCGGCCGCCGTCCTGCTTGTGCCGGCGATCGCGAATAATTTCCTCGACCTTCTCATCTCGGTGCTGGCCGGTGTCTTGGCCTACGGCGCTCTTGCCGTTCTGCTTGATGCGGGCGGCTGCCGCGGCTGGATCGGTGAAGCGCGCAGCTGGCTCAAGACGGCAGAGGCCGCGTCATGACGGCCGCTGCAATCAGTATATCGGACCGGTCGTGTCTCTCGGTCCTGATCCCCTTCTACCGCGACGACCCGGCCCCGCTTGTCCGGGCACTCGACGCGCAGGTTCGCGAGACGAATGCCAGCGTCGAAATCGTGTTGTGCGATGACGGGAGCGCCGATCCTGGCCTGACTCGAGCGCTCGAAGCGCTGCAATCGGAAATCGCCACACCGCTGATCCTGGTGACCAAACCCGTGAACGAAGGCCGGGCAGCCGCACGCAATGCACTGGCCCGGGCCGCAAACGGATCCTGGGTCCTGTTCCTCGACGCCGACATGACGCTTCCCGCCGGATTTGTCGCCAACTGGCTGACCGAAATCGGGGCCGGTGACTTCCACGCGGCCTTCGGCGGCTTCGAAGCCGAACCCCCGGAATCCCGGGAAGGCCGGGTTCACGCCGCCATCGCCGCCGCGTCAGACATCGGCGCTGCTTCGGACCGGGGCCGTCGTGGCGCGACCGCCTTCTGCACCAGCAATCTTCTCGTACGCGCCGACGTCATGCCGGACGTGCCCTTCGATGAGGCGTTCAAGGGCTGGGGCTGGGAGGATGTCGACTGGGCCGTTCGAGCGGCTCAGGCCGGCCGCCTGAAGCATGTCGACAACCCGGCCGGTCACCGCGGCTGGCAATCGGTCGAACAATTACTGGCGCGCTACCGCGACGCCGCGGCTAACTATGCGCTTCTCTTGCGCAAACATCCCGAACTCGCCGCCCTGCCAGGCGCGAAGGCCGCGCGGACACTCCGCGCTGTTCCCGGACAGGGGGCGCTACGCAGCGTGTGGCAAGGACTTGCCCGCAATGAAGGACTGCCCCTGCGCCTGCGCGCGCTGGCACTGAAGCTCTGGCGGGCGAGCTGGGCTGCGGAGGTGATCGGACCATGACCAACCAGGCCTACATCCCGTCCGGCGGTCTGGCCGGAAAGCTGGTGCGGCTGAATGCTCGCCTGCGCATACGCCGTCCGCTGACCTTCGCGCTCGATCACCCGATTGTCTCGATCACCTTCGATGATTTCCCCCGCTCCGCCGTCACGTACGGCCGTGCCGCGCTTGGAAGGCGCGGCTGGCATGGCACCTGGTACGCCGCGGCAGGCTTCATCGGCACTGACACGCATCACGGTGCGATGATGACACACGTCGATGTAGGCGCGCTCGCAGACGCTGGTCACGAGATCGCGTGTCACACCCATTCCCACACCGATGCGGCGCGGACACCGGTCGATACGCTTCTGGCAGACATCGACCGCAATGCGGACGTGCTGAACGCCGCCGTTCCGGGTTCGACGCTCGAAAATTTCGCCTTTCCCTACGGAGAATCCTCACCGGCCGCGAAGTCCGCCTTGCAGAGCCGGTTCGAGACATTGCGCGGTGTGCGCCCTGGCGTGAACCGGACCGGCGATGACCTGAATCTTCTGAAAGCCGTGGGCATCGATGGCGGGCAGGACGGGATGGACCGTGTGCTCGACTGGATCGCGGACGCTCGGAAAAAGCCGGGCTGGCTGATCCTCTATGTCCATGACATTCAGGATCAGCCGACCGACTGGGGCTGCACACCCCGCGAATTCGAAATGGTGCTGGAAGCCGTCAGCCGCAGCGGCGCTGATGTCATGACGGTCCGCGACGCCGCAAAGGCGATCCGCGCCTAGACCCGGTCCTCGCGCACGGCCAGCTTCGACGCGGCCGCGACGAAGACCACCCACATCAGACTGTTCCGGTGCAGCAGATTGCTCTCGGATATCGACACCGTGGTGACCACCGCAAAGAAGGTCAGGAGAAAGTAGACCTCGCGCCCCCGAAACAGGCGCCCGGCAGCGCGCCCGACCGTGCCCAGATACACGAGAACCAGAATGGCCAATCCGGGCAGGCCGATCGCCAGCGCGACTTCCAGCCAGCCATTATGCGCCGTCGGAACCGGCCAGTTCGTCGCCTGACGCACCCAGAAGACGGGGCCGTTCTCCACCGTCCAGAATGCGCCGTATCCGTAGCCGGTCCACGGACGGTCGAAGACCTGGCCGACCAGGACTTCCCAGATGTCGGTCCGCCCGGTCAGTGTTGCATCGCGTCCCAGCATTTCGAGAAACTCGACCGGTGCCATCGTCAGGATCAGCGCCCCCAGGCTTCCGCCCAGAAGCAGCGCAAAGATCATCAGTGCCGCAAAGCCGAAACCGCGCCGAACGAGCGCGATTCCGGTCGCGCCGCCGACAACGAGAAGAAGGGCCAGCAGCCCGGTCTTCGAGGTCGACATCAGGACGAGTCCCGCCTGCAGCCCCGCCACGCACCACCAGAACAGCTTGCGCCGGGGCATGACCGCCGCCGCTCCGAGGCTCGCCGACGCGCCGTAGGACATGATCGCGCCGAGCGTGTTCTTCTCGCCCCACAGACCGCGCCACGCGCCGACATGGATGTCCTGCTGGATGCCGAAGGACGGCGCTGCGACCACGGCGAGCAGGCTGCCGAAGGCCAGAATGGCATAGGTGATGGCAAGCAGCGTGATCAACTGCTTCCAGTCCCACCGCGCGGCGACGGCGAAACCGAACAGCACCGACATCACGACCGCAAAGCCACGCCTCATCGACAGTCCGGGGTCGAGCGACCACAGCGCCGATGCCATGCACATCAGAGCCAGCACAAGCATCAGCGGCGCCCGGGACACCGACTTCAGCCCCTGCATCGGCCGCGAGACCAGCCAGACAAGACCAAGCGCGTAGACCGGCAGCCACATGACCCGCAACAGGACGGGGCCGTCGGGATCAGTCTCGCTGGTCAGGAGCGGACCCAGAAGGGCCTGCGACATCAGGAGGAAGACGAGGATTGTCGCGCCAGCTTCAAGGGGTTCGAGAACGCCGAGCCGGGGAGCCTGCCGCAGCCGGCCGATCGTGCCGGCGACGAAACTCATGCCGCCCACTGCCCCCGGTCGGGTGCGCGGTTGAGGATCAACCCGGCGACGACACCGCCGCGGGACTCGATCGCCTCGCGCCGGGCGTTGATGGCGTCGGGATTGGGCCGCCGTTCGTCACTGACGAGGATGACGCCGTCCATATCAGCCGCGAGGGCGAGAACGGCGCGATTGTTTCCCGGCGCATCCACGACTGCCAGGTCGATCGACTGGCGCACCGCATTCCAGTAGTCCGGCGCGCTGCGCAGGCTGAGGCGCTGGACCTCGCCCGGCGCGCGCTGGAATTCGGTGACATAAAGTCGTTGCTCGGCCTGGCGCGCGACGAGACGGGCGCGCGCCACTTCCGGTTCAACCCGCCAGAACGGATTGCGCCCGAACCCGGCGTCGAAGGCCGTGCCCTTCTGCGGCACCAGAAGCCTGCGTTGCGGATTGCTGGCCAGATCGAGATCAAACAGCCAGACCCCCCGCTTCGAACGCGCGGCTGCGATCCGGGCGAATTCACGCGCAACGGTGGAGGCACCGGTCTGGCGGCCCGTCCCCATGATCATCATTGTGCGGCCGCGCCCGCCCGGGCGCGCGATCGGTTCCAGTCTTTCGACCAGTTCGATCAGTTCCGCTGTGAGGTCGATGTAAGGCACGACCGACTCGCTCCTTTTGACATTCAAGGCTGCGCCGAACCGGTTAACGCCTTGCGAACGAACCCCGATCCGAGACACGGGCAAGGACGGGCACTCCGCTCGACTCATTCGTACGGATCGGCTGGGCCGGGCTCGCCTGCGTCCTGACGACGTCGAAACGTCGGCCGCCGCGCGGGGATGGCGACCGAAGGTGGCGTGACCAGAAGCCCCAGAGCAGACCCGTCAGCACCGCCACACCCGCCGCGAACATGAAGGCAGCGATAACCGCGACCTTCTTCAGCGAAGAGCCCTCCGTGGGCGGCATGGCCCATTCCACGACGCGCACCGTATCGGCGGCTCCGACCGCAGACGCCCGGCGGGTTTGCGCCTCGACATGCTGGGTCGCGAGGCGCGCCAGCGCCTCTTCATTCGCCGACACTTCCTGCGCCAGTTCGCGGTATTGCGGGTTCAGCGCGCGCAACCGGGCCACTTCGCTGCGGGCTTCCCGGATCTGGCGCTGCAAGGTCGTGATGCGCTGCCCTTCGGCAGCGGCCTGCGACTGCAGGGTCGAAAGCTCCGATTCCATATCCTGCCGGACCGGATTCGCGCCGACGCGGCGCTGGCCAAGTCCTTCGGCAGCGCCGCTGGCAATGAAGGTCTGTATCGCCTCGATCTCCCGGTCGATGGCCTGAACCGGGGGAGCATCCGGCTGATAGCGGGCGAGAAGTGACTCGCGCTCGATCCGGCGTTGCAGCAACTGATTGCCGGCATCGTTCTCGACATATTCCTCGATCGACACGGGCACATTCGCCAGGCGTTCATTGAGCGCCGCAATTCCGGCCAGGGCCGCGGCGCGCTCGGATTCCGCCGTGGCGAGATTGCCGGACAGTGTCGTGACCTGGGCAACCGCCGCGTCGACATCGCTCGTGTAGTTCGTCAAGCGGTGGGCATCGAGAAACACGTCGAGTGCGATCTGGGCGTCATTCAGCGCTGCAGCGGCATTGGCCTGCTGCGCAGCGGTTTCGGCGCCATCTCCGATCAGCAGGGATGTCCGGTACTCGGTGTAGGCCTCGACCATCGCATTGACGGCCAAGGCGGCAATCTCCGGATCTCCGCCTTCGAAGGTCGGGACCAGGATCGACGCATTCGGTGCCCGCGCGATCGAAAACCCGTCCCGCAGCATTTTCACCGCATCGGCCTCGCTACCGCCCTCGGGAAGAAGCGCGGCAATGCCGACATCCTGAACCGCCAGCCGCCGCACCGCATCGGAGTTCAGGATTTCCGATTCCGACTGCAGCACCTGATCGAGCACGAAGGCCCCGCCCGCACCGGCCGTCCCGGGCGTCGGGTCGGCGTCATCGAGAATCAGCAGGAGGCGTGCCTGCGCTTCGTAGCTCGGCCGCAGGAAAACGATCGCCGCGCCTGCCCCCACAGCGAATAGCACCGAGAAGACAAGGATAATCAGCACGCGCTGAGCCCAGGCGAGTTCGATCAGATCGTAGAGGTCCAGCTCACCCCGATCACGGCCCCGTTCCGGCCCCGTCGGCGCGGCCGGCCTCCCGGCGGGAGAGTCGGCGTGCGACATGGGGCGATATGGCCGTCGGGCGGCTTAATTTTTCCTTATCCAAACCGGCCGAACGTCACATTCGAACAAGGAATTCCGGGAGTTTGCGTGATGAAGCGCACAGGCATCGTCATCGGCTGTCTCATCCTCGCCGCATGCGGCACGTCGCAGCCGGACCGCCATCAGCAGATTTCGAGCTGGAATGCCGTGTCCTATCAGGACTGGCGCGATGATGATCCGGGCTTTCTTCTGGCCCCCGGCGATGCCATCGAGGTCACGGTGCACACCGCGACGGAGCTGAA
This sequence comes from Hyphobacterium vulgare, assembly GCF_042643335.1. Taxonomy (NCBI): domain Bacteria; kingdom Pseudomonadati; phylum Pseudomonadota; class Alphaproteobacteria; order Maricaulales; family Maricaulaceae; genus Hyphobacterium; species Hyphobacterium vulgare. The sequence continues at coordinate 328,159 of NZ_JBHRSV010000001.1, forward strand.
CCGCACCGCAACCATCGGCCCCGACGGTCGGGTCAACCTGCCCCTCGCCGGCCCGGTCATGGTCGCCGGACGCACCGACGCGGAAGCCGCCAGCGCGGTGGCCGACGCCTATACCGCGATGCTTCGCGACCCGATCGTCGAAGTGAATGTGGACAGCTATGGCCCGCAGAACATCATCATCGGAGGCCAGGTGAACAGTCCGGGCCTGTACGAGATGCCGACGCGGATCGGCGCGCTCGAGGCGGTGATGCTCGCGGGCGGTTTCAAGGACGACGCCGCGCGCGGCGAAGTCGTCATCCTCCGGCGCGCCCGCAATGGCGGCGTGATGATGCGCGTCGTGAATCTGCGCGACGTGCTGCGCGGCGATGGCAGCGGCGACCCGATCCCGCTCCGGCGGCACGACATCGTCTTCGTGCCGCGCACGACGATTTCCGAAGTCACGCTCTGGGTCGAGCAATATGTCTACGGCATATTGCCCCTCGACCAGGCCTTCTCCTACGCCATTGCGAACGCGATCAATAACAACTGATCGCGTTGGCCCGGCCTAGTGACGCGTGGCGAGCCATTCCCGGGCGGCGCGCTGCGCGTCGGCGATTTCGAACGAGGACATTTCCTCGGAAATCTCGCGGCGGTAATGCTTCGCCGGCTCCGACCCCATCAGGGCCGCCAGGTTGAACCATTTGTGCGCTTCGATGTAGTCGATCGTGCCGCCCTGTCCCGTCGAATACAGAAGGCCGAGCTTGCAGAGATCCTCGCCATTGGCGTTGGTCTCGATGGCGCTGTGAGCCTGCGCCGTTTCCACGTCAGTGAAGGCCATTTTGGCACCCCATCCATGTATCCGGCCGGGCCTCGCCTTTTTGGCTGATGGTCTCTCGGCCGGGTTTTCCACCCAATGCCCGCTTCCGGCGGACAGGTGGAGATTCACCCCGGATGCTTGCCATAAGGTAAAGGAAAATCAGGGTTATCGCGCCTTAATGGTTTAATTCGATTAGGCTTTGTTGAATTCCGTTAGACTCCGTTTCGATCGGTTAAGCGCGGTGAATCAGGTATGAAGAAACCCCGCCGTCCGGACCGGAAGACGGGGCTCATTCCGAACCGAAGGCCGGCGCACTCACGTCGCGCGCTGGCCGAACAGGATTTTCCGGGCCTCCTCGGCCTTCTTGTCGTCGGCGCCGAGATTCGATCTCAGATCCTTGCCCAGCTTCCGGCCTGCCTGCACGCCCGGGCGCTCCCACACCCGGTCGACCCAGGCCTTCAGCTTGGGGAAATCGTCGAGATTCTGCCCCTGCCCCTCGGGCAGGATCCACGGCCAGATCGCCATGTCGGCGATCGAATACGGCCCGGCGATGAAGTCGCGGCCATCCGACAGCCCGCGCTCGAGGACACCGTAAAGCCGGTTCACCTCGTTGGTGTAACGGGTCTTGCCGTATTCGAGCTTGCTCAGGTCCGGTTCGATCTTCGGGGCATAGCTGCGGAAGTGATGCGCCTGGCCGGCCATCGGCCCCAGACCCCCCATCTGCCAGAACAGCCATTGCTCGACCGCCGCCTGTTCCCGCGCGTTCGACCCGTGGAACCGGCCCGACTTGCGCGCGAGATATTGCAGGATCGCACCGGACTCGAACACCGAGATCGGTTCACCGTCCGGGCCGTCGGGGTCGATGATTGCCGGCATGCGGCCGTTCGGACTGATTGCCAGGAAGCCCGGCTCGAATTGCTCGCCCGCACCGATGTTTACCGGCTTCAGAACATAGGGCAGTGCCATTTCCTCAAGCGCGATAGAGACTTTCCATCCATTCGGTGTCGGCCAGTAGTAGAGCTCGATCGGCTTTTGGTCCGGCATGATACAACCCTCGTTTCAGCGGCTTGAAAGGCATATCGCTATCAGCAGGGTCCCGATCAAGCGATCCGGCGCGCCGAATTCTCGTCCTTCCAACCTTTCCGATATTTCATGTCTCTTGCGATTCGCCGCGTAAACGGGGAAAATGCTGCTACTGCACAGGAATCAGCGGGCGCTCTTCGCATCGAATGGCGCGCTGTTTTTCTCAGGAGGGAGACGACCCAATGCTCAGAATTCTTCTCGGCGCGACCTCGGCCACGGCCCTGGCCCTCGCCCTGGCGGCTTGCACGCCTGCCGAACAGACGGAAACCGAAACCGAAGCCGAAGAAATGGTCAATGACGCCGGCGACGCGATGGAAAACGCAGCCGAAGACGCCGGCGAAATGGCGGACGACGCTGGCGACGCCATGGAAGAGGCTGCGGACGACGCGGCCGACACGATGGAAGACGCCGCTGAAGACGCGGGCGATGCCATGGAAGAAGCCGCGAGCGACGCCGAAGCCGCTGCTGAAGGCGAACCGCAGTAACTCTTGCGGCCTGACGAACTGAAAACGCCGGTGCGGCAATCCGCGCCGGCGTTTTTCTGTGCCCGGCATTGGCGCAGCGCATCGCGGGGAGTATGACACCCGCCCGACAAGATCAGGGCTGAGCCATGCCGACAAACGCGTTCGATCCCGTCTCCATGACGATGGCCGCGAAAGACCCGGATGCCTTTGCGTCCGCATTGGGCGGCAGCTTCCGGCGCTACGGCTTCGCCGTGGTCAGCGATCATGGGCTCGATCAGTCGGTCATCAATACGGCGCTGGCCCGCGCGAAGGAATTCTTCGCCCTGCCCGACTGCGTGAAACAGCATTACTTCGTCCCCGGCGGGGCCGGCCAGCGCGGCTACACGCCCTTTGGCCGCGAAGCCGCCAAGGGCGCTGACGCGATCGATCTGAAGGAATTCTGGCATGTCGGCCGGGACTTGCTGGACGGCCATCCCTATCGCGAATTCATGCCGGACAATCTGAACCCGGCCGAGATCGACGACTGGGATGCTGTCTACCGGCTCTTCGAGGCGCTCGATGCGCTTGGCCTGCGTCTGCTGGCGGCCATCGCCCGCGATCTGGGTCTACGGGATGATTTCTTCGCGGACCCGGTGCGCGACGGAAATTCCATTCTGCGCCTGCTGCATTATCCGCCGCAGACGGCGCCCGCTCCTGAAGGCTCGATCCGTGCTGCAGCCCACGAGGACATCAACACGATCACCCTGCTCCTCGGGGCCGAAGAAGCCGGCCTGCAGGTCAAGGACCGGTCGGGCCAGTGGCTCGACATCAATCCACCGCAGGGCTGCCTGGTGGTGAATATCGGCGACATGCTGCAGCGGCTGACCAATCACGTCCTGCCCTCGACGAGCCACCGCGTCGTCAATCCGGCACCGGAACGGCAGCGCTATGCACGCTATTCCATGCCCTTCTTCCTGCATTTCCGGCCCGACTATCTGATCAAGACGCTGGAGAGCTGCGTCACGCCGGACAATCCGGACCGTTATCCCGAACCGCTGACGGCGCAGGATTATCTCATGGAAAGACTGCGGGAAATCCGCCTCGCCTAGCCGTTACCACCGGTGGCGAAGATGAAGATCAGGGCCGCACCGCCGAGCACGACGGCAGCGCCGAAGGTCGACAGGTAGAGGACATGCTCCTGCCAGCGGCGGCGCTCGCCCTGACGGGCTTCGGTCTTTTCGACATGCTGTTCCATTGTGCGCTCCTTTCGCTGACTTCAGCTAGCGCGGCCCGATGACGGGTCAAACCCATGCCGTGCCGCACTGCATCAACGAAAGGGGACGGGCCAGGGTTCCGGTCAGCCTTGCTGGAACGACGGCGGCTTCCCAGATCAATGCGATGAAACTACCCGGATACCTGACCGCCGTTTTTGCCGGCTTGTCGCTGTTCTCGGCCGCCTGCCAACCGGCCCCGAGGTTGTCGGAAGAGCAAGTGGCGTCATGTGCAATCTACGAAGCCGCACTTCTGGAACTTGAAACGATTTTCGCGTCGGCTGAGACAATTCAACCGATCACCTTCGCGTTAGTCGATCCGAATATCGTGATTGAACAGGCGCCCGACTGGGACGACTGGAATGTCATACTCAGAGGATCAGAGCGTTCCGGTGCCCTCTCCCAACTCGAGGCCTTTCGCGGCCCATACGTGCAACTGTCAGATTGCTCGATGCGTCGTTTGTCTGACTGGCAAAGAATCGAAGTCGACGAGGATCGCTATGCGTGGGTTCTGCCGCCCTCTTCGGGGGACGGTCTGGAAGTGATGTATACGAACGAATTCGCATTCAGCCGCGTGTATCTCAGTCAGGATCAATCCTTTGCGATCGTCAGGATAGAGCCAACGCGACTGGATCACTTGAACATGCTTGACCCATTTCGGGGCCACCTGGCTCCCCCCGACGGCCATATGCGGCTCGAACGCGGCAGCGACGGGGAATGGACCGTTACCGGTCACCACCCTTATCGCGGATAGGTCAGACGCCCAGCTTCTTCTTCAGGATCTCGTTCACTGCCTGCGGATTTGCCTTGCCCTGCATGGCTTTCATCACCTGACCGACGAACCAGCCCATCGCCTTGGGCTTTTCCTTCACCTGCTCGGCCTGGTCCGGATTCTCCGCGATCAGCTGGTCGATGACCGCCTCGATCGCGCCGGTATCGGTGACCTGTTTCAGGCCGCGATCCTCGACGATCTTCGCCGGCGAGCCGCCCTCGTCCCACAGGATTTCGAACACGTCCTTTGCGATCTTGCCGGAAATGACGTCGCTCTCGATCAGGGCGACGAGCTCGCCCAGCTGCTCAGCGCTGACCGGGCTTTCCGTGATGTCGAGGCCTTCCTTGTTCAGGCGGCCGAACAGCTCGTTATTGACCCAGTTGGACGTCAGCTTGGCGTCGTGGCCCTTCGCTGCGGTCTCGAAGTAGTCCGCCCGGTCCTTGTCGGAGGCCAGCACGCTGGCGTCGTATTCGGTCAGGCCGAGCACCTCGACGAAGCGCTTGCGCTTGTCGGCCGGCAGTTCCGGCAGACCGGCGCGGATCTCGTCGATGCGCGATTGCGGCACTTCCAGCGGCAGCAGGTCGGGATCGGGGAAGTAGCGGTAATCGTGAGCCTCTTCCTTCGACCGCATCGAGCGGGTCACGCCCTTGCCGGCGTCGAACAGGCGGGTCTCCTGATTGATCTTGCCGCCGTCCTCGATGATATCGATCTGGCGGCGCGCCTCGTACTCGATCGCCTGCACGATGAAGCGCATTGAATTGACGTTCTTGATCTCGCAGCGCGTGCCGAGATGCTTGAATTCGCCGGTCTCGCGGAATTTCTCGTAAGCGCCCGGCTTGCAGACCGAGACGTTTACGTCGGCGCGCAGCTGGCCCTTTTCCATGTCGCCGCCGCACGTGCCGAGATAGCGAACGATCGAGCGCAGCGTCTTCACATAGGCCGCCGCATCGGCAGGCGTGCGGATATCCGGCTTCGACACGATTTCCATCAGCGCCACGCCCGACCGGTTGAGGTCGACATAGGTCGCGTTCGGATCGAGATCGTGGATCGATTTCCCCGCATCCTGTTCCAGGTGCAGCCGCTCGATCCGCACGGTGAAGAGCGAACCGTCCTCGCGTTCGCACTCGATCTCGCCTTCGCCGACGATGGGATACTGGAACTGGCTGATCTGATAGCCCTGCGGCAGGTCCGGATAGAAATAGTTCTTCCGGTCGAACCGCGAATAGGTGTTGATCTGGGCATTCAGGCCGAGCCCGGTGCGGATCGCCTGTTCCACGCAATGCGCATTGATCACTGGCAGCATGCCCGGCATCGCCGCATCGACCAGCGAGACCTGCGTGTTCGGCGCCGCGCCATAGGCCGTCGCCGCGCCGGAGAACAGCTTCGATTCCGACATCACCTGCGCATGGACTTCGAGGCCCAGGACGAGTTCCCAATCCCCGGTCGCGCCGGGAAGACGATAGCTGTGGTCGGTCATTTCGCGTCCTCGGAAGGAATGTCGTTGTCTTGTTGGGCGGCCATGGAAACAGCGCGCCAGAGCGCTTGCGTCATCACGCCGAAGATGACGAGGCCGAAGCCGAGGCACAGGGCGACAATGCCCCAGGCCGTCGCGTTCTCGATTGCCACCACGCCGGCGAACAGACCCGCCCCGAACAGCGCCGACAGCGCGCCGAGGAGGATGGCCGGCTTGGTGAAGCTGAGAACCGCGGGCTCACGCATCTCGCCCTACCACCACGTCTTCGGCTTGGCAGTGAAGCCGGCGGAATCTTCCAGCGCCGCGCCCACGGCGAACATGGTTTCCTCGTCGAGCGCCTTGGTGATCACCTGCAGGCCCAGCGGCAGGCCGGACGCGTCGAGCCCCGCGGGCACCGACATCGCCGGAATGCCCGCAATGTTCGCCGTCACGGTGAAGACGTCGTTGAGATACATCTGGATCGGGTCGGTGAATTGCGCATCGAGCGCGAACGCCGCGCTCGGCGTCGACGGCGTCAGGATCGCGTCGACCTTTTCAAACGCATTTTCGAAGTCTTCCAGAATACGGCGGCGAACTTTCAGCGCCTTCAGGTAATAGGCGTCGTAATACCCCGCAGAGAGCACATAGGTGCCCATCAGGATGCGGCGCTGCACTTCCGCGCCGAAGCCCTGACCGCGCGTCTTCTCATAGGTGTCGGTCAGGTCCGCGCCCTCGACGCGCTGGCCGAAGCGCATGCCGTCATAGCGCGCCAGGTTCGACGACGCCTCGGCCGGATTGATGATGTAATAGGTCGGCAGCGCGTATTTCGTGTGCGGCAGCGTCACGTCGACGATTTCGCAGCCCGCAGCCTTCAGCCAGTCGATCCCCTGCTGCCACAGCGCGTCGATCTCTTCAGGCATGCCGTCGACGCGGTATTCCTTCGCGACGCCGATCTTCAACCCCTTCACGCTGCGCCCGCAGGCGGCGACGAAGTCCGGCACGTCGTTCGGCAGTGAGGTGGATTCCTTCGGGTCATGCCCCGCCATCGCCTGCATCAGGATGGCGCTGTCCCTGACCGTCTTGGCGATCGGACCGGGGTGATCGAGCGAGGACGCGAACGCCACCGCGCCCCAGCGCGAGCAGCGGCCATAAGTCCCCTTCGCGCCGACCGTACCGGTGAAGGCCGCCGGCTGGCGGATCGAGCCGCCCGTGTCGGTGCCGGTCGCGCCGAAGCAGAGATCGGCCGAAACCGCCGCCGCGGACCCGCCCGACGACCCGCCCGGCGTCAGGCCCTTGTCCGAGCCTTCGGCCCGCCACGGGCTGACCACATGGCCGGTACAGGCCGTCTTGTTCGACGAGCCCATGGCGAATTCGTCCATCGCCGTCTTGGCCAGGAAGACGCCGCCCTCGGCCCACATCTTCTCGGTGACGGTCGACTCGTAGCGCGGCTTGAAGCCTTTCAGGATGTTCGACGAGGCGGTGGTCTCGACCCCCTTCACCGCGAACAGGTCCTTGATCGCCAGCGGCGCGCCTTCGAGCAGGCCGCCCTCGCCCCGCGCCAGCTTCGCGTCGCTCGCCCGGGCCATGGTCATCGTCAGGTCGCGGTCGAAGGCGCAGAAGGCATTCAGCGCCGGCTGCGAGGCCTCGGCAGCGTTGAGCGCCGTTTCTGCCAGTTCGGTCGCGGAGACCTCGCGCGCTTTCAGCTTGGCGGTGACATCGGCAAGGGACAGGGAAAGCAGGTCGGACATCGGTTACACCGTCGCGGCCGGCGAAAGCCGGATTTCGAAGAAATGATTGTGCGGGCTGTCAGGCTGGTAGTCGCCATAGCAGCCGCAGGGGCGGTAGCCCGCCTGTTCGTAGAGGCCGATTGCCGCAGTCTGGCGGTCGCCGGTTTCAAGCCGGACCGTCTCGAACCCCTTGGACAGCGCCAGGTCGTGCGCGGTCTTGAGAAGCGCCTTGGCGATCCCGAGACCCCGCGCCGCCTCGTCGACATACATCCGCTTGATCTCGGCGAAGTCGGCATATTCGCGCAGCGCGACGCAGCCCAGCGCCTCGCCGGCCGCATTGCGCGCGACGAGGAAGGTGATGTCCGGCTGCGCCAGCTGGTCCAGATCGAGGAAATAGTTGAACTGCGGGTCATAGAGCGCGGACAGGTGCGCATCGAGCGCGCCGATCAGGCGCGCCCCGTCCGCCGTGCGCGGATCCTCGGCCTTTATGGAGACCGGCTCCGTCATCACTCGACCGATTTCGGAACGACGAAGAAGCCCTCTTCGGACTTCGGCGCATTGGCCAGCACGTCGTCGCGGATCCCGCCGTCGGTGATCGTGTCCTCACGCTGCGGCAGCGGGAATTTCACCGGCGTGGTCATCGGTTCCACGCCGGCGGTATCGACCTCGTCCAGCTGCGCGATCCACGTCAGGATGCCGTTCAGCTCCTGCGTCAGGGCTTCCAGCCTTTCGGTCGGCTCGGCGATGCGGGCGAGGCGCGCGATGCGGCGGACGTCTTCGGTCGTGACGGACATGAGGCGTATCCCGGAAATTCGTGATCCGGCGTGAGTATCAACCGCGATGTTGCGGCGCAAGATGACTTGACGGCAAAGCCGCATGGGCGCAGGCGGGAAAGATGCCGTTTGCCGACCTCACAGCCCTGCCCGATGGCCCCCTCCTCGCCCTCGATCCCGGATCGAAGACGATTGGTATCGCGGTCTCGACAAGCAGCGGCGTCGTGACCCCGGTCGAGACGATCGCGCGGACGAAATTCACCGCCGACGCCCAGCGGGTCTTCGCCCTCTATGACGAATTCGGCTGCGTGGGCCTCGTGATCGGCCTGCCCGTGAACATGGACGGCTCGCTCGGCCCCCGCGCGCAATCGTCGCGGTCGCTCGGCACCAACCTCCTGCGCATCCGGGACATTCCCATCGCCTTCGAGGACGAACGTCTGTCGACCGAGGAGGCGGAAGACCGCCTGATTGCCGCCGGCATGCGCCGCGAACAGCGCGAACAGGTGATCGACGCCCACGCCGCCGCCGTCATCCTCGAAAGCGCCCTCAGAAACCGGGCTGCGCAGTCATGACCCTCATTCTCGGCGCGCTCCTCCCGATCTTCGCGGTGATCGGCCTCGGCTGGGTCCTGCGGCGCACCAATCTCGTTCAGGAAAGCGCTTGGCCGGGGATTTCGCGCCTGACCTATGTCGGCCTGTCGCCGGCCCTGCTCTTCTCGGTGATCTCGAAGGCCGACTTCTCCACAATCAGTGTCGGCCCGGCGGTCGCCGCTTCGGCGCTCGGCTTCGTGGTGATGGGCGTGATCGTGCTGGCGCTGAAACCGCTGATCCGCGCCGACGGCCCGTCCTTCACCAGCGTGTTTCAGGGCGCCTGCCGATGGAACGGCCTCGTCATTCTCGCTCTGGCGGCGCTCGCCTATGGCGTCGAGGGCGAGGTGCTGATCTCGCTGATCATGGTGGTCACCATTCCGATCGTGAACATCCAGGTCGTGACCGTGCTGACCGTCTGGGGCGCCAATGGCCGCAAGCCGGACGTGCCGACCGTGATGCGGCGGATCGTGACCAACCCGCTCATCCTCGGCTGTATCGCCGGCGGCGTCGCCAATTTGCTGGGCTGGTTCCAGACCGGCACCGTGTCGGAAGTCGTCGAACTGATGGGCCGGGCCGCCCTGCCCCTCATCCTGCTCGCAGTTGGGGCCGGTCTCGATTTCACCGCGCTCAGGGCCAATCGCTGGCTGCTGGCGCTGACGGTCGTGCTGAAACTGATCCTCGCTCCAGTGGTGTTCGGCCTGATCGCCTGGACATTCGGCGTCCGGGGCGAGGCGCTCGCCATCGTGGTGATGGTCGGCGCCTCCCCCGGAGCCGCATCGGCCTATGTCCTCGCCCAGCAATTAGGCGGCAACCGCCAGCTCACCGCCGGCGATGTCACCGCCACAACGCTGCTCAGCTTCTTCACGCTTCCTGCGGCGGTGTGGATCGCCCAGCTTGTGGGTTAGCCGATCAGGGCGAATTACCCGCCCATGAAGTCGCGCTTGCCCAGCGGCACTCCGAGATGGCGCAGGATGGCGTAACTCATCGCGGCGTGGAAACCGACATTCGGCACGATCATGTTGCAGGCATAGACGCCGCGCGGCAGCGTCATCGTCTGGTCGCGCCCCGCCGGGAAGGTGATCTCGCCGTCCGGATCGGCCGCCATGGCCTCGGCATCGAGGCCGGACACGATCTCCCACGCCTTCGCCAGCCGCGCCTGCAATTCCATGAAGGTCGTCTCGGTATCGGGCAGGCTGACCGGCTCAACACCGGCAAGGCGCGACATGCCGCGCACGCCGAAATCGGATGCCAGCTGCACCTGACGGGTCAGCGTGAACATGTCGGGCGCCAGCCGCCAGTTCAGATAGGTCTGCTCGTCGACGCCGCGGTCCTTGGCATGCTGCGCGCCCTTGGCGAGCACGCCGCCCATGGCGCGGTAGTATTGCCCGATCTGCGCGAGCGCGACGCTGGAGGTGGAATGGGACATTCTGAAACTCCCGGTTCTGGTTATGCACCAGAGCTAGGGCGTTCGGCGTGTCGGCGCGAGAGGGACGCTCTGAATGACCGCTATTCAGGATACCGCAGCGAAGGCCCAGACAGGCAGAATCTTTCGCCGCGCACCGCCACGCCATAGCCCGCCGCCTCGACAATCGCCCGTTCCGGACTCTCCGGGAACCGCACCGGATTGGTGTGATTGAAATGGATGAAGCGGATCTTTGCCCGCTCCGCGTCCGGCAGGTGCGCGAAACGCGCCATCGAATGCCGAATGAAGGGATGCAGGAAGCCGCTCATGTCGCGGCCCGGGATTTCGCCATCATCGAAGAAGGTGGCGTCGAAATAGGCGCGGTCGACACTGGCGATCATCTGCTCGATCTGCCCGCCCTCCGGGTCATATTCCTCCCAGCTGTCGATGTCCGGGATGAAGAGCACGCTGCGCTGCGGCCCCATGATGCGGTAGCCCGCCACCTCGGAGAATTCCTGCCGGTGCGGCACGGTGAAGGCCTGCACCATCAGGTTCGGTGCGATGCCGAAGGCGTCCTCCTCCGGAATGGTGACGAGATCGATATTCCCGTATTCGACCAGCTGGCTCCACGGGCCGTTGGTGCGCAGAAACTCCGCCATCCGCTCCAGCGCATGGACCCGCACGCCCTGCGCCCCCATCGACTCATGCCCGAGGAACATCAGCCCGGTGTAGTGGCCGATATGCGCATGCGTCAGGAAGATGCCATCCGGCGCGCGCGGCCCGGTCGTGCCCGCCACGGCGTCCAGGTCATGGAGTTGTTCGCGCATGTCCGGTGTCGCTTCGAACAGGAAGCGCTCCCCCGTTTCGTGATGCACGACACCCAGCGATACGGTGCGCATCCCCAGTGACGGGTCATCCCAGGCCGGGTCGTCATTGCGCCCCAGCTGCGGCGCGCCGCCATCCTGCCCAACGCCGAGCACGACAAGCTCGATTTGGCAGGAGGCCTGCAGCGTCAGGGCCAGAAGTTCTGCAATCATCAATCCACTCCCACGCGCCGACTGCGCCACTGCATGTAGAACACGTCGCGCCATTCGCCGGTCAATGGGCCATGATTCATCTTGCCTTGGCGGATAAACGTCCCGACCGGCCGGAAGCCACAGGATTCATGCAGCCGGATCGAGCCCGTATTCTCCGGAAAGATGCCCGCCTGCACCGACCAGAAACCGGCTTGCTCGGCGGCCAGCAGGAAGGCGCTCAGCAGGGCATGCCCGACGCCCTGCCCCCGTGCGGCCTCGGCGACATAGACGGCACTTTCCCCTACCCCGGCATAGACGCAGCGAGACGAGACGCCGCTCATCACCGCCCAGCCCGTGACATTGTCGCGCGCATCGAGCGAAACAAGGCGCGGCTTGTCGAGGCGCGAGGCGTCGAACTTGTCCCAGCTCGGAATATCCGTCTCGAAAGTGGCGTGCCCGGTGGCGATGCCCTCGCCATAGATGGCGAGGACGGGATCGGCGTCCTCCTCCCGCATCGCGCGTATCCGGATCATGGCGCTCTCCACAGGCCTGACGTCTGGCCATCTTGCCCGAGTCCCGGTCAAACCGTATACCGCCAAAAATCGCGAGAGGGCGTCCATGGGCCGCGCGGACTTTCACTACGACTTTCCCCACAGATCGCTTCTGTCGATCGCGGACCTCAATCCGCTCGACGTGCAGATGCTGCTGGAGCGCGCCAGCCACTGGCACGCCATCAACCGCACGCCCGACAAGAAGCATGACCCGCTCAAAGGTCTGACCCAGATCAACCTCTTCTTCGAGAACTCGACCCGCACCCAGGCGAGCTTCGAACTCGCCGGCAAGCGGCTCGGCGCGGATGTGTTGAATTTCTCGGTCTCGGCGTCGTCCACCGCCAAGGGCGAAACGCTGGCCGACACCGCGCGCACGCTCGCCGCGATGAACCCGGACCTGCTCGTCGTGCGCCACAAGGCGTCGGGCGCGCCGGACTTCATCGCGCGGGAAACCGGCCTGTCGGTGATCAATGCCGGGGACGGCACGCGCGAACACCCGACGCAGGCCCTGCTCGACGCCTTCGCCCTCACCGAAAGCCTCGGCGATGTCGGCGGGCGGCGCATCCTGATCGTCGGCGATATTCTTCATTCACGGGTCGCCCGTTCGAACGTCCTCCTGCTCAGCCTGCTGGGCGCGCAGATCCGCCTGTGCGCCCCGCCCACCCTGCTGCCGGCGGATGCCGACCGGTGGGGCGTGGAGGTCTTCCACGATCTCGACGACGCGATCGAGGGCTGCGACGCGGTGATGACGCTGCGCCTACAGAAGGAGCGTATGTCCGGCGGCTATATCCCGTCGGAGCGCGAATACTTCCGCTTCTACGGGCTGACCCATCGCCGCATGGAGGCCGCCCAGTCCGGCGCGCTCGTCCTGCACCCCGGGCCGATGAATCGCGGCGTCGAGATCGACGGCGCACTCGCCGATGACGAGGAAGTCAGCCTGATCCTCGATCAGGTCGAGGCCGGGGTCGCGGTGCGCATGGCGGTTCTGGAAATGCTCGGCGAACAGACGCGCCGCAACACGGAGCGCCGCCGATGAGCCAGCGATTTGCCATCGTCAATGCGCGCCTCGTCGATCCGGCCAGCGGGATGGACGAAGCCGGCGGTGTCCTCGTCGAGGATCACCACATCGCCGAATTCGGGCCCGGTGTGCGCGGCATCAATCTCGACGATGTCGAGGTGATCGACGCGCGCGGCGCGATTCTCGCCCCGGCGCTGATCGATCTGCGCGCCGGGATCGAACCGCCCTTCACGCCGGGCGGCGAGACCATCTCCAGCCTGTCTGCCGCTGCGGCCGCGGGCGGGATCGGCACGCTGGTGCTCGGCCCGCAGGCTGCAACGCCCTTCGACACGCCGGAAACCGTCCGCGCGCTCGGCCACGAAACCCGGCCCATGCGGGTGCGTATGCCGGTCGCGGGCGGCGCGACGCGCGGCCTTGCCGGCGAGAGCATGTCCGAGATCGGCCTGATGCACGATGCCGGCGCGCTCTTCGTCTCGAATGGCGACGCGCCGATCGCCGACACGCGCGTCCTGCGCAGCCTGTTGTCCTATGCCAGCCATTTCGAGGCCTGGGTCGCCCTGCGCCCGGCCGATGCCTGCCTGTCCGCGGGCGCGGCGGCCACGGAGGGCGAATGGGCGGCCCGCAACGGCATTCCGGCCGAACCGGCCGTCGCCGAACGCATGGCGATCGAACGCCTCGCCGCCCTGGGGGAGCTGACCGGCGGGCGTGTCCTGATCGACCGGATCTCGACCGAAGCAGGTCTCGACGCCCTCACCCGCGCCAAACGCAAGGGGCTGGAGATCGGCGCCACCGCGTCGGTGAACAGCCTCCTGCTCAATGAGGTCGATGCCGGCGGTTTCGACGCCAGCATGCGCCTCGTCCCGCCGCTGCGTTTCGAAGCCGACCGCGAAGCGCTGGTCCGTGCCATCACCGAGGGGCTCGTGGACGCGGTCGTGTCCGACCATCGTCCGCTGTCGGTCGAGGCGAAATCCGAACCCTGGCCGGAAGCCGCTGCGGGTTCGACCGGGGTGGAAACCCTGCTCGCCGCCCTCCTCTCGCTGGTCCATGACGGCCAGCTCGAACTGATCGACGCGCTGCGCGTCGTCACCTCCGGCCCCGCCGACCTGATCGGCCTGCCGCAAGGCCGCATGGAGGAAGGCGCCCCCGCCGACCTTGTCCTGATCGACGGCGATGCGCCCTGGGTCTACCGCGCCGCCGACGGCCTCTCCGCCCGGCGCAATGCCGCGCTCGAAGGCCGCCGCTTCCAGGGCCGGGTCTTGAAGACTTTCGTCGCCGGGGCGATGATCCACTCGGGCAACAACTAGAAGGCGAGCGCAAATGTCGATCTGGACGCTGGCAGCGATGACCCTGGCCGCGGGCGGCGGCTATCTTCTCGGCTCCATCCCCTTCGGCCTTGTCATCACGAATCTGGCGGGCCTGGGCGACATCCGCCAGATCGGCTCGGGCAATATCGGCGCGACCAATGTGCTGCGCACGGGCCGCAAGGATCTCGCCCTCGCCACGCTGGTACTCGACGCGGGCAAGGCGGGTCTCGCAGCGCTGATCTTTACCTGGCTGATCGGGACCGAGGCGGGCCTCGTTGCCGGCGGCGCGGCATTCTTCGGCCACTGCTTCCCGGTCTGGCTGGGATTCAAGGGCGGCAAGGGTGTCGCGACCTTCTACGGCACCATCCTCGCCGTCGCCTGGCCGGTCGGCGTGCTGGCCGCGCTGACCTGGATCGGCATGGCGCTGATGATGCGGATTTCCTCGCTCAGTGCTTTGGTGGCTGCGGCCGCCTCTCCCATCATCGCTTACGCCTTCGGACGCGGTGACGTGGGGATCCTCTGCCTCTTCCTCGCCGCCATCATCTACTGGCGGCACCGCGCCAACATCGCCCGCCTGCTGGACGGCAGCGAGCCGAAGATCGGCGGTGCCAAGGCGTGAGCGCAAACCGCACCGCCTGGCTGCGGCTCGCCCGCACCGACGGGGTTGGTCCCGTCACCTTCTTCAAGCTGATCGAACGGTTTGGCGAAGCCGAGGCCGCGCTCGACGCCCTGCCCGGTCTCGCTCGCAAGGCCGGACGCGCGCAGGCCCCGCGCATGCCCTCCCGCGAGGAGGCCGAAAGCGAGATCGCGGCGACCGAGGATTTCGGCGCCCGCATCGCGATCGCCTCCGATGCGGACTATCCCCCGCTCCTGCTGGAACTCGACCCGCCACCCCCGGTCCTGACGCTGATGGGACCACTTGGCTTCGACCGCCCCTCCTGCGCCATCGTCGGGTCGCGCAATGCCTCCGCCATCGGGATGAAGTTCGCACGGGAGCTGGCCCAGGGCCTGGGGGCGCGCGGCGTCACCGTGGTCTCAGGTCTGGCGCGCGGCATCGACGGGGCCGCCCACACCGGGTCGCTGGAGACCGGAACGGTCGCCGTGCTGGCCGGGGGCATCAACCACATCTACCCGCCGGAGCACCGGGAGCTTCAAGCCGAGATCGCGCGGCGCGGCTGTCTCGTCACGGAATCGCGTTTCGGCCTGTCGCCGACCGCCCGCGACTTTCCGCGCCGCAACCGGATCATTTCCGGACTGTCGCTCGGCACGGTCGTCGTCGAGGCCGCGCTCAAATCCGGATCTCTGATTACCGCCCGCCTCGCCGCCGAGCAGAACCGCGAGGTCATGGCGACGCCCGGTTCGCCGCTCGATCCTCGCGCCAAAGGCACCAACAAGCTGATCCGCGAAGGCGCCGCGCTGATCGAAAGCGCCGACGACGTGCTCGACATTCTCGGCCAACTGAAGCGCCGCGTCGCCGAGGAAGACAGTGACGGATGGATGCCGCCGCCCTCCGATGGCGAAAGGCCGGATGACAGCGACGTCGACGCCGTCCGGGAGCGCGTGGCCGGACTGCTGTCACCCTCACCGGTCAGCGTCGATGAGCTGGCCCGAGCGGCCGGATGCCCGGTTCAGCTGGTGATGGCGGCACTCGTGGAACTCGAGCTCGCCGGCCGGGCGGAGATCGCGCCGGGCGGACAGGTCAGGTCGGCCTAGGACTGCGGGCCTCGCGCTGCAGCCGACTCAAGCCGTATGACCTCGATCGCAGCTCCGATCACGGCGGCGGACTGATTTAGCCCCGCCGTTCGCGCAATCTCCGCAAGGTCTGACAGCAATTCAGCGGTAAAGTCTGCAGCCTCGGCCGCGAGATTCGCTCGCTCCGCCTCTCCGGTCGGTTGCATCCCGTCCCCCATATTCTACCTGTGAGGGTATTTTTGCATGATGGAATTTAAGTTTGCAAGCCGAACCGCCCGTTGACACCTGCCTGACCCTCCCCCACGTTCCCGCGCCGCTGCCCGACCGGTAGAAGCCGCTTTCCATAACGGAATCAGAATGAACGTTGTCGTCGTCGAATCCCCGGCCAAGGCCAAGACCATCAACAAATATCTCGGCAAGGACTTCGAAGTCCTCGCCAGCTTCGGCCATGTCCGCGATTTGCCGCCCAAGGATGGCTCGGTCCGTCCCGACGACGATTTCGCAATGGAATGGGAGATCGAGCCGGCGTCCGCGAAACGGATCAAGGCCATCGCCGACGCCGTGAAGGGCGCCGACAAGCTGATCCTGGCGACCGACCCGGACCGCGAGGGCGAAGCGATTTCCTGGCACCTGCTCGAAGCCCTGACCAAGCGAAAGGTGCTCAAAGGCGTGGCGGTCGAACGCGTCGCCTTCAACGCCATCACCAAGACCGCGATCACCGAAGCGATGCGGCATCCGCGCGCGATCGACATGGAGCTGGTCGAAGCCTACCTCGCCCGCCGCGCGCTCGATTACCTGGTCGGTTTCACCCTCTCACCGGTGCTCTGGCGCAAGCTTCCGGGCGCGCGATCGGCCGGCCGGGTGCAGTCGGTCGCCCTTCGCCTCGTCTGTGACCGCGAACTCGAGATCGAGAAATTCCGTCCGGAGGAATACTGGTCGGTTGAAGCCGACATGGTCTCGGGCAAGTCGGACTCCTTCCGCGCCCGCCTGACGAAGTTCGAGGGCAGGAAGATCGACAAGATGTCGATCGGCGACCGGGCGATGGCGAAATCCGCCGTCGCTGCGATCGAAGCCGCGAGCTTCAGGATCGGTGCCGTCGAGGCCAAGCCGACCAAGCGCCATCCGGCACCGCCCTTCACGACCTCGACCCTGCAGCAGGAAGCCGCACGCAAGCTGGGCTTCAACGCGCAACGCACGATGCGCACCGCGCAGAAACTCTATGAAGGCGTCAATCTCGGCGGCGAGACGGTCGGCCTGATCACCTATATGCGGACCGACGGGATTTCCATGGTCGGCGAGGCGATCAGCGAGGCCCGCCATGTGATCGGCGACCGCCACGGCGCGCTCTACCTGCCGTCCAGCCCGCGCGTGTACACCTCGAAGCAGAAGAATGCGCAGGAAGCCCACGAAGCGATCCGCCCGACCAGCTTTTCGCGCCTGCCGGAAAACCTGCATCTCGATGGCGACGAGGCCAGGCTCTACGCCCTGATCTGGAAGCGCGCCGTCGCCAGCCAGATGGAAAGCGCGCGCTTCGAGCGCACCACGATCGACATGGAGAATGCCGACGGCACGCTCGCCATGCGCGCGACCGGGTCGGTCCTGCTCTTTGATGGCTTCCTCACCCTTTACACCGAGGGCCGCGACGACGAGGAAGACGAGAACGATACCCGCCTGCCCAGGGTCGACCAGGGCGCGCCGGCGGACGTCAAGAAAACCCATGCCGACCAGCATTTCACCCAGCCGCCGCCGCGTTACACCGAGGCGTCCCTGGTCAAGAAGATGGAAGAACTCGGCATCGGCCGGCCTTCCACTTATGCCTCCGTCCTGACCGTGCTGCGTGAACGCGACTATGTCCGCATGGACAAGACCCGCTTCATTCCGGAGGACAAGGGCCGGGTCGTCACCGCCTTCCTCGAGAATTTCTTTTCGCGCTATGTCGAATACGATTTCACCGCGGAACTCGAAAACCAACTCGACAAGGTTTCAGCCGGCGATCTCGACTGGAAGCAGCTGCTGCGCGATTTCTGGACGCAATTCTCCGCCTCGGTGAACGAGATCGGCGACTTGCGGATCGGTGAGGTGCTGGAAGCGCTCAACACGGCACTTGCCCCGCACATCTACCCCGAGCGTGAGGACGGGACCGATCCGCGCGAATGCCCGTCGTGCAAACAGGGCACGTTGTCGATCCGCCTCGGCAAGTTCGGCGCCTTCGTGGGCTGTTCGAACTATCCCGACTGCAAGTTCACCCGTCCGCTAGGTGCGACCGACGAGGCGCCCGCCGCTGAAGGCGACGGCGCACTCGGCGAGGACCCGGTCACGGGCGAAACGATCTATCTGAAGGACGGCCGCTTCGGGCCCTACCTTGAGATGGCGGTGGCCGGCGAGGAGAAGCCCAAGCGCTCCTCCCTGCCGAAGGGCTGGTCCAGGGACACGATCAATCTCGAACGTGCGGCAAAACTGCTCTCGCTGCCGCGCGAAGTGGGTCCCCACCCGGAAGACGGGGAGATGATAGAAGCGGGCCTCGGACGCTATGGCCCATTCGTGCGCCACGGCAAGACATATGCGAATGTATCAGATATCGAAGAAGTATTTGAAATCGGTCTCAACCGCGCGGTGGCCCTGATTGCCGAGAAGAAAGCCGGTGGCGGGCGCGGTGCAACCTCCGAACCCTTGAAGGAATTGGGGGAATATGACGGTGACCAGATCCGTGTCATGAAAGGCCGCTACGGTCCTTATGTGAAATGGAAGAAGGTCAATGCCACCCTGCCCAAGGGGCTCGCGCCGGAAGACGTGACCCTGGAAAAGGCCGTCGAGCTCATCAAGGAGCGCGACTCGAAGGGCGGCAAGAAGGGTGGCCGGAAGCCAGCCGGCAAATCCGCTGCGAGTCCGAAGAAGAAGGCTCCGGCCAAGAAGAAAACTGCAGCGAAGGCAAAAGGCTAGAGACAGAACTTGTCAACGGACTTTGATCCGAGGGAAACCGGCTTCACCCGCGATGCCCTGCTCGAGGCGATCCGCCTCGGCCAGGGCCGCGCCTCGAAGCGCGATCTCGCCCGGGAGCTGAAACTCACCGGCGACCAGAAGGCCTTCCTGAAAACCGCCCTGCGCATGCTCGAAGACGAGCGCGCCATCCACCGCGAGGGGCGTAATGGCTGGGCGTTGTCGGATGCGCTTCCGGACGTCGCCGTGGTCGAAATTCACGACCGTGATACCGATGGCGAACTCCTTGCCCGGCTGACCAAGCCCGGCGCGCCGGCGGCCCGCATTCGTCTGGCTCCGGGCGAAGGCTCGGGTGGCCGTTCCGGTCCTGCGCTCGGCATTGGCGACCGCGCGCTCGTGCGGCTGGAACGCGACGATGAGGGCGGCTGGGAAGCGCGGCTGATCCGCAAGCTGGGCCAGAGCGCGCACACCATCCTCTGCGTGCTCAGGAAGGATCGCGGCCGCCCCGCCCTGAAGCCGGTCGACCGTCGGTCGAAGGACGATCTCGTCCCGATGAAGGGCGAGGCCGAGAAGGCCAGGGACGGCGACCTGGTCCTCTGCCGGATCGCGAAGGCCGAACGCCGCGGCGGGCCGAAGCCGGCCCATATCATCGAGGTCATCGGCCGCGCCGATTCACCGGGCGCCGGCAGCCTGATCGCTTTGCATTCCCACGGCATTCCCACCGAATTCGGCGAGGAGGAGTTCCGTCAGGCCCGGGACGTGAAACCCGCCAGCCAGGGCAATCGCGAGGATTTGCGCTCCATTCCGCTTGTGACCATCGATCCCGACGACGCCAAGGACCATGACGATGCCGTCTGGGCCGCGCCGGACGATGATCCCGGCAACAAGGGCGGCTGGGTTGTCATTGTCGCGATCGCCGATGTTGCGGCCTATGTCACGCCGGGTTCGGCGCTCGACCGCGGCGCACTCAAACGCGGCAATTCGGTCTATCTGCCTGACCGGGTCGTGCCGATGCTGCCCGAACGCCTGTCAAACGATCTGTGCTCGTTGCGGGAGAATGAGGACCGGCCGTGCATGGCCGTCCGCATGGTGTTCGACAAAACCGGCCACAAGCGCTCGCACCGCTTCGTGCGCGGCTGGATGCGCTCGGCGGCCAAGCTCAGCTACACCCAGGCGCAGACTGCGATCGACGGGAAGCCCGACGACAAGACCGGACCGCTGCTCGAACCGGTCCTGAGGCCGCTCTGGGGCGCCTATGCTGCGCTGAAACAGGCGCGCGAGCAGCGCCAGCCGCTCGATATCGACTCGCCGGAACGCAAGGTCCGCGTCGGCGAGGACGGCAAGGTGATCGGCGTCGAGACCCGTGAGCGCTTCGATGCCCACCGCTTGATCGAGGAATGCATGATCCAGGCGAATGTCTGCGCGGCGGAAACGCTGGAGCAGGCGCGCCTCTCCCTGATCTACCGGGTCCACGAACCGCCGAGCGCCGAGAAACTACAGGCACTGGCCGACTTTCTCGGTACGCTGGACATGAGCTGGGCCAAGGGCGAGACCCCGCGCACGGAGCGGTTCAATCGCCTGCTCGAACGCGCCAGGTCCACGCCGCATTACGCGACGATCAACGAGGTCGTGCTGCGGACCCAGTCGCAGGCCGTCTACTCCCCGGACAATCAGGGCCATTACGGTCTCAACCTGCGCCGCTACGCCCACTTCACCTCACCGATCCGGCGCTATGCCGACCTCACCGTCCATCGCGCCCTGATCCGCGCCGGCAAGTTCGGCCAGGATGGCCAGACCGAAGCCGAGGCGAGCCAGCTCGAGGCGATCGCGGAAGACATCACCGCCGCCGAACGCCGGGCCATGGCCGCCGAACGCGACACGGTCGACCGCTATGTCGCGCTCTACATGTCGGAGCATGTCGGCAGCGAGTTTCCCGGACGGATCACAGGCGTCACCCGGTTCGGGGCCTTCATCCGACTGGACGAGACCGGCGCGGACGGCCTCGTCCCGATCAGCCAGCTGGGCCATGAGCGTTTCCACCATGACGAGACGGCTCATGCCCTGGTCGGCGAACGAAGCGGCGACACTTATCGCCTCGGCATGCCTGTGAAGGTCCGGATCCTTGAAGCCGCGCCGATCACGGGCGGCCTGCTGCTGGAACTGACGACGCCCCCGGAAGACGGCAAGCCGCCGCGCCATGCACGCGGGCGAGGCCGCCCCGGCGGGCATCGCGGCCGCGGCGGTCCGGCTGGCCGGAAAGGCGGCAAGACCGGCGGCAAGCCGAAAAAGGGCAAGCGCCGGTGACCCCGCTTCTGCGTCCGAAGCTCGCTGGATCGCTGATCCTGACGCGCCCGGCCGGCAACAGCATCGAAATCCTGATGGGCCGGCGCTCCGCCAGGCACGCCTTCATGCCCGACCGCTATGTCTTTCCGGGCGGCCGCGCCGACCGGGCCGATGCCTTCGCCCCGCTCGCGGGTGACCTGCCGCATCCCGTACTCGGCTGCATGACGAAATCGCTTCCCGAGCGCCGGGCGCGCGCCGTCGCGGTCGCTGCAGTGCGCGAGACGGCAGAAGAGACCGGTTACTTGCTGGCGGCACCCGCCGAGATTCGCAGCCGCCACGCGTCCTGGACCCCGTTCCGCCAGCACGGTGTGGCGCCGGACCTGTCGGCCTTGCGCCTGATCGCGCGGGCGATCACCCCGCCGGGACGCGTGCGCCGCTTCGATGCCTGGTTCTTTCACGCCGAGGCTTCGGCCCTGTGCGACGAGCGTGTCGAGATCACCGATCCGGAACTGGAAGACATCCTCTGGGTTCCGTTCGAAAGGACTTGCGACCTGCCCCTGCCCCATGTCACCCGTTTCGTGCTCAACGAACTCGACCGGCAGCTGAAGGATGCGAAGGCCCAGCCGCGTCATATCCGCGAACTCGCGCGCAAGGTCCGCATCGATCCACTCTAGGCAGGCGACAATTCAGGCGAGGGCCGCTATAGCGCGGCCATGATCGCCCGGCTGTTCCTCTCGCCAGACTTCGCCCGCAATCGCTCTCTCGCAGCGGCGATCGTTTGCGCGACGCTGTCCGGTTGCGGCTTCACGCTGCTGATGCCGGTGATCGGGATCAATCTGGAAATGATGACCGGATCGGGCGCGCTGGTCGGCCTCAATGGCGCGGCGGCCGCGCTCTCGACCATCATCGCCACCCCCTTCGTGCCGGGGCTGCTGTCTCGCTTGCCGGGTCGGCCGCTGATCGTGCTGAGCCTGATTTTCGCCGCCGTCTGCCTGCCACTCTTCCGGATCTTCCCCGACGTGACGGCGTGGTTCGTCCTGCGCTTCGCGATGGGCGTTGCGATCACCATCGTGTTCGTCGCGTCGGAGACCTGGATCAACCAGATCGCCACCCCGGCCCGGCGCGCCACCATTCTGGCGATGTATGCCACCGCGCTGGCGTGCGGCTTCGGCCTCGGCGGCCTGCTTCTGTCAGTGCTCGGTTCCCAGGGCTGGGCACCGTGGATCGCCGGCACGCTGCTGTTCTCGCTCGGCACCATCCCCGTGATGGCCCTGCGTGGCCCCGAGATCGAGCCTCCGTCGCGGTCCGATGCCGGAACGCTGGCGATGTTCCGGGCGGCGGCGATTGCACCGACCGCGATCGGGGCCGGACTTCTGTTCGGCGCAACCGAGACGATCTTCTTCTCGCTGATGCCGGTCTATGGCGTACGGATCGGCCTCGCCGAAGCGGCCATCGGCATCATCATGGCCTGCGGTGCGGTCGGCGGCATCATGATGCAGGTCCCGGTCGGTCGGCTGGCCGACTCGATCGGCAAGCGCCCGGTCGTGGCCGCGGTCAGCCTCGTCTGCCTCGCCGGCCCGGCCTTCGTCTGGATGGCCGGGAATACCGCCCTCGCCCTCTATGCCGTGATGTTTGTCTATGTCGGGCTGGCGACGACGCTCTACACTCTGGGCCTGGCGATGATCGGCGACCGCTTTACCGGGGGCGCGATCGCCGCGGCCAACGCCGCCTTCGTCATGGCCTATGGCGTCGGGTCTTTCGCGGGACCGCCCGTGGCCGGCATGGCGATGGATATTGTTGACCCTCAAGGCGTGCTGATCGTCCTGTCCGGTTTCGCACTGGTCTTCATCGGAGTGCTGACCGCACGCATCGTGCAGAGCCGGAACGGTTGACAACCCCGTGCCCATGCGTATGTTCCGCCGCTCCTCGCCGGGCGGCATTGCCCTGCGCCTTAAGCTTATTCGGGTGTTTTCGTCATGGCCAAACCGACGACCATCAAGATCCGCCTCAACTCGACCGCCGGTACGGGCTATTTCTACGTGACGAAGAAGAATGCCCGTACGATGACCGAGAAGCTCGTGCTGAAGAAGTACGATCCGGTCGCGAAGAAGCACGTCGAGTTCAAGGAAGCCAAGATCAAGTAAGGTCCGGCGCGGTCCGCCGCGCCGCCTTCCCGTCGCCTTTTCAGGCCGCCCGGCTTTCACGCTTGGCGGCCACTGTGCGATTCCGCCCCTCGGCCTTCGCGCGGTACAGCGCTGCATCAGCTCGTTTCATCACCGATTCCGGCGATTCGCCCGGGAAGACCTCGGCAACGCCGACCGAAACCGTCACGGCCTTGGCGACATCGCCGTCCGACAGGCGGAAGCAGTCCTTCGCCACGGCCTTGCGCAGCCGCTCCGCCGCGACGATCCCCTGCTGCAGATCGGTTTCCGGCATCGCCAGCACGAATTCCTCACCGCCGTAACGTGCCGCGATATCCATCGCCCGCAACCCGCCGCGCAAGCGGTCGGAAAACTGGGTCAGGATTGCGTCGCCGCCCGCATGACCGTGCGTGTCATTGATCCGCTTGAAATGATCGAGGTCGGCGATCAGCACCGCGCAGGGCGGGCCGCCATTGGCACGGGCTTCGACCATCTGCTGCAGGCGCGATGCGAAATAGCGCCGATTGTGCAGACCGGTCAGCGGGTCGGTGATCGCCATTTCAAGGCTCTCGTCGAGCCGATTGCGAAGGCGGTCCGCATAATTCTTGCGCCGTAATTGCGTCGCAACACGGGCGTTCAGCTCTCCGGAGTCGACCGGACGGTGAATGATGTCATTCACGCCGAGATCAAGCGCGCGAACGCTGCGTTCGATCTCGTCCGGGCTCACCACGGCGACGATGGGGACATGACGTGTCGCTGCCTCGGAACGCACCCGCGCGCACAGGCGCAGCCCGTCGAACTGGCTCGTTGTGAGATCGATCAGCATCAGGTCGATGCCGCTGACCGCAACCCGGCTGGCCAGGCCCGGATCGGTCACCACCTTGGACTGCACGCTCGATGGCAGTTTCATCCTCAGATGTTCGCCGGCGCGGGCGTCCCCGGCCACGACGAGAATCCAGTTGCCTGCGGGGTTTTCGGCCTCTCCGACAAGAAAGTCGGCAGGAGCGTTCACTTCGCGGATGCGCAGTTCGTCGAGCACCACTTTCAGGCGCAACAGCGAGCGCACACGCGCGAACAGCGTCACGTCGTCGACCGGCTTTGTCAGGAAATCGTCGGCGCCGCATTCCAGACCCGCCACGCGATCCTCGCGCTGATCGAGCGCCGTGACCATGACGATCGGGATATGCCGGGTCGCGCCATCCGCCTTGAGACGCCGGCACACTTCGAAACCGTTCATCTCCGGCATCATCACGTCGAGCAGGATCACATCCGGCTGGTCCTTGCGCGCGGCCTCGATGGCCTTCGCGCCGGACGTTGCCGTGATCACTTCGAAATATTCGGCCTTCAGCTTGGCTTCGAGCAGGCGGACATTCGGCTCTTGATCGTCAACGACCAGGATGCGCGCACTCATCTTGCCCGCCCCCTAGCTGAGGAATTTCTGGACGGTTTCGATGAAGGTCGAGACCGTGATCGGCTTGGAGAGATAGGCTTCGCAGCCGCCGGCACGAATCCGGTCCTCATCGCCCTTCATCGCGAAGGCGGTAACCGCGACAACGGGGATCGCGGCCAGCTCGTCGTCTTCCTTGATCCATTTCGTGACTTCCAGTCCGGAAACTTCCGGGAGCTGGATATCCATCAGGATCAGATCGGGCCGGTGCTCGCGCGCCATTTCCAGGGCCTTGAGGCCGTCACGGGTTCCGGTGACCTCATAGCCATGCGCTTCGAGCAGATCATGAAACAGCTTCATGTTCAGCTCGTTGTCCTCGACGATGAGAACTTTCTTCGACATGACCTGAAGCATGCGCTGAAACGTCCTTCGCGATGGTGGCGCGGTTCTTATGCGCCTTATGACACCCCGCGTGACATTCAAGCCGATCTTCCTAAACAAAGAATGAGTCGGCGCCGCGCTTTTCTCCCTTTCCGGAACAAGATAAGAACGCTGATGTTAATCATAAGGCGGTTGGTGGCAAAAGCATGATCCGGATCGGGATTGATCTTGGCGGCACCAAAATCGAAGCCGCAACGATGGATTCGGCCGGAAACATCCAGTCCCGCAAACGCATTTCGACGCCGGCCTCCTATCAGGGCATGGTGAACGCCCTGACCGGACTTGTCGGTGAATTGCAGCCGCAAGCTGCAGAAACCTGCCCGGTGGGGGTCGGCCACCCCGGATCGGAGGACCGCGATTCGGGACTGATTCGCGGCGCCAACTCGACCTGGCTGAACGGCCGGTCCCTGCGCGCCGACCTGTCCGCGGCCCTGGAGCGCGAGGTGCGCCTGTCGAATGACGCGAACTGTTTTGCGCTGTCGGAGGCGATCGACGGGAGTGGAGCCGGCGCGGCAAGCGTGTTCGGAGTGATCCTCGGCACCGGGGTCGGCGGCGGCATGGTCGTCGATGGCCAACTCCTGGCAGGCGCCCAGGGCATTGCCGGCGAATGGGGTCACAATCCCCTGCCCTGGTTGCTGCCGGACGAGTTTCCCGGGCCGGATTGCTGGTGCGGACAATCGGGCTGTATCGAAACCTGGCTGTCGGGGCCAGGCATCGCCGCCGACCGCTACGGACGAACGGGGGAGACAATGACCCCGTCAGAAATTCTGGCGCATCCTGAGGAATTCGACCGCTATGCCTCGCGTCTGGCCCGGGCCCTCGCACACGTCGTGAACCTCCTTGACCCGGAAGTGATCGTGCTGGGCGGCGGGGTATCGAACACGCCCGGGCTCGCCGAAGCGGTCGAATCCGCCCTGCCCCGGCATGTCTTCAACGACCGGGTGACGACGCTTGTACGCCGTCACCTGCATGGCGATTCCAGCGGCGTTCGCGGAGCGGCCTGGCTATGGCCGGCGAACTGACGCCCCCTGCGCCCGGCTATTGCCGGACCTGCCTGGCGCCATTGCCGCCGGAGCCGCGCAAGACCTGCCCGGCCTGCGGGTCGCGCCGGCTCCTGCGTCACCCCGAACTCGAAACCCTGTCGATCGCGCACATCGACTGCGATGCCTTCTATGCCGCGATCGAGAAGCGGGACGACCCCGCGCTCGAGGACAAGCCGGTGATCATCGGCGGCCGCCAGCGCGGCGTGGTCGCGACCGCCTGCTATGTCGCGCGCCTGTACGGCGTGAAATCGGCGATGCCCATGTTCCAGGCCCTGCGGCTGTGCCCCGATGCCGTCGTCGTGAAGCCGCGCGGCAGCGTCTATGCCGCCGAGGGAAAGCGGATCCGCGACATGATGTTCGACCTCACTCCCATGGTCGAACCCCTGTCGATCGACGAGGCCTTCCTCGATCTGACCGGGACGCGGCGGCTGCACGGCGCGTCGCCCGCGCTCAGCCTGCTTCGGCTGCAACGCCGGATCCGGCAGGAGGTCGGGATCACGGTCTCGGTCGGACTGTCGCACAACAAGTTTCTCGCCAAGACCGCGTCCGACCTCGACAAGCCGGATGGCTTCGCCGTGATCGGCAAGGCCGAGACGCTCGATTTCCTGGCCCCGCGCCCGGTCGGCAGCGTCTATGGCGTCGGTCCCGCCTTCGCTTCGCGCCTTGAGCGCGACGGGCTTCGAACCCTGTCGCAGATCCGGCGCATCGACGACCGGACCATGGCCGCACGCTACGGCGAGTCGGGTCTGCACCTCGCGCGGCTCGCCCGAGGCGAGGACAGCCGCAAGGTCAGGCCGGACCGGGAGCGCAAGAGTATTTCGTCGGAAACCACGTTCAACTCCGACATTTCGGAACTCGTGGTACTCGAAAGACAACTCTGGTCGCTATGCGTGAAAGTGGCTGACGCCGCCAAGGCCAAGGCGACCTCCGGCAGTGTGGTGACGCTGAAACTCAAATCCGCCGATTTCAAGTCTGTCACCCGGCGCCGCACACTCAACGCCCCGACCCAGCTGGCCGACACACTGTTCCGCGTCGGCCGCGAATTGTTGGCGAAGGAAGCTGACGGAACGCGCTTTCGTCTGATTGGCATCGGCCTGTCGGGTCTCGAAACAGCGGGAGGCGATGCCGCCGATCTGCTCGACCCGGGTGCGACCAAGCGCGCCGCAGCGGAACGCGCGATGGATGCCGCGCGGGCCAGATTCGGTGGCAGTGCGATCATCAAGGGGCGCGGATTACCGGATCCCAAGCGCGACTGACTACTCGGCCGCTTCGACCTCGTCGCCGCAATATCCGACGATCGCCCAGCCGAACGGGCTGTCGAAACAGGTCACCAGATTGTCGACCGATTGCAGGTTCGGCGGCCACTCCGCACCATCCGGCAAACCACCTTCCGGCGCGGGCATGCTGGCCAGGGCGTCGCGAATGCGCTGCAGGCCGTCGCGGTCACGTTCGAGGAAGGCGATCATCGCATAGGTATAGTAATGCTGGGCCGCATTTTCGCCGCGCTCCGGAAACGTCTGCCGGAACAGGAAGATGGCCGACTGGTAATCGCCGCCGGCGCCGCGCATCAGACCGGCATTCCAGGTCAGGGTCCGCAATTGCTCCGCCGTCAGCGTGGCCGCATGCGTCCGGTGCCAGCCGGAAATCGCCTCGGCGGCCTCGACATAGCAATCGTTGATGGCAAGCGCCTGCCAGCCATCGGCCGTCGTGTTGAATGTCTCATAGCCCTGGACCGCAAAGACCTGCGCATCATAGGCGCACCCGTCTTCCTGCGCGAACGCGGTGCCCGCCAAGGCAATCGACAACACAAACCCTGTCAGTAATCGCATCCATCCCCCCACCGGTCCCGGCCCGCATGATGGAACCGCGGTGGTCGCGCAATCAAGTGCCGGACTGCCGCCGCGCGCTAAAGCTGGCTGTCGAACCAGTCATAGGGCTGAGGCCAGAAGGCTTCGCCCTTGCGTGTGAACAGGCCCTGATGGCCGACCGATGCCTGTCCCAGATCACCTGGCGACAGCCACACTTCCTCGGATACTGCGTTCTCATAGAGGCGCAGGATCGTTTCCGACGCAGCCTGGGTCGCGATCGGATCGTCCGTCATGCCCCACGACCGGATCGGCTGCCGGACGCGAGCGAACCAGTTCGGCAGCAGCCGGTCGAGTTCGCCGCCATAATAGCGCGGATTGAAGCACCAGCGCCGCCACTGGGTGAAGACGCCCTTCGGAAGCGCCGTCCCGCCCCACGGCCCGCCCGCCGGAATATGTCCCAGCGCGGCCAGGCATGCCGGGCCATAGACCAGCCAGAAGAACAGGACCTGCGGGCGGTAATGGGGCTTGTGCTGACCCCAATAGCCCGACCCGACATTGATGAAGGCATGCGCCCGCGCCCGGTCGCTGTTCGGACAGAAGCCGATCAGATGCCCGCCGACACTGTGTCCCGCCGTGAACAGGGGCTTGCCCGGCGCCAACGCGATAGCGGCATTGATCGCGGCGGGCATGTCGCGCTTGCCCCACATCACCGTCGACGCCCTGAAACCGCGCAGCCGCTTCGGCGCCGACCCGGCTATCCCGCGATAGTCATAGAGAAGACAGGCATAGCCGCGTGCCGCTCCAGCCTCGGCGAATCGTCGGTAGAATTCCTTCGGGAAACCCGTCCCCGACGAGATCAGGACCGCGGCCTTGGGCTGTTCCGGCACGATGCTCAGCGCCGACAGCGGATAACCGTCGAGTGCTTCGAGTGTCAGGGATCGGGTCGTGATACCGCTCATCGCAGGCGCTCCGGGAAGGACGGGCCGCACTGTGCCGGATGACGCGCGCGTCAAGTCAAGCCGCTTGCACCGGACCGGCGTCTGCGCCTATTCCGGTTTCATACCCGAGGGAGACACACCATGTCCGACGCCGAACGCCGTCTGTCCGAACTGGGCATCACCCTGCCTGCGCCGGTCGCCCCGGTCGCCAATTACGTGCCCTGGGTGCGTTCGGGAAATCAGGTCTTCGTTTCGGGTCAGATCTCCATGGGGCCCGACGGGCTGGTGAAGGGCCGTCTCGGCGACGACATGGATATCGAGGCCGGCCAGGCCGCCGCCCGGCTTTGCGCCATCAACCTGATCGCCCAGTTCAAGGCCGCTTGCGGCGGCGATTTGTCGAAAGTCGTGCGCGTGGTGAAGCTGGGCGGCTTCGTCTGCGCCGCGCCGGACTTCACCGACATCCCGAAAGTCATCAATGGCTGCTCCGACCTGATGGTCGCGGCCTTTGGCGATGCCGGCCGCCACGCCCGCTCGGCAGTGTCCTGCCCGGTCCTGCCCCTCGGTGCAGCGGTGGAGATCGATGCGGTGATCGAGGTGGCGGAATAGCCCCCTTCCCGGCTCCCGCAGAGCGCACTAGATCAGGGGGGTGACCTCCCTGACGATCAAAGCCGTGCCGGGCCTGTCCGGTGTCGACCCCGAGGCTTGGGACGCGCTCGCGAACCCGCCGGGCGAGGAGCGCGACCCCTTCCTGAGCTGGGCGTTTCTCGAAGCGCTGGAAGCCTCGGGATGCGTCGGCGACGAAACCGGCTGGCTGCCGCGTCACCTGCTCGCCGAAGACGAGGACGGACGCCTGCTCGGCGTGATGCCGCTTTACGCCAAGACCCATTCCATGGGCGAATACGTGTTCGACCATGCCTGGGCCGACGCCTATGAGCGCGCGGGCGGGCGATACTACCCGAAACTCCTGACCGCCATCCCGTTCACCCCGGTCACCGGGCGGCGCCTGCTGTCGCCTGACCCGGACGTCCGCCGCGCGCTGATCGATGGCGCGCGCCAGCTGGCCGGGCAATGGGGCGTCTCGTCCTGGCATGTGAATTTCCCGTCGACGACCGACCGCGAAGCCCTGAACGGGGCCGGCCTGCTGGCGCGCACCGACCGGCAATTCATCTGGGAAAACCGCGGCTATGCGACCTATGACGACTTCCTCGCCGACCTGTCCTCGCGCAAGCGCAAGGCGCTGAAGAAGGAACGCCGCGACGCGCAGGACGGGATCGAAATCGAACGCCTGTCCGGCGCCGATCTGACCGCCGGGCACTGGGATGTCTTCTTCGCCTGCTATCAGGAGACCGGCAGCCGGAAATGGGGTTCGCCCTATCTCAACCGCACCTTCTTCGACCTGATCCATCCAAGGATGGCGGACGACATCCTCATGGTGATGGCGAAGCATGACGGGCGCTATATCGCGGCGGCGCTCAACTTCGTCGGATCGCACGCGCTCTACGGCCGCTACTGGGGCAGGCTCGATGATCGCCCGGCCCTGCATTTCGAGCTCTGTTACCATCAGGGCATCGAATTCGCGATCGAGCGCGGCCTTTCGCGCTTCGAATCCGGCGCGCAGGGCGAGCACAAGCTGGCGCGCGGCTTCCGCCCCACGGCGGTCCACTCCGCCCACTTCATCGCCGATCCGGGCTTCCGCGCGGCCGTCGCCGACTATCTCGATCGCGAGCGCGAAGCGGTCGAATACGAGATCGCCGCGATCGACGCGGAAAGCCCGTTCAAGGCGGATGCCACCGGTTGAACGCACGCATGAGGGCGATAGTCTGGACAGGAGTCACCAATCCGGAGTCCGGCCATGAGCCTCGACGGCGCCTATGACAGCGGCAATATCTTCGCGAAAATCCTGAAGGGCGAGATGCCCTGCGTGAAGGTCTATGAGGACGATGCCGTCCTCGCCTTCATGGACATTTTCCCGCAATCGCCGGGGCATACGCTGGTCGTTCCGAAATCGCCCGCACGCAACCTGCTCGACCTCGACGACGACGCGCTGCAGGCCGCCATGGTTCGGGTGAAGAAGATCGCAACGGCGGTCCGGACCGCGCTCGATCCCGACGGCATCGTGATCACCCAGTTCAACGGCGCGCCGGCCGGGCAGACCGTGTTTCACATCCACTTCCACATCATCCCGCGCTGGGAGGACAAGCCGCTCGGCCGCCATGGCGGAACGCAAGCCGACATGGACGAGTTGAAGGCGCAGGCCGAACGGATCGCAGGAGCCCTCACCGACTGATGGGACAGTTCAGGGTTCACCACCGTTATGCCGCCCGCACCGTCGTCTATGACGGGCTTGAGGAAACCGATGGCTGGCAGTTCAAGCGCTACTCGCTGTCCTGGGACGGCTCGGCGATGGATGATCCCCGCTTCGTCGAAGGCGAGGCAATGGCCCGCGGCCTTTTGCCCACTCCCGCTATCGCGGACGACCGGCCCGGCGCGGCCATCGTGATCCGCCACCAGGGCCGCGACCAGAACCATGTCGTGATCGCCTGGTGGGACCGGGAAAACGAGTTGCCGATCCGCGTCGTCGTCGACGAAGGCCAGGGCTGGCGCCCCGCCAATGAGCACGAATCGATCTGCGTCTGGGACCTGCAGATCATCGCGGCGGAACGCGACGCCTATGTCCGCCACATCCTCGCCTGGCCGGAAAAACCCGACCTGCGGCGCTATCTGGCAGAAATCTACGCCCCGTCAGACGGCACGGTCGCCTGACGGCTAACGCACCGGTTCCTTCGACTTCTTCGACTTGCCGCCGGACTTCTTCGGATTGATCCGGTCGCCCGGCGTGATGTCGAAATCGAGCCGGCCGGCATCGGCCGCATCGACATCCACCTTCACCAGTCCGCCTTCCTTCAGCTGCCCGAAGAGGATCTCCTCGGCGAGCGGCTTCTTGATGTACTCTTGGATCACGCGGGACAACGGCCGGGCACCGAATTTCTCGTCATAGCCGCGCTGCGCCAGCCATTCCGTCGCCGCCTCGCTCAATTCGAAGGTCACGCCACGATCGGACAGCTGGGCTTCCAGCTGCAGCACGAATTTCTCGACCACACGGCCGACGATTTTCTGCGACAGGCCCGCGAACGGAATGATCGCGTCGAGGCGGTTGCGGAATTCCGGCGTGAACAGCTTCTCGATGGCCGCCTGGTCCTCGCCTTCCCGGCGGTCGCGGCCAAAGCCGATGGCCTCCTTGGCTGCATCGGACGCGCCCGCATTCGTTGTCATGATCAGCACGACATTGCGGAAATCGACCTTGCGGCCATTCGCATCGGTCAGCGTTCCATGGTCCATGACCTGAAGCAGGACGTTGAACAGGTCCGGGTGCGCCTTCTCGATCTCGTCGAGCAGCAGCACGCAATGCGGATGCTGGTCGATGGCGTCGGTCAGCAGCCCGCCCTGGTCGTAGCCGACATAGCCCGGAGGCGCGCCGAGCAGGCGGCTGACCGTGTGGCGTTCCATGTATTCCGACATGTCGAAGCGCACGAGTTCGACGCCGAGGATCGAGGCCAGCTGGCGCGCCACCTCGGTCTTGCCGACACCGGTCGGACCGGAGAACAGATAATTGCCGATCGGCTTTTCCGGCTCGCGCAGGCCCGCACGGGCCAGCTTGATCGCGGCGGACAGCTTCTCGATCGCTTCGTCCTGGCCGAACACGACGCGTTTCAGGTCATTGTCGAGCGACTTCAGCGCGATCGCGTCGTCCTGCGTCACCGTCTTGGCGGGGATGCGGGCGATCTTCGACACCACGTCCTCGATCTCCTTGACGTTGATCGTCTTCTTGCGCTTCGACGCCGGCAGGAGACGCATCCGCGCCCCGGCCTCGTCGATCACGTCAATCGCCTTGTCCGGCAGTTTGCGGTCGCCGATATAGCGCGCCGATAGTTCCACCGCGGTCTTCAGCGCCTCATTCGTGAACTTCACGTCGTGGAAGTCCTCGAAATAGGTCTTCAACCCCTGAAGGATCTTGATCGTGTCGGCCACGGACGGTTCGACCACGTCGATCTTCTGGAAACGCCGGGCCAGGGCCCGGTCCTTCTCGAAATGCTGGCGGTATTCCTTGTAGGTGGTCGACCCCATACAGCGCAGCGTGCCCGACTGCAGCGCGGGCTTGAGCAGGTTCGACGCATCCATCGCCCCGCCCGACGTGGCGCCGGCCCCGATCACGGTGTGGATCTCGTCGATGAACAGCACCGCATTGTCGAGCTGCTCCAGCTCCTTCACGACCTGTTTGACGCGTTCCTCGAAATCGCCGCGATAGCGCGTGCCGGCGAGCAACGTGCCCATGTCGAGCGAGTAGATCGTCGCGTCCTCGAGCACGTCGGGAACATCGCCCTCGACGATCTTGCGTGCCAGGCCCTCCGCGATCGCGGTCTTGCCGACGCCGGGATCGCCGACCAGAAGCGGGTTGTTCTTGCGCCGGCGGCACAGCACCTGAACGCAGCGCTCCACCTCGGACTCGCGTCCGATCAGCGGATCGACATCGCCCTTGCGGGCCTTCTCGTTGAGATTGATGCAGTAGGATTTCAGCGCGTCGCCGTCGCTTTTGGCGGCTCCCGGCGTTTCGCCCTCGCCCTCCGAGGCGCCGCGCACTGCGCGCGGCTCGGCGGCACCGGCCTTCTTCGCGATGCCGTGCGAGATGAAATTCACCGCATCATACCGGGTCATGTCGCGCTCGGCGAGGAAGTAGGCGGCGTGGCTCTCGCGCTCTGCAAAGATCGCGACCAGCACATTCGCCCCGGTCACTTCCTCCCGCCCGGCATTCTGGACATGGATCACGGCGCGCTGGATCACGCGCTGGAATCCGGCAGTGGGCTTGGCGTCCTCGTCGTCATCGACCACAAGCTCACCCAGCTCGTTGTCGACATAATCGGTCAAAGTCGCCCGAAGCTCTTCGAGATCGAGCTCGCACGCCCGCATCACCGCGCCCGCATCCTCGTCGTCGACAAGGGCAAGCAGCAGGTGCTCCAGCGTCGCGTATTCATGGCCGCGCTCATTGGCAAAGCCGAGGGCGCGGTGGAGCGAGTCTTCGAGAGCGGGTGAGAAGGAGGGCAACGAACTATTCCTTTTCCATCGTGCATTGCAGAGGATGCTGCGCGCGGCGCGCGGCGTCCATGACCTGGGCGACTTTCGTTTCGGCCACTTCGTATGTGAACACGCCGCACACTCCGACACCATTCTGGTGAACATGAAGCATGATCCGGGCCGCATCCTCCGGCGTCTTGTTGAAGATGCGCACCAGCACCTCCACCACGAACTCCATCGGCGTGTAGTCGTCGTTCAGCAGCAGAACCCGATAAAGTGTCGGTTTCTTGGTCTTCGGGCGCGTTCGCGTGGCAACGCCTGTTTCGCGTCCCGGTGCTGCTGGGCCTTTCTCGCGTTCAGTCATCGAATCCGCCTGCGGTCCGGTCCTAGTAGATAGGCAACCCGCCCCCTTGGGGAAGCCCCCAGCTGTGCGAAACACGGGAAAAGCGGTGCTGATCGACCAAAAGAAAAGGCCCGGCACCTGAGGGTGCCGGGCCAGTCGGGGAGGTACACTTGTTAAGTCGGCGGCGCGTTTAGCGCTGCGACTGAACCATTTCGACGGCGGCCGAAACGCGGGCGTTCAGCGGCGCCATCGAGTCCTTCACGGTACCGGCATAGAGGTCCGTGACGGTGTTGATCTGAGCCAGGTAGGCGTCCATCGAGGACTTCACGAAGTTCGTGTGAACTTCGACCATTTCCTGCACCGACTTCGCCGAGGTCAGCGCCTTCGAGGCGGCGACGGTGTCTTCCATCGACTTCTTCGCGAACGCGATCGTGTCGGCGTTCAGCTTTTCCGCGCCCTTGCCGGCGGCGGTGGCCGACGCGATCACGGCGTCGAGGTTTTCCTTGTGGAAGGAACCGGCTTCGTTGAACGACTTGATCGTCTTCTCGAAACCTTCCTTGAAAGCTTCATTGCCGGCGGCGGTCATGGTTTCGACGGTGTCGCGGGCAGTCTTGGTAGAGGTAGCCATTTTCTTCAGTCCTTTGCGCGGGGAGGTCGCTTTGGGTTTCGCGGCAGCCTTGAGGCGAGCCGGCTTCTTGGTCGGGACGGCCTTGGCGCGATCAGCGCGGGCCGGCTTTGCTTCAACCGTCTTGGCTGCCTTTTTCGGGGCCGCAGCCGTCTTGGTGACGGTCGTCTTGGCGGTTTCGGTCGCAGCGTCAGCCGTGGTCTTCACGGTTTCGGTCGCGGCCTCGACAGCGATTTGCGGTTCGGTTTTCGCAGCGTTCTCGGTCATGGTTCCAATTGTCTCTTCGAATCCGCTCTTCGCGGTTGCAGCAAACAGATAGGGATTCTTCGCACTCGCGTCAACAGAAATGTTGCACTGCACAAAATCATCACAAACGTTAAATTAAGCCCCCGGTAATACCCGCACGCTGGAATGCCGCACCATGGGCGGATTGCGGGTCTTTCTGGTGGTCTTGGCCACCCTCTTCACGGTCGGGCACGCGGGTTCCGCGGCGGCCGACAATCCCCGCTACGCTGCATTTGTCGTTGATGAGACCACGGGCGAAGTCCTGCACGCCCGCCGCGCCGATGACGCGCGCTATCCCGCATCGCTGACCAAGATGATGACGCTCTACATGCTGTTCGAGGCGCTCGAACGCGGGGAGGTCACGCTGTCCACGCCGATGACCGTATCACGGCATGCCGCCGGCCAGTCACCTTCCGTGCTGGGCGTCGAAAGCGGTGACACCGTCACGGTGGAAACTGCCATCCGGGCCCTGATCATCCGCAGCGCCAACGACATTGCCGTCGTTGTCGGCGAGCACCTGGCGGGCACCGAGACCGCCTTCGCCACGCGCATGACGTCGCGCGCCCGCGAACTTGGTCTGACGCGAACCACATTCCGCAATGCCTCGGGCCTGCCCAACAGCCGCCAGATGACGACGGCCCGCGACATGGCCCGGCTCGCCATCGCGCTGCATCGCGATTTCCCGCAATATTTCCACTATTTTCGCGAGCGCAGTTTCGTGCATGACGGCCGGACCTGGCGCAGCCACAACAATCTCGTCGGACGCGTCAACGGCGTCGATGGCATGAAGACCGGCTATATCCGCGCATCGGGGTTCAACATCGCCGTGACCGCCGAACGCGGCGGTCACCGCATCGTGACGGTCGTGATGGGCGGCCCGTCTGCAGCCTCCCGGGACAATCACGCCGAGGAACTCGTCAACGCGGCCTTTCGCTCGTTCGAGCGTCGTGAACAGATCCTGATGGCCGCAAACGACATCGCCCCGCGCATGAACCCGATCCGCATGCAGGATCAGATCGCCGTGGAGATCGCCCAGCTCGACCTGCGTGGTCCGGTCGCCCAGGGCGATGCCGACAACATGCCGGCGCTTCGTGTCGTGCTCGATGACAGTCCGGCCCCGGCCCGTGAACCGGTAACACCGGCTGTGCGGCAGTCCGAACCGGCTGCCTTGCCCGCGACGGTCCGCACCACAGCGGCGGACGCCCCGTCCGGCCAGTGGGCGATCCAGGTCGGGGCCTATGCCGGCGAAGCCGCCGCCCTTGCCCGGCTGGAAACCGTTCGCACGCTGGCGTCGGACCTGTCTTCGGCCGCGCTCGCCACACCGTCCGTCGACACCAATGGCCGCCGCCTGTTCCGCGCGCGGTTCGAAGGGGTAACGGCGGACACTGCGCGCGCAGTCTGCCGCCTCCTCGCCGAGCGAGGGGAAGCCTGCTTCGCTGTCGCCCCCGGCGCCTAGGCCGGTTTCACGATCTCAGGAGAATATCCCGGGCTTCCTGGATGCGGCGCGCCAGTGCCGGCGATCCGCCCATATCCGGGTGGTTCCGCTTCATCTGCGCGCGATAGGCGGCCCGGATGTCCTCCTCCCCCGCCCCGTCTTCAAGACCGAGGATTTCCAGCGCCTCGCGCCGGGTCATGGCCCCGGATGAGGTCGGTGCATTGCCACCGGGTTCACCCCGATTGCCGCCGGGTTTCGGGCGAAGCCCGAAGGCGACGCCGATCAATCCCATGCCGAAGCCGATCACCGGAATGCCGAGCACCGCCAGCCCGCGAAGCGTCATCACGCCGCCCACTGCGATGGCTCCGGCGCCGAGCACGGCCCGGCTCCATTTTTTCGCTTCGTTCGGCCTCATGCGGGCGAACGCCTTCAGCCCGAAATAGGCGAGCACAAGAAGAAGGAGGCCGGCGAGGAGAAACGGCATCGCGTCAGAACGGAATGCGTTCGCCGGCGAGGCTCGGCAGCTTCAGCATGATCAGCAGGTCGCGAAGCTCCTGCCGCGCGGCGACATGGCTCATCGTGAACGGCACGGTCGACCCGTCCTCGGTCAGGTCGAGCAGGGTGAGCCCGAGCGGGAAGAGTTCGCGGTAGATCACGCGCTCGGCAAACCCGGGGGCCAGGCGGAAGCCGATCCGCTCCGACAGCTTTTTCAGCCCCTCGCCCACACGCCTTTTGTTGCGGGCGTCCAGCATCGAGACGCGGTTGCGCATCACCACCCAGTCGATCGACTTCTTTTCACGCTGCGCCCGCTTCTTGCGGCACTCCCAGACCATTTCGGCGTAGAGGCTGGGCCGTCCGACCTGGAAGGTATCGGGGTCGATCTCGGCGAGGAGATCAAAGTCGATAAAGCTGTCATTGACCGGCGTGATGATCGTGTCGGCTGCAGCGTGAGCGAGCCTGGAATAGTGCGTGTCGCTGCCCGGCGCATCGATGACGATGAAATCACACTGCCCCTTCAGCCGCGTGATCGCCTCACGGAAACGTTCGCCCTCTTCCGCCTCGGCGCGGTCGAGATGGCGCTCCACGCTCGGTTCGATGATCTCTTCCACGGGTGACGGCAGGTCGGCCTGATAGGTCTCGCACCAGCGTTTCCGGTTGGCCAGATAGCGCGAGAAGCTGCGTTGACGGACATCGAGATCGATCGCGCCGACCACCCGCCCCATCCGCATCAGGGCGACGACGAGATGCATGGCCACGGTCGACTTGCCCGCACCGCCCTTTTCATTGCCGACCACAATGATATGCGCCGGCTGTCCCGCACCGCGTCCGGGCAGTTTCAGACCGCTCGCAAAGGGTTTCGCCGTTTCGTTCATCATGGGTTCCGGGCACTACGCCGGGTGGCGCAGCGGAAGATAGGGTATTCGCGAATGCGTTAAAGCTGATGGCGCAGAGATTAATTTTCAGAGTCCGCGTCCAGCGGGTCGCCGGTAAACGCCATCGCCTGGCAGTAGATGGCGCTCTGGCTCAATTCGGCGCAGGCCGAAAGCGCCTCCGCCCGGGTCGCAAACGGCCCCGCCTTCAGCCGAAGATAGACGCCCCGGTCGCCGAGATCAGCCGCCTCGACACGCGCCTCCAGCGGGCCCAGCACATCCGGCAACATGGCCCGCATCGTGTCCCAGCCCTGAACGACGTGATCCATCGTGCGGTAGCTGGCGATGTGCACGCCATGAAGCAGGCTCTGGCCGGGCGGAATTGTCTCGGATTCCTCGGTCCCGGATGGCGGAGCTTCGCGGCTCGGCTGCCCCCAGATCGCGGCGGCGAGTGCCTCCATCTCGGGCCGGATCGGGGCGACCTGCGAAGGATGGGCGGCCCGCGCCTCCAGTTCGGCGGCGAGCGCCGCGGCCAGCCGGGCGTCGGGGTGATCCGCGACCATGGAGCCGGCAGGCGGCACATTCGGCGCGCCCGTCGTCGCACAGGCGGTCATCAGCAGACCGAGAGGAATCATCAAGAAGCGATGCATGTGTCTCCTGTAACGCGAGTCGGCGCGCTTGCCTCGCCCGTTGGTCCGGCCTAGACGGCGGGCCATGAACCAGGACTTCCCGATCCCGACCGCCCACACCGTCGCCGATTTGCGCGCCATCGTCTCCGGCTGGAAAGCGGCCGGCGAGACTGTGGGGTTTGTCCCGACGATGGGCGCGCTGCACGCCGGACATGTCTCGCTGATCGATATCGCGAAAACCCGCGCCACGAAAACCGTCGCCAGCGTCTTCGTGAACCCGAAACAGTTCGCACCGGGTGAGGATTTCGGGGCCTATCCCCGGACCCTGCCGGACGATGCGCGGAAGCTGGCGGAGGCCGGCTGCGACCTGCTCTACGCACCGAACGGTCCGGAAATGTACCCGGACGGCTTCGCGTCCACCATTCATGTCGGCGGCCCGTCTGAAGGACTCGAAACCGATTTCCGGTCGCACTTCTTCGACGGTGTCGCCACCGTGGTGACGAAACTCTTCACCCAGGTCCGGCCTGACATCGCCGTGTTCGGCGAGAAGGACTATCAGCAATTGCTCGTGGTGAAGCGGCTCGCTGCCGACCTCGACCTCGGTGTCGAGATCATCCCCGGTCCCGTGATGCGCGAGGCCGACGGCCTCGCCATGTCCTCGCGCAATGTCTACCTGTCTGTGGAAGATCGCGTGCGCGCGGTGCGCCTCAACGCCCTGCTCTTCGCCTGCGCCGAGGCGCTCGAAAAGGGTGAGTTGATCGCCGCCACGCTGAAGACCGCCCGCATGGTCGCGGAGAGCGCCTTCGACATGGTCGATTATGTCGAGGTCCGCTGCGCGAAAACCCTCGCCCCCCTGCCCGGTCCGGTGCTCGATCGCCCGGCCCGCTTGCTGGCGGCCGTGAAGCTCGGCACCACGCGGCTCATCGACAATGTCGCGGCGAATCCGGCCTAGCAGGTGAATACACGGGGTTCCCGCGAAAGCGGGAATCCGAAACCGGGTGCTGACTTCAGGTCCCCATTTTCATGGGGACCCCAAAATTCAAGCTACCACGCCCCGATCTCGATCAGCTTGCGCCGCAATTCGTCGGGCAGGTCCGCCCCGCCCGTCGCTTCGGTCAGGTCGGCCGGCGCGTCGCTGTCGGTCAGATAGCGCCAGCCCTGGAAGGGCCGCTTCGGCGAGGGATTGGTCCGGACGATTTCCGGATCCATCACGATGGCGCAGCGCTTGGTCCCCTCGGCATCGATCACCTCGTCGAGCCCGATGATGCGCTGGCGGCACTGGATCACCCGCTTGATCACCCAGTAGAGGCTGCCGCCGTCGAGCACTTCCTCGGCACGCTTCGGCGCCATGCGGGTGACGTGACGCGACACTTCGGGCTCGCCGCGCGCGGCACGTTCGGCGACGCGCATGTCGCGGAAGCGTTCCAGCTCCTCGACCGTGTCGACCCCGACGCAAAGCTTGATCAGATGCAGCGGCATGACGTCGAGCTAGGGCGGAATCGCCGGAAGGTCAAAGTCACAAAGTTCATTCCCTCCCCTCGAAGGGGAGGGACGCGAGCGGTTTCCGTCAGGAAGACGGGAGCGGGGTGGGGTGAGTTTTCCCGCAAGACACCCCCACCCCGGTCGGCTGGCTGACGCGCAGCCTCCCGGCCCTCCCCTCAAGGAGGACGGTGGAGGATAGCCCCCTAGCGAGCCTCGTATTCCACGTCCGAGAAGGTGAAGCTAATATCCTGGCTCTGGCGCTGGAACATGGCGCTGATGTCGATCTGCGTGGAGAAATTCCGCACGATCGGTCCGGGCAGGCCGTCCTCGCGGGCGAAGTCCATCACCATCTCGAACGCATGCACGCGCGCGATCGGATGCGGTTTGAAGCTGGCCGGTGCGTAGATTCGGATCCGTTCCACGAAGGCATCGCCTTCGGACACGGTCAGTTCCCCGCTCAGATGCTCGCCGAAGGCGTCGGCCTCGGCATCATCCTCGCCGTCACTCATGTTCGGCGCGAAGGCGAAAACGGCCCGCCCCCCGGAGCGGCGCAGTTCGCGCACCTCGCCGGAAATCAGGTCTGCCGTATCGGCACTGAAGAACAGCCCGCTGCCGTCACCGCCGATGCCGAAGGACTGCCCGGTCTCCTCTTCGGCGTCCTCGCCCTCGGCAGGCGCCTCCGCCTCGTCCTCATCCGGCGTCGAAAGGTCGTTCCACTGATCGCGCAGCTCTGCGCTCATCGCCGAGGCCGAGGCCGGGCTGATCAGCGTCCACTGTTCGCCTTCCGGCAGGGTCGAGTCGAAGCGCGCCGTGAATTCACCCGCATCGCCATAGTCGGCGCGCAGCGTGAAGCGCCAGACATCGTCCTCACCACCGTCGTGCGCGGCCGTCAGGGCCTGGCGCACCAGGGGCGGCCAGTCATTCGGAACTTCCGGGCTATCGGCAAAGGCGGGAATGACCGGGGCAAGCGCGAGGCTCGCGGCAAGCATAATCGAACGCATCATGTCTCTCCGTCACGCCCCCGCGTGGCCGGAGAGATACGAAGCCGCGTCCGGCCTGTCTACCGCGTTCAACCTGCCTTGCGGCGCTCGCGGAAGCCGGTCGGCGCGTCCGGATCGATGTCGAAGGTGCGTTCGCTCTTCGGCATCGGCTTGTCCTCTTTCCACATCGTCTTGGCGAGTTTCGACAGGCCGAGCTTCATCAGCGCGCCCGGCCCGGTCGTCTTCGCCGACTTCGGAGTCCAGCCGAACTTCCGGCGCATCACGCCATTCGCATAGAGGACGTTGTTCTTGACGAGCGAATCCGTGGTCACGACTTCCATCGTCACCGACACGTTCAGGCCATCGAGATTCTGCACCCGGTGCGGGCCGTGCAGCGGCCAGGAGGTGAACATGCCCGGTTCCAGATCGACCGCCTCGCAGTCCGCGTCCCAGCGCGGATCGAAGGGCAGATCCTCGGTCTGTTCATGGTGCAGGATGGCTTCCATGTGCGCGTCGGAAACATAAGGTTCAGTGGCCGGATAGATCCGGATCCGCTTCTTGCCGCGCACGTGCCACAACACGGTTTCCGACACGTCGGAATGCAGGAAGACCTGCGCCGTGGGCGAAGAGATCAGGATGCCGCTCTCGAAATTCAGCGGCCGGTATCCCGGTTTGAGACGCTGCAGGTCGGAAATCATGCCCTCGAAGAGCGGGTTGAGTTCCGGGTCGTCGGTCATCGCGCGGCGGAGATTGATCCACAGCTTGCCGCGGCGCACGGCCTCCAGCAGCTCCTCGCCGCCAAAGTCGCCCGGATCGCCCGCACGCCAGCTGTCCTTGCCGTCGGCAAGTTCGCCCATTGTGCAAAAGTCAGTCAGCTCACGCGGATGCCGGTCGATCAGGCGCGCCAGCGCTGCATCGGAAAATTCCGGACGTTCATGCAGATTGTGACGTCCCACCGTAACGCGCTGACGGAAATCCGCCTTCGCCTCGGGGCTCCATTCGGTCACGACTTTGGTATGGGTTTCGCCTGTCCCGTTCATGGCCAACTCCCTGGTTCGCGTCTGACGCGAGCAGGAATCGGGCCAAGTGACGCGTTCAGCGTCGTCCCGTCAAAATCAATCCATTGAACCGGGGCTCCCGCGAAAGCGGGAGTCCGAATTCAGGTTCCCATTTTCATGGGAACCCCATGTCGACGGTGGATCAAGCCGCCGCGTCTTCCTCAGCCGCCAGCGTGATCAGGGCATCGCCCTCACCGACCTGCGCGCCGGCGCTGGCGGTGACGGTGTCGACCACGCCGTCGCGCGGCGCGGTCAGGGCGTGTTCCATCTTCATCGCTTCGAGCACGACCATCGGATCGCCCTTCGACACCGCCTGCCCCGGTTTCACATGCACGGCCAGCACCTTGCCCGGCATCGGCGCCTTCACGAGATTGCCCGCTTCCAGCGCATCGGCGAGCGCATCGGGGCGCGGCCAGGCAAACAGGCGGCCTTCGCCGCCGAACAGAACCACCAGACCTTCGGCGCGCCGGATCACTTCGGCACCATGTGTTTCATGACCCGCCGACCAGCTCACCTTCACGGAATCGCCGAGATCGGAGGTCCGCGCCCGGCTCAGCATCGCGTCACCCCATGGCGAGGCGACCGTCGTGACGTCGCCATCCGACAGGAGTCCGGTTTCCAGGCGCTCACCGTCCAGCTCGAAGGCGGCGCGGCGGCGCGGAACCGCATTCATGCGCCAGCCGCTGCGCGAGCTCCAGGGGTCACTCCCCTTGCCGGCCAGCACTGTCAGCGCCGCGGCCGCGACGGCTTCCGGGCGCGCCCCGGCCGGGACCAGCGCTTCGAGATTCTGCTCGATGAAATGGGTCGAAACGTCTCCCGAAACGAAGCCCGGATGCAGCAGGGCCCGGCGCAAAAAGCCCCCATTGGCGCGAACCGGCCAGGCCGCGACACCGCCCTCGATGGCGTCGGCCAGCGCATCGATGGCCTTTTCCCGGGTCGCCCCATAGCCGATCACCTTGGCGATCATCGGATCATAGTGCAGCGAGACTTCTCCGCCTTCCTCGACACCGGTATCCACCCGAACGCCCTTGCCGTTATACGGCAGGCGCAGATGGGTCAGCGGTCCCGTCGACGGCAGAAACCCGCTCTGAGGGTCTTCGGCATAGAGCCGCGCCTCGATGGCGTGACCCGTCAGCGTGACGGCGTCCTGCGACGGCACCTTGCCGCCCGCGGCGACTTCCAGCTGCAGCTTCACGAGGTCGAGCCCCGTCACCATTTCGGTCACCGGATGCTCGACCTGAAGCCGCGTATTCATCTCCATGAAGAAGAAGCCGTCGGGCTTCAGCGCGCCGGACCCATCGACGATGAATTCCACCGTCCCCGCGCCGGAATAGTTCACCGCCTTCGCCGCATCGACTGCAGCCTTCGTCATCGCCGCGCGCACCGCGTCCGTCATGCCGGGCGCAGGCGCTTCCTCGATCACTTTCTGGTGGCGGCGCTGCAGCGAGCAGTCGCGTTCGAACAGGTGGATGACATTGCCGTGGCTGTCGCCGAACACCTGCACCTCGATATGGCGCGGGCTG
This sequence comes from Hyphobacterium vulgare, assembly GCF_042643335.1. Lineage (NCBI taxonomy): Bacteria > Pseudomonadati > Pseudomonadota > Alphaproteobacteria > Maricaulales > Maricaulaceae > Hyphobacterium > Hyphobacterium vulgare. Next base: position 371,828 of record NZ_JBHRSV010000001.1, read on the forward strand.
GTGATGAATTTCTCGATCAGGACATTGTCATCGCCAAAGCTCTTCAACGCTTCGCGCTGGCAGCTTTCCAGCGCCGACAGGAAGTCCTTCTCCGCGTCGACCTTGCGCATCCCCTTGCCGCCGCCGCCGGCGACCGCCTTGATCAGCACCGGATAGCCGATCCGGTTCGCTTCCGCCTTCAGATGCTCCGGGTCCTGGTCCTCGCCGTGATAGCCGGGGGTGACGGGTACGCCCGCCTTCTCCATCAGCGCCTTGGCCCGGTCCTTCAGACCCATCGCCCGGATCGCGTCCGGCGACGGCCCGATGAAGACGATCCCGGCCTTGGCGCAAGCCTCGGCGAAACCGGCATTCTCCGACAGGAAGCCATAGCCCGGATGGATGGCCTCCGCGCCGGTCTGCCTGGCGACATCGAGGATCTTGTCGCCCTTCAGATAGCTCTCGGACGAGGGCGCCGGACCGATCAGAACCGCCTCATCCGCCATCTTCACATGCGGCGCCTTCGCGTCAGCCTCGGAACAGACCGCCACCGTCCGGATGCCCATGTCCCGGGCGGTGCGCATCACGCGGCAGGCAATCTCGCCCCGGTTGGCAATCAGGATTTTCTTGAACATGGCGCTCAGCTTTCGTCCGGCTTTTCCAAGCCCTTCGCCTTGTGGACAACGGCCACCAGCACGAAGGAAATGATCATCAGGAGATACCACGAACCGAGCTTGTGCAAAGACACCGGCTGCCATGTTTCCCCATTCTGGTTCGGATAGGCCCAGGCCCGCGCGAACGTCCCGATATTCTCGGCAAACCAGATGAACAGCGCGACCAGCAACAGGCCCACGACCAGCGGCATGAAGCGGTGCTTCAGGTCGGGGCGGAACCAGATCACGCACGGCCCGTAGATCGCCAGCGTCGCGGCATAAAGCCCCCAGCGTATGTCGACCGTGTAGTGGTGGGTGAAGAAGTTGATATAGACCGCCGCGGCGAGCAGGCCTTGCAGCCAGAGCGGCGGAAAGCGGTCGAAGCGGAAGTCGAAAATCCGCCAGACCCGCGCGATATAGCTGCCGACGGCGGCATACATGAAGCCGGAGAAGAGCGGCACGCCGCCGATCCGCAGGAAGGCCTCCTCCGGATAGATCCACGACCCCGCATGGGTCTTGAAGATTTCCATCGCCGTGCCGACGACGTGGAAGACGAGGATGACCCGCGCCTCCTCCCAGCTCTCCAGCTTCGTCGCCAGCATGCCGATCTGGATCGCCAGTGCCGACAGCGTCAGGAAGTCGTAGCGCCCCAGCGGCGCATCCTCGGGGTAGAACAGGAAGGTGCCCATCAAGAGGGCCAGCATCAACCCGCCGAACAGGCAGGCCCAGGCCTGCTTCACCCCGAAGCTGACGAATTCGAACGCGAATTGCGTCACCGGCCCGCGCACGAAGGCCGCACGCCAAGCGTCGTGACGCGCATGCAGCCAGGCGCGCGGGTCGCGAAACAGGCTCAGACGCTTACTCCGCCCAGCTCGGCTTGCGCTTTTCGAGGAAGGCGGTCAGGCCCTCCTTGCCTTCGTCGCTGGCGCGGCGGTCGGCGATCCGGTGGGCCAGCGTCTTCATCAGCCCGTGATTGATCTCCTCACCGGCGACGTCATCCACCAGCGTCTTGGCAGCCTCGACCGCGCCCGGCGCGGCGGCAAAGGCCAGCGACGCCAGATGTTCTTCCATGCCGGCGAATTCGTCGGCCGAACCGATCACGTACTGGACAAGACCGATCTGGTGCGCGAATTGCGCATCGAAACCCTCGCCGCTCGCGAACAGCGCCCGGGCCCAGCGTGGCCCGATGGCGCGGATCACGAAGGGCGAAATCGTCGCCGGAGTCAGGCCCAGCTTCACTTCCGAGAATTTGAACTTCGTGTCCTTCACCGCGACGGCGACGTCGCAGGCGGCGACCAGGCCGGCCCCGCCGCCCATCGCCGCGCCCTGCACCAGCGCGACCGTCAGCTGCGGCAGCGCGTAGAGTTTGTAGAGCATGTCGGCGAGCGCCTGTGCATCCTCGCGGTTGGCGTCGAGCGTGTTGTAGCTCTGGTCCTTCATCCATTCGAGATCGCCCCCGGCGGAGAAGCTCTTGCCGGCCCCGCGCAGGATCACGAACCGCACCTCATCGGTGTTCTTCGCCAGCAGGTCGAAAATCTCGGTCAGGCCGGAAATGACCTCGGCATTGAAGGCATTGTGCCTTTCGGGTCGGTTCAGCGTGATGACCGCTGTCTGGCCGCGCGTGACCTGAAACAGGACGGGATTGGTGTCAGCGTCGGTCATGGAGAGAGCCTTTCGTGTTGTCGGTCGTGTCTAGCCCGTCTCCCGGTAAAAGAAAAACGGCGTTCCATCGGGATCGCGCAGGCCGAATTCGTAATTGCCCCAGGGCTTGGCTTCCAGCGGCGCTGTGATCACGCCCAGAGCGTTCCAGTCCTGATAAAGCGTCTCGACCGCATCGGTTTCAATCCGCAGCGCCATCGTCTGTGTGGTCTTGATCTGGCCGGGCGTGAAGGTCTGCAGGTGCAGTTCGAGATCGCCGCGCACCACGCCCGCATACTGTGCCCGCTCCGCCGGCTTCGCGTCGGCAAACGACACCGAAAACCCCAGCCGGCTCCAGAAGGCGAGCGAACGCGCCATGTCCGTAACCGGCAAGACCGGGTGAACCTTGAAGCCTTCCGTCATGTCGGTCTCCCGAATCGAAAGGGCCGCCGGTTGATCCGGCGGCCCCTCGAAATGTCAGTCCCGCAATTGACCATCAGTCGCCGCGGAAGATCATGCCCTTGATGATCGAGAAGATGATGATCGCGATCAGATAGCCCACGGCCAGCGCCGCGAGATACTGCATGTAGAGCATGTTGACGCCGCCCTCGGCCATCACCGGCGGCATGGCGAATTGTGCGCCATCGCGGATCATCGGCATGACGAGATCGACCACGACGTGGATCACAACGCCCACGATCGTGAAAATCAGGATCGCCCCGGCGCCGCGCATCAGAATGGCGAGCACAAGTGCAATCACGCCGAGCTGGATGAGGAACGGCATCCACGACACCGCCTCCCCATTGCCGGCATAGGTGACCAGTCCGGGTTCGAACCAGTTCCAGACCGGCGCAAACCAGCCCTCAAGCGTGTTCATGAAATCTTCCATGGCGTCTTCCCCTCAGTTCGCCTGCTGCGTCCACCATACCCCAAGACGCGCTTGGAACGAAAACTTCTTGTTAATGCTTCCGATGTGAAGCGTGTTCTCCTGTGACGCGAAAAACACGCATGCTCAGGACGTTACCTGCGGCTGGCGCAGGGGCGATTGTTGCAAAAGTGCTGCAAACCTGAGCTCCGACGCAAAATTCGGTTGATTCCGCGCGGACTTCCCGGACGGCATCAGCTTCGGATCAGCGTTCGCTTCAGAAGAAACAGCACGCCGATCACAATGAAATATCCCACCAGCAACAACCCGATATAGCGCCAGAAACCGGCCTCCAGAACCGGCGGCAGGCGGAAAGGCCCGCTTTCGGCGAACACCGGCGCGAGGATATCGAGCGCGACATGCGCCACGACCGCCCCGGCGGTGATCGCCAGCCACCGGCTCCACTGGCTCATGAACAGCACGGCGATGATCGCAACGATCAGGCCCTGAACCGCATTGACCTCGGCAAAACCCGTCCGCGCGAAATCCAGCGCGTCGTTGAAGAAGCTTTCCATCATCCCGCCCTCCCCAGGCACCGGAACAAGGTTAACGCCTCACCATAACGGCTGAGGGACGATTTTGTTCTACATCCGGAAAACGCCGAATTTCGTGTCGCCGAATTCGGCATTGCGCGACGCCGACAGCGACAGGGCGATCACGGTACGCGTATCCGCCGGGGCGATGATGCCGTCATCCCACAGCCGCGCCGTCGAGTAATAGGGCGAGCCCTCGGCCTCGTAGGTCTCGCGGATCGGCGCCTTGAAGGCCGCCTCGTCCTCGGCTGACCACGTTTCGCCGCGCGCTTCCATGCCGTCGCGCTTGACGGTGGCGAGCACGCTCGCCGCCTGCTCGCCGCCCATCACCGAGATGCGGGCATTCGGCCACATGAAAAGGAAGCGCGGAGAGTAGGCCCGGCCGCACATGCCGTAATTGCCGGCGCCATAGGACCCGCCGATGATGATCGTGACCTTCGGTCCGGCGAAGCAGGACACGGCCGTGACCAGCTTGGCGCCGTCCTTGGCGATGCCGCCAGCCTCGTATTTCGACCCGACCATGAAGCCGGTGATGTTCTGCAGGAAGACGAGCGGGATTTTCCGCTGCGCACAAAGCTCGATGAAATGCGCGCCCTTCTGGGCGCTCTCCGAGAACAGGATGCCGTTGTTGGCGATGATGCCGACCGGCATGCCCTCGATGCGGGCAAAGCCCGTCACCAGCGTCTCGCCATAGAGTTTCTTGAACTCGTCGAATTCCGAACCGTCGACGATCCGCGCGATCACTTCGCGCACATCGTAGGGCGTGCGCAGATCAGTCGGCACCACGCCATTGAGCTCGTCCGGCGAATAGGCAGGAGCGACCGGTTCGGCCAGATCCGGCCATTCCGGCTTGCGCGTGTTCAGCGTGCCGACGCTGCGGCGCGCCAGGAACAGCGCGTGGTCGTCATTGGCGGCATAGTGGTCCGCGACGCCTGACTTGCGGGCGTGCACATCTGCGCCCCCGAGGTCCTCTGCGGAAATGACTTCGCCGGTTGCGGCCTTCACCAGCGGCGGTCCGCCGAGGAAGATCGTGCCCTGCTGGCGCACGATGATCGTCTCGTCCGACATCGCCGGGACATAGGCGCCGCCGGCGGTGCAGCTGCCCATCACCACCGCGATCTGCGGGATGGCGGCGGACGACATCTGCGCCTGGTTGTAGAAGATGCGCCCGAAATGCTCGCGGTCCGGGAAGACCTCGGCCTGGTGCGGCAGGTTCGCCCCGCCGCTGTCGACCAGATAGACGCACGGCAGACGGTTCTCGCGCGCGATCTCCTGGGCGCGGAGATGCTTCTTCACCGTCATCGGATAATAGGTGCCGCCCTTCACCGTGGCGTCATTGCACACCACCATCACTTCGCGGCCCGACACCCGGCCGATGCCGGCAATCATGCCGGCGCCGTGAATGTCGCCCTCATACATACCGTTCGCGGCCAGCGCGCCGATCTCGAGGAAGGGCGAACCCGGATCGAGCAGGCGCTCGACCCGTTCGCGCGGCAACAGCTTTCCCCGGCTGACATGCTTTTCCCGCGCCCGTTCCGGCCCGCCCATCGCTGCTTCGGCGGTGCGGGCGCGCAACTCCTCGACCAGCTTTCCCATCGCGTCGCGATTGGCCTTGAAGGCGTCGGAAGCGGGATTGATCTGCGAGGTCAGATGGCTCATGCGGGGATCACTCTTGGGTGGGTGTCGAATACTCCCACGCTCTTAGCCGCTAAACGCCCGTCCGGGCAACGCGCTGCATCCATTCGGGCGCGAACGGGCATCCTTTGGGGCAGACCCCAAAGGAGACTGGACATGAAATTCACACTCGCCGCGCTTTCGCTTCTATTGAGCCCCTCCGCCGCAATCGCTCAGCACGACGAGCCACCAGCACAGGTCATGGTGCTCGGAACCTTCCACTTCACCGGCGGCGGCCAGGACTATTTGAACCCGGAGGTCGACGACTATCTCGCTCCGGCGCGCCAGGCCGAGATCGAGGCCGTCGTCGAACGCCTCGCCGAATTCAACCCGACGCGCATTGTGGTCGAGCTCGATCCCGAGGCCGAAGACCGGTTCAATGCGCTATATGACGCCTACCGGCGCGGCGAACACACTCTTACCGTCAACGAGCGTCAACAGATCGGCATGCGGCTCGCTGCACGCCTTGGCCATGAACGGCTCTACGCGGCCGACTATTCGTCCGGCATGGACTTCGACGCCATGATGGCGGCGGGACAGGCAAACGGTCAGGACCGCCTGATGGCCCGGATGGACGAACTCCGCGCCGCGATCGAGGCCGAGGACGCGCGCCTGAACCGGCCCGAAATCAGCGTGACAGAGCGCCTGATTGCGGCGAACGCACCGGACTTTCTGGAACTGCACAACATCTATTTGACACTGGCTCAGCTCGGCAGTGTCGAGGACCCGGCCGGCGCGCGCGAAATGACCAATTGGTGGGGCCGCAATCTGCAGATTTTCGCGCAGATTTCCTGGATCGCCGAGCCAGGCGAACGCGTGCTCGTGATCTACGGGTCGGGCCACAAATTCCTGTTCGATCAATTCATTCAGGACGCGGTCGAAATGGAATGGGTGGATGCGCTCGACTATCTCGAAGACTAGCGGTTCGCCTCGATCCAGGCGCCGAGCCGCTCCACGACCTCCGGGTCCGGCACGCCCTCGGCGCCATTGACCCACAGCACGAAATTGTCGGCCAGCGTCTCTTCCGGGTGGATGATGTAGCCGGTGTTGCGCCCGATCAGGTCGAGATATTGCGGCAGGTTTCCCGGCGCGATCAGCATCGGATTGCCGTCGGCGTCCGTGGCCGCCCGGCACGTCCCGTCCACGGCATCGACCGCCATCAGCGCAAAGCCCAGATGCGCGCCGAACCCGCCTTCAAGCGCGGGATCATAGCCGCCTTCCGGCAGGAACAGGACCGGCACGACGCCGTCCGCCTGGTCCATTTCCAGCGGCGCATAATGCGCATTGAACGGCGCGTCGGGATTGGTCAGGCGGCGCTCCGACAGGCTCTCGGGCAGGATCACCTCGCACGGCTCGAAACCGATCAGCCCGAAAATCTCGTCGGCGCGGTCCCGGTTGTGACGCGACAAGACGTGCCAGAGCTCGTGATAGAAGGTCTGGCGGAAGCCGGCATCGCCGCCCGCCAGCCAACCCGGCGTGAACACGATCGCATTGCCGCGCGTGTGCGGAAATCCGCCATCGAGCCCGCCATTGGTAGCGATGAACAGGACATCATCCGGCAGGAGTGGCGACAGGCTGTCCAGCAGCGCGGCATCCTCGGCGAGCAGCGCCTCCAGCCGCGCGCGCTCCTCGTCCGTGAAGTTCCGCACCGAGTCGCGATAGAGCGCGTTCAGCGCTTCACGCGACGTTTGCGCATTATCCGCGAGGCGCAGGCCGATCTCCATCGGTTGCAGGCGCAGCGTGAACTCGTCATCAGCGGAAAGGATGGCATAGGCCTCGTCCGGCGTGGCAAAGACGTAGTCAGCTGCATCCGCCGTTGCAGAAAACGCGGCCGCCGCCGCAGACGCCATCAGTCCGGTCAGAAACAGGCGCATGAAACTCTCCCCGGTCGTTTCGGGCAGACTGGCACCGGCCCGGCTTTGCGCCAACTGAAGCTTTGGTGAGAATGGCGCGGTGGCAGCGCTCCCTCCATTGCCTAGGGTCCCCATGAAAATGGGGACCTGAAGTCCGCACCAAGCTTCAGGTTCCCAATGCCTGTCCCCGTGTCGGCGGGGATCGCGGGAACCCCGGGTATGTAAGCCAAGTCCCGTGGCGCCTGTCGCGCGTCTGCGCTAGCGTCGCAACAACGTACGAGACTCACATCCGGATCATGCCCCTCACCCTCTCCTTCCTCGGCTTCTTCGACGATATCGGCAAGGCGGCGCTGAAAGCCGTCGAGCACGAGGTGGAATGGTTCTGCCTGCCTGCCGGTGCGATGCTGTTCGGCGAAGGCGAGCCCGCCGACGCCTTCTACCTCCTGCGTTCCGGCGCGCTGGCCGCGTTCCGGAATGGCGCGCTCGGTCGCCCCAACCTGCTCGGCTATATCCGCCAGGGCGAGCCGGTCGGCGAAATGTCGATGCTCGAGGAACGCCCGCATTCGGCCAGCGTCTATGCCATGCGCGACAGCGAGGTCGTCCGCCTGCCGCGCGCCAGCTTCGACCGGATCGCCGACAAGCACCCGTCGCTGATGCGCGAACTCGCGAAGATGATGCTGCGCCGCCTGCGCTCCGGGCCGCAGCGCGGCGGGTCCGAGCCGCGCGTCTTCGCGCTGATCTCGTCCTCGCCGACCATCGATCTCGAATACCGCGCGCGCGCCCTGAAGGACGCGCTCGAAAATCTCGGCATCACGGTCGCGATCGGCGGCGAAGAATGTGCCGAAATGCCGGGCACCAAGCTCGACGAGTTCGAGCACTCCCACGACCTCGTTTTCCTGACCGCCAAGCTGGGTGACCCGCTCTGGGCACGCCGGGCCATGGGCCGCGCCGATCGGGTCTGGCTGTTCGCGCGGTCCGATGCGCGGCCGTCGATTCCGCTGCTACCGCCGGACCCGTCGCCCGCCGCCAACCTGAAACTGATCGACGTCGTCCTCCTTCATCACGAAGGCGTGGCGAAGGCCGCACGGCCACAGGAATGGATGGACGCGGTCGAGGCTGCCCGCCTGTTTCACTGGCGCCAGGGCTCGACCGCCGACGTGCTGCGGCTCGCGCGCACCCTCGCCGGGCGTTCGCTGGGCCTGGTCCTGTCGGGCGGCGGCGCGCGCGCCTATGCCCATATCGGGGCGATGCGCGCCTTCGAGGAAGCAGGTCTCCAGTTCGACTTCCTCGGCGGCGCATCGATGGGCGCGATCCTCGCCGCCAGCGAGGCGCTCGACTGGACGCACGAGGAGATCGTCGAGCGCACGCGCGATGCCTTCGTGGATTCCAATCCGCTGTCGGACTGGCATCTGCCCGTCGTCTCGTTGGCGCGCGGCGACAAGGTCGACAAGCGTCTGGAAAAGCATTTTGGCGAAGTCGAGATCGCCGACATGCGCCGGCCTTTCTTCTGCGTCTCGTCCAACCTGTCGGACGGCAAGCCCTTCGTGCACCGGCGCGGCATTCTGCGCCATGCGCTGCGCGCCTCGATCGCCCTGCCCGGCATATTGCCGCCGGTCGTTCAGGGCGACGCATTGCTGGTCGACGGGGCGGTATTCACCAACTTCCCGTCGGAACAGATGCGTGCCTTCCACCGCGGAGCGAATGTCGGCTGTGACGTGACCCGCGCCCGCGGGGTGGACCCGAAGGATTTCGTCGATCCGCCCAGCTTCTTCGGCTGGGTGCGAAAGCACGGCCTGGGCGACCCGCCCCCCATCGCCTCGCTTCTGATGCGCGCGGCAACGGCCGGGACCATGGTCGACCGCCATGAATCCTACCTCAAGGCCGTCGACCTCGTCGCCCTGCCCGAAATCGACACCGATCTGAGGGAATGGAAGCGGTTCGAGGACACGATCGAGTCCGGCTACGCCGCGGCCATGCGCGCCCTCGACGAAGCCGACGAGGAAACCCGCGCGAAGATTTTCGTCTAGTTTCCCGACCGGTATTCCGGGTTCGGGTGGCCGAAGCGCTCGCCCTTGTCCCAGGCCTCGCGCGAATTGCCCTCGTTCGGGATGCCGCCATTGTCCTTCAGCATCCGCGCCATGTGCATGAGATTCCACGCCATGAAGGTGGTGTTGCGCTGGGTGAATTCATTGTCCGGACCGCCGCTGCCTTCATCGCAATAGGACGGCCCCGGCCCCGCCTCGCCGATCCAGCCGCAATCGGCCTGCGGCGGGATGGTGTAGCCGATATGCTGAAGCGCGTAGAGCACGGTCTGGCTGCAATGCTTGATTCCGTCCTCATTGCCGGTCACCACACAGCCGCCGACCTTGCCGTAAAAGCCGTACTGACCCTTGTCGTTGGTGTCGCCGGATTGCCCGTAGAGCCGCTCGATCAGCACGCGGCAGACCGAGCTTTCCTCACCCAGCCAGATCGGCGTGCCGACAACGAGGATGTCGGCGGCCCGTATTCGCGTCCACAGTTCCGGCCAGGCGTCGGCCGGCCAGCCATGCTCGGTCATGTCGGGATAGACGCCGGGCGCGACCGGGTGATCGACGAGCCGGATCATCTCGGTCTGAACGCCCTGATTGTCCATGATCGCCTTCGCGACCGCCATCAGCCCGTCGGTGTTCGAGGTCTCCGGCGAACGTTTGAGCGTGCAATTGACGAAAACCGCTTTGAGATCGTCAAAAGCCATCAGCCCGCATCACCACAGCGGACATAGGTCTCTTCGCGGGCCATGTCGCGGTTGTCCCAGGTCAGCGTGTCGCCGTCCGCCATGAAGCGGAATTCCTGCATGTAGGGATCGCCGCCCTCGCCGCTTTCGCACTGCGTCACGAAATGCGTATAGCCGTTGGTCTGGTCGACGCTCTGGATCGAACAGGTGTCGAGGCCGACATCGACCGTGTAGCGGGAAATCACGATCACGCCGTCGCGCATGTCATTGTCTTCGCGACAGGCCATCTCGGCTATGCCCCAGCGGCCGTTGACGTCGCGGACGGGCATGTCCTCGCCCATCTCGTCCATTTCCGCTTCCGCGTCTTCGGCTGCCTCCTGGATCGCGTCACCGGCATTTTCGAGCGCCTCGCCGGTCTCGTCCATCGCCTGTTCGGCGTCGGCTTCCATTTGCTCGCCGGACGGCATGTCGGACTCGCTGCACGCAACGGCGAACAGGCCGGCGGCGGTGAGCATCAGAATCTTGCGCATGGGCTTCTCCCCTTGAACTCCTTGTTCAAGGGGTAAGCTAGCGGATCGGTTCCGCCGTCCGGAGAAATTTTTTACCGCGTCTCGGTGAACAGCTCGCGGCCGATCAGCCAGCGGCGGATCTCGCTCGTACCCGCGCCGATCTCGTAAAGCTTGGCGTCGCGCAGAAGGCGTCCGGTCGGATACTCGTTGATATAGCCGTTTCCGCCGAGCAGCTGGATCGCGTCGAGCGCCAGCTGGGTCGCGGTTTCCGCGGCATAGAGGATGGCTCCGGCGGCGTCCTTGCGGGTCGTCTCGCCCCGGTCGCAGGCCTTGGCGACGGCGTAGACATAGGCCCGCGCCGCATTCATCCGCACATACATGTCGGCCAGCTTGCCCTGGACCAGCTGGAAGTTTCCGATCGGCTGGTCGAACTGGCGGCGCTCGTGAACATAGGGCAGCACGACATCCATGCAGGCCTGCATGATGCCGATCGGTCCGGCGGACAGGACGGCGCGCTCATAGTCGAGCCCGCTCATCAGAACGCGGACGCCGTCATTCACCGGGCCCATGACATTGTCTTCCGGCACTTCGCAGTCCTCGAAGACCAGCTCGCCGGTCTCCGACCCGCGCATGCCGAGCTTGTCCAGCTTTTGCGCGACGGAGAAACCCTTCATCCCCTTCTCGATCAGGAAGGCGGTGATCCCGCGCGAGCGCGCGCCCGGATCGGTCTTGGCATAGACCACCAGGTAATCGGCCGACGGACCGTTGGTGATCCACATCTTCGAGCCGTTCAGGACGTAGTGATCGCCTCGCTTGTCGGCGCGCAGCTTCATCGACACCACGTCGGAGCCCGCGCCCGGTTCGGACATGGCCAGCGCGCCGACCTTGTCGCCGGAAATCAGGCCGGGAAGGTATTTTTCCTTCTGTTCCTTCGAGGCCCAGCGGCGGATTTGGTTCACGCAGAGATTGGAATGCGCGCCATAGGACAGGCCGACCGAGGCCGATCCGCGCGAAATCTCTTCCATCGCGATGACATGCTCGAGATAGCCGAGCCCGGTACCGCCCCACTCCTCCTCGACCGTGATGCCGAGCAGGCCGAGATCGCCCATCTTCTTCCAGAGGTCGGCGGGAAACACATCCGACTTGTCGATTTCGGCCGCGCGCGGCGCCAATTCGTCCGAAGCAAAGCTGCGGACCGTGTCACGGATCATCTCGGCGGTGTCGCCGAGGTCGAAATTCATCGAGGGGTATTGGTTCGGGATCATGCGCGGGACATGGCGCATTCCCCCAGGAGGGTCAAGCAAACGAAGGTGACGTTTGCGTCAGTTTTTGCGCATGCCGCGGCTGATCAGCCCGATCGCTGCGGCACCCGTCAATACGAATCCGGCGGCCGCAGTCGCCGGACCGAAGGGCCAGAGATCGCCGGCGCTGTAGGCCTCCCAGCGCGAGGCCGTGTCCCACACGCCCACGCCGAAGGCCAGTACGCCCAGGCCCAGCACCGACACGGTTCCAGCCGGGAAACCGCCGGCGGCCGGTGCGGGAGAATCGTCGCCATTGGTCCAGCCATTGCGCCTCGGCACGACACCGCCTGCTTCGAATTCCGGCGCGATGTCCTCGGGTTGCGGCAAGCTCTCGTCGGCCGCGATCGCGCTGTTCTCGGAGTCTGTTTCGGCCTCGACGGAATCTCGCTGGCCGGACCCGCCGATTTCACCGCTCGCCCCGGCGCTCGCCGCAACGCCGGTCAGCGGCGGCATGTCCTCGACAGGCCGGATGGCCACGGCTTCGATCGCATCGGCGTCTTCGGCATCGGCATCGGCAGGATCCGCAGCTTCGGCGAACACATAGCCCACCGGTCCGGAAACCGGTTGTGGTGCGGGTTCGACGACCGGGGCGACGACCGGAGCTTCCTCGCGAATGGCCAGCTGGTCGCGCATCCGAGCGATCACACGCTCGGCCACGGCGCTGCGCACGGGGGCGGAATGCATGATGGACGGCCGCGACGCGGGTTCAGGTGCGGCCGGTTCCTCGATGACCGGCTCTTCAGGCTCGGCGTTATCCTCGACCGGTTCCTCGATCGCTGCTTCGGCCGTCTCGACGACGACTTCGTCATCAGGAACGTCTTCGACGGTTGCGGGCTCCTCGGCGACCGGTTCGACCGGCTGGGCGAACCCGTCTTCATCCTCGTCGAAATCGGGATGCTCGACCTCGATGACGAGTTCGACCGGACGTCCGCTGATATCGGCCGGCAGGTCAGTCATGAACAGGGCGCGCTCGGCCTCGTGGCGCGGATTGTCGCCCCCGCCCCAGGCGGCAATCGCATCGGCGGCTGCGCGCCAGCGGCCCTTGTTGATCAGTCGGACCACGGCGCTCTGGCGGAACGCCGTCAGCCCGATCCCCAGCGCAAACGACACCAGCGCGTCGCGCTGGGCCGCCTGCAGCGGATCATTGAGGCTTTCGTCGACGGCTTTCTCGGCCTGAAGCACGTCGTAGATCATCAGAAGTTCGGCATCGTCGCGCGACACCGTGGTGTCTTCGCGCGCACCGGCGCGATGGCCATAGCCCACGGTCCAGCGGCCATTGGCATCGCGTTCGGCCGAGCCGCGGAACGGCTCGTACTCCCTGACCAGGGCGCGCGCGGCGGGCGTGGATTTCAGACGCAGCTTCATCGATGTTCCAATCCGGGACGCCTTTGCGGGCGACACGGAAGCATCTTGCAAGCCGGACGCCGTTTACTCGCCGGCTTCCGAGTAAATGTCGGTTTCGTCGACCGCCGTGAACGGCGCAAAGAAGCCGCCGCCCGCGCCGCCGCCGATCAGGAATATCTGCCCGTCGATCACCGCGGCGGACGCATCCGTACGCGGCGCCGGCAGTCCTTCGGCGGTGTCCCAGCGGTCGCCGGCAATGTCGTAGACAAGGTGGTCGTTGAGCGTCTGGCTCAGGTCCGCGCCGCGTCCCCCGAAGACGTGAATGCGGCCATTCAGGATCGCAGCCGCATGCCCGGCCCGCGGAGTCGGCAGGTCGGTCAGCTGCGACCAGCTGTCATCCTCGGGGTCGTAGACATCCACCCGCGTGCTGGCCGCGCCTTCGCGCGCGCCACCGATGAGGTAGATCAGACCATCGGCCACGACCGACGCGGCGCCGCGGCGGGCGATCCCCTCGGGCGCTTCGAGCGTTTCCCAGGACTGGTCTTCGGGATCGAAGACATAGGTTTCATTGGCGCCGGTTTCACCGCCGATGGCGAACAGCCGGTCGTGCGCAGCCACCAGCTGGAAAGAGGCTTTCGGGCCCGGCATGGCCGGCTCGCGTGCCCAGATTCCGGCGGCAGGATCGAACGACCACATGTCGGCGATCGGACGCACGCCCTCGCGTGCAGCGTAGCCACCGGCGGCGTAGATGCGTCCGCCGATGGCGGCCAGGCCGAAGCGTTCCAGACCCGCGGGAAGCGCCGTCGTGTCGCGCCATTCCCCGAGCGTCAGGTCGAGCACTTCGACTTCCTCGCGCGGCTGGGTCAGCCCCGCCCCGCCGGCCGCATAGATCCGGCCTTCATATTCGATCGCCGCAAGACCGGAGCGTGGATCCTGCAGGCGGGGACCATCGGACCATTGTCCCTCGGCCAATGCCGCGGCAGGCAGGAACAAGGCGGCAGCAACGCCGGAAACGAACCAGTGACGCATTTTCTCAACACCCGATCTGACTGACAGACCCCCGCTAGAGCAGCACCATAGCGGCAAGTCCGAGGAAGGCGAAGAACCCGACCACATCGGTGACAGTCGTGACGAAGACCGAGGACGACACGGCCGGGTCGGCGCCGAATCGCTTCAGACCCATCGGCACGAGGATTCCCGCCAGCCCCGCGCAGGCGAGATTGATGACCATGGCGATCGCGATCACCGCCGCCAGGGCCCAGTTCTGGAACCAAAGCCCGGCCACAACCCCCATCACCACCGCAAAGATCAGCCCGTTGAACGTGCCTGTCAGCATCTCGCGGATGATCACCCGGCGGGCGTTGGCGGAGGTCAGGTCGCGCGACGAGATCGCACGCACGGCAACGGCAAGCGACTGGGTACCGGCATTGCCGCCCATCGACGCGACAATCGGCATCAGCACGGCCAGTGCGACGAGTTGCGTGATCGCCGCGTCGAACAGCGCGATCACGCCCGACGCCAGCACAGCCGTCCCCAGATTGACCAGCAGCCAGGGCGCACGCGACTTCACCGATTCGAAAACGGTGTCGGTCAGCCCCGCCTCGTTCACGCCGGCGAGCGCCAGCAGGTCTTCCTTGTTCTCTTCCTGGATGACCTCGACCATGTCGTCGACGGTCAGCATGCCGGACAACCGGCCCGATGCATCGACCACGGGCGCCGAAATCAGGTGGTATTTCTCGAAATAGTAGGCGACGTCTTCCTGGTCGGTATCCGGTTCGATGCGGATCCGCACCTCTTCCATGATGTCGGCCAGCTTCACGTCGCGGCGCGAGCGCATCAGCCGGCTGACCGGCACCGCGCCGACCGGTTCGAAACCGGTATTCACGACATAGACGTCGAAGAACAGTTCCGGCAGTTCGTCACCGGCAGCGCGCATGTGGTCGATCGTATGGCCGACCGTCCAGAAATCCGGCGCGGCGACGAATTCGCGCTGCATCAGGCGGCCGGCCGTCTCCTCGTCGAAGGAAAGGCTCGATTCCAGCGCCGCCCGGTTCTCCTCGGGCACTTCGGCCAGCACCTGCTGGCGCAGGGCGTCGTCGAGTTCCTCGATCAGCAGCGTCGCATCGTCGGAATCGAGTTCCTGGATCGCTGCCGCGAGGTGCGCCGGGTCGAGTTCCGCCGCGACGACTTCGCGCGTGTCCCATTGCAGATTGGCGAGCACGTCGCCGGTCAGCACGTCCGGTGCGATCCGCGCCAGCTTTTCCTGCTGCTCGCTGTTCAGCTGCTCGATCAGGTCGGCGATGTCGGCGGGATGGAGGCCTTCGAGAAGCCGGCCGATTCCCGCGCCATCGCCTTCCTCGATCAGGATTGCCAGCGCCACCGCCTTCGAGACGTCGACCTCACCCTGCGGGGTGTCTTCCGTCGGGATGTCGGCGGTTTCGCTCATGGAATCTCCTGCTCGGGGGCTGCGCGGCGACAGTAGCCATGAAGTGCGGCGTTTTCGAGAGGTCTGAAACCGAAAACGCCGCCCCGGGGGGCGGCGTTTCCGAATGATGGTGCGGTCGAGAAGACTCGAACTTCCACGGGTTTTACCCCACAGCGACCTCAACGCTGCGCGTCTACCAGTTCCGCCACGACCGCATCGTGTCAGGGCCGTGCGAGATAGCAGCGGAAATGCGGCTTGTGAAGTGCGCGATGCGGCGGAAAGTCAGGCGCGGCGTCAGGCCGCCGCATAGAAGGCGTTGACGTCCGCCGGGCCGGTGATGTTGACCGTGACCCGATCGCCCTGGATCTGGATCTCGCCGCGCGCGATCGGGTGGTTGTTGGCGAGGATCCAGACTTCGTCGTCTTCCTCGGCATCGAGCGGGATGACCGCGCCACGGCCCATCCGGAGGAATTGCTGAATCGGCATGGACGAGCGCCCGAGAACGACCGTCACTTCCACCTTCACCGCACCCAGCTGACTCAACGGACTTCCCCCTCACAGGCACTTGCCACTCGACATGTCACGTACAATGTTCGACCAGACGCCGTTTCCGGCGGGTTAACCACGATAACAATGACACAGCCAAAAACCCAGTGGGCGGTCTCGCCCGGCCATATTCCCTACGAACCGGCCGTCGCCTTCATGGAAGACCGTGCCGCGAAGATCGCGGCGGGCGAGGCCCCCGAAATGGTCTGGATGCTGGAACACCCCCCGCTCTACACCGGCGGCACCAGCGCCGATTCGGGCGATCTGCTGCAGCCCGACCGCTTCCCCGTCCACAAGACCGGCCGCGGCGGTGAATACACCTATCACGGCCCCGGACAGCGGGTCGGCTATGTCATGCTGGACCTGACCGAGCGCGGCCGCGACGCGCGCAAATTTGTGCGCGGGCTGGAGGAATGGATCATCCGCACCCTCGCCGCCTTCGAGGTCACCGGCGAGCGCCGCTGTGAACGCGTCGGCGTCTGGGTCGCCCGGCCCGACAAGGGCGAGGGATACGAGGACAAGGTCGCGGCCATTGGAGTGCGGCTCAGACGCTGGGTGTCGTTTCACGGCATCGCGCTGAACGTCACGACTGACCTGTCGCACTTTTCCGGCATCACGCCGTGCGGAATTTCGGAGCGGAAATACGGCGTGACCAGCCTCGCCGATCTCGGCGTGAACGCCTCGATGGACGACGTCACCGCAGCGATGCGTGCCGCCTTCGCCGAAGTCTTTGGCGAGCTTGAAGACGCCGCGCCGCCCGACCTGCCCGACTAGAAACGGCCCGGCCGCAACCGGCCGGGCCTTTCCAGGACTGGAACCGCTGGCCTCAGGCCGACGGCGGAGCCGGCTCGGCTGCCGGCGCTGCAGGCGCGGCGACACTCGGCGTGCGGTAGGTGTCGCGCATCTGACGCGCGAGCTGGATGTTCTTGTCGCGGGCACGGCCGCCGATCAGGAAGCAGTCGATCAACTGCCAGATACCGAAACCGCCCAGCGTGATCAGCTTCAGAACCCCGGCGACGATATCGCCGACCAGGAAGCGGTCGATGCCGAGCGCACCGAGCCAGATATTGAAACCGAACAGCAGGACCGGATTTTTCTCCGACGCCTGGAAAGCGGTCAGGAAATTGTTCCGGTTGGCCTCCGGGATCGAGTTGATGATCGAGTGAAGTTCGAGTGTGTAGGCGCGCTGGTTCATGCAGTCCCCCTATGAATTCGGCGGGCCATGACCGGCCCGCCGAACGGAAAGCGTAATTTGATCGAAGAATGTGACAATCAGCCCGTGACAGTTGCGCCGCTCTCGACCCCTTTCGGGTTCGCACCATAGGCATTGGCGCCCGGATCGCTGTCCTTCACGTAAAAAATCAGCAGTACGATGAAGCCGACGAGCGGAACAAGGCTGATGAGAACCCACCAGCCACTCTTGCCTGTGTCGTGCAGACGGCGAACCGCGGCCGCGAGCATCGGGATGATGTTCGCGAGCGCGAACAGCCCCGCGAGGATCCCGTATCCGCCGATCGCCCTTTCAACCGTAAACAGGACCGTATAGGCGATCATGTAGAACAGGACGTAGAACCAGTACTCGCTGCGGCGAGCGCGGCCGTTGAAGTTGGCGTAGTTCGAATAGACCGATTTGACGGCGTCCATGAACCCCATGGCATTCCCCCCTTGTTGAAGCTTGGTCTGCCGCTGGCGTGTCAGGCCAGCGGATTGGGCGAAGCGGCATCCGCAACCGGCTCGCCATAGGCATTGGGTCCGGGATCGGCCTTCAGGACCTGGTTCACCACGAAGGCCGCACCCAGGTGCAGAATGATCGCGACGACGATGTTCACCAGCATCGCTGTTAGCCCGAAGCTGTAGATATTGCCCGATTGAGCGGCCGCGATCGCGTTGCCCATGTAGAGCGGCGCGAGAAGCAGGCCGAGGACGAAGGCGCCGACCCAGATGCCCGCCAGAACCGCGATCGTCCAGACCGCCGGCTTGCCGGCATCGTGGAACCGTTTCGCGTAGATGCAGAACAACGGATACAGAAGCGCCAGACTCAACAGGCCGAAGATCATGCCGAGCGCGCCCAGCAGGAATGTCAGCACCTGCAGGACAATCGCAACCGCGAGAATGAGGATGGCGCCCTGCCAGAGCGAATTGGGGCCGATCCGCCCCTCGAACTTCAACAAGAGATCCTGAAATCCCTGAACCTTTGACTGATCCATGGTGATGCCCTCCACGGCTATCCCGATGGGGCTACCGTGGAGGGCGAATCTGCATGGTGTCAATCGCCGGTGGGGCGATTTCGCCTTTCAGGCCGATCAGCCTTCGCGGCTGGGCATTCCGCGGAACCACAGGCCGAACAGCAGAATCACTGCCCAGAAGGCGCCCGTGCTGCCCCAGGCCGCGACCAGTTGAAGGCCGCCGAGGTCGGCTTCGCTGTTCTCGATCCAGGTCTGGAACTCCTGCATCAGCGCGGGGTCCTGCATGACCGTTTGTGCGTCGAGACTGTTGGCCTCGGCATACACGCCCAGCTGCTGGAAGAAGAACATCGTGCCGAAGATCATCACCACGATGAAGAAGGCGAGCAGCGCCAGCGGGATGGGCAGGAAGATCCAGGTCCAGCTGCGGCCGGCATCGTTAAGCCGGTTGATGTGAACGAAAACCAGCAACACCAACAGAACGATCAGGAAGATCAGTCCAGCGCCGTCCGGCAGAGCGATGTCGGTGTAGAGCTGGACGGCGGTCAGGGCTGCGTGGGCCGCCAGAAAGACGAGCAGTCCGAAAAAGTATGTCGCCCCGTTGGCGCGAACGCCGGGTACGAACCAGGCTACAGGATTCATGTGTCCCTCCCAGGTGGGTTATCCAGCGCCGGAAGCTAGCGCGGCACGGCGGCAGGCCAAGCGGGAAAACGCCGGGACGCGATCCCCCCTATTCGAACTCGGCCAGCAATTCGTCGGCCGCGACCGACTGGCCCGGTCTGGCGTGAAGCGCCTTGATCGTGCCGTCGATTTCGGCGCGCAGCACGTTTTCCATCTTCATCGCCTCGATCACCATCAGCGGCTCGCCCGCCTTGACCTCCTGGCCGACCGCGACATCGATCGACACGACGAGGCCCGGCATCGGGCTTTCCACCAGTTTCGCCGAAGCGCCAAGTTGCTTTTCCGGCAGCAGGGCATGCAGGTCCGCCGATGTGTGCGTGCAGACGATGGCCGTGCAGGTGAAGCCGCGATGACGCAGCCAGTAGCCTTCCGTCCGGTCGGAGAAGGACACCGCGAAACGCTCCTCGCCGAGGCGACCCTCGAACAGGTGGGTGCCGGGCCGCCAGGCCGATTTCAGCGTGACCGGGTCACCGACCAGTTCCGGCATCCAGAGCGTCGCCTCGCCCCCGCCGCCGATCGCCGCGTCGGGCAGATCGATCTCGACCGGAATGCGCCGGCCGTCGAGCAGCACATCCCACTCCTGGGCGTGGGCAACCGGCGGCGGCGTGATGCGGCCGCTGGTCTGCGCCGCGCGACGGATGTTCACCGTATGGATGAAGGCCGCCGCCGCCGTCAGATAGCGCAGCTGATCCTCGGTCGGTGCGGTGCCGTGGAAGCCTTCGGGGAAATGCTCCTCGATATAGCCGGTATGAATGTCGCCGCGGCGGAAATCCTTCTCGCCCAGGCAAGCGGCCAGGAAGGGCGCATTCGCGGTGACGCCCTCGACATGGTAGCGGTCGAGTCCGGCGAGCAGCGTGTCGATCGCCGCTTCCCGCGTGTCGCCATGACCGATGACCTTGGCGATCATCGGGTCGTAGAACATCGATATCTCGTCGCCCTCGCGCACGCCGGAATCGATCCGCAGCATGCCCTCGCCCAGCTTGCCTTCCGCCGGCTCCTTGTAGCGTTTCAGCCGGCCGATCGACGGCAGGAAACCGCGATACGGGTCTTCGGCATAAAGACGCGCCTCGACCGCCCAGCCATTGATCTTCACGTCCTTCTGGCGAAGCTTCAGCTCCTCGCCGGCCGCGACGCGGATCATCTGCTCCACGAGGTCGAGCCCGACGGTCAGTTCGGTGACCGGGTGTTCGACCTGCAGGCGGGTATTCATTTCGAGGAAGTAGAAATTCCGCTCGGCATCGACGATGAATTCGACCGTGCCGGCGCTGTCGTAGTCCACGGCCTTGGCCAGCGCGACGGCCTGCGCGCCCATCGCCTCGCGGGTCGACTTGTCGAGGAAGGGCGACGGCGCCTCTTCGAGAACCTTCTGGTTCCGGCGCTGGACCGAACACTCGCGCTCGTTCAGGTGGATGATATTGCCGTGCTTGTCGCCCAGCACCTGGATTTCGATATGGCGCGGCCGCACCACGAATTTCTCGATGAAGATGCGTTCGTCGCCAAAGCTCGACTTGGCTTCGCTGCGCGCCGATTTGAAGCCGTCGCGCGCTTCTGCCTCGTCCCAGGCAATACGCATGCCCTTGCCGCCGCCGCCGGCCGACGCCTTGATCATAACCGGGAAACCGATCTCGGCGGCGATCTTCGCGGCCTCGTCGGCATCCTCGATCAGTCCCATATGCCCCGGCACGGTCGACACGCCTGCCTCTGCGGCGAATTTCTTCGACGTGATCTTGTCGCCCATCGCCTCGATGGCGTGCACATTCGGCCCGATGAAGACGATGCCCGCGGCTTCGAGCGCCGCCGGGAATTTCGGGTTTTCCGACAGGAAGCCGAAACCGGGATGCACCGCTTCCGCGCCGGTATCCTTCGCGGCCTGCACGATCTTGTCGATCTGCAGATAGCTTTCGCCGGGCGCTGGCGGCCCGATGAAGACGGCCTCGTCGGCCATGTCGACGGCCTTGGAATCGGCGTCGGCCTCGGAATAGACCGCAACGGTCTGGATCCCCAGACGGCGGCAGGTCTTGATGACGCGGACAGCGATCTCGCCGCGATTTGCGATCAGGATTTTCTTGAACATTCCAGCCCTTCGGGAGCCCCAATTCGATATGCCGGTTTAGCCCGCGTGGTGTCGCAGCGGCAAGGTGTGAACGCGTCTCAGCTGTCGCGCATGCGGTCGAGCCAGGCCAGTTCCGCGGCGCGCAGCTTGCCGATGACCGAGACCAGGAAGGCGGTCGACCAGCCGATCAGCAGGAATCCGTTGAACCCTTCGAGCGCGGCGACCATGCGCCAGCGTTCGTCCAGCACGACATCGCCATAGCCGACCGTGGTGAAGGTCGTGGTCGAGAAATACAGCGCCGCTTCAAGGGTCGGCAGTTCGCCAAGCGCCAGATAGACCAGCGCATAGAGCCAGATCTCGACCGCGTGGATCGCGACCAGGCCCAGTACGACCAGCACGATGAAAACGCCTTGCCGAAGCGCATTCTGCATCGGTTTCAGATTGTGCGAACGCGACTGCAGCAGGGCCATCAACACGATCAGCCCGATCATGTGGATGATCACCGTCGCCACGATCATGCCGGTGGCGAGCGCAAGAGGCGGCAGAATATGGGCGGAACCCGACTCGATCATGACCCCACACTAGCCGGTCTTTTCACCGCGCCGAACACGGTTAGTCTGGTCGCCGATACATGCGAGGGAAATCCGATGACGCACAAGGTCTACAGCTATTCGTCGCTGGCGCGGCCGCTCGACCCGAAATTCAGGACGAATCTGGCGGTCATCGTGCTGGCGCCACTCGGCGGAATCGCTGTCGCGCTCTATGCCTACACGACCAACATCATGGGGATCGGCGACGCGGTGATCCTCGCGGTCGAGGCGATGTTCATCGCTTTCCTCGCCTGGGCACTCGGCCGGGAACTCGACCCCGACATCAACCAGTCGGCCTTTGTCGCCATGGCCCTCGCCCTCGCCGCGATCGCGCTCGGATACAACACGTCCATTCTCAATATCGCCGCCGTGCTGTTCGCGGTGCGCATCGTCAACCGGACCGTTGGCAATCCGCTGAAGCTGATCGACCTGATCATGATGGGCCTGTTCGCCATCGGCCTGGCTGTCCTCGGCGCACCGTGGTGGACCTGCTTCCTGATTGCCGCGGCGCTGACCATCGACACCGTGTTCGACCGCACCCAGGGCAACAATCTCATGGCCGCCGGCGTCGCCTTCATCGCCGGGCTATACGCCATGGCCATGAACGGCGCTCCGCATCCGGAGAACGTCGTCCTGATCGAACGCGGCTGGCTCGTCGCCGCCACGGTTGCCGGCGGACTCTTCCTGCTGATGATCTTCACCACGCCCGAGCCGCAATCATGCTGCGACGTCCGGCTCGAGGAAAAGCTGCAGAAGCGCCGCATCCAGGCCGGCATGGCGCTCGCGCTCGCCGGCGCGATCGCCAGCCTGTTCGGCGGACCGGCCATGCTGTTCGCGACCCTGCCCGTCTGGGCCGCGCTCGCCGGCGTGATTGAGGGCCGTGCCATGCCGAAACGGAAGATCTGAACCCGATCGGATTCCCCTCCCCTTGAGGGGGAGGGACGCGAGCGGCTTCCGTCAGGAAGACGGGAGCGGGGTGGGGTGACGGCTCGCTTGATACCCCCACCCCGGTCGGCTGGCTGACGCGCAGCCTCCCGGCCCTCCCCTCAAGGGGGAGGGCAATAAATGCAATCCAGCTAGCGCGTCACCCAAGCGAGCCCGTCGGGCTCGTCACCGGTCTCGACGCGCCCGGTCACTTCGCGGCTCGCCCGATCGATCACCGTGACGAAATCGTCCTGCGTGTTCGCCACGAAGACGCGCTCACCCGCCGGGTCCATCAGCAGACCGATCGGCACCGCGCCGGTATCGACCGTCGCCAGCACCTCATGCGTCTCGGCGTCGATCACCGCGACGGAACCCGATTGCGCGTTGGAGATCCAGACCTCGCTGCCGTCCGGCGTGAATCGCGCGCGGATCGGGAAATCGCCGCCCGACGGGATGGTCGCCGACACGGTATCGGTCGCGACATCGATGATCGACACCGTGTCGGCACTGCGGTTGGTGACCCAGACTTCCGAACCATCCGGGGACACGTCGATGCCTTCCGCCCCCGCTCCGGTCGGGATCGACACGACCTCGCCTGTCGCGCGCGTGATCACCGTCACCGAGCCCGACCCGATATTGGCGATGTAGAGCTTCGCCCCGTCCGGCGTGGGGACCAGCTGGTGGCTCACCGCCTGTCCGGTCTCCCAGACATGGGTGATCTCGCCGGTCGCCGCATCGATCTCGGTGACCGTGCCGCTGGTTTCGGTCGTCACCCAGACCAGCGATCCGTCGCCCGACACCCAGATGCCATGCGGTCCGCGATTGGGCGCGATGTCCCAGGTCGCGGCGGCGCTGGCCGTGGCCAGGTCGACCACCGTCACCGTTGTGCCCTGCGCCCCGCCATAGTCCGAGACATAGGCGATCGACCCGTCCGGCGAGGTGTAGACCTCGTGCGGATTGTCGCCGGTCGGCACCGTGGCGATGACCTCCAGCGTCTCAGGATCGACCAGCGCCAGCGTGTCCTCGCCCTTGTTGACCACCAGCAAGAGATCGTCGGCCAGCGCCGCACCCGTGATCAGCGCGGCGGCGCACAGTCCGGTCAGAAGCGTTTTCATGATGAAGCCTCCCAGCGTTTCCGCCGGCCAGGATAACGCGGCGCGCCGCGCTTTGGAGTGAAATCGGCGAAAGGTACCCCTCACCCTCCCCAACCTTCGCCTTCGGCTCAGGCCGGGTCCCCTCCCTCTCCCTTGAGGGAGAGGGAAAGACGTGCGGCTCCGAAGGAGGCGCGCGTCAGGGTGAGGGGGAAGCCGGTTTGGCAACGCGCCGCCCCATGCTAGATTCCGCGTCATGACGATGAAGCTGTCAGACGCCCTCTCCCGCGAGGAATTGCGCGCCCTTTCCCAGGCAGAGAACTGGCGCGGCGCGCTGATGCTCGCCGGGGACTACGCATTGATCGCCGCCGCCTTCGCGTTGGCAATCTGGAATCCCTGGTTCTCGCCCATCAGCGTCTTCATCCTCGCGGGACGCCAGCTGGCGCTCGCCATCGTGATGCATGACTGCGCGCACCATTCGCTCTTCCGTACGCGCTGGATGAACGACTTCGCGGGCAACTGGCTGGGCGGCGCGGCGGTCGGCGTGCCGCTGCGCGACTACCGCCCCTATCATCTCGACCACCACAGATATGCCGGCACCGACAAGGACCCCGATCAGGGCCTCGTGAGGGATTATCCGGTCACGAAGGACAGCCTGCGGCGCAAATTCATCCGCGACTTCACCGGCCAGACCGGCGTGAAGGAGATGATCTTCCTGTGGACGAAGTCGGACTGGGAGCGCCGCATCCCGCCCATCGTCTTCCAGCTCGTGCTGCTTGGCGCGCTGGTCGCCGCGCAGGCGCCCTGGGCGCTGGCGCTGTGGTGGGCGGCGCGCCTCTTCGTCTATCCGGCGATCATTCGCCTCAGGAATATCGGCGAGCACGGCGTCGCCATGGACCGCTACGATCCCGAGCCCCGGCGCAACACGCACACGACGCGGGCGGGCTGGCTCGAACGTCTGCTCGTCGCGCCGAACCACGTCCACTACCACCTCGAACACCACATGTTCGCGGCGGTCCCGCCCTATCACCTGCCCCGCCTGCATCGACTGCTTTCCGAGCGCGGCTATTACGAGGGCTATGACTGCATCAGCCCCGGCTATGCGGCGGTGATCCGCAAGGCGGTTCGCCAGCCGGAGATGGCGGCGTGAGCGTCACTGCGCAGGAGGCGCTTTTCTTTCTGCCCGCGAAGGATTTCGAGCGCTCGAAACGCTTCTACGCCGATCTGGGATTCACCGTCGCCTGGTCGTCCGGCGATCTGGCCCGCATCGAGGCCGGCCCCGCCGCTTTCCTTCTCCAGCGCTACTATTCTTCTGATACCGACGGGCATCTGATGATGGCGCTGACGGTCGATGACGCTGACGCGTGGTGGCACCGCGTAGTCGATCAGAAACTGGCGGACCGGTTCGGCGTTCTTGCAGAGCCGCCCGCCGATCGCCCGTGGGGCAGGCGGGATTTCCCGATCTCCGACCCCACCGGCGTCCTCTGGCGCATCGGGCACGACCTGCCCAAACGCTAGGCGCTCTCCGTCACCTCTTCGCGCCGGATCTTGCGCACGTGGAAGAAAAACCACAGTGCCGCGACATAGCCCATCAGACACAGGCTCAGCACGATATAGGGGATTGGCGCCATCGACCCGGCCGGTCCGCGCACCGGACCGAGCCAGCCGAGGCCTGCTTCCGGCGCCTGACCGATCTCGTGGAGATAGGCCCCGAGCCGCGCCAGATCGGAATAGATCGAGAAGACCTCATTGCCGAACCCGGCCGCCGCGACGGTGAAGATGAAGATCAGGATCGCCGCCATCAGCCGCGTCAGCCGGTGGGCGAAGAACCAGCTCGCCGCCAGCATGCCCGACAGAATGGCGATATAGTTCGCGAAACCGGTCTGCGCGGCTTCGGCGAACGCCACGAACAGCGATGCGGCTTCATAGGGTGTCATGCAAACCCCTCCCCGCTCTCTTTTGCCCCGGATTGAAGCGGGGGCCTAGCCAGCGCGCTCAATCCGTCATTCCGGCGAACGCCGGAATCCAGAACGACCGCCAATCTGGACCCCGGCTTCCGCCGGGGTGACGACCGTTAGAGCGGAATATTGTCGTGCTTCTTCCAGGGGTTCGACGCCTTCTTGTGCTTCAGCGTCCGGAGCGCGCGCACCAGGCGGCGGCGCGTATTGCGCGGCTGGATCACGTCGTCGATATAGCCCCGTCCCGCCGCCACGAAGGGATTGGCGAAGCGGTCTTCGTAATTCTTCGCGTGCTCGGCCATCTTCTCCGGGTCGTTCGCGTCGGCGCGGAAGATGATCTCCGCCGCCCCCTTCGCGCCCATCACCGCGATTTCAGCCGTCGGCCAGGCATAGTTCACATCGCCCCTGAGGTGCTTTGAGCTCATCACGTCGTAGGCGCCGCCATAGGCCTTGCGCGTGATCACGGTCAGCTTCGGCACCGTCGCCTCGGCATAGGCGAAGAGCAGTTTCGCGCCGTGCTTGATCAGGCCGCCATATTCCTGCTTCGTGCCGGGCAGGAAGCCGGGCACGTCCACGAAGGTGACGATCGGGATGTTGAAGGCGTCGCAGAAGCGCACGAAGCGCGCCGCCTTGCGGCTGGCATCGATGTCGAGCACGCCAGCCAGGCTCATCGGCTGGTTCGCGACGAAACCGACCGGCTGGCCTTCCAGCCGCCCGAAGCCGACGACGATATTCTTGCCGAATTCCGGGCTGATCTCGAAGAAGTCGCCCTCGTCGGCGACCTTCTCGATCAGCTCCTTGATGTCATAGGGCTTGTTGGGATTGTTCGGCACCAGCGTGTCGAGGCTGGGCTCGGACCGGTCAGGATGATCGTAGACCGGCCGCGTCGGCGGGGCCTCCCGGTTCGACAGCGGCAGGAAATCGATCAGCCGGCGCATCTGCACGAGCGCTTCGAGGTCGTTCTCGAACGAGCCGTCGACGACGCCGGATTTCCGGGCATGGACCGACGCCCCGCCCAGTTCCTCGTGCGTCACCTCTTCATTGGTGACGGTCTTCACCACATCCGGGCCGGTCACATACATGTAGGACGTGTCGCGGACCATGAAGATGAAGTCGGTGATCGCCGGGGAATAGACATCCCCGCCCGCGCACGGCCCCATGATCACCGAGATCTGTGGCACCACGCCGGAGGCCAGCGTGTTCTGCAGGAAGATGTCGGCATAACCGCCCAGCGAGGCGACACCCTCCTGGATGCGCGCCCCGCCGGCGTCGAAAATGCCGATGATCGGCGCGCCATTCTGCACTGCGGCCTTCTGCACCTTCACGATCTTCTGCGCGTGCGTTTCCGACAACGAACCGCCGAATACGGTGAAATCCTTGGAGAAGACATAGACCAGACGGCCATTGATCGTGCCATGGCCGGTCACCACGCCGTCGCCGGGGATGGTCTTGCCTTCCATGCCGAAGTCCGTGCAGCGGTGCTCCACGAACATGTCCCATTCCTCGAAGCTGTTTTCGTCGAGCAGCAGCGTGATCCGCTCGCGCGCGGACAGCTTGCCCTTCTCGTGCTGCTTGGCGATCCGGTCCGCGCCGCCGCCCATCCGGGCGCGCTCGCGCCGCTGTTCCAGCTCTTCGAGAATGTCTTTCATCGGAATGTATCGCCCCTGCGTTTCCGGCTTCGACGCCAGTTAGCACCGCCAGGGGCGGCGGGGCAATTTTCCGGTGCTTTTCGGTGTCGTCATTCCGGGGAAAGCATACACATCACCACGAGGTTCCCGCGAAAGCGGGAATCCGAAACAGGGTGCATGCTTCAGGTCCCCATTTTCATGGGGACCCCATGACCTCGCCCTACTGAAACGGGTTCAGCTTCTTCAGGAAGTATTGCAGACCGCCGCGGTTTTCCTTGCGGTCCAGCTCTTCCTGGCTCGTCAGGAAGGTCGTCTGGATCACATAGCGCTCGCCCTCATAGGGCAGATGGCCGTGCCAGGAATTCTCGTCGCGCAGGAAGGCGAAGACATAGCCCGACAGCGGCGGCACTTCCTCGGCGAAATCGTCGAAATCGTCCGGACCGTTCAGCGCCCGGATGCAGCCCGCGCCCGTGCCGTCCCACTCCTTGTTGAGATAGATCAGCATGGTCAGGATTTTCGACTTGGAATCGTTGTGGATCGGCCCGTCCGATTTCTGCGACAGGCGGCGCACGGTGATCATGCGCGGCTTGCCGGTAAAATCGACACCGAATTTCTCGGTCAGGACCTCGGCCAGTTCCGGACTGTTCAGATCGTCGGTCAGCCGCTTGAACGCGCCGGACGCTTCCAGCTTCGACAGCGGCAGATAGCCCGGCTTGTTGATCGCGGGATAGTCGGTGCGCACCGCCTCGGCCTCGTCCTCGGTGACGGCGCCCTTGGCGATGAAATAGTTGAACGGCTGGGTGCGCTTGTCGGCGGAACGCAACGCGTCGAAATCGAGCATGCCGCCCGGTCCGGTCTTGGCCATCTCGGCCTCCCTTGAAGTCCGCAGACTCAATAGCGCCTTGCCGCGCCGCGTCAAAGCGCGGCGAGAAGTCGCGCGCAGGCGACGAGTTCGGTGCGCAGCACGTCGGCGCGCTCGGCCGCCTCGCTGTCCTCGCCCCAATGCTCGGCCTGCCAGATCTCGTCGACCCGGCTCGCGGCGAAGATCTCCTCGCCCGACAGCACGCCTTCGCACAGCATGAAGCCCAGCACAGCCGAGGTGGTCACCGCTGTTGCATGGCCCAGAACGGCGAGCCGCCAGTCGTCATACCCGTCGGCCCGGTCTTTCAGCGCCGCGAGCGCGGCGGGGGATGTGGCGGCGGGCAGGATGCCCGTCACGGCCGGCAAGTGTGCGCCCAGCGTCTCCTCCGCAAAGCGCAGCGCCGGGTCCCAGGCGCGCGCCTGGCGCACGACGAGGTCCGCAGGCTCATCGGCGCGGTGCCGCGTCAGATCAGTGCCGGCGTATTTCAGGACTTCGGCGACCACCGCATCCCGGTTACCCGGCACGGCGTCGATCGCGCCATGCGCCAGAC
This sequence comes from Hyphobacterium vulgare, assembly GCF_042643335.1. Classification (NCBI taxonomy): domain Bacteria; kingdom Pseudomonadati; phylum Pseudomonadota; class Alphaproteobacteria; order Maricaulales; family Maricaulaceae; genus Hyphobacterium; species Hyphobacterium vulgare. The sequence goes on from NZ_JBHRSV010000001.1 coordinate 400,438, forward strand.
GCGTCAGCGGCATGGTGACGGGATTGATCCGTTCGGCCTGCGCCTCCCATTCCGCGGCGACATCGGCGGCCAGCGCGGCCGTCGGGAAGGCCAGCGGGCGCTTCATGGGCGTGCGCACGGGCCGCCCGTCCAGCGTCACGGCAAACCCGCCCTCGCCTTCGGCCACTCCCGCCGCCTTGTAGAAGCGCTTCGGCAGATGATCCTTCTGCGTCGGGATGCGCACGCCGGGCTTGGTCTCGAAACCACTCATTCCGCTGCCACTCCGATTCCGCTTCCGAACCGGTCGAGCCCGGTCCGCAGATCCTCGAACCGGTCGAACACCGCGTGCGCGCCCGCGCCGCTCAATTCCTCGGCGGTGTGAAAGCCCCAGGTGACCCCCTTGGCCCGCACTCCCGCATTGATCGCCATCGTGATGTCGTGCGTGGAATCCCCGATCATGGCGGTCCGGTCCGGCGTCGTCTTCGTCGCCGCCATCGCCTCCAGCACCATGCGCGGATCGGGCTTGCCCGGTCCGGTGCAACTGGTGTGCAGCGTCACGAAGAAGCCGTGCAGATCGTGCGTGTCGAGGATGTGGTCGAGCCCGCGCCGCGGCTTTCCGGTCGCCACGCCCAGCGTCCAGTCCTCGGCCTGCAGATGCGCCAGCAGATCGAGCACGCCGTCATACAGGCCTTCGAGATGCGTGCCGTCGGCGCGCAGTCGCACGAAGCTTTCGCGGAAGGTCTGCGTCACCTTCGTCGCGCCCTCCTCCGGATAATCTGCGGGCAGCAGCATGCGCACCGCCTGCGTCAGTTCGATCCCGACGATCTTGCGCACATGGTCGTACTCGCAGCCGCCGAGACCGCAGGTGCGGAAGGCCTCGTCCATCGAGGCATGGATCAACTGGCGGGAATCGACCAGCGTGCCGTCGAGGTCGAACAGGGCAAGCTTCGGCGCCGGCATCTACAGGAGGTCCTCGATCGCGCTTTCGTCGATCGTGTCGGGATCGAAGCCGAGCCGCTCGAAGGTCCGCTGCATGTGTTCGGGCAGCGGCGCCTCCAGCACCAGGTTGCGCTTGCCCAGCGGCAGGACGAGCCGGCGCGCATGCAGGTGCAGCTTGCGCTCCAGACCGCCCGGCGTTTCCCGGTCGCACGTGTACTTCCCGTCGCCCAGAATGGCGTGACCAATGCCCGCCATGTGGACGCGTAGCTGGTGCGTGCGTCCGGTGACCGGGCGCAGCACGACGAGGCTCGCCTTCTGCCCCGCCTCGCCGGCCGTGGTGTAAAGCGTGCGCGCATATTGCGCGTCGGGATCGCCATGCTCGGCCGGAACCATGACCTCGCGGTCGGCCCCATCCTTGCCGGCCGAGGACTTCTTGATGAAGCCCTTGACCTCGCCGGTCTTCGGACGTGGCACGCCCAGAACGACCGACCAGTAGGTCTTCTCCGCCGCCTTGTTCTGGAACGCCTTGGCGAGGCGCGACGCGCTGTCGAGCGATTTCGCGGCAACGATCACGCCGGACGTGTCGCGGTCGAGCCGGTGAACGAGGCGCGGCTTCATGTCGTCCTTGCCGAAGGCGGTCAGCAGCCGGTCGAGATGCTGCGTCGTCTTCGTGCCGCCCTGAACGGCAAGGCCATACGGCTTGTTGAACGCAATCAGGTCGTCATCCTCGTAGATCACCATCCTGCGCACCATGGCCGCGTCCTCGCGGCTGATACTGTCCTTGACCTTCGCCTCCGTCGGTTCGGGCAAGGGAGGGATGCGCACTTCCTGGCCGGCCACAAGGCGCGTGTCGGGCTTGGCCCGGCCGCCATCGACGCGGACCTGACCGGTGCGCAGCAGCTTCTGCACCTGGCCGTGTCCGACATGCGGGAAGCGCTTCTTGAACCAGCGGTCGAGCCGCGCGCCATCGTCGCCCTGACCGACCGTTACCGTCTGTACCTGGCTCATGCGATCAACCGCCTCGCGATCAGAAGTCCGACAAACAGCGCCACCACCGAGGCGATCACGCTGGCGAGCGCATATCCCAGCGCGCCCGCATAGGCCTTGCGCTCGATCATCACCACGAGGTCGAGCGAGAAGGCGGAAAAGGTCGTGAACCCGCCCAGCACGCCGACCGCGACGAAGCTGCGCAGGGCATTGGCATCGGCCCGGCCCGCCCCGGCCAGCCAGCCGATGAACAGGCCCATGACCAGCCCGCCGATCACATTCACGCCGAACGTGCCATAGGGCCATTCCGGCCCGATGGCGCGCAGCGTCCATTGCCCGAACAGATGCCGGGACACCGCGCCGATCGCGCCGCCGAGACCGATGAGAAGAAGCTGGGTCATGCCCCGCGCGGGATACGCTCCGGCGCGCGGAGGTGCAAGGGGCGAGGCTGAACGCCCCGCCCCCTGCATCACGTTCAGGATTTGGCGCGGAAGCTGAGGATCAGCATCAGCAGCACTGACAGCATGACCAGAAGCGCCGAGACGCCGAGGATCGGACCAAGCGCGTCGGGATCGCCCATCTGCTCGTAGAGTAGATAGAGCGACACGATCATGACGATTGCGCCGATGTGGTGCGCCGCGGTCTGGATCAGCGCCAGAATGCCTTTCGGCAGGCTGAACACCTTGTACAGAATGGCCCAGGCCAGAGACAGCACGCCGCCGAGCAGCATGATGTGCGCATGGGTCGGCATCTGACCGTGATCGCCGGTCCGGCCCATATGCTCGCCCAGCGCCATGCCGGCGAGCAGCCAGACGAGTCCCAGCGTCAGGTGAATGCGTTCGATTTTCATGATAATCCCTCCAGGATGCGCCCCCTGCGCGCACGGTTTCTGGCTCTATCATGAAATCGTCACAAGCGGGATCGCGAACGCGAGGCATTCCTGGAAGACGGACGGTTCAGCGCGTCCCCGGTTGCGCCGCCCAGGCATAGTATTCCTGCCGCCACAAGGAATAGAGCAGCCAGGCGGGCAGGCCCGCCGTGCCCTGGATGTAGCGCGTCTGCGACTGGTGGATATTCCACGCTCGCAGCTTCAGGCGCGGATCGGCGTCGATCGCGAAATCGGGATCGGGCTGGAGATCGGCGACCTGGTGCTGCGCCTCGCCGCCGAAGCGGCGGAAGCCGGGCCGCGGACCCAGCACGTAAAGGAGCGGGATCTCGCCCGCCGCCAGTTCCGCCGCCCGCCCCATCGCCCTGTGATCGGGATGCATCGAAATCCCGCTGGCGGGATGAAAGCCGACGATCAGGTCCGGCTGAACCTCGTCGATCACGGCGCGCACCATGCCGGCCAGCTGTGCGTCCGGCGTTTCCGGCACGCCGCCATCGGGCAGGCCAAGCACGATCTGGCGCGCGACACCGAGTGCAAAACCATGGCGCCGCAACTCCGCTTCCCGCACCACGCCCAGATATTGCTGATCGACCACGGGCGGATACTGCGTCCCGGCCTCGCCGCGCGTCGCGGTCAGTGTCGTGACCTCGATGCCTTCATCCACCGCCCGCGCAATCAGCTCTGTGACGAGGATCTCGTCATCGGGGTGCGCAAAGACGAACAGGATCCGGTCCGCCTCCAGCGCGCTGCGCACCGAGCGGATCTCCGGCACGCCCGGCTCGGCGAACATCATTCGTCCGATGACCAGCGCAGCGAGCGTCAGCACCAACACACCGGCGAGAACCGAGCTGATTACATGGAACGGGTTCAGTTTCATCACGCGCCTCGCCACTTGGCCGGTTGCCACGGCCCTGCTCACGTTGTCACGATACCGGTAAGTCGCGGAGGAAGAGCGCACACTACCGCGCACGCCTGATCGGGATGTACGGCGAGGCCTGTTGGCCTAGTTGCCGGCAATGCGCGACAGCAGAGTTTGTGTGATCAGTGCCAACCCGATGGCCCAGCTGAAACTGGCGAGCGTTCCGATGATCACGTATTCACTGTGGCTGCGGTCTTTCGCGTACTGGAAGCGCAGAATGGACTTTGCTGCCAGCAGATAGCCGATGGCTTCAAACTGACCGATCAGGATCAGCAGGAAGATCAGACTGCGTTCAAGAAGACCGATCCAAGCGCCTCCGGCCACCAATCCGTTGTCTGCAGTGGCATCCTTTTTCTCAATCGATGGCAAGACAAAGCGCTGCATGAAAAGGGCGATCATGAATTCGCCTGCACGCGTCGCTGCTATGGCGCCGGCCCCGATGGCGAATACGCTGAGCACTGCCCCGGGAAGGAACATGCCGGACGTTGTCCACAGTCCCGAAGCGAAAGCTTCGGGCGCGACGATCGCAGCCAAGACAATGAAGAAGATGTGCCCGGCCTGATCGGCAATAAATGCGATGAACGCCGATCTTGGCTCCCGTGCCAACCAGCCCTTCAGCATCGCTAAGGTCTTTAGCCCGTCGAGTAGAGCGTGGGACAGAACAATGGTTGATGCGGCAATCCAGACTTGGGCGGTGGACAGGCCCCCCAGGAAAAATACGGTCAATATGGCAGTGATCGCGATATGCAGTGTGAATACATGCAAGCGATGCTTGTTTCGCACCATCCAGCTTGGCTGAAGCAGAAAGTCTCCAACCATATGGGCCGCAAAAAGGGCGATGACGGTGGCCATCACGTCATCCATTCAACAACCTTTTTTGGCTGTTCGAAGCGATTACAGCCGCTTTTTCGGTGAGTGGAGACAGAACCAACAAGCGAAATGTGTTGTTTGTCAAAAATACAACCCTTTTCACTTGTTGAGGCCACTCTCTAACCGATCGCACGCGGCGGAAAGCGCCATGCCGTGGGCTCGGCTGAAATGGTCCTGAACGGCCTGTTGAGAAATACCCAGCCTATCCCCCAACTCCGACTGAGACGGTGCATTCCGGACAAGAAGGTGTTGGGCAACCACCGCCTGACGCGGCGTCCAGCCTGAAACGATCACATCGGCAAGATCAAACACTGCTTCGATCCACCCACTGTGAAGCACCGTCTCATCGGCGCGGGCGGAGAGGCGACTGGACTTTCCCATTTGCTCCAGACCGCGCCCGGAAAGTTCGAACGCGCGTCCGCTTGACGCGCCCAAACCGTCAACGGACAGCTCGGCAATCCGTCCTATACCGACGCAAATACGAGTGGCCATGCGCTTATCGACCGCGGCTACAGCAGCACTGTAAACGCATGCTGCCCGCAGGGCGTATACGGATAGTGGCACGAAGGCCTGCCACCCATCGCCGCGATGGCGTTGAAGCGCGGAAGAAGACGCAGCACCAAACCAGGATCGCACTTCATCATCAGCTGACGCCAGAGCCTCGAAGGCTCGCGACACCAGATGCGGATCGGCTTGACTCGAACCGACGAGATCTCCGGTCAGGACTGCGCAAAGTTCGGTCACAAATCACCCTAGCCAAAGCACTGCGACAGCCCATTCATCTCCGCTAACGCGCCCAAGGTCTAGCCCCGCCGATTGTTCCGCAGCGCCCGCCAGCGCTCGAGCCGTTCGGCAATCACCGCCTCCCGTCCGCGGTCGGTCGGGCGGTAGAAGACCGGCCGCTCCCGCATCTCGTCGGGGAAATAGTCCTGCCCCGAGACGCCGCCCTCGGCATCATTGTCGTACTCGTATCCCGAGCCATAGCCCTCCGACTTCATCAGCTTGGTCGGCGCGTTGAGAATGTGTTTCGGCGGCATCAGGCTGCCGGTTTCCCGCGCCGTCTTCATCGCGCCCTTCCAGGCGGTGTAGACCGCGTTCGACTTCGGCGCGCAGGCCAGGTGCACCACCGCCTGCGCCAACGCGAGCTCGCCTTCGGGCGAACCCAGGAAATCGTAGACGTCCTTGGCCGCGAGCGCGGCATGGATGGCGGTCGGGTCAGCCAGGCCGATATCCTCGTTCGCCATCCGCACGATCCGCCGCGCGAGGAAGAGCGGATCTTCCCCTGCCCCCAGCATGCGCGCCAGCCAGTAGAGCGCCGCATTCGGGTCCGACCCGCGCACCGCCTTGTGCAGCGCGGAAATGAGATTGTAGTGCTCCTCCCGGTCCTTGTCGTAGGCGGGGGCGCGCTTCTGCAGGAGTTCGGCGATCTCACGCGGTTCGAGCTTGTGGTCCGGTTCGCTCTCGAACACTTCCTCGGCGAGGTTCAGGAGATAGCGCCCGTCCCCGTCCGCCAGCGCCGTCAACGTTGCCCGGCCCTCGGGTGTGACCGGCAGGTCGCGGCCATAGTCCGCCTCCGCCCGGTCCAGCAACTGACCCAGCGCCTCATCACCGAGCCGCTTCAGCACCAGCACCTGACAGCGCGACAGAAGGGCCGCGTTGAGTTCGAAGGACGGGTTTTCCGTCGTCGCGCCAACGAGCGTGATCACGCCTTCCTCGACGACCGGCAGGAAGCCGTCCTGCTGCGCCCGGTTGAAGCGGTGAATCTCGTCGACGAAGAGGAGCGTGCCCCGGCCCGCCTGCCGCCGCGCGCGGGCGCGTTCGAACACTTTCTTGAGGTCCGCGACGCCGGAAAACACCGCCGAGAGCGGTTCGAATTCGAGGCCCGAATCCTGCGCCAGAAGGCGCGCGATCGTGGTCTTGCCGACCCCCGGCGGGCCCCACAATATCATCGAGGCGATCCGGCCCTGATCGCGCATCCGCGCGATCGGTCCCTTGCCCTTCAGGAGATGATCCTGCCCCACAACCTCGTCGAGCATTCGCGGGCGCAGCCGGTCGGCCAGGGGCCGCGGCGCCCCGTCATCCATACCGGCCGCTTCGAACAGATTGCTCATCGCCTACGAGACTAGGCGGGTTCGGGCATTGGCTGAAACGGATATCGGCAGCTTTTAACCATGCAGTGTTGCAAGTCTGTGATTTTGCTGGTCTATAAGACCACAAAGGGGAGTGATAAATGATCCGTGGATTTGTGTGTGCGTTGGGTATGCTGTCGGTTTCCGCGACAGCAATGGCAGACGATATCGCCGTTTGGACGATCGGGTCCGATGGCGTGGCGGCCGATGCCGCCGCCGGGGAATCGCCGCCACACACACTCAGGTTGAACGAAGCGGTCTTCGCCGAACGCGCAGGGCGGACACTGGTCCTTCCCCTGCCGGACGGCGAAATCGCCCGGATGCGGATCGGTGCGGTTCAGTCCACCGTCGCTGGCGGCACGTCCGTCTTTGCCCACGCCACCGATGGCGAGGGCGAACTCTATCTGGTTCGCGGTCTGAACGCCGTTTTCGGCTCGGTCGTGATTGACGGACAGTCCTGGCAGGTCGAAGGACCGGTTCAGGGCGAACTCATACTGCGGCCCGCGCCGGACACGGCCTTCGGAACGGACCATGTCCTCCCGCCGGCATCCGCCGGACGTCCGTCCACGGCGTCGCCCCAGGCCGGCAATGGCGTCGTGGACATGTTCTACGCCTACGACCAGACCATGATCGACCAATATGGCTGGGGCCTGGTCGATCTGGCGGCGGCCGATGTTGGCCGCGCGACCACGGCCTTCGAAAACTCCGACGTCCCGATGTCCGCCTCGATCACCGATATGGGCTTCGTCGATCTGACGGCTGATCGCGGCGGCTTTACGCTGATCAGTGAAATTTTCGACCAGATCAACGGCTTCGAGGGTCTCGGCGACCGGATGGACACGCTCGGGGCGGACATCTACTCGATCAACCGGATCCAGGTCCCCGGCCGCGACACCTTCTGCGGCATCGCGCTGCTGCTGGACCCGACGCTCGAGTACGGTATCGCCCCGCAATACAATGTCTGCCACAACAGTCACGTGCTCACTCACGAGACCGGTCACAATCTCGGGCTCGCGCACGGTGTGGAAACCGACGGTACGGCGGGCCTGCCAGTCGACTGGGCGCGCGGATACATGATCAGCAACGATTTCGCGCTCGGCGGAGTTTATGGCTCGGTCATGTCGTATGGCCAATTCCCACAGCTGGAATTCTCGGATGCTACACGTCCCTGCCCGGAACGCGGCAGCGTCTGCGGCATCCCGGTTGGTCAGCCGAACGAAGCCGATGCCTCGCGGGCGCTACGCGAATACAGTGTGGGCGGCAATCGCCAGACCGCTGTACCGCTCAATCGCATGCGGTCGGCTGTCCTGCCGACCAGCCGCTTCGTCCAGACGGGATCGCCGGCCACCGTCTTCATGACCGTCGTGAACCCCAATGATGTGACCGCCGAAGCCTGCCGGGTGCAGCACCACGGTCCGGACCGCAACGCCTTCACCTACCAGCGCACAGACCCGGCCACGAATGGCGCCATCGGCGACCCGAACACGCCGGTCGACATTCCGGCGCGCGCCTTCCAGACCTTTGTGATCTCCCTGACGCCGTCGACCGACGTGTCCGGCGTGTCCTTCGCGCCGTTCGTATCCTGCGCCAACGTGCCGATGGCGGAGGTCACCGCGGGGCTGAACACCGTCAATCTCGGATCCGACGCGACCGGTGGCCCGGACCTCGTCGCCCTTGCCGCCACCATCAACGCCAATGGCATTGTCGACGTGCCGGCCGGCCGCCGCGGTGTCTTCTCGGTCGCCACCGCGAATATCGGCGGCGCGGGTGAAGTGACCGTCAGCGCCCGTTCGCTCGACCCGGCCCTGCCCGCCACCGGCGAGGTTTGTCAGACGAACACTTCGGGCGCGTGCATGGCCACGCCTGCAGCGAGCGTGACACTCAATGTCGGCCCCGGCGAAACCCCGACCTTCGGTGTCTTCGTCCGCACCACATGGCCGACGCCCTTCGTGTCGCGCCATCGCTTCCAGGTTCAGATGGAAGTCGGCGGCGTGGTCCGCGGCTCCACCTCGGTCGCCATCCGTGACGAAGCGGGTCTTCAACCCCCGACCGTTTCCGGCTTTGGCGGCAGCGTCGAGGCGACGAAGACGCTGACCGGCTCCCTGGCCGATCATCTGACCGGCTATGCCTCGTCATTCGAGATTGTCACCCAGCCGACGCTCGGCTCGGTCACGCTCAATACCGCGACGGGGGAATACACCTACACCGCGCCGTCCATCGGCGGATCGGACAGCTTCACCTTCCGCGCGGTGAACAGTTCAGGTGCGTCAGAAGCCGCCACGGCGGATATCTCCGTCACGGCCTTGCCCCTGCCCACCGTGTCGAACTTTACCGAAGCCGACGATATCGACGGGACTTACCGGGTCGATCTCGACGACTTTGCGTCGGGCGATATCGAACGCTTCGTGCTCACCGCACCGCCATCCGCGCCCTACACGTTCAACGATCTGACAGGCATGCTCGAGATCGACCTTCCCGACAGCGGCGCGTCGGTGAGCTTCCAATTCCAGGCCGTCAATGCCTCCGGCAACTCGTCAACGGCAACGGGCACGGTCGAAATGGAGCCGTTCACAAACTGCATGCCGAACCGGCCGACGAACAGCCGCATGCTGCGCCGTCTGGCGACCTTCAATGGCGACGCCACCGGAACGGTCTCGTTGACCGAGGCCGAGGCGATCATTACCCACCTCTGCCTGACCGTGACGGACCGTCTCGACTTCATCATCTTTGGCGAAAACGAGGGCGGGTCTCTCGCGATGGGCGTGTTCCCCGAACAATCGCGCGGTCCCCTTCCCTTCTACGTCGTGAATTACCGCGGTCCGAACCTGCCCGATTTCACGTCGGTCCAGATCTGCAAGGTGGAAGGCCAGGCCGTGATGAATGAGTGCGAAACCTACACGCGCTAGTAGACCCCAGTGCTGCGGCGCGTGGCTCTGGATGCGGGCCGCGCGCCGCTGACACGACCGCCTAAAGCCGCAGCGTGCGCTCCACGCGCTGGCCGCGGCGCTCGATCGCGATCGGCCAGGACGACTTGCTGTCGTTCTCGCCTGAAATCACGTCGGTCACGTCCTCGACGCGGTCGATCCGGCGGTCCTGCAGCATCAGCACCCGGTCGCCGGGCCTGAGGCCGAAATAGTCCGCCGCACTGCCGCGCTGCACCGCCAGCACAATCACGCCGCGGGCGAACGGGTCAATTCCCAGCTCGTCATTGAAGGCCGGCGAGAGGTTCGCCAGCTCGGCTCCGGCGAGCGGATTGCGGCCGCCAATCACCTGCCGGTCCGGGTCCGGATCGGCCGGGGCGATGCGCACCGGGATGCCGACATCGATCCGGCGGCCGTCGCGCATCACGCTGAATTCGGCCTCCTCGCCGATGGCGCGTGTGGCGTAGCGGAAATTGGCACCGGCCTCGTCATTCACATCGACCCCGTCGATGGCGAGGACGATATCGCCCTGCTCCAGCCCGGCCGCGGCGGCCGCCGAGCCCGGATAGAGATCGGCGATCAGCGCGCCCTGCGGCCGGTCGAGTCCGAGACTGTCGGCGATCGTGCCGGTAACGGTCTGCAGCCGCGCACCCAGCCAGGGCTGGATCAGCTCGCCGTCTGTCATGGCCGCGTCGACAACCCGGCGCACCATTTCGATCGGGATGGCGAAGCCGATCCCGTTCGAGCCGCCCGAGCGCGAATAGATCGCCGAATTCACGCCGATCAGCTGGCCGTCCATGTTCACAAGGGCTCCGCCGGAATTGCCCGGATTGATCGCGGCATCGGTCTGGATGAAGAAGGCAAAATCCGTCACCCCGACTTCGGTTCGCGCCAGCGCCGAGACGATGCCGGACGTGACGGTCTGCCCGACGCCGAACGGATTGCCGATCGCCAGCACCAGATCGCCGATCTGCGCCGCGCCGGGCTGGGCATAGGGCAGGGTCGGCAGCGGCTCGTCGGTCACGACCCTCAGCACGGCAAGGTCGGTGCGGTCGTCAGCGAGCAGGATTTCGGCCTCGAACTCACGGCGGTCATTGAGGACGACGCGCAGCTCGGTCGCCTGTTCGACGACATGATTGTTGGTGACGATGATGCCGGACGGGTCGACGATCACGCCCGAACCGAGCGATTGCTGGACGTCGCTTTGCGGTCCCTGCGGCCCGAAGAAGCGTTCGAAGAAGGGATCCATGCGCCGCTGCGTAACGCGCGTGGAATAGACGTTGACCACTGCGGGGGCCGCCTCGCGCACGATCGGCGCGAAGGACAGCATCATCTGCCCCTGGCTGGCCGGAACCTCGCGGAAGTCGGCATCGGCCAGGGTCTCGCCCAAAGCCTCGCTCTGGGGCGCGCCGGTCAGGGCCTCGTCGACCGGTTCCTGCGCGCCGCAGGCGGCAGCAAACATCACGGTCGCAATGGCAAGGATGGCGATGCGGTTCATCTCGTCGACTCCCCTTCGGACGATGGCCCGTTTCAATCATGAAAAGGCGGCATTCCGATCAAGAAAGCCGCCTTTCGCATGAATTCAATATGAAACGCGCATTACGGGTGTGAAAAGTCGTGTCCTCACAAATCGGCCGTGAACCGTCCCCGCGTCCGGTTTGCGATGGCGACAAGCGACAGCATGACCGGCACCTCGACCAGCACGCCGACGACGGTCGCCAATGCCGCCCCGCTGCCCAGCCCGAACAGGCTGATCGCCACCGCGACCGCCAGCTCGAAGAAATTCGACGTGCCGATCAGCGCGCACGGCGCGGCGATCCGGTGCGGCACCCGCCACAGCCACGCCGCGCCATAGGCGAGCGCGAAAATGCCGTAGCTCTGCACGATGATCGGGGCGGCAATGAGCGCGATCAGCAGGGGCTGCGACACGATCGTTCCGGCCTGGAAGCCGAACAGCAGCACGACTGTCAGTAAAAGTCCCAGGACCGAGGCCGGCTTCAGCCTTGCGGTGAAACGGTCGATGGCCCCGGCATCGCCGTTCGCGGATCGAAGCACGACCATGCGGGTGATCGCGCCTGCCAGCAGGGGCACGACCACATAGAGCCCCACCGACAACAGCAGGGTCTCCCACGGGATCACGATGTCGGTCACGCCGAGCAGCAAGGCGACGATGGGCGCGAAGGCGAACACCATGATGATGTCGTTCACCGACACCTGGACCAGCGTGTAGGCCGGATCGCCCTTCGTCATTTGCGACCAGACGAACACCATTGCGGTACACGGGGCAGCACCGAGCAGGATCAGTCCCGCAATGTATTGCTGCGCATCGGCAGGCGCGATGAAGGGCGCAAACAGGAATTCGAAGAACAGCACGCCGAGCGCGGCCATGGTGAAGGGCTTGATCAGCCAGTTCACGGCAACGGTCAGAATGAGGCCCTTGGGCTTCGCGCCGACCTGTCGGAGGCTGCCGAAATCGACGGCCACCATCATCGGATAGATCATCGCCCAGATCAGCACCGCAACGACCAGGTTCACCGAGGCGTATTCGACCCCCGCGATCGACCGGAACACACCGGGGATCACATTCCCGAGCACCACGCCGGACAGGATCGACAGGCCGACCCAGACCGACAGCCATTTCTCGAACGGGCCGAGCGGCGTAGCGATTGCGGACGCAGGCGTACCGGTCGTCAAGACGCGTCTCCCGTCCGGCCGATTTCATCGAGCCGGTGCTGCAGGCTCATCCGGTCGATGCTCTCCATCGGCAGCGACAGGAAGATCGAAATCCGGTTGTTGAGCTGGCGAAAGGCTTCGAGAAAGGCGGCGCGGCGTTCGGCCTCGCTTCCCGTGGCGGCGGCGGGATCGGGCACGCCCCAATGCGCGGTCATAGGTTGACCGGGCCAGATCGGACAGACTTCGGCTGCCGCGCTGTCGCAGACGGTGAAGACGAAGTCGAATTGGGAGCCATCCTCGACTGCGAATTCGTCCCAGCTCTTCGAGCGATACCCCTCGGCGGGGTATTTCAGGACCCGAAGCGTGTCGAGCGTCAGGGGATGCACCTCGCCCTTCGGCTGGCTCCCGGCGCTATAGGCCCGGAAACGTCCCTTGGCGGAGGCATTGAGGATGGCCTCGGCGAGCACGGAGCGCGCCGAGTTGCCGGTACACAGGAACAGAACGTTCCGCACACGCGCGTCGGACATGGTTCTACCCGCAGCACGGCGCCGGCGGCGCGGTCTCGGTCTTTGCCGGACAGCAAACCCCCTGCGGCGCCTGGTCGTCCCGGATCGCCGCGGCCGCGTGGGCCACCTGGATGCGGTCGCCATAGACGGTCGACTCGCCGGTCGTCAGGAAGGCTTCCCACAGCACGCCGTCGGGGTCGGCGACCCAGCCCTTTTCGGACTTCGCATAGCAGCAGGTCGTCTTGCCTTCTTCGAGGAAGGGCTGTCCTGCCTGCCTGATGCGGCCATAGACTTCGGAAAGCTCGTCTTCGCTCTCGACCTGAAGCCCCACGTGCTCGATGCCCTTCGCGGTGCCTTCGTGAACGGAAATGGCGAAGTTGACCCGAGGATCATCGAGCATCCATTTCGCATAGTCGGCCTTCAGCACGGTCGGTGCCGTGCCGAACAGCCCGCTGTAGAAGGCGACACTGCGATCGAGGTCCGCGACCGACAGGTGCATGTGCATGCGCTTCATGGGCATTGTCCTTGATTGATTTCGGCTTCGGGGAGGCAGGCCTGTCCGCGGCAACAATCCTTCAGGAGGTAGCCGATCAGCCCCTCCATCGCTGACAGCCGGGCGCGGTAGATGACCGAGCGCCCTTCACGGCGGGAGTCCGCCAGCCCCGCATTCACCAGAATGGCAAGGTGGGTGGACATCGTGTTCTGCGGCACGGACAGATGGCGGGCGATCTCGCCAGCCGGCAGCCCCTCCGGCTCATGCTGGACGAGCGTGCGGAAGGCTTCCAGCCGGGTTTCCTGGGCCAGGGCGCCAAGCGCCTCGATCGCCTCTAATGTTTCCATACTTCTCGATATATCGATGTTAATGGAAAATGCAAGCCCGGAATCGAAAACGCCCTCCCCGGTTTCGGGAAGGGCGTTTCACGGCCGCGCGAACGCGGCAATGCGATTGGACGGCAGGGACTATTCGTCCGAAGCGCCCATTTCGGCCATGCGCGCGCGATCGGCGGCGCCGCGGGCTTCCGGGTCACGATCGACCAGTTCGATCACGGCCAGGGCAGCGTTGTCGCCATGGCGGAAACCGGCCTTCAGGACGCGGGTGTAGCCGCCATTGCGCTCGGCATAACGCGGGCCGAGCGTTTCGAACAGCTTGGCGACCTGGTTCACGTCACGGACCTTGGAAATGGCCTGGCGGCGCGCATGGAGGTCACCGCGCTTCGCGAGCGTGATGAGCTTGTCCATGATCGGCTTCAGTTCCTTGGCCTTCGGCAAGGTGGTGACGATCTGTTCGTGCTCGATCAGCGACGCGGCCATGTTGGCGAACATGGCGTGACGGTGAGACGTGGTGCGGCCGAGCTTGCGATGGGCGACGCCGTGACGCATGGCGAATACTCCTGATGGTCCGAATTACCGGGTCCTCGCGGACGCGGGATCAGACGTGTTCCTCAAAACGTTTGGCGAGCTCTTCGATGTTCTCCGGCGGCCAGTTCGGCGCTTCCATACCCAGGTGGAGACCCATCTGGGCGAGAACTTCCTTGATCTCGTTGAGCGACTTGCGGCCGAAATTCGGGGTGCGGAGCATTTCCGCCTCGGACTTCTGGATCAGGTCGCCGATATAGACGATGTTGTCGTTCTTCAGGCAGTTGGCCGAACGGACCGACAATTCCAGCTCGTCGACCTTCTTCAGCAGCGCCGGGTTGAAGTCCAGCTCCGGACGATCGTCCTCGGCGCTCCGCTTCTCGACGGCTTCCTCGAAGTTGATGAAGATCTGGAACTGGTCCTGAAGGATGCGCGCGGCATAGGCCACGGCGTCTTCCGGCTTGATCGTGCCGTTGGTTTCGACGTCCAGGATCAGCTTGTCATAGTCGAGCACCTGGCCTTCGCGGGTATTTTCCACGCGGTAGGCGACGCGCTTGACCGGGCTGTAGAGCGAGTCGACGGCGATCAGGCCGATCGGCGCGTCTTCCGGACGGTTGCGCTCGGCCGGGACATAGCCCTTGCCGGTATTGATTGTCAGCACGAAGCGGACTTCCGCGCCCTCGTCGAGCGTGCAGATCACGTGGTCCTTGTTGACCACTTCGATGTCGGCCGTCTCTTCGATGTCGCCGGCGGTCACTTCGCCCGGACCCGACTTGCGCAGAACGACGCGCTTGGGGCCTTCGCCATGCATGCGCAGGGCGACCTGCTTGATGTTCAGGACGATGTCCGTGACGTCTTCACGGACGCCCGGGATCGACGAGAATTCGTGCACCACACCGTCGATCTGGATCGCGGTCACGGCCGCGCCCTGAAGCGACGACAGCAGCACACGGCGCAGCGCGTTGCCGAGCGTCATGCCGAAACCGCGCTCCAGCGGTTCCGCGACGATCGTCGCGTTCCGTTCCGGGTTGTGGCCCGACTTCACTTCGGGCTTCATCGGACGGATCAGCTCTTGCCAATTCTTCTCGATCACGGGTCTTGCCTCTCTCTCGCGCGCGGTGACGGGCCCTGCCCGTTCGCGCGATGTAATCCGGTCGCCGACAGGCCGCGCCAGGCGCGGCCCCTCGGGGATACTAGACGCGGCGGCGCTTCGGCGGACGGCAGCCATTGTGCGGGATCGGCGTGACGTCGCGAATCGTCGTCAGCGTGAACCCGATGGACTGCAGCGCACGCAGCGCCGACTCGCGGCCCGAACCCGGACCGGACACGTTCACTTCCAGCGTCTTCATGCCGTGTTCCATCGCCTTGCGGCCCGCCTGCTCTGCGGCGATCTGCGCGGCGTACGGGGTCGACTTGCGCGAACCCTTGAAACCGTTGGCACCGGCGGACGACCAGGAAATCGTGTTTCCCTGCGCATCCGCGATGGTGATCATCGTGTTGTTGAAGCTGGCGTTCACATGCGCAACACCGGAAATGATGTTCTTCCGTTCGCGCTTGCGGACTTTTTGCGGTTCTTTAGCCATCTCAGCCCTTCACCCCTACTTCTTCTTGCCGGCGATCGGTTTCGCCGGACCTTTGCGGGTGCGCGCATTGGTGTGCGTGCGCTGGCCGCGCACTGGCAGACCGCGGCGATGACGCAGGCCCCGGTAGTTACCCAGGTCCATCAGCCGCTTGATGTTGACCGCGACATCACGGCGCAGATCGCCCTCGACCATGTAGTCACGGTCGATGGTTTCGCGGATCTGCAGCACTTCCGCGTCGGTCAGGTCGTTGACACGGCGGTCCGAGGCGATGCCGACCTTTTCACAGATCTCTTTCGCTTTGGCTGGACCAATGCCGTGGATATAGCGCAGGGCGATTTCCACGCGCTTGTTCGTCGGAATATTGACGCCGGCGATGCGGGCCACGATGCTCTCCTTACCTTGGTCGCGCCAATCACGGGTCAGGCCCTTGCCCGGTTCCCACTGGTGGGAGCCGGCCGCGTGCCGCCCGTTTCGCGAAGGGCGCTATCTATAGTCTCGACCCTCGTCCCGTCAACCGGGACGACAGTCAGTTTTCAACCTTTATCCAGCACGCGTGAAATGGCGGCTGCCACCTCGTCCATCGTGCCCATTCCATTGACCTCGCGCACAATCCCTTTTGCTTCGTAATAGGGGATGAGCGGTGCGGTCTGATTGTTGTAGACGGCGAGCCGCGTCCGGATCACCTCGGGGGTGTCGTCCGGGCGATTCTCCTGCTCGGCCCGGCGCACCACGCGCTGGACCAGCTCGTCCTCATCGACCGTCAGGCGGATGACCACATCCACCTTAGTGCCCCGGCTTTCCAGAAGCCGGTCGAGCGCTTCGGCCTGGGCGACCGTGCGCGGGAAACCGTCGAAGATGGCCCCGCCCGCAGCCTCGGCCTCGGGAAGGCGTTCCTCGATCAGCGCGATGACGATCTCGTCGGAAACGAGTTCGCCGCGATCCATGATGCCGGCAACCCGCTGGCCGAGTTCCGAACCTGAAGACTTGGCGGCGCGCAGCATGTCGCCGGTCGAGAGCTGGACCCAGCCCCGCTCCGCGACGATGCGCTTCGCCTGCGTGCCCTTGCCGCAGCCCGGAGGACCGAACAGGACCAGGTTCATCGACGGCGACCCCGCAGCTTGGTCTTCTTGATCAGGCCTTCATACTGGTGCGCCAGCAGGTGCGACTGGATCTGGCCAACCGTGTCGAGCGTCACCGACACCACAATCAGGATCGAGGTGCCGCCAAGGGCGAAGGTCACGGCCGACGCCGGGCCGCGAATGAATTCCGGCACCAGGCAGACGATGGTCAGATAGATCGCGCCGATCACCGTCAGTCGCGACAGCACGTAATCGAGATATTCCGCGGTGCGCTTGCCCGGACGGATGCCCGGCAGGAAACCGCCGTATTTGCGCAGATTGTCGGCCGTGTCTTCCGGATTGAAGACGATCGACGTGTAGAAGAAGGTGAAGAAGATGATCAGCGCGGCATAGAGAATGAGGAAGGCCGGCTGACCACGGCCGAGCACGGCCGCCGCCGTCTGCAGCCACTGGATATCGGTTTGCGATGCAAAGCTCGCGATCGTCGCCGGCAGCAGCAGCAGTGACGTCGCGAAGATCGCCGGAATGACGCCCGCCGTGTTGAGCTTCAGCGGCAGGAAGGAGGTTTCGCCCCCGACCATGCGCGTGCCCATCTGGCGCTTCGGGTACTGCACCAGGATCCGGCGCTGCGAACGTTCGATGAAGACCACGAAGATCACGGTTCCGATCATCAGCGCGAGGATCAGGAAGGCCGTGCCGGCTCCGATCGCGCCCTGCTCCGCCTGCTGGAGCAGGCCGAACAACGTCCCTGGCAGGATCGTGATGATGCCGGTGAAGATGATCAGCGACACGCCATTGCCGACGCCGCGCGCGGTGATCTGCTCGCCCATCCACAGAAGGAGCATGGTGCCGCCGACAAAGGTCGTCACCGTCGTGACCACGAAGAACAGACCCGGCTCCAGCGCGATCGTGGCACCGGTCGACGGATCCGGACGGATCATCGACAGCGCGATCGCCAGACCCTGCGCCATCGCCAGGAAGACGGTAAGATAGCGCGAATACTGGTTGATCTGCTTGCGGCCCGCCTCGCCGCCTTCCTTCTTCAGCTTCTCCAGCGACGGGATCGTCGCCGCCATCAGCTGCATGATGATCGACGCGGAGATGTAGGGCATCACGTTGAGCGCAAAGATCGCCATGCGCTCCACGGCACCGCCCGCGAAGATGTTCACCATCCCGAGGATGCCGTCATTACCCCCGAGCTGGTTCTGGAAGACGGACGCGTACTGAACCGGATCGATACCCGGAACCGGGATGTACGTGCCGATCCGGTAGGCGACCAGGATACCCAGAGTGAACAGGATACGCTTCTGCAGCTCCTTCGCCTTGGCGAAGGATCCGAGATTGATGTTCTGCGCAAGCTGTTCAGCAGCGGATGCCATGATGTCCCCTCAGGAAGCGGCTTCGACCCAGTTACCCGGCCTTGGCCTACTCCGCGGCCTCGGTCCGAGCCGGCTTGTTGATCGTCACCGATCCGCCAGCCTTCTCGACCGCTTCGACCGCCGCCTTGGAGGCGCCCGACACGGTGATCTGGACTTTGGTCTTCAGCTCGCCTTTCGCAAGGAGGCGCAGCCCGTCATGTGCACGGCGCAGCACGCCGGCCTCGACCAGCGACGCCGCGTCGATCGCCTTCTTGGCATCGATCTTCTTGGCGTCGATCGCCTTCTGGAGACGACCGAGATTGATCTCGGCGAACTTCAGACGGTTCGGCTGGTTGAAGCCGCGCTTCGGCAGGCGCATGTGGAGCGGCATCTGACCACCCTCGAAACCCTTGATCGCGACGCCGGAACGGGCCTTCTGACCCTTCACGCCGCGGCCACCGGTCTTGCCCTTGCCCGAACCGATACCGCGTCCGACGCGCATCCGGTTCTTCGTGGCGCCTTCGTTGTCGCGCAAATCATTGAGACGCATATCGTTTTCCTCCAAAGGAAGCGGACCCGAAACCGGGTCCTATCCTTCGATCACTGTCACCATGTGGGCCACCTTGGCGATCATGCCGCGGATGGCCGGTGTGTCTTCGAGTTCTTTTTCCTTGCCGATGCGGCCGAGGCCGAGACCGGTGAGGATCCTCCGCTGGACGTCGGGGCGGCGGGTGGCGCTGCCCGTCTGACGCACACGGATCGTGGTTTTCTTCGCGGCCATGGTCCTACTGAGCCTCGATCGCTTCCGGCGCCGAAGCACCGTCATTGCGGCGGGCGACGATGTCGCCGACCTTCAGGCCGCGCTTGGCGGCAACCGAACGCGGGCTGCGCTGACGCTTCAGGGCGTCGAACGTGGCCCGGATCATGTTGTAGGGGTTCGACGTGCCGGTCGACTTCGCCACGACGTCCTGGACGCCGAGCGTTTCGAGCACGGCGCGCATCGGACCGCCGGCGATCACGCCCGTGCCCGGAGGGGCAGCGCGCAGGATCACCTTGCCGGCACCGTGATGGCCCGGCGTGTCCTGGTGCAGGGTACGGCCCTCACGCAGCGGCACGCGGATCATCGACTTCTTCGCTTCGTCCGTCGCCTTGCGGATCGCTTCCGGCACTTCGCGGGCCTTGCCCTGACCGAAGCCGACGCGGCCCTTCTGGTCACCGACGATGACGAGCGCGGCGAACTGGAAGTTCCGGCCACCCTTCACGGTCTTGGCGACGCGGTTGATGTGGACGAGCTTGTCGACGAGTTCGTCGGCCTGCTCCTCGCGATCCCGGCCGCGATTGCGGCCGCCACGGCCGCGGTTTTCTTCATTGCGTGCCATTGGTCGCTCCCTAGAAATTCAGACCGCCCTCGCGAGCGGCATCGGCGAGCGCCTTGACGCGCCCGTGAAAGATGTAGCCGCCGCGATCGAAGACGACGTCCTTGACGCCGGCTTTCACCGCACGTTCGGCCAGACGCTTGCCGACTTCCGACGCACCGTCGATCGTCGCGCCCTTGGCGGAATTGTCCTTCTCCACGGTGGAGGCAGACGCCAGCGTCTTGCCGTCCAGATCGTCGATGATCTGGGCGTAGATGTGTTTCGAGGAACGGAAGACCGACAGACGCGGGCGACCGTTCGCGACCTTGCGAAGACGCGAGCGATTGCGTTGCTCGCGGCGCAGGTGCTGGTGGTGAGTGCTCTTCATGGCCCGGCCTACTTCTTCTTGCCTTCCTTGCGGCGGATGTATTCGCCCTGGTAACGCACGCCTTTGCCCTTGTAGGGCTCCGGCGAACGGTACCGGCGGATTTCCGCGGCAACCTGACCGACTTGCTGCTTGTCGGCCCCGGTGATCGTGATTTCGGTCGGCTTCGGCGTCGCGATCTGGATACCTTGCGGCGTCTTGTAGATCACGTCGTGGCTGAAACCGAGCGACAGCTTCAAATCATTGCCCTGCATGGCGGCGCGATAACCCACGCCTTCCAGTTCGAGCGTGCGGGTGAAGCCGACCGTCACTCCCTGAACGATGTTGGCGACGAGCGCACGGCTCATGCCCCACATCGCGCGGGAGCGCTTGGAGTCGTCCTTCGGCTTGATCGAGATGCCGTCATCGCCCTTGGAGGCAGAAACGTCCTCGACCAGCGTCAGACCCAGCGTGCCCTTCGGCCCCTTCACGGACAGGTCCCGCCCGTTCAGATTGACCTCGACGCCCGACGGGATGGCAACCGGCAGTTTTCCGATACGCGACATTTCCGGCTCCCGTTAGCTGATGTGGCAGAGGATCTCGCCACCGACATTGTGTTCGCGCGCGGTCGCGTCACTCATCACGCCCTTGGGCGTCGAGACGATCGCGATGCCGAGCCCGTTCGCAACCAGCGGCAGGTCCTTCACCTTGGAATACACACGGCGGCCCGGCTTGGAGACGCGGCGGATTTCGCCGATCACGGACTCACCTTCGAAATACTTCAGCTCGATCTCGAACTCGCGCTTGCCGTCGGCATGTTCCACGGCAGCATAGCCGCGGATATAGCCTTCCGACTTCAGCACATCGAGCACGCGGCGGCGCAATTCCGACGCCGGCGTGGCGACCGTCCGCTTGTTGCGCATCAGCGCATTGCGGATACGGGTCAGCATATCGCCGAGAGGATCGTTCATCGACATGGCTCAATCTCTCCCGGTTACCAGCTCGACTTGACCATGCCGGGAATCATCCCGCTATTGGCCAGTTCGCGCAGCGCGATACGCGACATCTTCAGCTTGCGATAGAACGCACGCGGACGACCCGTCACTTCGCAACGATTCCGGACCCGGTTCGGGGCGGAGTTGCGAGGCAGATCTGCCAGCTTCAGCTGGGCCGCAAAGCGTTCCTCGACCGGCCGGTCGGTATCACGCGCAATCGCCTTCAGTTCGGCACGTTTCGCCGCGTAACGCTTGGCGAGAGCCTGGCGCTTGCGGTTACGTTCGATGGCACTTGTCTTCGCCATTTAATTCCTCCTGCGCGCGGGCCCACCGCGGACCCGCCCACCTGTTGCGTTAGCTCGAAAACGGGAAATCGAGCTCGGCCAACAGGGCCTTCGCTTCTTCGTCCGTCTTCGCGGTCGTACAGACCACGATATCCATCCCGCGGACCTTCTCGACCTTGTCGTAGTCGATCTCCGGGAAAACGATGTGTTCCTTCAGGCCCATGGCGAAGTTGCCACGGCCATCGAAGCTCTTTGCATTCAGGCCGCGGAAGTCGCGAACGCGCGGCAGCGCGATCGTGACCAGGCGATCCATGAATTCCCACATGCGGTCCTGCCGCAGCGTGACCTTGACGCCGATCGCCATGTCTTCACGCAGCTTGAAGCCGGCGATGGACGTACGGGCGATCGTCTTGATCGGCTTCTGACCCGCGATGCGCTGAAGGTCTTCAAACGCACCCTGGATCTTCTTGGAATCCTGCGTGGCCTCGCCGACACCCATATTGATGACGATCTTGGTCACCCGCGGAACTTCCATCGGGTTCTTGTAGCCGAACTTCTCTTTCATCTGCTCGACGATCTGCGCGTTGTAACGTTCGCGCAGTCGCGGCGTGTATTCCTTGACGTCAGCCATCGATGACCTCACCGGACTTCCGGGCCACCCGCACCTTCTTGCCGTCCTTCAGCGTCGTGAAACCGACGCGCGTGGGCTCGCCCGACTTGGGGTCGGTCAGCGCCACATTGGAGACGTGGATGGGGGATTCCTTCGTTTCGATGCCACCCGCCGACTGCTGGGTCGGACGATTGTGGCGCTTCACCATATTGACCCCGGAGACGAGGACGCGGTTTTCCGCAGTCATCACCTTCAGGACCTCACCGGACTTGCCCTTGTCGCGGCCGGTGAGAATGACGACCTTGTCGCCCTTCTTGATCTTCGCAGCCATGACTACAGAACCTCCGGAGCCAGCGAGACGATCTTCATGTGCTTCTTGGCACGCAGTTCGCGGGGAACCGGGCCGAAGATGCGCGTGCCGACCGGCTCGCCATTGTTGTTGATCAGGACCGCCGCATTCGAATCGAAGCGGATGACCGAACCGTCCTTGCGCTTGATGTCCTTGCGGACGCGCACGACGATGGCCTTGCGGACCTCGCCCTTCTTCACGCGACCCCGGGGGATCGCTTCCTTGACGGACACGACAATCGTGTCGCCGACGTGGGCATAACGGCGCTTGGCACCGCCAAGCACTTTGATGCATTGCACGCGGCGGGCGCCGGAATTGTCGGCCACGTCCAGATTGGACTGCATCTGGATCATTGTGTTTCTCCCTTACGGAGCGTCGTCACGAATGCCCTCAGGCTTCCGCGGCGACGACCTCCCACCGCTTGAGCTTCGACTTCGGGGGGCATTCCTGGATCTGGACCCGGTCGCCCACCTTGAACGTGTTTTTCTCGTCGTGCGCGTGATAGCGCTTGGACCGGCGCACCGTCTTGCGAAGAAGCGGGTGCAGGTAGGTCCGCTCGATACGGACCACCACGGTCTTGTCGCCCTTGTCGCTGACCACGACGCCTTGCAGAATTCGCTTCGGCATCGCCTAGCTCCCTTTCTTCGCTTGCGCCGTGCGCGCGGTCTGGGCCGTCTTGATGCGCGCGATCGTGCGGCGCACCTGACGGATCCGCGCCGTGTTTTCCAACTGGCCCGAGGCCCCCTGGAAGCGCAGGTTGAACTGTTCCTTCTTCAGCTTCAGGAGTTCGTCCTTCAGCTGATCGTCCGTCATTCCGCGGATATCGGCGGTATTCATCGAACTCACTCCTTACTCGCCGATCCGGGAGACGATCTTGGTCTTGACCGGCAACTTGGCGGCGCCGAGCGTCAGCGCTTCGCGCGCAACGCTGTCCGGCACACCATCGATCTCGAACATGATCCGGCCCGGCTTGACCCTGGCCACCCAGAATTCGGGCGAGCCCTTGCCCTTACCCATCCGGACTTCGGTCGGCTTCTTGGAAACCGGCACGTCCGGGAAAATACGGATCCACACCCGGCCGGCCCGCTTCATGTGGCGGGTCACGGCGCGGCGGGCCGCTTCGATCTGACGGGCGGTGACGCGTTCGGGTTCCATGGCCTTGAGGCCGTAGGAGCCGAAGTTCAGCGAAAAGCCACCCTTGGCCAGTCCGTGGATCCGGCCCTTGTGCTGCTTGCGGAACTTTGTGCGCTTCGGCTGCAACATAACGTGTCTTGTCCCTTACGCGGCGCGGCTGCCCGAACGGGCACGCTGCTCGCCGGATTCCTGCAGGCGGCGTTCCTGGGCCATCGGGTCGTGGTCGAGGATCTCGCCTTTGTAGATCCACACCTTGATGCCGATGATGCCCATCGCCGTTTCGGCTTCGGCCGTTCCGTAATCAATGTCGGCGCGCAACGTGTGCAGCGGCACCGAACCTTCGCTGTACTGCTCGGTCCGCGCGATCTCGGCGCCGCCCAGACGGCCGGCGCAGATGATCTTGCAGCCCTTCGCGCCCATGCGCATCGCGGTCTGCATCGAACGCTTCATCGCGCGGCGGAAAGCCACCCGGCGCTCAAGCTGCTGCGCGATCGACTCGGCGACCAGGTTGGCGTCGATTTCCGGCTTGCGGACCTCGACGAGGTTCAGGAACACCTCACCACCAACGATCTTCTGGAGCTCCTTGCGAAGCACCTCGATATCGGCGCCCTTCTTGCCGATCACGACGCCCGGACGGGCGGTGTGAACGGTCACCGTGCACTTCTTGTGCGGGCGCTCGATGATGATCTTCGAGACCGAGGCGTTCTTCAGGCGGGCCTTCAGGTGCTTGCGGATCTTGAGATCCTCATGCAGCAGTTGGGCGTACTCGCCCGTATTCGCATACCAGCGCGAATCCCAGGTGCGGTTGATGCCGAGCCGAAGCCCGATCGGATTAACCTTCTGACCCATCAGGCGGCCTCCTCGACTTCGCGAACCACGATGGTGAGTTCGGAGAACGGCTTCATGATCTTGGCGGCGCGGCCACGGGCGCGGGCGCGCCAGCGCTTCATCACCAGATTCTTGCCGACATAGGCCTCGGCAACGACCAGCGAGTCGATGTCGAGGTTGTGGTTGTTCTCCGCGTTCGCGATCGCGGACTGCAGAACCTTGCGGACATCGCCGGCGATGCGCTTGCGCGAGAATTCGAGCTCGGCCAGCGCCTTCTCGACCTTCTTGCCGCGGATCATGGCGGCGACCAGGTTCAGCTTTTGCGGGCTGATCCGGATCATCGTCAGCTTGGCACGCGCCTCGGTGTCGGCGACGCGGCGGGGATTGGCGGTCTTGCCCATCTCGCTACCTCTTCGACTTCTTGTCGGCCGCGTGACCGTAATAGGTCCGCGTCGGCGCGAATTCGCCGAGCTTGTGACCGACCATTTCTTCGGACACCAGCACGGGGATGAACTTGTTGCCGTTGTGGACCTGGAAGGTCAGCCCCACGAATTGCGGCATGATTGTCGAGCGGCGCGACCAGGTCTTGATCGGCTTCTTGCGGCCTTCGGCGTGTGACGCCTCGGCCTTCTTCAGGAGGTATCCGTCGACAAACGGACCTTTCCAGACTGAACGCGGCATGTTCGCGCTCCCTACCGTTTCTTCCGCTCGTGACGCGAGCGGATGATGAATTTATCGGTCGCCTTGTTGCGGCGGGTCTTGCGGCCCTTGGTGGGCTTGCCCCACGGCGTGACCGGGTGGCGGCCACCCGAGGTGCGGCCTTCGCCGCCGCCGTGCGGGTGGTCGATCGGGTTCATCACCACGCCGCGAACCGAAGGACGGCGGCCGAGGTGACGATTACGTCCGGCCTTGCCGAGATTCTGGTTCATGTGGTCCGGGTTGGACACCGCACCGACCGTGGCAAAGCAGTTTTCCGGGATTGCACGAAGCTCACCCGACATGAGGCGGACCTGGGCGACACCGGCATCGCGGCCGACCAGCTGGGCATAGGAGCCCGCCGAACGCGCGATCTGGCCACCCTTCTCCGGCTTCATCTCCACATTGTGGATGATGGTGCCGACCGGCATCGACTTCAGCATCATGGCATTGCCCGGCTTCACGTCGACGCGGACACCCGCGATGACTTCGTCGCCGACGGCCAGACGCTGCGGAGCCAGAATGTAGCTCTTCTCGCCGTCCGCATACTCGATGAGCGCGATGAAGGCGGTGCGGTTCGGATCGTACTCGAGGCGCACGACCGTCGCCGCGACATCGAGCTTGCGGCGCTTGAAGTCGATGATGCGATACGACTTCTTGGCACCGCCACCCATGCGGCGGGACGTGATGCGGCCCTTGTTGTTCCGGCCACCGGTCTTGTTCAGACCTTCGGTCAGGCTCTTTTCCGGCGCGCCCTTGTGCAGGCCCGCCCGGTCGACCAGCACCAGGGCGCGGCGGCCCGGCGAAGTCGGTTTGAATGTCTTGAGCGCCATGGTCTTACAGCCCCGTGGTCACATCGATGGAGTCACCCTCGGCGAGGGTGATCACCGCTTTCTTCTCGTCGCTCCGGCGGCCCTTGATGCCGCGGAAGCGCTTCGTCTTGCCCTTGGTCACGAGCGTGTTGACCGCCGTCACCTTGACATTGAACAGCGCCTCGACCGCGTCCTTGATCTCGGTCTTGGTAGCCGAGAGCGGAACGTGGAAGACCACCTTCCCGTCTTCCGACAGGAGGGTCGACTTCTCGGTGATCACGGGCGCCAGGATGGCGTCATAGTGCTTCGCCGACGCTTTCGTCTTCGTCGCCATTACGCGGCCTCCCCTGCGCCGAGACGCGCATGGATCTTCTCGACCGCGGCCTTGGTCAGGACCAGCTGGTCGTGCTTCAGGACGTCGTAGACGTTCAGGCCCTGGGCGGGCAGCACGTCAACGTTCGGGACATTGCGGGTCGCGAGCGAGAAATTCGCGTCGACCGCATCACCGTCGATGATCAGCGCATTGGTCAGACCGAGCTTGGCAAGCGCCTCGCGGACGGCTTTCGTCTTGGCTTCCTTCATCGCCGCATCTTCGATCACGAAGAGCGTCTTCGAACCGGCCTTCGACGACAGGGCGTGCTTCAGGGCCAGCGCGCGAACCTTCTTGGGAAGGTCGTGGGCGTGGCTGCGCACGCGCGGGCCGTGAGCCTTGCCGCCACCGACGAAGATCGGGGCGGAACGCGCACCGTGGCGTGCACCGCCGCCACCCTTCTGACGGCCGTACTTCTTCTTGGTGATGTTGACCTCACCACGCTCCTTGGCCTTGTGCGTGCCCTGCTGGCGGCGCGCAAGCTGCCAGCGGACGACGCGCTGAAGGAGGTCGGCCCGGACGTCGGCGATCCCGAAGATCGCGTCGTCCAGCTCGACATCACCAGCCGCCTTGGCCGCGAGCGTCTTCACTTCGACCTTCATGACTTCGATTCCTCTTCACCGGCATCGGCCTGGACCTCGGCAGCCACCTCCTCGGCCGGAGCTGCGGCTTCCGCCGGGGCTTCGGTTTCCGGAGCGGCTTCCTGAGCCGGCGCATTCTTCTCGTCGAGCGTGCGGAACTTGCCCGGAAGCGGCAGATCGTCCGCCTTCACGCCCTTGACCGCGTCGCGGACTTCAACCCAGCCGCCATTCGGGCCCGGGACCGCACCGCGAACCAGGATCACGCCGCGCTCGACATCGACACGCACGATTTCCAGGTTCTGCGTGGTCACGCGTTCGACACCGTAGTGACCGGCCATCTTCTTGCCCTTGAACACCTTGCCGGGGTCCTGGCACTGACCGATGGAGCCGTGCGAACGGTGCGAAACCGACACGCCGTGCGACGCCCGCAGACCGCCGAAATTCCAGCGCCGCATGGCGCCAGTGAACCCGCGGCCGATCGACTTGGCAGCGACGTCCACCTTCTGGCCCGGGACAAAATGGTCGGCGGTCAGCTCGGCGCCGGCCGGGATCAGATTGTCTTCCGAGACGCGGAACTCGATCAGCTTCTTGCGCGGCGCAACCTGCGCCTTCGCGAAGTGACCGCGCATCGCCTTCGAGGTGCGCTTTGCCTTGGCCGTGCCGGCGCCCAGCTGCAGCGCGACATAGCCGTCACGATCCTGCGTACGCTGCGCGACGACCTGACAGCCGTCCATGTGGAGCACGGTCACCGGAATGTGTGCGCCGTCTTCGGCGAACACGCGGGTCATGCCCATCTTCTTTGCAATAATGCCAGTGCGCATGGCTCTACGCTCCCAGCTTGATCTCGACGTCCACACCGGCGGACAGGTCGAGCTTCATCAGCGCGTCCACCGTCTGCGGCGTGGGGTCAACGATATCCAGCATCCGCTTGTGCGTGCGGATCTCGAACTGCTCTCGCGACTTCTTGTCGACGTGCGGCGAGCGGTTCACGGTGAAACGCTCGATGCGCGTCGGCAGCGGAATCGGGCCGCGCACGGTCGCACCGGTACGCTTCGCCGTTGAAACGATCTCGCGCGTCGAGTTGTCGAGGACGCGATGATCAAATGCCTTCAGGCGGATGCGAATGCTCTGTTCCATAGTCCGATCCCGGTCTTTCCTCAGATGCGAAAGGGCGGCGCCAATTTAAGGCCGGCGCCGCCCCCTCGCCTGTACGTGTCCGCCTAGTCGATGATTTTCGCGACGACGCCGGCGCCGACGGTACGGCCGCCCTCACGGATGGCGAAGCGCAGGCCCTGGTCCATGGCGATCGGAGTGATCAGCTCGACATGGATTTCGACATTGTCGCCCGGCATCACCATCTCGGTGCCCTCTTTCAGCGACACCACACCCGTCACGTCCGTCGTGCGGAAGTAGAATTGCGGGCGGTAGTTGGTGAAGAACGGCGTGTGACGGCCACCCTCTTCCTTCGTCAGGATGTAGGCTTCCGCCTCGAACTTCGCGTGCGGCTTGATCGAGCCCGGCTTGGCCAGAACCTGGCCGCGCTCCACGCCCGCACGGTCGATGCCGCGCAGAAGAACGCCGACATTGTCCCCCGCCTGGCCCTGGTCGAGCAGCTTGCGGAACATTTCAACGCCCGTGCACGTCGTCTTCACCGTGTCGCGGATGCCGATGATCTCGATTTCCTCGCCAACCTTCACAATGCCGCGCTCGATCCGGCCCGTCACGACCGTGCCCCGGCCCGAGATCGAGAACACGTCCTCGATCGGCATCAGGAACGGAAGGTCAACCGGACGCTCCGGCGTCGGAATGTAGGCGTCAACCGCCGCCATCAATTCCTTGATCTTCTCTTCGCCGATCTCCGGATTGTTGCCTTCCAGAGCCGCCAGGGCCGAACCCGCGATGATCGGAATGTCGTCGCCCGGGAAGTCGTAGGACGACAGAAGCTCGCGCACTTCCATCTCAACCAGTTCCAGAAGCTCGGGATCGTCCACCTGGTCGACCTTGTTCAGGAACACAACCAGAGCCGGAACACCGACCTGACGCGCCAGAAGAATGTGCTCGCGCGTCTGCGGCATCGGGCCGTCAGCCGCCGAAACCACCAGGATCCCGCCGTCCATCTGCGCCGCGCCCGTGATCATGTTCTTCACATAGTCCGCGTGACCCGGGCAATCGACGTGCGCGTAGTGACGACCGTCCGTCTCATACTCCACGTGAGCCGTCGAGATCGTGATCCCGCGCGCCTTCTCTTCCGGCGCCGCGTCAATCTGGTCGTACGCGCGGAAATCGCCGAAATACTTCGTGATCGCAGCCGTCAGCGTCGTCTTGCCATGGTCAACGTGACCAATCGTGCCGATATTCGCGTGCGGCTTCGTCCGCTGAAACTTCTCCTTGCCCATCGTGCAATGTCCTCATCGTAAGGCAATAACGGGAGGACGCGGGGATGCGTCCGGATTTTGATGGCGCGGGATAGCCTCCGCTCGCCCGTATGGCAAGCCCTGCGGCAGCAGAGACTTGCGCCTGCTCTGTCTAGCGCCGTGATGGGCTCAGGGCTCCTGCCAATGCGAGAAGCCCGATCACGCCGAAGGCATAGGGCGCCGGCGTCCTCCACAGCGCTCCGCTGCCGAACACGGCGGTGGCGAGACCGAGCAGTCCGATTCCCAGAACCAGGACTCCGGCAAAGACACCAAGGGCGCGATTTCCCGGTTTCAGGGCGGCGTAGACAAAGGCCGCCGCGCAAACCAGCAAGGCCACCGTCCCGTCATGCCAGGTAAAGTAGCTCAGCCAGACGACAACAGCGGGCAGGTCCCCCTCCGCACGCAAGGCGTCGACCACCAGCGGCCCGCCCAGCGCGACATGCATGAAGGCAACAGCAACGGTCGCAATCGCGGCAATCAGGAGAAGAAGTCTCGGCATCGGCGTCGGCCCTCGATGGGTGGCCTGCCCTGCCTATCATCCGGCAAATGGAGCGGGTAGCGGGAATCGAACCCGCATATTCAGCTTGGAAGGCTGCTGCTCTACCATTGAGCTATACCCGCAACTCTGCCTCAAGCGATACGCCGGATGCCCCGCTTCGCCAAGGCCTCGCAGGACATGCCATCGCCCGGTCTGCAATTCGGTGGCTCGCCAAGCCGAAGCTCGCGCTAGCGAGCGTAGGCTGGTGGAGGGGGCTGGATTCGAACCAGCGTAGCCTGAGGCGCCAGATTTACAGTCTGGTGGATTTAACCACTCTCCCACCCCTCCAGGGGCCACACGATGTGCGAAGCGCGTCTTATCCCCGGATAAAACCCGATTGCAACAAAAGCTCTCCGTCACGCCGCATTGCGTTGCAGTTCGCAACCCGTCATATCCGGAAGACCGTCGTGAAACGGAGCGCGGACTATAATGACGAAGAATGAGCGGCGCAACCGCCCGAAATCGCCTTATGCCAAAGGCAAGTCCGACAAGTCCGGGACCGGTGGTCCGGGCTGGCTTTGGGGCCGTCACGCCGTCCTCGCGGCGGTCGCGAATCCGCGCCGGAAAATCGAACGCCTCGTGGTCACGCGCAACGCCGCCCGCGACCTGCCCGAAGGCACTAAGCACGACATGGAGGACCCGGCGGTCATCGACCGGCTTCTGCCGCCCGGTGCCGTTCACCAGGGATTCGCGCTTCAGAGCGCCGAGCCCGACAGCGAACCGTTGCGCGCCGTCGCCGATCCGACGCATGGCCTGCTGCTCGTCCTCGACCAGGTGACCGACCCGCACAATGCTGGAGCCATCCTGCGCTCGGCCGCCGCCTTCGGCGTGCGCGCCGTCATCATGCAGGACCGCAAGTCCCCGCCCCTGTCCGGCGCGCTGGCCAAGGCCGCGGTTGGCGCCGCGGAAACGGTTTCGGTGATCCGCGTCACCAACATCGCCGACACGATCCTGGAGCTGCGCGAGGCAGGACGCTTCGCCATCGGTCTCGCGGGCGAAGCCGACGGCGATCTGCACGACCTCGTCGCGCGGCATGGCGGGCCGGGCCTCGTCATCGTCATGGGTTCGGAAGACAAGGGGCTGCGCCCGCGCGTGGCCGACAGCTGCGATGCCCTCGCCCGCATCCCGATGACCGACCGGGTGGAGAGCCTCAACGTCTCCGTGGCCGCGGCGGTCGCGCTTTACGAAGCGCACCGCGCGCGGGTCACGAAAGGCCAGGCCGACTAATTGTTGTGCTGGCGGACGCGGCCGTGCTCGCGCCAGTAATAGCTGCCGCTCGACTGTTGGACGCGGACATCGCCCGAACCGTCGATCTCGACATTCAGGTCGACCGCTTCTCCGTCGAAGCGGACATCGCCCGAACCGCCGATCTCGACATGGAAGGGCTGCGCCCGGCCCGCGCCGATCACGACATCGCCCGATCCGTCGATTCCGATATTGACGCCGCCGGCGACCGAAGCGAGCACGGTATTGCCCGAACCGTCGATATTGATCTCGGCGCCGCCGACACGGCCGGTCTCGATATCGCCCGATCCGTCAATCCCGATATCGACCGAACCGCCGATGTCGCCGGTCGTGATGTCGCCCGAACCGTCGATGCCGAGCACGGCGGACTGGCTGATCCCCAGGCTGACGAGATCACCCGACCCGTCGATCCCGAAATCCGCCATGCCGCCGACCATGCCGATACGGACATCGCCCGACCCGTCGATATCGACGCTGGCATCGCCGGCAATGTCGCCGGCGGTGAATCCGCCGCAATGATCGAAGTCGAGATCGAGCGAACCCAGATCACCCGCCTCACCGACGAAGAGCGTGCGCTCGATATGCAGGGCGAGCGAGGACGGCGCGCTGATCACCAGCGTCGGATAGTCCTCCAACGGGCGGCGTTCGCCGCGCCAGCCCTGGCGCACGGTGATGTTTCCGTTGCGCACATTGCAGTTCATGTTCCGCATCGAATGGCCGCCATCGACCCGGACCATGCCGCCGGATTCGCTGACCGCGGGGGCCTCGATGTCGGACGCGCCGCCTTCGACATTGACGAGGATCGGGCCGTTCGCTTCGCGGATCTCGATCCGGCCGATGAAGTTGCGGATGTCCAGTGCGGACGCGTCGAACGACTGGGCCGAGCCGGCCGGGGCGAGCGCCGCAGCGAGCACGAGCGCGGAGGCGGCAATCTTGAAACGCATCATGAGTGGGTCCCTTTCGTGACAGAATTGGCTACCCCTTCCGATGCGCACATTAGCTCGACTGGATGCAAAAGGACGGATTAAATCCGGGTCATTCTTCGAATTCGGGGGCGGAACCGATGGCGTATGAAGGCGGGTGCGGATGCGGCGCGGTACGTTATCGCGCGGTTGGAGATCCGAAATTCGTGGCCAATTGCCATTGCGCATCCTGCCGGCATCACACCGGCGCGGCATTCTCGACCTGGGCCGGATTCCGGGACGATCAGGTCGAATGGACCGGCGATCGCTCACTCCACGAAAGTTCGCCCGGCGTCCGCCGGGGATTTTGCGCCAAGTGCGGCACACCCCTGTCCTATCAGGGCGAGAAATGGCCCGGCGAGACCCATCTGACGCTCGGCAGCCTGGACGATCCCGCAGCACTCACGCCCAAGGGCGACGCCTTTGCGGCGGAGGCGCTGGACTGGTCGAAACCGCGCGCCTGACATGCTGATGATCGCCGCGCTCGCGGCCTATGTGGCGCTTCAGATCGGTATTTCCTGGTGGGCGGCACGGCGCACCGCCAGCGACACCGACTACCTGATTGCCGGCCGCCGGCTCGGTGTCTTCGCCGTCGGCCTGTCGGTCTTCGCGACCTGGTTCGGCGGCGAGACCGTACTCGGTTCGACCGCCACGATCGCCGAGGAAGGCCTCGCCGGCGCGCGCGCCGAGCCGTTCGGCTACGCCCTCACCCTCCTCTTCATGGCGCTGCTGATCGCCGGCCAGTTCCGCAAGCGCGGCTACATGACGCTGGCCGACTTCTTCCGCGACCGGTTCGGCGGCCGGGCCGAATTTCTCGCGGCGCTGGTCGCCATTCCGACCTCGCTGCTCTGGGCCGCCGCCCAGCTTCTGGCGATGGCCAGCCTGCTCGCCGTCGTTACCGGGTTTCCGGTCGCGGTCATGCTGGTCGCCGCAACAGCGCTGGTCATCGTCTACACCCTGCTGGGCGGCCTGCTCGGCGATGTCATCACCGACATGCTTCAGGGCAGCATCCTGCTGATCGGCCTGGTCGTGCTTCTGGTCGTGATGGTCGCGGCGCTCGGCGGACCCTCGGCCGCTCTGGCGAGCATCGACCCCGAACGCCTCCGCCTTGTCGGTCCGGGCGAAAGCTGGATCGAGCGGATCGATGTCTGGATGATCCCGGTCCTCGGCAGTCTCGTCGCGCAGGAGCCGATTGCCCGCTTCCTCGGTGCGAAATCCGCGAAAACCGCGCGCAATGGCGGACTGCTCGCGGCGGGAATCTATCTCGGCGTCGGCCTGATCCCGCTTGCCTTCGGCCTGATGGCGCCGTCCCTGCCGATCGCGCACGGCGACGGCGACCTCTTCCTGCCGACCCTGGCGCGCGAACTGCTGCCGTCTGCCCTGTTCGTGATCTTCGCTGGTGCGCTGTTCTCGGCCGTGCTGTCGACCGTGGATTCGGCCCTGCTCGCCGTCTCGGCGCTGGCCACGGAAAACCTCTATCGCCGGGCCCGGCCGCAATCGGGAGCGCGCGAACGCCTGATCGCCGCACGCACGATCACCGCCCTTGCGGGCCTGACCGCGCTGACCATTGCCCTGTCGGGCGAGAGCATTTACGGCCTCGTCGAGATCGCCTCGTCCTTCGGCAGCGCCGGAATTCTCGTCTGCGTGCTGGCCGGGCTTTACCTGCGTCTCGGCGGAGAGATCGCGGCGTTGGCCGCTCTGGTCACGGGACTTGTAACCGTCCTGCTGGCCGACTGGGTGTTTGCGATCCCCGGCGGCTTCATGCTGTCGATCGCGATGGCGGCGGCGGCCTACATGACCGCCGCCCTGATCACCCGGTCGCGCTAGGCGTTATTCGGTCGCTTCCTGGCAGGTGCAGCCATAGTCGTTGCACCCGATCGTGCCCTCGGCACAAATCGGCGCCATGGCGACGCAGTCCGAAGCACCGGCACAGGCGCAATTCCCGGAATTGCAGGTGTAATCGGCTGTGTCCGGCGGCGGCGTATTGGCCGCAAGGTTCGTCGCCGCGCCCCCCGAAGTAGCCGGAGAATGTTGACGGCGGCCGGTGGCCATGCCGGTCGCACGGCCCTCACGGACCATTGCAGCCGCTGCGGCATAGTTGCCGCTCTCCATCGCCTGCTGGAATTCGTCCGTGAAACTCGTGTCGGTCTGCACCTGCGCGCGTACCATCGCGCGTTGTTGGGCATCGGCTACTCCGACGCTCATCAAGCCGGCCATCAGCGCCGCCATCACCAGGAAAAGTCGTGTCATGATTGCCTCCCGAATTCCCCCGCGAGGCGAACATTACATCAATTTTCGGCTTCAAGCCGAAAAATCGTGCCGCCGGACTAGAGCAGCGACCAGACCTGATAGACGCCGGTCGCGACGATCGTCCCCAGCGCATAGCCGAACACGCCGACGATCACGCCGGGCGTGACGAGATCCTTCCAGCCCTTGGCCGCGGCAAGCGCCGGAGCCGTCGTCGCGCCCAGCACCGCCGCGTTCGAGGCCGTGATCAGCTCCGGCAGGGAGAAGCGGAACAGCGATCCCAGGCCGAACAGGACAATGGCGTGGACCGAAAGGAGGATGATGACCAGCGCCATCAGGATCGGCGCGGTTTCGATCAGCGAGGGAATGTCGGCCCCGGCGGCAATGGCCGCGAAGAAGACGAAGGCCAGCCCGAGGCCGAGCTCGTAGCCTCCATGCAGCTTTGCCATCGTCTTCGGAAAGGCCGTCGCCGGTATGACCGCAAGCACGGTGATGATGGCGTAGCGCCAGTTCCCGGCCTGGTTGGCCGCGTCCTCGACCCCGATCGCGCCAAGCAGATTCGCCAGTTGCGCCGTCAGGAAATCGCCCAGCGCGACAACAACCAGCGCAAAGGTGATGGTGTAGGCGAGCGTCGCAGCAGTCGCCTTGCCTCCGGCCTCGTCCTCGATCTCGCCCTGTGAATGATCCCGCATCGGGAAGCGGTTCGCCAGCCAGCGCCAGCCCGGCATGATGGCCAGCAGTCCGAGGAAAAGCGCGCTGGCGAGATTGTCGGCGGCCACCGAGGTCGAGACGAAATTCGCATCCTGGCGCAAGCCGGTGATGTCGAGCAGTGCCGCGAAATTGACCGAGCCGCCGATATAGGTCGCGGTGAACACGCCCGCGACTTCGGCGTCGCGCCCGGCGAAGTCGAGCACGCCGACCGCGACGATCGCGCCGACCACGGTCGCGAAGGCCGCGAGCATGAAGGCCAGCGTCAGCCGCCCGGTCTCGAAGAACACCTTCCTCAGGTCCGCCTTCATCAGGAAGAGCGGGATCAGGATCGGCACGAAATAGCTGAAGACGAAGCCGTAGGCCGGTGCGTCGCCGGGAATGATGTTCAGATTGGCCGCCACAATGGCAAGCAGGATGGTGACCACAGCGCCGGTCACCAACGCGCCGATGCGGGTCTTTTCCGCCAGGAAGCCCAGCGCCGCGATCACGAAAAGGCCCGCCATGGCGGCGAAATGATTCCCGGCCGGAATGAGGCTGCCGTCTCCGAACATGTCCGTCTCCCCTTGTCGTCGACGCGCAGACTAGACGGGATTCGCGTTCACGGCAGGTCTATTCCGCGTGATCGTCGATCCGCGTGAAAACGCTTTCGCCGGCGAATTCTGAAAACCCGTCCTCGCGCCAGCGCACAAGCCGCCATTCGGTGACGATCTCGCCCTCCTCGATGCGTCCGGTCCAGCCTGTGATCGAGTGGCAGGTCTCCTCCTCGGCGCGCCAGACGACGGAGAACTGGATCAGCGGATCGTAGACATCACCCACGACCCGGTATTCCACCCCGCTGCAGGGATAGCCTTCGGCATTGTTGATGTAGCGGCCGTGGAAATGCCCGTTCTCGAGCATCTCGTCGATATGCAGGATCGACCCGCCCTGATTCTCCCAGACCGAGCCGGCCGGGAAGGCTGCGGCGGTTTGCAGGGCCATCAAAAGCGTCGTCAACGTCATGATCCGTCCTCGTCCTTCATGGGGCTTGTCGCGACCGGGGTGGCTTCCGGTCAGCAGAAGTGTGTACGGAGCAGCGGGATAATTTCCGCTCGTTTTGGGGGATCACAAAATTTCCTTATTTTTGTACGGCAAGGAATTCATCCGGTTACAGGAAATGTTAGGCGTAGATATCATATGATACGCCAAACAATATCGCGTCGATGTTAGAATGAGACCATCGCCGGTGAGTTCTGGAGGCATACCGGTGACTGAGAGACAGTTCGCTTTTTCTTGAGGGAAAGAGAGAGGTCCTTGCTCCCGCCTGGAACGTCAGGAGGCGTAGCCATGACTTCACCCGAATTCGACATTCACAAGATCAAATGTCCCGACTGCGGCGCCATCAATTCGGTGATGTCGAACGCCATCGTGGTCACAACCCCGATCGATTGTTCGAAATGCCATTTGCCACTGGGGCACTGGGGCGAGGCCCGTTTGAAATACGGCACTCCGCCCAAAGGCATTCCCGAAGGCGCCTAGCCTTCCGCGACAAACGCATCTGCTTCAATCTCGACAAGAAAATCGGGCCCGATGAAGCGTGACACCTCCACCATTGTCGTCGCCGGCGGGTGATCGCGAAACACGGCACCGTGCGCCGCGCCGATCTCTTCCCAGCGGGAAATGTCGGTGACGAACATGCGGGTGCGCACGACATCCGACAATCCGGCACCCACCGATTCGAGCGCCTTGCCGATGATCTCGAAGCAACGCGCGGCCTGCGCGCCGGCATCGCCGGGCGCATGAACGCTTCCGTCGTCATTCAGAGCGACGGTGCCGGTCACCCAGACATGGGGACCGGCACGAACCGCCCGGCAATAGCCGACCTTGGCTTCCCAGGGCGCGCCCGAAAACGCTCGTCTGAAATCGCTCACTCGGCGCCGTCTCCGGTGTCACCCGCGGCGAGATAATCCATCGCCAGCACCGTCATGGCCTCGGCCGCCAGCGTGATCGAGGCTTCGGCATCCGGCGCGAAGAAGGGTGAGTGGTTGGATGGCGGTGTCTCGCCGCGCTCGCGATAGCTGTCGAGCACTTCCTGCGGTGTCCCGCCGACCCAGAACATGAAGACCGGGACGTTTTCGTCAGTCCGGTGATACCGGGCGAAGTCCTCACCGCCCATGACCGGGCTAGCTTCTCGCACGACGGTGGCGCCGAAGCGCTCGCGCAGCAGGCCGGCGGCTTCCTCGGCCAGGCCCGGCTCGTTGTAGAGCGACGGGGTATATTCCTCTTCCCAGCTCACCTCCGGCCACAGGCTTTCCGGCAGGCCATAGGATTGCGCCTGGGCATGGGCGATGCGCTCGATCCCGTTCAGAAGATGATTGCGGACCTCGTCGGAATAGGACCGCACGGTCAGTTGCATGTGCACCTGGTCAGAGATGATGTTGTGCTTCGTGCCGCCGTGAATGGCACCGACCGTGATCACCGCCGGTTCGAGCGGGGACACTTCACGCGATACCAGAGACTGCAGCGCCATGATGATCTGGGCGGAGAGATAGACCGGATCCTTCGTGGTGTGCGGATAGGCGCCGTGACCGCCGACGCCGTGAACAAGGATGTCGACCGAATCGACATTCGCCATCGCATAGCCCGGAGCGTAGTGGATCTGCCCCGATGGAACGCCGGCAAAGGTATGAAAAGACATCACGGCGTCGGGTGTCGGGAAGCGCTCATAGAGACCGTCTTCCAGCATCGCCTGGGCACCGAGGCCGATCTCTTCGGCGGGCTGCCCGATCAGCACCAGCGTTCCCGACCAGCTGTCGCGGCGGTCCATCAACTGGCGGGCCGTTCCGACCAGCGCCGTCATGTGGGTGTCGTGGGCGCAGGCGTGCATGACCGGAGAGGTCTGACCGCGCAGGTCGGTTCCCGTCACCGTCGAGGCAAAATCCAGCCCGGTCTGTTCCTCCACGGGAAGACCGTCCATGTCGGCCCGCAGCATCAATGTCGGGCCCTCGCCGTTTTCCAGCACCGCGACAATCCCGGTCTGGCCGACATTCTCGGTCACGTCATAGCCGAGCGCGCGCAATTCCCCGGCGAGGCGGGCCGCGGTCTCCACCTCCCGGAAAGACAGTTCAGGATTGGCATGGAAGTGCTGGTAGAGCGCTTCGAGATTCGCGTCATAGTCCTCGGCGATCGAGCTGCGCAGATCGTCCTGCGCGAACGCCGGAGCGGTGAAAACGAGCGCCGCACAGGCGGCGAGATAGCGGATACGCATTGGAAGGCCCCTTCCCGGTCAGACAGATTGCGGCCATTCGAAAGGAGCCGCACCCGTCCGTCAACGGGAGGGACGCTTTGTGCAACGTTCCCGGTAGGAGAAATTCCCTGAAACGCGCCTGATGTGCGCATGAATGACTGGGTGATCGAAACCGAGGGCGTCAGCCGCCGCTTTGGCAGCATACAGGCCGTTGACCGCCTCGACCTGCACGTGCCGCAAGGCGCGGTCGCGGGATTTCTTGGCCCGAACGGGGCCGGCAAGACCACGACGATCCGCATGCTGCTGGGCCTGATCCGGCCGCAGGGCGGATCGATCCGGCTCGGCGGACATGACATACATCGCGAACGCCGCAAGGCGCTGACCGGCGTCGGCTCGCTGGTCGAGACCCCGGCCCACTACCCTCACCTCACCGGCGCGGAAAATCTCGACATTGCCTGCCACATGGCCGGCCTGCCCCGGCGCGAGCGCGACCGGGTGCTCGATCTCGTGGGCCTCGGCGGCGCGGCGAAACGGCGAGTGAAGGGCTACTCGCTCGGCATGCGCCAGCGCCTCGGCCTCGCTCGCGCCCTGCTCGGCAATCCGAAACTCCTGATTCTCGACGAACCAACCAACGGACTCGACCCGTCGGGAATTCACGAGATGCGGACCCTGATCCGCGAAGCACCCGAGCGTTTCGGCGCAACCGTACTCGTGTCCAGTCACTTGCTGGGCGAGATCGAGCAGACCGCAAACCATGTCGCCTTGATGCATCGCGGCAAGCTGCTTTTCCAGGACACGATCGCGGCCCTGATGGACGCGCATCCCGGCGGGCTGACGATCCGGCTCGACCGTCCCGCCGAAGCCCTGTCCCGGATCCGCGCGACTCACGCCGATGCCCAGGAGGCCGAAGACGGCGTTCGCCTGCCCGGCCGTTTCACGCCGGCCGAGTGCGCCGCAGTCAACCGCGATCTCGTCGAGGCCGGATTCGCCGTGTCGGAACTGACCGCGGTGAAACCGTCGCTGGAATCCATCTTCCTGGAACGCACCGGCAGCACGGGAGACCTGCAATGATCGGCGTCATGCGCGCCGAGGCGCTGAAACTCAGACGTTCCCTCGCCATCATCGTGATGGGCGTCGCACCGGTCATGACCTTCATTCTGACCGTGCTGATCCAGCTTTCGGGCGAGTCGCCGGGCATCTGGGCCTTCCAGATGATGTCGACCTCGGCCATCTGGGCCTATTTCCTCC
This sequence comes from Hyphobacterium vulgare, assembly GCF_042643335.1. Taxonomy (NCBI): domain Bacteria; kingdom Pseudomonadati; phylum Pseudomonadota; class Alphaproteobacteria; order Maricaulales; family Maricaulaceae; genus Hyphobacterium; species Hyphobacterium vulgare. The sequence goes on from NZ_JBHRSV010000001.1 coordinate 439,589, forward strand.
TGCCGATGACGGCGACGGGCCTCACCGCCCTCCTCGCCCAGATGGAACATGGTCCGGGTACCTGGTCGCAAATCCTCGCCACTCCGGTCCCGAAATGGCAGGTCTTCACCGGCAAGATCGTGATGGCGCTCGCCCTGATGGCGATCGTCACGGCGCTGATCTACGGCTCGATCTTCGCCTCCGGATTCATCGCCGGCTGGATCAATCCGGCCGAAGCGCTCGAAGGCAGTCCGCCCTGGTGGGACGCGGCCAAGCTGCTCGGCAAGATGTATCTCGCCTCATTCCTGCTGATTGCGGTCCAGCTCGGCGTCGCGCTGCGCTTCAACAGCTTCGCCCTGCCCGTCTCGGTCGGCATTGGCGGCACCTTCGTGGCGGTCGCCGCGACCTCGTCGGAATACGGGATCTTCTTCCCGTGGCTTCTGCCCGTGAACATGCTGGCGAGCGAGCCGGAACGCGCCGAATTCGCGCTGATGCTCGGAGGACTGGGCGGCGCAGCCCTGCTGGCGCTGATCGTGCTCTACCTGTCCAGGCGGGACTGGCACTAGCGGTCAGTCCTTCGGCGATCCCCCGAAACGCTGCGACCATTCCTCGACCTGTTCGTCGGCGATCTTCGCGAACAGGACGTCCGGCGGCGTGATCGGATGGCCCGGCGCGAACGCCGTCAGCATATCCTTGGCATCACCTTGCGGCCAATCGCGTTCGCTCGCGCCCACGGCATCGAGAATCTTCGCCGCGGCTTCGGGAATGATCGGCTGCGCCACGCGGCCCATGATCGCGGCCAGCGCGATGCCCGTGCGCACGCCCACCGCCGCCTTGTCGCGGTCGGCCTTGAAATGCGTCCACGGTTCGGCGCGGGTCAGATATTCGTTCCCGGCAGCCCAGAGCGCACGGGTTTCCGCCGCCGCCTTGCGGTAATCCATCGCCTCGTAGTGGGCGGCGATCGCCTTGAGGCGCGTATCGACCTCGCCTGCCAGCCAGTCTTCAGCCTCACCCCATTCCCCGCCTTCGGGCACGTGTCCGTCAAAGCGCGAGTTCGTGAAGCGCAGCAGACGGTTCACGAAATTGCCCAGCACGTCGGCGAGATCCTTGTTCACCGTCGACTGGAAATGCTCCCAGGTGAATTGCGTGTCGGATCCTTCCGGCGCATTCGCCGTCAGATACCAGCGCCAATAGTCGCCCGGCAGAAGGTCCAGCGCCTGGTCCATGAAGACGCCGCGCTTTTCGCTGGTCGAGAATTTCCCGCCATACCAGTTGAGCCAGTTGAACGCCTTGAGCCGATCGACCGTCTTCCAGTCCTCGCCCGATCCGAGGATGGTCGCCGGGAAGCTGACCGTGTGAAAGGCGACATTGTCCTTGCCCATGAACTGGACATAGGTGACGTCCTCCGCGCCCTGGCCGGTCTTCCACCAGCTTTCCCAGTCACCGCCATGGGCCTCGGCCCATTCCGCTGTCGCGCCGATATAGCCGATCGGCGCATCGAACCAGACATAGAAGACCTTGCTCTCGAAACCGGGACGCGGCTTGCCGTCCGCTGCGACCGGCACGCCCCATTTCAGGTCGCGCGTGATCGACCGGTCGCGCAGTCCTTCGTCGAGCCATTTATAGGCGATCGACTTGGCCAGCGACGGCCAGCCCTCGGCGGCATCGACCCAGGCGCGCAGCGTCTCCTCCATCTGCGTCTGCAGCAGGTAGAGATGCTTCGTCTCGCGCACTTCGAGATTCCGGCTGCCGGAAATCTTTGAATAGGGATCGATCAGATCGGTCGGTTCCAGCAGCCGCCCGCAATTGTCGCACTGGTCGCCGCGCGCCCGCTCGAACCCGCAATGCGGACACGTGCCCTCGACATAGCGGTCCGGCAGGAAGCGGTCGTCATCGATGGAAAAGACCTGTTCATCGCTGCGCTCCTCGATCAGCCCGTTGGCTTCCAGCACGGCGGCGAAATGCTGGGTCAGCGCATAATTCTGCGCCGAGGAGGTGCGGCCGAAATAGTCGTAGGACAGCGAGAATCCCTCGCCCGCCTTCTTCTGCACCTCGTGTTCGCGGTCGCAATAGGCCCGCACGTCCAGCCCGGCTTCCGCGGCGGCGAGTTCGGCCGGCGTGCCGTGCTCGTCGGTCGCGCAGATATAGAGCACCTCATGGCCCCTGAGGCGCAGATAGCGCGCATAGACATCCGCCGGCAGCATCGACCCGGCCAGATTGCCGAGATGCTTGACGCCGTTGATGTAGGGCAGTGCGCTCGTGATCAGGTAGCGGGCCATGATTTCTCTTCGTCCACGAATTGAGTCGGGTGTAGCCTTTCGCCTCCGGCGCGAAAGACGCCGGTGACAGGATGCGGGCGTCTCCTTACCTGCCCGCGGCTGGGGAGGGAACATTCATATGGAATTCCATGGCATCAATATCATTGCCGCGTTGCTCGCCGCGCTCGGCTTCATGGTGGTCGGCTTTCTCTGGTACGGACCACTCTTCGGCAAGACGTGGATGAAGCTGCACGGCTGGACCGAGGACGACTTCAAGGGCCAGAACATGGCCCCGGTCCTCGTCCAGGGCGTGATCAATGCGCTGATCACCGCCATCGGCATGGCGCTGGTCTTTCACTGGACCAGCGTCGATTCGATTCTTGACGCGCTGCACATCGCCTTCGTCCTGTGGATCGCCTTCTCCGCGACCACACAGGCGCTGGCCTTCATCTACGAACGCCAGAAGCTGGGCCTCACGCTGATCCATTTCGGCAATCAGCTCGTCGGCTTCCTGCTCGCCGCCGTCATCCTGGCGCTGTTCTAGACCGCATGCCGGAGGCGCTTGCCGCTTGCGGGCGGCAGCGCCTTCGGTCTATTCCGCCAGCCTGACACCGGGGCCGGCTTAGCTCAGCTGGTAGAGCAGCGGTTTTGTAAACCGAAGGTCGGGGGTTCAAGTCCCTCAGCCGGCACCAGGTCCGTATTCGGTCCCCATGGGGACGGGTGTTTCCTGCGACATCCAAGCCTCTGGCGCGTCTCCGGGAAACTTTTATGGTCTGCGGCGATTACCGGGACCAGGGAGACTCCGTCATGCGTCACATTCTGCTTCTTTCCGCCGCCGCCCTTGTGATCGCCGCCTGCGGCGGGTCGGGTGACAGCGAACCGGACGCGTCGAACGCGCCCGCGCCTGCGCAGCAGTCCGCACCGATCGAGGAGCCGGCCGCGGCGGTGGATGACGCAGCAATGACCGAAACACCGACCGAGGAGGCGCCGTCCGCGACCGAAGAGGCCATCGAGGCGGCGGCCGACGAAGCCGAGACCGACATGACGGCAGCGCTCGCCGCCCTGCCCGCCCCCTACAACGAAGCGGACCTCGCCAATGGCAACCGCCAGTTCCGCCGCTGCGCCTCGTGCCATACGATCGCCGAAGGCGCGCGCAACCTGGTCGGCCCGAACCTGCACGGCCTGTTCTCGCGCAATGCCGGCGAGGTCGAAGGCTTCAGCTATTCCGCCGCGGTTCGCGACTCCGGCATCGACTGGTCGCCGGAACACCTCGACAGCTGGCTGCAGGACCCGCGCGGCTACATTCCGGGCAACCGGATGAGCTTCGTCGGCCTGCGCGAAGCCAACGACCGCCGCGACGTCATTGCCTATCTGATGATCGAGACGGCCGCCGAATAGCCTATTCGGCGGGCATGTCGGCAGCACCCACCTGCTGGTCCGACTGCTTCTCGAGCTGTTTCGCCACCCAGTTCGGCGTCTTCGTGTAACGCCCGAGGACGCCGTACACGGCCGGCACGATGAACAGGGTGAACAGCGTCGCGACCAGCACGCCGGTGAAGATCACCACGCCGATCGTCGCCCGGCTTTCCGCGCCTGCTCCGCTGGCCAGCATCAGCGGCAGCGCCCCGATCGCCGTCGAAATACCGGTCATCAGGATCGGGCGCAGGCGGGTTTCTGCCGCGTTGATCGTCGCCTCGGCAAGCTCCTGACCTTCGTCGCGCAGCTGGTTCGCGAACTCCACGATCAGGATGCCGTTCTTGGCGGCGAGGCCGATCAGGACGACCAGACCGATCTGGCTGTAGATATTCAGCGACGAGCCGGCCATGTAGAGGCCGAACAGGCCGCCGGCGATGGCCAGCGGAACGGTCAGCATGATGACGAAGGGCTGGATCAGGCTCTCGAACTGTGCCGCCAGCACCAGGAAGACGATCAGCAGCGCCATGGCGAAGGCGAACAGAGCGGCCTGGTTGGCGTCGAGGAATTCGCGCGCATTGCCGAGGAAGCTGGTCTGGACATTCGCCGGCAGATTGTCACTGGCATAGTCCTCGAACCATTCCACGGCCTCGCCCAGCGTATAGCCTTCCTCCAGCGTGGCGGAAATCGTGACGGAGCGCAGCCGGTTCACACGCGGACGCTCTGAGGGTTCGCCCGCTTCGCGCAGATTCACCAGGTTTGACAACGGGATCAGCTCGCCGGAGGAGGAGCGGACGTAGAGCGTTTCCAGATCGCTGCGGTCGGAACGCGCCTCCCGGCGGTTTTGCAGGATGATGTCGTAGTTTTCGCCCCGGTCGACGAAGAAGCCGACCCGGCGCGAGCCGAGATGCGATTCCAGCGTCCGGCCGATTGCCGCGACCGACACGCCGAGATCGGCAGCGCGCTCCCGGTCGATATCGACGAGCACACGCGGCGCCGTCGGCTCATAGTCGCTCGACATGCGCAAGAGGTTGGGATTGGACTCGCGTGCCGCGGCGATAATGTCATCCGCCCACGCGGCCAGTTCCTCATAATCCCCGCCGCCAAGCACGAATTCGATGTCCGAATTGCCGCCGCCGCCGCCCAGCGCGGACCGCATCGAGGCGAAGGCGCGCACGCCGGTAAGCTGGCCCAGCCGGCCATTCAGCTCGCCGACGATCGCCTGGCCGTCGCGCTCGCGCTCGTCCCACGGCGCCAGCGATGCGAACATGATACCGGTCGAATAGCCGCCACCGCCCCAGCCTGGCACCCGGATCATGGCGCGCGTGATTTCACCGCTCTCGACATAGTCGAGCAGGATGTCCTCGATCTCGCCGGCCTCTTCGGCGGTGTAGTCGAATCCCGCCCCCTCCGGACCGGAAAAGAAGGCGAAGAAGGCGCCGCGGTCCTCGGTCGGAACCAGCTCGCCCGGAATCTTGGTCAGGAAGAAGCCTGACCCCGCGATGGCCACGAGCAGGATCGGCACCACTGTCCAGGGCCGGCTCATCACGATACCCAATGAATTGCGGTAGGACCGCCGCATCGACTGAACCGCATCATCGGTCCATTTGGCGATCCCCCGCGTCTTGGTCGCCGGAACGACCAGCTTGGAGGCCATCATCGGCGACAGCGTGAGGGCGACGAAGCTGGACAGGATCACGGCGCCGGAGACGGTGATCGCCAATTCCACGAAGATCCGCCCGATCAGTCCGGGCAGGAAGATCAACGGCACAAAGACGGCAACAACCACGGCGGTCGTGGCGATCACGGCAAAGAAAACCTGCCGTCCGCCGAGCAGCGCCGCAAGCTGGCGCGGTTCGCCCAGGTCGGCGCGGCGCTGGATGTTCTCCAGCACAACAATGGAATCGTCGACCACCAGACCAATGGACAGCACCAGTGCGAGCAGGGTCAGCGTGTTGATGGAAAATCCGAAGGCGGCGAGAATGCCGAACGTGCCGATCAGGCAGACCGGCACGACCAGTGCCGGGATCAGCGCGGCGCGGAAGGATCCCAGAAACAGATAGATCACCGCGATCACGAGCAGGGCGGCGACGATCAGCGTACGCCACACCTCGGCGATCGATTCCTCGATGAAGACGGTGGAATCGAAGGCCGAAACCATCGACATGCCCTCGGGCAAACCCGGTGTCAGCGCTTCGACTTCGCCCCGGACAGCAGCCGCTACGGCGATGTCGTTGGCCTGGCTCTGCCGGATGATCCCGATCCCGACCTGGGTCACGCCATTGCCCCGGAACAGCGACCGGGTCTCCGCGGCCGTCAGCTCGACATCGGCGACCTCGCCAAGGCGGATCACATGTCCCTGGCTGGACGATCCGATCGGCAGCCGGCGGAAATCCTCGGGTGACGTGTAGCTGCGTTCCACGCGCACGGTCAGATCGACTTCCGCGGCCTCCAGAGACCCGCCGGGCAGCTCGACATTCTGCGCGCGCAGCGCACTCTCGATGTCTTCGACGGTCAGGCCGCGCGCGGCAAGCTGCTGCGGGTCCAGCCAGACACGGATGGCATAGCGGCGGTCACCGCCGATCATTACCTGCGATACCCCGTCCAGCACGGAGAAGCGGTCGACAATGTAGCGCTGCGCGTAGTCGGTCAGTTCTTCAACCGACATCCGCTCGGAGGCGAGGCTGTACCAGATGATCGGGCGCGCGTCGGCGTCCTGCTTGCGCACCCGCGGAGGGTCAATTTCGAGCGGCAGGCGGCCCTGCGCGCGGGACACGGCGTCGCGTACGTCGTTGGCGGCCGCCTCGATGTCGCGGTCGAGCGTGAACGTCACGTCGATGTCGGCTTCCCCGTCCTGGCTCGACGAGGTGATCAGCTCGACCCCCTCGATGCCGGACAGCTGGTCCTCGATCACCTGCGTCACGCGGTTCTCGACCACTTCGGCATTGGCCCCGGGATATTGCACATCGACCGATACGACGGGCCGGTCGACATCGGGCAGTTCGCGAAGCGGCAGATTGCGGTAGCCCAGAAGGCCGAACACGACGATCAGCGCACTGACCACGCCCGCGAGGACCGGGCGTTTGACGGCGACATCGGAAAGCGTCATGGCGCAGTTCCCACGGCGGTGGCGCCCGTGGAGTGCCACTGGCGCGTGACCTGAACCGGTGCACCGGGGCGCAAGCGGTGCGTGCCTTCCGACACGACACGTTCACCGGGCTGCAGGCCGGATACGACCTCGATCATCGCGCCAGAACGGACGCCGAGATCGACGTTTCGCGCCTCGATCACCGGATTGTCGCCGGTCGGCACGACATAGACGAAGGCCTGCTCGTTACGCCGCATGACTGCGGTTTCCGGAATCGCGGGCCGCTCGCGCACATCGCGGCGCACCTCGATTGTCAGCAACATGCCCGGCAGAAGACGGCCATCGGAATTGTCGATTTCGGCGCGCACGGTCACGGCACGCGTCACCGGATCGACGCGCGAGTCCACATTGGTGATTTCGCCGTCGAACGTCTCGCCCTGAAAGGCATCGGACCGGGCCACGATGACCTGACCGGCCGACACGACCGACAGGAAACGTTCCGGCACGGTGAAGTCGAGCTTGATCCGCGAGACATCGTCGAGTGTCGCGATGATGTCCCCGGGGCCCACCAGTTCGCCGGCCGACACATTCCTCAGTCCGACAACCCCGTCGAAGGGCGCACGGATGATCCGGTTGGCCAGGCGCGCCTCGACCGCGCGCACACGTGCCGTCGCCCGGTCGAGCGCCGCCTGGGTTTCCTGAACGCGCTGCGTCGGCGCGATACCGCGTTCGGCCAGGTCCCGGAAACGCTCCTGTTCCTGTCGGGCCTCGCGCTCGGTCGCGCGTGCTTCGTTCAGCGCCGCGTATTCCTCGCCACCGGCCTGTTCGACGAGGATCTGCCCCGCCGTGACGCGGTCGCCCGATTCAAATGCGATGCGCCCGATGATTTCGCTGACCTGAGCGGAGATCGTGACCTGTTCGTTCGCGCGCGCGGTCCCGATCGCCTCGATCGTGTCGGCAAAGGTCGCCGTCGTGACGTCGGCCACTTCCACGGGCTGCACCCCGCCCCCGGCAAAGGCCTGTTCGGGCTCACGCAACAATTCGCGTACGGCGACCGCGCCCGCCATCAAGGCGAATACGGCCACAGCAACGATGAGGAATGCAGCTTTGCGCATCACAGAATTCTACCCTTCGCGTTGGCGCAGCATTTAGACCCCGCGTCCCGTTCGGCAAAGTCATTTCAGGAACAAGTGCATTTCCGGTGCTCAGAACCGGCGCCACCACGACACAAGGACCGCCTCTTCGGCAATGGCATTGCGGCCCGCCGGGGTCGCGATCAGTCCCGCCTGCAACGTGCCGGTCTCGAACTCCCACGCTGCGGAAACCTGCAGCTTGTGTTGGGCGAAGTCGCGCCGCCCCGGGACGATGTCGCCCGTGCTCCAGGTCGAGAAGGATTGCGCCATGAGCAATAATTGCGGACGCGGCCGCCATCCGGCCGTCAGGTCCAGCCGGACCTCGTCGGGATCGGGCGTTTCGCGCCAGCGATATGCCAGTTGTGCGTCCAGAAAGCCGTTCCGGCTCGCGGAATAGCCGGCGAGCATGCGCAGTTCGCCGCCCGGCCCGCCCTCGCCCAGCGGAAGGTCGGCGATATTCTCCGCCTCGCCCGGCAGAAGGACGACGCCCTGCACCGAGAGGACGGCACCACCGCGCCGCAGGGCCGCATAGCGCAAACCCGCCTCGCTCGATGCGAAGCCGCTTGCGCTGTCGACCAGCCCGGCATCGATCCGTGTCACGTCCTGCCAGGCTACCCGGCCGACCAGGGTGAAGCGGCCGGTCAGCCCGTACTCGAAGAAAACGGCGCTTTCGAGCTTCCGGTAATCGCCGCCATCACGGCGGTCGGAGGCGTCGTCATACCAGGATGTCGCCCGGTCCAGCAGCGCAGTCGTGATGATCAGGCCTTCGCCCTTGTCGAGCGGCCACGCCCCGGCCAGGGCCGGGGCGCTGCTCAACAGTGCCGCACACAATGCAGCTAGGTATCGAAGCCCGGAGACTCGCGGCGGACCCGGTCGAGCAGGGCTGCCCAGGCAATCTCGAGGAAGAATTCGTTGAGAATGCCTTCCTCGCCCTGCTTGAACACACGATCCTGCATCGCCTTGTCCCAATGGATCAGCTCCGCGCCGCCCGATTGAGCCATTGTCTGTATCTTGCACGCACGTTCAAGTAGATAAATTCGCAGATACGCCTGGAACGGGTGCGCGCCGACCGACAGCGTGCCGTGATTGCGCAGGATCATCAGGTGCTTGTCACCCATATCCTTCACGATCCGGGGCTTCTCGTCCTCGACCAGGGCGAGGCCTTCATAGTCGTGATAGGCCACGTCGCTCATGATGTTCATCGCGAGTTGCGAGATCGGCAGCACGCCGTCCTTCTGTGCAGCGACGGCCACGCCCGCATCGGTATGAAGGTGCATGGCCACCGTCATGTCGGGCCGCGCCGCATGGATGGTCGAGTGGATGGTGAAGCCGGCCGGATTGATGCCGTAGCGTGACGGCGGCAGAACATTGCCCTTGAGATCGACCTTCACGAGGTTCGAGGCGGTCACGTCCTCGTACAGAAGTCCGAACGGATTGAGCAGGAAATGCTCCTCGGGACCAGGCACGCGCATCGAGATATGGGTAAAGAACAGATCATCCCAACCGTGCATGCGCACGAGACGGTAGAGCGCCGCGAGATCGCAGCGCGTCTTCCATTCCTCCTCCGTGACGAGGGATTTCACCGAAGCCTGTTGATCGTCCATCACCGTCTCCCCGGAGCATCGCGTTTATTGAACGCTGTTCACCGCGCAGGATTGCGCAACTCGGCGCCGCCCGTCAAACGTCGCGCGCCAGTCTGAGCCCGGAAAACTGCCACTGCGCGTGGGGCGGAAAGAAGTTGCGGTAGCTGGACCGCACATGGCCTTCCGGCGTGGCACAACTGCCTCCCCGCAGGACATACTGGCCGCACATGAACTTGCCATTGTATTCCCCGACCACGCCCTCCGGCGCACGGAAGCCCGGATAGGGCGCGTAGTCCGACCGGGTCCATTCCCAGACCCCCCCGAACATCTGGCGCAGCCCCTCTCCCCCAACGCCCGCCGGTTGTGCCGACACGCCGGGCTGAAGAAAGCGTCCCTCCAGCCCTGCCCGCACGGCGGCATGTTCCCATTCCGCTTCGGTCGGCAGCCGGTAACCGGTCCATTCGGCAAAGGCGTTCGCTTCGTAGAAGTCGAGATGGCAGACCGGAGCGTCGGGATCGAGCGGCACTGCACCATGCAGGGTGAACTCGAACCATTCGCCGTCTGCCTCACGCCAGTAGAGCGGCGCGCGGCGACCGTCCTGCTGGATTCGGGCCCACCCGTCGGACAGCCACAGCGTGGCTGTCTCATAACCGCCCTCACAGATGAATTCCGCGTACTCCCGGTTGGTGACCGGGTGATCGGCCAGGCCGAACGGGTCCAGCCAGATCCTGTGGCGTGGCCCCTCATTGTCGAAGGCGAAGCCGGAACCGGCATGACCGATCTCGTTCAGCCCGCCTTCGAAGTCGACGAACGCCGCCGGCGCGATCCCGCGCGGCGGCACAGCGGGCGCCGCATAGGCGGCAGGTGCGAAGGGGTGACGCGACAGGACATGCTTGATGTCGGTGACCAGCAATTCCTGATGTTGCTGCTCGTGAGCGATGCCGAGCTCGATGATCCCGGTCGTGTGGGAAAGCGCCGCGTCGCTGGCCGACGCAAGGAAGTCCGCGACCGCCGCATCGACATGCCGCCGGTAAGCGCCGATCTCGTCGCAGGACGGGCGGGTCAGGAAGCCCCGCTCGGGTCTGGGATGCCGTTCCCCGACCTGCTCGTAATAGGAATTGAACAGGTAGCAGAAGCGGTCGTTGAACGGGCGATAGTCCGGCTGGTTCGGACCCAGCAGAAAGGTTTCCCAGAACCAGGTCGTATGCGCCCGGTGCCACTTGGTCGGGCTGACGTCCGGCATGGTCTGGACACACTGGTCTTCGGCGCTCAGCGGCGCCGACAGGGCCTCGGTGGCGTGCCGGGTCTGTTCGAAGGCGCTCAGCAGTGCCGTGCGTGCGTCGTTGAAATCTTTCGCCATTCTTCCCGTCCAGCTATCGCGTTAATCAGTGGGAAACCATAAGGATTCACGAATGATTCGTGCGTTTCGGCACGAGAGGGTTCATTCGGGGGTCTGTCGTGAGCGGCATGATGAGCGCGCTGTCCAGTCTGGCTCGGGTCAAGGATCCGGCAAGCCGTGCGCAACTCGCATTGGGTGTGACCGACATCTGCGCTGCCTCTCCGCTGTCACGCCGCGCCGAACCGATTGCCGACGAACTCCTGCTCTCGCTCGCCCGAAAGGCCGAACATCGCGTTCGCATGGCAATGGCCGCACGCCTCGCCGACTGCGCCTGGGCGCCCCATGAAGTGGTTCGTTTTCTCGCTTTCGATGCTCCTGCCATCGCCGAACCCATCATTGCACGTTCGGTCCGGCTGACGGAAGGCGACCTCGTCCGGCTCTCCGACGAGGGCACCCGCGACCACCGGGTGTTGATTGCGGGTCGGCCGAACATTTCGATCGCCATCACCTCGGCGTTGGCGCGGCACTCCGAGATCATCGTCATGCGTGCCCTGGCCGCCAATACAACCGCCTCCCTGTCTGAACTGGCCTGCGAAACGCTGGCGGCCTGCGCCCGCAATGACGGCATACTCGCCCGCACCCTCAGTGCGCGCCCCGACCTGCCCGAAATCCTGGCCGGCGAGATCGCCATACACATCGCCGACGCCTACCAGGACACGCTCATCGATACGTTCGGACCCGGCACCCAACTCGATAACGCAGCCCGACAGGAGACGGTTTCTTCGGCCCTTGCAGACGATGATGACACGCTCGCGCGCAAGCTGGTCGAGAAACTCGAAGCCGCCGGAACGCTGAACGGCACCTTCGCCCTGCGCGCGCTGACCGAAGGCAATGACGCCCTATTCGACTATGCGATCGCGTCGCTGTGCACGATCTCCGCGACGCAGTGGCGCAAGGCGCTCGCCGCCGGCAGTGTTCGCGCCGCAGCGCTTGCCTGCCGCTCAGCCCGGATTGACCGCAGCGTCTTCCCGACCATTTTGCGCGGACTGCAAAGGTCCGGCCGCATTCAAAGCGAGCTCGGCGAAGACGCGATGACAGGTGCGGCCAAAGTCTTTGCCAACTATACGGTTGGCAGCGCACACGACGCCTTGCGCCGGCTCGCCGACAGCGTTTGAATGACGGCCTGTCAACGGCGGCCGCAATGACCTCCTCCCCCGAAACGACACTCAAGCTGACCTTCATCGCCAGCCCGCGCCCGGCCGCGCAGGCGGCCTGCGAGGCGCTCACCGCGCGTTACGGTCAGACCGGTCTCGACGAGGCCGACATGATCGTCGCCCTCGGCGGCGACGGCACGATGCTCGACGCCCTGCACCTCTCGATGAAGCGCAGCCTGCCGGTCTTCGGGATGAATTTCGGCTCGGTCGGCTTCCTGATGAACGACTTCGCCGAAGACGATCTTCAGTCGCGCCTGCGGGCGGCGGAACCGGCGCATATTCATCCGCTGAAAGCGCGCGGCGAACGCATTGACGGACACAGCTTCGAAGCGCTTGCCATCAATGAGGTTTCGCTTCTTCGCGAGAAGCGCCACACGGCGAAAATCCGTATCTCGGTCGATGGCCGCGTTCGCCTGGAGGAATTGGCCGCCGATGGCGTGATGGTCGCCACCCCGGCGGGATCGACGGCGTACAACGCCTCGGCCCATGGACCGATCCTGCCGCTGAGTTCCAGCGTCCTGGCCCTGACCCCGATCAGCGCCTTCCGTCCCCGGCGCTGGCGCGGCGCTCTGATCGGCAATGATAGCCGGGTCCGCTTCGATGTGATCGACCCCGAACTGCGGCCGGTCTCCGCCGTGGCCGACTCCCGCGAGTTCCGCGAGATTGCCTGGGTCGAGATCGAAACTGACCGGGATCACACGCTGACCATGCTTTTCGATCCCGGCCGGCCGCTCGGCGAACGCATCCTGATCGAGCAATTCCAGACCTGACTCCGGTTTAGCCGCCCGTTAAGCATCCTCGAATATGGTCCCGGCAAGAAGATCGAGAAACTGCTGGGGTGCACCGTGGGCAATCTTCAGTCTGATACGTGCGACATGCTGCGCGACCGCAAGATCATGCTGGTCGACGACAGCGCCGCCCTGCGCGGCGCATTGCGTTCCATCCTCTCCGCGCTCGGAGCCGAACGGCTGACCGAAGCAGGCGATGCGGGCGAAGCGCTCGGCGCCCTGTCATGCGAAGGCATCGACCTCCTCATCACCGACTGGAAGATGGAACCGCTCGACGGGCTGGCGCTCGTGCGTGCGATCCGCGCCGGCAAGTCGGCCGCGGCGCGCGACATTCCGATCGTGATGCTGACGTCCTACACCGACGCCCGCTACGAAGCCGAGGCGATGCAGGCCGGCGTGACCTGCTTCATGCCGAAACCCTTCACTGCACGATCGCTGCTGGAAAGCCTGACCACAGTCCTGGCCGGCGAGAATGCCGCCTCCGAACAATCCCCGGCCGACCTGGCCATGACCGCCGAAGCCTGAGCGGAGAGACCTGATGAAACGCGAACAACCGATCGAAGTCATTACGCCGCCGAACATGCTCCGCGTGAAGGTAGGCGGCCGCGTCGGTCCGATCGACGAGGCGGCGATCGCGCGTGCCGAAGCGGCGCTGGAAGACATGAAGGACGACTTCAAGCTCTGGCTCGAGGACGAAGTCACGAAACTTGAAAAGGCCGCCCGGCGCGTCATGGCCGAAGGCGTTGACGGTGAAGCCGGCGAAGCACTGTTCGGGTGCGCGCATGACTTGCGCGGCCTCGGAACGACCTATGACTACCCGATCATCACGCGCATGGCCGCATCGCTGTGCCGGATGATCGAAACCGAAGACAAGCGGGCGCAGGCCCCTGCCGCGCTCGCCTTGGCGCATGCGCACGGCATCCGCGCCGCCCTGCGTCAGGGCATCAAGTCCGACACCGACAAGGTCGGTGCCATGCTGATCCACGAACTGGAATCACAGGTCTCGGATTTCGTGATGCCCTGGGAGCCGGATCAGCCTGCGAGACGCGCCGCGGCGGGCTGAACCCCGATCTGGTCTTCATCGAGCCGCGCGAGGATGTATTCCACATCCTCGTCCGGCACGCCCTGAAACCGCGTGAAAGCCCGCTCGGCAAGGATTTTCCTGAACCGAACGCGTCCTTCCGGGCTGTCTTCCATTTCGATCGAATGCAATGTGTCGATCGCCGCCCGGATCGCCGGGAAGAGCCGTGCCGGCAGACCCGTGCGGTCGAAGATCGCCTTCATGCCAAGCGGCCCGGCATCATGGATCAACAGCCACGCCTTGGCGTGGGGCACGCTGCCAAGTTCGGCGAAGGCATGCTCGACGAAGCTGATATGACCGCGGAAGGCGGCGCGCAGGATCAGCGACGGCGTCAGCCGCCCATTCATCTGCAATTGCTGGACGAAATGGCGCATGTCGGGCGCGATGCCGGCCTGGTCGACGAGGTCGACCGTCGCGCGCTCCCGTGTCGCCTCAGCCAGTTCCACGGCCAGCTGCGGCGGCAAGGCATGACGCTTGACCAGCCGCTCGAGCGCTTCGTCACTGACGCGGGAAATCAGCTTTTCGGTGAAAGCCAGCGGCAGCGCAGAGCGCGACACGAAGGAATCCATGACGATTTTCGACTCGCAGAAGCGCGCGAACGCCTTCTCGTAGGACTCGTCACCGAATTGCGCCCCGTCATTGGCTGCCGTGATCGACACGGCCCGCTCTGTGCCGAATTCGACGATCGCACCGACGACTTCGGCAGAAACGGACTGGCGCGCGCCGATGGCGGCCTGCTTGGCCTCTCCCTGTGACTGGATGATCTCGACCAGTTCGGCGTCGCTGAAAACCGGGCTGCCGGCCAGGACGGGAACGGCGATGGAATCGATGTCCGCCGCCAGCTTTATCGCCACCGACTTGGGCAGATTCGGCGACGAGCGTAGCGTCACCGCCAGCGCGCGGCGCACGAGCACAACGGCGTCCTGGGCGATCATCTCGATGATCGAATTGGCGGCAATGCGCTCTTCCTCGGTCAGGTCCGGAGCATCGACGCGCTGACATATCTTCCGCGCCGCCATCGCCCGCTCTTCGGGGCTCTCGCCCTTCACCAGACGGCGAATATCGTCTTGGGTCAGATTGGCGCGCATTGTGACGAGGCTCATCGAGGCGCTCCCGGATCGAATCAATTGCCGGGTTAACTCTCGGCCCGCGGCCTTTAACGAAGCGTTGAGAAATCAGGCCCGGCTTGCTCCGCGCGGGGCATCGAGCGAGGCCAGGATTTCCACGACCGCCGGTGACAGGACCGCTCCGCGCGGGATCGCCGCGAAACTCTGGGCAGCACCGAAACCACCGCCGATACCGCCGCTTCGCACTTCACTGTCGCGGATCGTCCAGCTGCGCCCTTCCGGCAGCGGTTGATCGTCTATGGGATGCGGCGTGGCGCGCTCCCCGCCCGGCAGGCGCGTGATGTTGGCGAGGACGTCGCGGGCGGACCGGGCCTGTCCGTCGGCATAAAAGATCGGCCGGTTGGCCGCGGCCGCGGCCGGGAAAAGCTGTGCCGCCGGCGTATCGGGTTCCGCGCGCGCGGTCTGGATCAGTTCGGCCGCGCCACTCGCGCCGAGGAAGTGCGCGGCATAAAGCTCGCCGCTCGTCGGTTCGCGCCCGATACGCGTGCGCAGCACTTCGGCGTTTGCGGCCGCCAGCTCACCAGCCATCAGGGCAGAGGTTTGCGCATCGAAGCGCATGTCGAGAATTTCCTGGCGCCGCGCGGGATCGCGAACCGTGTAGCGCCCGTCCGAGCCGCGCTCGATGGCATTGGCTTCGCCGGCAAAGCCGTGCGCCGCGCCGCGCGTGTGCATCATCCCGAGCCAGGTCTGCTCCAGAAACTGGAACATGCCGGCTGCGCTCGATGTGCGGGCTTGGGCGCGCGCATCGAAGCCGCTTTCCCGCTCCGCGGTGCGGACGAGGAAGTCGAAATCCGCGCCCGTCGCCTGCGCCGCACGGGCGATCAGCGTTTCGGGGCGGTCCGAAGCCGGGGCAATCGTGGTCATGGCGCTCCTGCCGGGCAATGCGGCGATTCCCCGGACACTCGCTCCGCAGGGCTAACCTCGCGTTAACGCTCCGAGCGGGCGGTCCGGGGCGAAAGCCGGATCCGCCTCGCTGCCGCCCATCACGAGGTGGCGGACGACCTCCGCCATCGCCGGGGCAAGCAGCACGCCATTGCGATATGCCCCCAGCGCCAGCACAACGCCCGCGCAGGCCGACTGGCCGAGGATCGGCAAACCGTCGGATGTGCCCGGACGGACACCGGTCCAGACCGCGGCGGTTTTCGCATGCTCGAGCGCCGGCAGCACGGTTTCGGCGGCTTCTCGCAGGATCGGGGTAAGTTCGGGCTGGATCGCGTCATCGCTTGCGCCGACCTCGCTCGTCGCGCCGATCACGATCCGCCCCGGCTTGGCGCTGAGATAGGCATCGGCGGCGCGGATGCAGCCCGTCAGTCCGGCGACCGGTTCGACGCTCAGCATCTGGCCCTTCACCGGCACCAGGAAGCGGGCCTCGGGCACAAACGCGCTGAGGGTCAGTGACTGCCAGCCCGCCGCCAGCACAACCCGGTCGACCTCAACCTGACCGGCCGGGCCGGACACGGCGACACCGCCCGCGTGCGACTCGATCCGCGTGACCGGCCAATCCGTGCGTATCGCGCCGCCTGCGGCGCGGATCGCGTTGACGAGCGCCGGGCCAAGCGCGCGATTGTCGACCTCGCCATCGCCCGGAAAGCGGATCCCCCCGGTCAGACCCTTGCCGAGTCCGGACTGAATTTCGCGCGCAGACGCGGCATCGAGCCGTTCGAACGGGATTTCGTAAAGCGCCGCATTGGCCGCCAGGCGGTCGAGCCAGGCCTCGCCGCGCGCACCGAAGCCGGGCGACAGCGAACCGCTGCGCCGATAGCCCAGCGGCGATGCCGCATGCGGTATCAGGCGCTCGGCCCAGTCGTCCCAGAGCGACAGCGAACGCGCCGCCAGCGCGACGAAGGCGCGTCCGGCGTCCTCGTTCGCGCCCTCGAAACCCTGCGCCAGCATGCCGCCCGACGCGGCCAGCGCCCCCTGCCCGGCTTCCGGCCCGACTTCCAGAACCGTGACCGAAGCACCGGCGCGCGCCAGCGCCCACGCCGAAGCGAGGCCGATGGCCCCGCCGCCGATGATGGCGACGCGGGGCGTGGAGAAACGCTTGGAATCCATTCAGCCCGGGATCATCCTGATCGTGTTACGAGTCCTGACAGGACAGGACTCTATCCACCAGACACAAGGCGTTGTCATGCAACCCGCTGCAATCATTAAAGCCGTCATCCTCGGTTCCGCCCTCGCTGCCGCATCCGGCGCGGCTGCCTCGGCCGACTGCATCAGGATGACGAATGTCCACGGCTTCACCGTGATCGACGACACCCATGTCGTCCTCAATGGCGGAACCCGCCACCACTATCTCGTCACCACCCGCTCGCGCTGCCCGGACTTGCGCTGGGGCATGCAGATCGGCACGACGCTGCCGCGCACCGGCACGGTGTGTTCGCCGGTCGGCGAATACCTCGTGTCCGAGGACGGCTGGCGCTGCCCGATCGAGACGATCGAGGAGGTCGAGGATCTCGAGACCGCTCGCGCCCTCGTCGAAGCCCGCGCCGATGCGGAGGCTGCGGCAGAGGCCGAAGCCGAAGACTGATCGCACCATTGACCGCCTGCGCGCTTTCCTGATCCCCTCGCACGGAACAGGGAGGCGCGCATGTGCGGACGGATGGGCATTCAGACGCTGAGCTGGCGCGAATATCACGAGCGCCTGCGGCTGACCCCGTCGCAGCCGCACTTCAACCTCAACCCGAATTACGACTGCGCACCGACGCAGGACGCGCCCATCGTACGCCTCACCGGCGAGGGCCGTGAGATGAGCCTGGCGCGGTGGGGGCTCGTCCCCTTCTTCTGGCAGAAACCGCTCAAGGAGATGAAATTCTCCACCTTCAATGCGCGCTGTGAGACCGCCGCCAGCGCCGCCAGCTTCCGCGAACCGTGGAAAAAGCGCCGCTGCCTCGTCGTGGCGGAAGGCTATTTTGAGTGGAACGGGCCGAAGGGATCGAAGCGCCGCTTCTGCTTCCGCCCGACCGACGGCCCGCTCTTCACCTTCGCGGGTCTCTGGGACCAGGTCACGCTTGAGGGCGAGGCCATCACCAGCTTCACCATCCTGACCTGCCCGCCGGGCGACAAGGCCGGCCAGTATCACACCCGCATGCCGGTCATTCTGGATGAGGCCGACCGCGAACGCTGGCTCGATCCGGACGCCGACTCCGCACCGCTCTGCACCGCCGCCCCCGACGCCGCGATCGAGGTCTACGAGGTCGCCCGCCAGGGCCGCGGTCCGGAACTGTTCGAGCCGAGAAAGAGCGAGTTGTTTTGAGTGTCAGGGGCGGTTGTGGACTGGAAACGGATCACCTTGGACTCACGGCATCGAGACGGCGGTCGCTCTTGCATCCCAGTCACCAAGCTGACCATTTTTCAGTCTGGACGCGCCAGGGGCCGAGGATAACACTGCCCCAAATTTCGAGCGAACGACATGATTTGGATCGGCGCGAAATTGGGGATGGGGAATGGCACAATCGAGATGGTCCAGATCCGCTTTGTGGGTTGCCGCTTCAATGCCAGCATCGGCGCTGCTCGCACGAATAGGTGATGAGCTAGATCTGACAGGTCGCTTGGCGGAATTTTTGGGCCATTGGCGAGAAATCACGCGAGCGTTTTGGGGTCACGTGTTTTCGTTTCTTCAGCTTTCGATTGATCTGCCACCGCCAACCCCCGAGCAGCAGGACTTGCTCACATTCTCAGCCTTACTAGCCGGTGCGTCTATTTCGTCCCTTTTTGTTCGTAGATTGCCCCGAATTGAGTCTGGGATTGATCCGGTACATCGGCGGACGGAAACGATTGGGTACGGCGTGTCTATGTTGATTCTCGGAATGGTGTTCATTTGGGCTCCGCTTATTCATGTAGTTTTTAGTATGTTCGAACAAAACCGAGAAAACTTCGAATTGATCGGCCGGATTGGCGTATTCATATTTATTACCGCACTTTCCGTGACAACGATAATTTCTTTCGATTCAACAAAAGAAAAAGTGCATATATTTAAAAAAATGTATTTATTTTTTATTATTTTTTGTTCTTGTTATACTATAGCAGCACTTCTAGGATTCGAAGGGTATACAAATATTGGAATGTTTGCAACATCAGCCATAATCGCAATTTTTTTATTGCTTTCAGGCCTTGTCGTGGCGAGAGTTACACCATCAGCCCTTACACGCGCCGTTGCGTTTGCAATGGCCGCTCTTTTAGTCGATCGAATAATTTGGGTTATCGATCCGGTGAGCCATTGGCTGGACACCCTTTAGGTTATCCAGACGACTGCAGAGAGGGCATCTGACAGATTCGAAAATCGGATCGGCCCAATCAGTTTGTGATTTTGGCAGGAATGTTCATCTGGCGGACAGCGGTCCGGAACTGTTCGAGCCGAGAAAGAGCGAGTTGTTTTGAAGTGTCAGGGGCTGAAAAAAATTCACTGAACCGCTGACGCAAAACCAATAGATTGCAGGCTGCGCCAGTCGGAGTGATTCATGTTCGGTCGTCTGTCATTGATTGCTGGCGTCATCGCCTTTGGTGCCGCCTTCGCATGGTATTGGACAACAAGTGAGTTTCTGTATCTGGGAATCTATCTTTTCTGGATATTCGGAATGGCCGTGATCGGCGCGTTGGTGAATGTCGCCAGCTGGATCAGGCGGGGTGAGGCGGGCCCAACCGATATGTCGCGCACGGACCGTCCGATACTCCACCGGATGTTCATCATAACATTCTGGATCGCGACCGCCGTGAACGCTGTGATTTTCTGGGCAACGACGACCTAGGCTCGGCAGCGGTCGCGCCTCAGCTGCGGACCGGTCAGGTCCGGCGCATCAACATCACGCTTGATGAAGGCGTGCTCAAGGCCATCGACTGGCAGGCTCGCCGGCTGGGCCTGACGCGTTCCGCCTTCATTGCGCGCAGCGCAACCGAAGCCGTCTCGGATTGAGAAGAAAATGGTACCGCCTCCCCGGATTGAACGGGGTTAGGCTCGGCAACTCCTCAGCAGATTCTCCAGTTAGTCTTCGGTCTGGTCTGAAACCATTCCGTTTAAAGCGTATGCCAATGGCGCATGGCCCATTCTGCGAGCATCTACCGTCGCGGCCCAGCATTCCGACGCAATAATGATGGCCTTATTCCAAAGGTCACGAAATCTGTCTCGATAGTAGAGGATTTGGGCGGCGCTGTATGCATATTCACCCGCTGCCAATTTGATCCGACCAAGTAGGTCAGCAGGCGATGTGAGTTGCTCTTTCACAACTTGCTCAAGTTTTGTGCGGCTTAGCTGGTACCGCGTCGCATATGCCGCAGGAACAAGAAAATAGCTGTGTGCATCACCCGAATCGAATCCAACAATGTAACCGTGCGCCAATTCATTCCGTCGTTCGGCGAATTTTCCCGCGAGATCCAGGAGCGGGCGAAGATTTGTCGCACATTGCTCCAGCCACGGAGGGCATCGCTCGATTGCTTGGCCGATCATCATGCCGCGAGCGCGACTCGACGTAACCGTTCCATAGGAAGCATAAGCGATGCCGCTCGAGTCTTGACAGAAGCGACCGTAGCAAGCCGCAAATGCGCTTTCCATTCCTTCCCATTCGTTTAACGCCTGCCCCACCGCCCAAGCTATCGCATCCTCTGTATCCCTACTTTCGACATCGGGTTCAAACCTGCTGTACTCCCTCGGTGTAGGTGGTGCAGCCGACTCAGGAATGAAGACTGTTATTGTGGGCATGAGCATCCTTCTTCCGCTCAGACTCAAAAAGTCTAAGTCGTCGACTTTCCGATCAGATAATCGTCTCAAGATATCCTAAATCCGCACGGAACAAGAACGGAACTGGAAACCAAAGTGGAAACCAGAGCCGGGGCGCCTGACAGCTCGAAAATGCGGCTCGCATAACGCCATGTAAAATATCTGGAAAAATGGTACCGCCTCCCCGGATTGAACGGGGGACCTCTAGATCCACAATCACGAAATTCTAGTGTGGAATCAATGCCCGTTCCGACGGTTCCCTATGCGTTCACGGGGAAACAATTCAATGGCTTGCGAAGCCTGTCGGAATGAGGTGGTCTTTCAGGGTGAACGATAACGACCCGCCCCTCACCCCGCGAGAACGTCGCCGGCTGATCATCTGGCTGTCAGTTTTCGTCGCATTTAGCCTCGCCGCGATGGCGTTGCCCTGGCTACTGGGATGATCGAGCCGACCGTCTATGCGTTCCGGATCCACTGCCACACCTGCCGGCATCGATCCCGGCGCGACGTGACGCCCGGCGCAGATACCGTCGCCGAGGCCGCGCGACTGAGACGGCGCGCCGTGTGCGGCCAGTGCGGTGAACGCGACCGCAAGCGGATCACGGTCGAACCGCTCTGGACGAACCCGCTGGCGCGCTGATCCGGTTTTCCAAAACGCACGCCGATTATGCAGATTTTATGCACCGTCGTTCGGACACCGCTTCTGCGCCAGGCCCACAACGGCCCAGCCGCGGCGGCCCCAGAGGGTCACCTCCGCAAGATATGACTCGAGTTGTGCGGCCGCGCGCTGCTGTTCGGGCGTGACGGGTTCGGGATAGCCCGCCCCGTCCGGCAAGTCTGGTTCCGCTTCCGGCTCGGCACACACCGCAGGGGGCAGAGCGGGCGGGGCCGGGTCACTCGGGCGCACCCACCGCGGCAGTGTTGTCTGGCACGCGCTCAATGCGGCGCACGCCGCGAGGATCAGGGCAAGACGCATCGTCACTCCTTTCAAGAAGTCGGTCGATCTGGCGCTCATAGACGCGCCGCATTTCCGTCAGGCGCTCGGTGCACGCGCCACGTTCGCCCTCGACATTGCCGATCGCCTCGCGGCCCTCGTCCGATCGCAGGCCTTCTGATTCATCGAAGGCTTCGGCATGGCCGGCGGCGGCCGCTTCGCGGGTCTGGACCCGGTCGCGCAGGGTCAGCCAACTCGGCACAAAGAACGGCACACCGACGAAGAGCAGGGCGAAGACGCCCAGGACAAAGCCGGCAGCAGCGCCGGCCAGAAGTCGATACATGGCTAAGCCTCGTTCATGCTGAGGGGGCCGTCGGCACCCATCTGGATCCGCCGGCAGTTGTCGGGCTGGGCGGTGGCGTAGTGGTTCCGGGCACCCAGAAAGCGGTCCTTCGACACCCGGTCGATCGACACGGCATCGCCCTGGTTCCCGCCCAGGACGTGATACGCATCGCGGTCTTCCGCGACATAGAGGCCGACATGCCCGCCGCTGCCGCGCGCGAAGACCAGCACGTCGCCCAGCACGGGCGCACCGATGACCGGGCTGCCCCAGTTCAGCCAGTCACGCGCCGACAGCAGCTTCGACCGAATTGGCTTGCCCGCCCGCGCCGCCACGACACCGACGAACAGGCCGCACCAGGGAATGGAATCCTTGTCATACCAGCTGCCGATCCAGCCCAGGCCGGGGGCCTTCGCCACCTCTTTCGCCCATTCCATGATCTGAGGGTTGTCGGCCGTCCCCTTCGCCTCGAGCACACCGTAAAGCTTCAGCGCCTCGACCAGCATGCGCGGCCCCGGCTCGCGCCGCAGCCAGGCATATTTCGGGGGCAGGACGTGCAGCTGCATCACGCGCCCTCGCCGCTTGCGCCGCGATCCGGGCCGTTCCAGCGCCCGATCAGCGCGGAGAGGACAGACCAGCCTGCTTCGAGAGTCGGCGTGATGACGTAGAAGACGAGGACGAGCGCGATCACCCAGCCGAGCGTCTTGACCGCCTGCACCCGGACCTCGCCATCACCGCCGAGCGCCGCGGCGATGCCGATGCCGAAGAAGGCCGCGAGCAGCGAGCCATAGACGGCGAGGCGCCGGTAGGTCCAATTCCTGTGGTCGATCTGCGGGATCATTCCGGTTCTCCAAGGTGAAGGCTTTCCAGCCGGTCCAAGCGGCGCGCCAGATCGTCGTCGGCGCGGCGATAATTCTCGATGATGCGTTCGTCGATCTGGTCGCGGCGGGCGGCCTGCGTTTCCAGCGCGCCGGCAATGACGGCCATGGACTGCGCGTGCATTTCCGCCTGCGCTTCGATCATGCCCGTGGTGCGTTCTTCGCGGCTGGTCTCGAGCGTGGTGATGATCCAAGCCGCCCCGCCGATGGCCGCAACCCCGACGGTGACCAGCACGCCGAGCGCGGACAGAAGGGTTTTCCAGTCCGTCCGGGCCGCCTGGTTGAACTCCCGCATGAAGCTGGACAGCTTGTCATTCAGCCCACCGATCTGCCCGCCGAGCGCTTCCATGGAACGGGTCAGGTGCGACAGGTCGCTTTCCACCCGGTCCATCCGGCGTTCAACGTGATCCACGCGGCGGTCATGCCCCGCATTCGTCATCGGCATGGGGTCGTCAGTCTGAGGCATAAGGCGCTCCCATCAGGGCATGAAAAAACCCGCCAGGCGGCGGGCTGAATTGCGGGGCTATCCCGTATGTGGCGCGGCGCTTACGCCCACACCCGGCGGGGATTGGACGGTGTGACGATCAAGGCCGGGTCGATCTCCGGCGCGAAATCGCCAATCGTGCGGAGGTTTGCGTGAAACCCCTCGTCGACGACCGGCGGGGTCAGCATTTCCGCCTCGCCGGTTTCGGGGTCGGGCTCGCCGAACGTCGCATCCTCGACGATCAGCGGACCGATCAGGTCGAGCGCGTAGAGGCCGGGCTTGTGCGCGATCCACGAACCGGCGGGGCGGATCACCACGCCCTCGCTCGTCTCGTCCTCGGCGAGGACGGCGAAGGGGAGCGCGCCTTTCAGCGCCGCCTCGGTCTCGGCGCGGAGGCAATAGTCGGTCATGCGGGTTTCCTTTCGTGAGATCAGGACGCCGCGCCGAGGATATCGACCTCGGCGTCGGGCAGGGCGGCGGGGAAGTAGCGGATGGACTTGAACAGGAGGGGGACAGGGGACGGGTAGAGCGCCCCCACCTGTTCCCCAATTCGTAGCTTTGAAGTGCCGAACCCGATTGTCGCGCTTGTGTCGTCAGCCGCTACGGCGTTCACGGCACTATGAATATCATTCGACGCAAACGAGAAAGCCGCGCGATAGCGACTTCCGGCAACCCAACTCGGCCCCGCCAAGCCCCATTGCGTCACCGCGCCGTCAACGCCGACAACCCGGATCGCGCTCGTCGCCTGATCGAGTGAAATGGCAGAGTAATCGCTTGCCCCCGATCCATAGGCGAGCACCCGCCCGAATGTTCCCGCGACACCGCCAAGCGAGATAAAATCAGCAAACAACGTCCCCGCCCCGTTGTCGTTCGACCACCCGCCATTCGAGATTTCGCAGACCTCCGCCGCCTGCGTCGATTCCGCGACGACGCCCGGCTCGGGCAGGACCGGCAGGCAGGGGAAGGCGGTTTTCGTGCATTGCGGGATATAGACCCGCAGCGTGAAGCTGACCGAGCCCGAGTAGCCTTTCAGGTAAATAGTCGGCGTAAGGTAGGCCGTAGTCCCGCCGCCCGCTAAAGTGTCGGAAAAACTGAACCAGCGCACTTGTCGGTCGACTACAAGCGGGTCAGAAGTCCGCAAAACAACGAGAACCGCCCCGGATGTTACCTCACGGTGGCCGATTTGGATGTTTCCGGCGTAGCTTCCCGCAATCAGCTTCGCCCCGAAAGACGTCGTGAACTTGTCTCCCGTCAGGGCGGCGATGTGGGTGGTTTGCTCTAAGGCGAGAATACTGTCACTAGATTGAGTCCCCGAAAACGCGATATCGACATAATCCATGCCGTTTTCCGTGCCGCGCGTATAAGTGCGCGACAGCCCGCCGGTGCCGATATTTGTCCAATTCGTCGGCGCCGTTGACCCGCTCGCCCCCACCCCGCGCGGATTCCTGATCTTGTTCGTGACCGCGAACGGCGTCTGCCACAGCCCCCACTCGCCTTGGCAGGCGGTGTTCTGCAAAAACTCTTTCAGCGGCCCGACCCGGCCCCCGCTCTGCCCGTTCCAGTCCATCGCGTAAGCGCGCGAGGCCCGCGTGAACGTCACGCCCTCGGTCACGCTTTCCGCCGCGCAGGTCGATTCCGCCGGGCTATCGACGGGCGGCATGATCGGGGAGGTCGGCGCGCTCGCCTGTTCCAGTTGCGGGAGGTAAATGCGAAGCGTGATATTGATCGCGCCGGACCCGTCCCAATCGAGGTAAAGCGAGGGCTGGACATAGGCGAGCGAGGCATGTGTCGCCGTCCCGGCGGTGAAATACCGGCGGTGCGTGGCGTCCGGCGTGAAGCTGCTCGAATGCGCGAGGCCGAGATAGACCCCGCCACTGTCCCGCATCAGCATTCGCGCTTGGATATTGGTGAGATTGGACAGGTCGCCGCCGACGATTTTCAGGCCGAAAGCAAGCGCCCACGCCTGCCCGGTTGAAGCCGGAACTTGCGTTGAGCCTTCAAAATAAAGCGCCGGATCGCCGCTCGGCGTGCCGCTCCACCGCACTTCCAGATAGGGCCAGCCATTCTCGACCCCTCGCCCGATAACCGTAACCGTCGTGCCGCTTGGCACGCTGACGTATTCAGACGGCAGCGCCGCGTCATCGCCCTCCCCGCGCGGATTCCTGATCTTGTTCGTCGCCGCCGAAGTCTCGACCAAGCGCCCGCCCGCCGTGTTCGGCGGGGCGTTATAGCGCAACACGTTCGTCGCGACTTCTTCCAGCCGCCCGACCGCATCGCCCGACCGGAACGACCAGTTCGGATTGTAGGCCAGGCTCGACCGGCTGATCGTTGCCAGCATGTCCAGCCGCCCTTCGAACGTCTCCGCGCCGTCGGTGACCGCGTTCTTGCGATAGCCGAACTGGTCGGCAAAGCGCAGGTCGAGCGAGGCCGGGGCGGACAGGTCCGTCAGCCCGGAACGGCCCGCCAGTTCGCGGGCGATCTGCGCGGTGCGCTCAAGCGCGGAAAAGCGGGACGGCCCGGACGCGGTCTGCGTCCCGGCGTTGAGGTCAAGCGGCATGTGGGATGCTCCTGCTTAGATAGCGCGGATTTGCAGTTTCGTGGTTTCGAGAAAATTGACCTGAGTTCCGGCGCTCACGCGGAACTCGAGAATGTAGTCGACGGTGCCGTTGCGGAACGCGCTGTAGATCCGGCCACCTACAGTTTCCAGAGGGCCGCCGGAGTCGTAGACGATGGTGCCGAAGTCGTCGCGGAAGGTGATTTCTCCAGCAGCGATGTCGGCACCTGCCGCGCCATCCCATTCCCGGATACGCCACTCCAATTTTGTCGCGGCCGAGTTCGCGGCATCGCTGCCGACCGGCCAGAATTCCTGCGTGTTGTTCAGAATGATGATCGGGTTGGCCGGCACGTTGTTCAGCGTGACCGTCGCAATTTCGGTGAATGTCGTCGCCGTGAAATTGACGGTCGCTGGCGGAGCCGACGGCGCATTGTTGTAGGCGTCCTCGCCCGTCAATCGGTCGATCTTTGTGAGCTTGATCGCGGCCGAGGCGTCGATCTGTGCATCGGAAATGTTGTTCAGAGCCGCCAGGCTTCCGAGCCCCGACACCTGCCCCGAGCCGATGGCCAGCGCGCCCTGGTGCTGCGTCACGCTGGACTGGGCAATGCGGGCATCTGCGAACGTGCCGGATGTGACCTGAGACGCGGCGAGCGCGAGCGCCGCCTGATGCTGCGTTACCGAGGCTTGTGCGATGCGCGCGTTGGCAAAGGTGCCGGTCGTCACCTGCGATGCGGCAAGGGCCAGAGCGGCCTGATGTTGCGTGACAGACGCTTGCGCGATCCGGGCATTGGCAAAGGTGCCGGATCCGATCTTTGAGGCCGGAAGCGATGGCACAAGGCTATCGCTGGTCAGCGCGCGGATCAGGTCGCCCGAACCGTTTAGCCCGTTAGGCACCCGGTCATCCGTTACCCATGTCGGGCGCTCAAGCAGGTCGCCCCACCGCAACGCCGCGCGGATCGCGGCGCGCAGCGCGTTCCGCGTCGTCTCGACCGTATTGATCAGCGGCGTCAGGGTGGCGTTGTCGATCACCGTGTCGCCGGTCATGTCATCCCAATCGGGCTGCCCGGCGTCATAGCTGTCGAGTTCCGCGATAAAGGCGTCCATCGCGGCTTCGTATGCCGTCGAGGAAATCGACAGGAGCGCCGCCCGCGCGACCAGCGACGCCTCCTCGTCGATCAGCGATTGCCAATAAGGCACGGTCTGCACCTTCATGGCGCGCGTCAGAACGTCCGGCCTGCGCCAGTCTGCCACCGACAGGTCGCGGCCATCGAGAACAACCGTGCCGTCCTTGTCGCGCAGGTAGATGTTCGGCTGGTTCGCATAGGCCGGGTCTTCGTCAACGTATTCGAAGAAGCCGTCCTCACCGAAACCGATACTGTCGGCCTTGAGGCGAATATGGCTGACGGCGTCCCCGTTCTCATCGCGGGCGGTGATCTCCACCGTCGCCGTCGCATCGCCTGCGACCACCCGGTTGATCCATGCCGCGACCGCGCCGTTCTCGTCGATAAAGACTTCTTCCAGCGTCGAGACAAGCGCCTCGGCGGTGCCGAGCCTGGCCGACAGAATTTGCTCGCGGCGGGCCAGCGCCTCGGTGTCTGTCGCGCGCGCTTCGGTTTCGGTCGTGATGCCTGCCGCCACACCGGCGATCTGCGCGCTCAGCCGGTCCAGACGCTGCGCAATGGCGCTGCTCTGGGTCGCCCGAACGCCCTGCTCGGTCGTGATGTTCGCGGCGTTGGCGTCGATATCGCCTTCATTCGTGGTGACGCGGGCGTCGAGCGCGGTGATGGCGGACGCATTGGCGCTGTCGCCGGTGGCCCGTGCCGTCGCCTCGTTGGTGATTGCGGCGGCGTTTGCATCGACCTCGGCTTCAAGCGAGGTGATCTGCGAGGCCAGCGCGCTATCCCCATCAGCCCGTGCGGTCTGCTCGGTCGTAATGGCCGCAGCGTTCGCATCGACCTCCGCTTCAAGGGTCGTGATCTGGCTCGCAAGGGCGGAATCCCCGTCCGCGCGTGCCGTCGCTTCGGTCGTGATCGCTGCTGCATTGTCGGCGATATCGTCTTCGTTCGTGTCCACCCGTGCGGTCAAGGCGGTAATCAGCGAGGCGTTGGCGCTGTCCCCGTCCGCGCGTGCCGTTTGCTCGACGAGGATCGCGGCGGCATTCCCTGCGATCCCGGCCTCGACCGAATAGAACCGGGTCGCGAACGACTCGTCGCGCGTGGCACGGGTTTCGGTTTCCACCTGAATGGCGGCCAGAGCGCCCGCCAGGCGCGCTTCCTGCGTGTCGGCGCGCCGGGCCAGTGTCTCGTCGGCCGTCGCGCGGGCGGTGGCCTCTGCGGAAATTGCCGCAGCGTTGTCGTCAACGGTCGCGGTCAGGCTGGTGATCTGGCTGGAAAGCGCGCTGTCGCCGTCCGCACGGGCCGTCTGTTCGGTGACGATTGCAGCGGCGTTGTCGGCGATGCCATCCGCATTGGTATCGACCTCCGCCTCAAGGGCGGTGATCAGCGCAGCGAGCGCGGCATCCTCGGTTGCCCGCGCCGTGGCCTCCGTCGAAATCGCCGCGGCATTGGTGACGATATCGCCTTCTGCAGTCGTCACTCGCGCATCGAGGGAGGTGATGGCACTCGCGTTCGCGCTGATCGACGTGGACAGCGTCGTGAAGTTCGTCTGGATCTGCGCGGTGTTGCCGTCGACGTCCGTGCGCAGAGTGAAGACCTGCTGCGCGAAGGCTTCGTTCTCGGTGACGCGCAGAAGCCGCTCGGTCTCGATGCTGGCGAACGACGCGGCCTGCTGCGCCCGGATCGACTCGATCTCGCGGAATACCGTCTGTGCCGGCACGCCGCCCAGATTGACGCTGTCGTCCGAAGTGAAGAATGGCGGGGCCTGGACGTCTTCGATGACCAGCCGGCTACCAAGAATTCGGTGAGCGTTCCGGTATCGGATCGACACATCGTAGAGCGTGTCAGGCGAGAGCGGCTGCACAAGCGTCGAAAAGTCGACGGTGGAGGCGAATTCTCCGAGCCCAGTCCAGTTTGTCTCTATTGCAAGTCGGTAATCGATCACCGCGCTGATCACGTTCGGCTCGGTGAAATCTCCCACAATTCGCAGTGCTGGGTGTCCGACCAGGCTTTCGCCGCTACCGGTCGTGACGCTAATTCCTGCCGCGCTCCAGTCATCAACTGAGGGCGTTGGAACGTCTCGCGGGTCATACACAGAGCCTGTGCCCGGTGGATCGAGCGGTAGGACCGTTCCGCCCTCATACACCGACGGCCCGTCCTCCCGGAGCACGAGGTATATCGGACCCAGCGGATCGATACGAATATCGATCACGCGGAAGATTTTCTCGGTCCAGCCGCGGCGCGGAACGGTCAGCGTGACGACGCTGAACATCTGGACGTTGTTAGCCTTCCAGTTGAACGGCGCCTGATACACACCCTGCAAACGCGACCGGTTCAGCTCGAGGCGCGTCAGCTTTTGCGCCTGGTCCGGATTGGTGACGGCCTCATAGTGGAAGGCCTTGCGTCGCTTCCGGCCGTCCTCCGCTTCATAGGCCTCGTCGCGCACGACCGGATAGTCGCGGCGCTGGTAGAGCGCGTCGGGGTCAATGAAGGTCCCGTGGCCCTGGTTGAAGTGATTAACCAGCGAGACTTTCGGATGCCACTCGGCCTCACCGACGATGTCCTCAGCTTCGAAATGCTGAGCGACGCTCGCGGTGTCATCGGTCCAGATGTGAAGCGAGTAGAGGCCACCGGCGTCGCTGCTCGTGCCGGCGCAGGCCGCCTCGAGGACGGCAAGGTTCGAATTGTGGTCCGTGCCCGTCGAGAGCAGGCAATCGGAGTAATACTCCTCCTCCTCACAACGGTTCGCCGCTTCAATGAACGAGGCGAAATCGATGTCGTCGAGCGGCACACCCTCGCCCGCGCGCAGGATCAATTCTCCCGTATCGGGGTTCTGGACGCGCCAGCCGATCCGATACCAGAGGATCTGAAGCGCAGCATTGCGGCCGATCGGAACGCCGTTGCTGTCGAGCGGTGAATATTCCCACGTCGACTGATCGTCGGCGCGGTGCGAACCCGACCCGCCGCGCGTGGAATCCCGGCGCGGGTCATAGAGCTTCGCGCCCTTCCCTTTCTGCGTGATGCGCGTGGGGATGCCGCCGGGCAGTTTTTCTGGTGTGACAGTCCACGAGAGGACGAAATGCGCCAGACCCGTCATCCACGGGCCTTTGCCAAGTGCGGCCTTCCAGATTCCGCCGGCACCAGCCGTCAGATACGTCCCGGTGACGCCGACCGTGCGCGTGCGCCGGGTCAGGACACCGGCATACTTCCCGGTCGCGTCGTTGCCGCTGAATGAGACGAGATCATCTTCGATGTACAGATCGCCGAAACTCTCGATCTCGTGCACGGCGGCTGCAAGGACGTAGTCAACCTTCGTCTGGTTGCTCCACACCTCCCAATATCGCAGCTGCGTATCGACAGCAGTCTCGCCGAAGACGATGGAGCCGAACGCTTCCGGCTCCATCGAGATGTTCAGGCGCTGTTCGATCGATTGTGTCGTTGGGGGGATTTTCGGCTTGGTGGCGGAGCTCAGCAGCCCCGTGCCGAGGAGTCGCACGACAGCCGGCCAGGTCGTGCCCCCCATGAAGAAGCTGCCGACCACCAGCACGGCGCCAACGATGATCTTGACGACCTTAGACATGCCAGCAGGCCTTCAGCTGATTGCGAGGGATGGTGATGAAGCCGGCGGAGACGAGTGCGCCATCCGAGGACTGCTCCTCTCCGGCGAACCACCCCTCACCTGCGTAGAAGACGCCAAGCGCACCTTGGGCGTCGCAGACGATGTCGCCGGCGCGCGCGAAGGCAGGCGGTTTGGACCGCCCGAGCCGTTTCGACGCGAGACCGCGCGGAGTGGCGACGCCGTCGATCTCGCGGAGGAGCGCGTAGCCTTCCTTGATCGTCGTGTAACGGCCGCGATAGGCCGCGCCGAAATCTTCGCCCCGAACGGCCATGAGCGCGCCGTTGGCCACGCCGAGCGCGCAATCCCACACGCCCGGCTCGTGCGGGGTATTGCGGTTTTCAGTGATGAATTCGGTGAGGCGTCGCCGCCAGTCCGGAAGCCGCTGCATCAGAGCCGGTCGACGATACCGCCGTTGCCGCCCGGACCGCTTCCGCCGCCGCCGCGCCCGCCCGGTGTCGTGGTCGTTCCGCCGACCGTGATTTTCTTGTTCGCGAGGTCATGAACCCAGCTCTGCGAGATGTCGGTCGGATCGACTTCCGGCTGCTCGGCGTACCGGCTCTCGAGCGGGACGCTCGCGTGAGCGGCGTGGGATTCGATGTCGACGGTGATGACCGCGTCTTCTTCGCCGTCGAGCGCCTTAAGATTGTCCATGCGGCCGGACCGCCGGCGCTTCGGCGCATAAAGCAGCTGACCGGTCTCTCCGTTGACGTACGAGTGCCAGATGACACCGCGACGCCATTGCCAATTGCGCGCCTCGGCGACGATCTCGTTGAACGCAGTCTCTGCAGGGTCCACGGCCGGAAGGGTCAGGGTTACCGGACCGCCGCCGCTCAGCCCGTCAGCAATCTCGCCAACCTGGCCGATCGCTCCGACGCCAAGGAATGTGAACCCGTCGAGAAGCGGGTCGCCGGTCTCGTCGGCGGCGAACGTCTTGTCCCAAGGGGCGGTCCATGCGCGAACCGGATCGCCCTCGATGTCGAGATAGACGAACCAGACGGGCGGGTTCGGATTCACCTTCTCGTTTTCGGTCTCGTAGGTGTCAGCCATTGAGCGACTCCCGTCCTCGCAGCATGTACCGGCCCTGCTGTGACGGCTTCACGCTCCACGGCTCCGCCGGGCTGATCTGGGCCATCAGCGCGTAGGGTTCCGAGATGACGAAAGGTGCGTTGTCAGCCGGCGCACGGCGAAGCGGCGGCTCGAATGTGATCTCTGCCTCACCCGAGCCATTCGAGGACACGTCAGCTGCGCAGACTTTCAGCTCGTCATTGACGGTGAACCAGTCGCCCTCTTTGAGCAGGAGTTCGCTCGGGTCCCAGCCATCACTCTCAAGTGAGGTGCCGAGCTGATCGGCGCCTTTCACGAGACCCGCCGTTCCGGCATAGCCCGACAGAAGGCCATTCCAGCCCGGCACCGGGAACCGAAACGTGTTCACCCGGCCCCGGAGCTTCATCAGGAACGCCCGCAGCTCCGCCCCCTCCGCGTCGGTGACGGAAACGAACGGACACTCCATGACCCATTCGAAGCCGCCGGGCAGGCTGGCGACCTGGCGGGCCGTTGGCTGGTAGAGTCCGCGATGCTCCAGATCCATGAAGCCCGGTGTGATCTTCGCATCTTCGACGAACCGGGCCTTGATGAGCGCGGGAACCGTAACGAGAGCCATCGCTTAGCCGTTCATCTTCGGGCGCTGCGTTCCGGCCGCAAGACTGCCGACCATCCCCGCCGCGTTTTCAGTGGCCTTTTTGACCGCCTGCCTCGAGCCCTCGCGTACCATTTCCTTCGCTTCCTCTTTCGACAGGCCGCCCGCATTGATCTGACCGATGTTGACCGTCAGTCCGCCGCTGGAATCGCGCCCCTGAGACAGCGGTGTGATCCGTGCGCCGCCACCGGGACGCGCATCGATCCGCTCCGGACCGCGCTCGCCGACGATGCCCCATTGCCCCGCTGCCAGGTCGCCGCCATCCGCGAAGAACCCGCCAAAGCCGATGAAGGACAGAACACCTTGGCCGAGCGTCGTCAGACCTCCCGGACCGCCGAGGCTGCTCAGAGCCATCGCACTGGCTATCTGAGCCGCGACGAGACCGCCTGCAGTCGTCATCGCGCCAGCGATCTGGAGCGCGGAGGCTTGGGCAGCACCGACCATCGCGGTGCCGATTGCTAACCCTGAGGCCGCGCCGTGGGCTTGGCCCTTCGCGGCCTCAACGCCCATATCTGCCGCCTCCCCGGCCAGGTCCGGGGCAAAGCGACGAAACAGAGCGTCGAGAGAGCTTTCGGCTGCTCGGTCGAGCATGGAATTCAGCGCGTTGGCGAACGCGTCCAGCAATGAAGTTCCATTGCGAATGTCGCGTAGAAAGCCCGACGCCGTACTGCGGAGCGTGCTCAGTCGCTCGTCGGCCTTCACGAAGGCGTCCTGCGCCCGCTCGACCGCTCGGGCATAAACCTCGTGATCCAAGCCCGAATTCAGCGCCTCGTTGAGCGTGCGGATCTCGACCTGGTAGCGCTGCAAGGCCGTCATGTTCTGGTCGGTGAGCCGGCTGACGGTCTCGGCGGCGGCTGCCATGATGTCCTGCTGTTTTTCCCACTCCTCGGTCGTCCGGAGAATCGCATCGGCCATCAGGAGCTGTTGCGGCGTCGCGCCCTCAAGGGCCATCCGATAGAGCTCGACTTCGCGGCTCGTCATGCTGATCGTGGCCGCCTCCTCGCGAAGATCGGCGATGCGCTCGTCCATCTGAAGCTGCCGGTAGGTTCCGACCAGCTCGCGAATTCTGTCGGCCTGTTCCCCTGTGGCGTCAGCGGCCAGCCCAGCTGCGATGAACTGTTCCGCAACAGCGCGTTCCTCCCCGCGCGCTATGCGAAGAAGGGCGATTGAACGCGTCAGTGACTCGATGACGTTCTCATAGTCTTCGGATGCCTGCGTCGCAGCTCGCCGTCCTCGAGACTGGAGCGCGGAGTCGATCGCCCCCATAACCTCTTCGACGCGGGATAGTTCGATCTCCAATCCCTCAAGGATCGCGTCCTGAAACAGCGCGCCGGCAATATCCGTTCGCAGCTGAGATTCTCGTTCCATCAAGATTGCGCGGCGCTGCCGAAGCTCCTGGTCGGTAAGGTTCACAATGTCGGTTTGCAGCGAACGCAGGTGCTCAAGATTCTGCCCGATATTGCTCAGGACTTCGCCCCGCGCATTATCAATCGTCGTCAGCGAGGAACGTGCTCGTTCGACAGCTTCTGTCGCGAGCCGGACATCTTCGAGAGCCGCGTCGATGCCGGTGACGAAGAATGCGATTGCTCGCTGCGGTCCGGGCGCTCCCCCGCCAAGATTCTGATACAGCGCCCGCTTCTGCTCCAGAATGGCTGAGGCGTTGGCGAGACGCGCTTCTGCATTGGCGAGGAGCGCTCGATTGCTCTGTTCCAGCGAGGTCCGTTCGCTTTCCGTCGCATCAAACCAGCGCTGCAGCGTCACCTCGGCGCGATCGATCGAAGCGTTCAATTCGACATAGCTTTCGCGAACAGTGCGAAGCCGCTCATCATGCAGGAGCCAAGCGCCGGAGATCAGCCCGATCGCGGTGATCATCAAACCGACGGGCCCGAGCGCGAACCGAATTGCGGCCCCCAATGCAGTCGTGGCGACGGTCGCTGTTGCTGAAACGGGGCCGACCAGTGAAACCGACAGAGCGTAGGCCTGGAACGCGGCGGAGCCGGTGATCGCGGTGACGGTTGTTGTGGCGATGCTCACCGTCATCATTGCGAGAGACCTGACCATCAGCACGCCGACGGTAACGGCGAGCACCTTGAATACGGCCTCAAGAGTTTCGCTCGCCCCCTCGGCGCCAGTCATCGTGGCAATGACCGTTTCCGCCGCGGGGACGAACAGGTGAAGCATAGCGTTACCGACCTCCTCCTGCTTCTGCCCGACGAAGGCGAGGACGCGCCCATATCCCTCACTGATCCGATTGGACATTTGGTCCATAGCCTGTTGAGTGGCGCCGGCTCGGTCGGCCATTTCCGCCATGATCTGCGCAAAGCGGGTGCCACCTTCTCCGGCGAGCGACAGGACTGCGGTTCCGGCTTCGATCGATCCGAACAGCGTAGTCAGGGCCTGCTGATCCCCGCCTGTGCGCTCAGCGACCATCTGCATGAAGTTCAGGAACCCCATCGACTGGACCGTGGCGGAGTTGAAAGAAATGCCGAGTTGTTCGGCCAGCTCTGCCGCCTGTTGGGATGGCTGCAGGGTCGCATTCAGGGCGGCACGGAGGCCGGTGACGGCCAGGTTCGTGTTCTGCCCCTGGGTCGTCAGCGCTGCGACACCGCCAACCAGCTCGTCAAAACCAATGCCCAGCGACGACGCGATTGGAATGGCGCGGCCCAGGCCTGCCGCGAGCTCGTCGATCGTCGTGACGCCCGTCCTGACGCCCGTGAACAGCACGTCCGAGGCGTCAGCCGCTGTGAGTCCCGAGGCTGCGTAGGCGTTGACCGAGGCATTCAGAATTGAGACCGCACCCTCAAGGTTGGCGGCGCCACCGATCGCCAGCCGGTTCGCAGCCTCGACACGCGCCGTCGCTTCCGCCGCATTCGTCGCGCCAGCCGAGACCGCCGCGTAGTAGGCCTCGATCTGCGCCTGCGTACCCGTCCCGAACTGGACGCCCATCCGTCGTCCAGCCTCGGTCATTTCATCGACTTGGTCCGCAGCACCCGGCAAGAGCGTAGAAAGCTCGCCAATGCGGGAGTCGAGCTGCACCGCCGCATCGACGCCGCTGCCCAGATGCCGAGCGGCCAGAGACAACGATCCGAACAAGACCAGAGCACCCGCCGCAGCGACACCGACCTGTCCGATCAGGGTTCCGAGACTGCGAAAGCGCGAAGCGACCCCACCGAGCGGCCCGTCCAGAAACGCGACGGCCGAGCCCATGTTTCGGAGCTTACGGCCTGTTTCGTCCGCCTCCTTGCCGAGTCGTTCAGCAGAGCGCTCAGTGCGTTCAGACTGGCGCTCAACTCCTTGGAGATCGCGGGTCGCGCGGGGCGCATCCGAGCTATCAAAGCGGAATGCAAGCTCAGCGACATCAGTGCCCGACATTGACGCCCTCCATTTCCGTCCATCGATCCATAGGAAAGGGCCGCCCCCTTTCGGAGACGGCCCCAATCAGCCTTGCGTTGCCGCGACTAGACATGCCTCGCCTGACCTCGCCAGGACCCGCCTTGCCTGCCGTGCCATGCCTGGCCAGACCTCGACTTGCCGTGCCTTGCCAGCCCTGCCATGCCAAGCCCCGCCTAAACCTGCCTGGACTCGCCATACCTTGCCTGCCAGTAAACCCGTTCGGGTCGCGGGGTTGAGTGGTGAACTCCCGCCGTAACACCCGCAGCTATGCTGCGTTTTCGTCCTTGAGCTCTTCGATCACTCCGAAGAGTCGGGCGAACTCCACGAGGTCGGAATACTTGCGCTTCCATGCCTCGATTTCTTTCCATGCCTGGCTCAGAACCTGCGCTCTGAGCGCCTCGTCACTGAGGGCATGGGCAACAGAAGTATAGGATCGGTCCTCGTCGACTGTCACGTTTACGAAGGCCCGCACGGGCTTCTCCGGCTGTCCGGGTCTCGAATCCGCGACCAGCGTGATCGACCGGATCAGGTGCGCCGCCTGCGTCACCCGGTATTGGTGAGCGGCCCTGTCATTGTCCCACTCGAACGCCGGATGAAGCGGGCTCGCCTCGTCCTTGGCCTCTTCGACGACTGCCTCACTGGTGAGCCGTCCATTTCGGGCAACCCGAATGCGCTCGATTTCCTCACCAGCCGCCTGTGCATCAAGCGTGATCCGGCTTTCGGGCTTCCATGCATACCGGGTCATGACTTCACCTCGGTAGCGACGTGGAAGCGCCCGTAGACGCCATCACGCTCCGGACGCCAATCTCCGACCCCAACCGCGAACCCAGCCGTTTGGCAGAGGTTCACGACCTGCGCTGCGGACATGACGTTCGCATTGAACTTCACGGTCAGAACCGCCGACCACGGATCGAACTCGCCGCGATACCTGAGGTCTGCCGTACCCATGCCGACGCGAGCGACATCCTCGCGCATGGCCGGAGCCGGGCCGGTCAGCTCGACATACTCGCCCTCGACATGGAACGCCTGCCGGGCCGCGACCTTCGTGATGCCGCCGATAGAAGTGCAAGCGGTCACCATCGCCGATTTGAACGCCACAGACGGAAATCCGAAGCGGCCCTTTTCGACATCGGCCTCGGTCGGTTCGTCAGGCATCCCGTCGAGCCAGTAGAGGCTCTCGCAAAAGTCCATCCACGGGTTCTTCGCTGCCCGGCCTGCCGACGCTTTCTTCGTCTGCTTGGCCAGCATCGCTTCCCGCGCTTTCTTCGAGAAGGCGTGGACGATCAGGGGGCTATCACCCTCAATCGGTATTTCGATCGTCTCGATTGCCAGACGCGGCAGTTCGATCGCGACACTCTTCGAGCCGGCCATCAGTGCAGCCCTCCCGAATAGACATCCCTCACGACCGCAACGATGCGACCGACAACGGCTTCCTCGAAATCGTTCCAGTGCATCTGTGTGACCGGAGCGCCTTCGTGGTCGCGCGACACCAACATGACGCCGCCTGCCTGTCGGACGACACGTCGGATGGTGAGCTGGCCATCGAGACGCAGGGCGTACAATCCGCGCCCCTCATATCCATCGACTGCTTTGGCCCGAGCCTGGTCACCAATGGCCATCTGCGTAGAAAGTTCATTCGACGCAACGGCCATAAAAAATGGTGCCTCTGTCGGCACATTACGCTGTGTGTTAATCTGGCTCTCAGCCATGGCTCGATCTCCTTGGGATCAGCTATCGGTTAGAGCCGGTCGGGTGTTGGTAGCGCCCGGCCGGTTCGTTTTTGTATTTACCTATTTTGTTGCATCCGGTCAATACATAAATTATAGGACCGGCATGACTAATGTCGGACGGCCACCCGGAAGAAAGTACGATCACCCCTTCCAGATGCGGGTGGACGCCGCTTTTCTTGACGCTATCGACCGATGGCGTCTTCGCCAGCCCGACACGCCCTCGCGGGCTGAGGCGATCCGGCGATTGGTCGAACTTGCTCTCTCAAAACCCAGTGACTAGCTTTCTCCCTCACAACCTGTGGGGGATGAAATGCGATTTGTGGCTTTACTGGTTTTTGTCGCCGCATTGTCTGGGTGTGGCGACTCTGGCCGTTCGGCGGCTTCAGAAGATCCCCAATTTCGTTGCCTCAGCGCTTGGGACGGTTCCCATAGGGAATTCAAGCGCCAGGTTCGCGATCGAATGCGGAATCCTTCGAGTTTTGAACATATTGAGACGAGAGTATCCGTCCCCTCTGGGGGCCAGCAGTCAATCCTAATGACGTTCCGCGCCGAGAACGGATTCGGCGGAATGTCACAAGGCGTCGCCACGGGGACGCTTCACAACCGGACGTGTGTGGTTTCGAACGTTCAAGTCACAGGCTGACCCAATCACTGTTTCAATGACTTCGCAGCCTCCCATGCCTCGTTCGCGGTCTGCATCACACCGGCGCATTATTCCGCGAACCGCTGCCGCTCAGCGTTGAGATCATCCAACGCATCGCTGAGTAGTTGGGTGGCTACGCGTTCTTCTCTTAACGCTGACAGCTTGACGATTGCTCGATCATAGGCCGCGAGAACGCCTTTTGAGCTCTTAGCGCTTGCGGCCTGCTCTCGAACCTTCGCGACCGTCTCCGACACATGATCGGCAACAGCTCTCTCGGCCGCTTCCCGAAGCCGAAGGATTTCACCATCGATCGTGGCATCGCCCTTGGCTATTCCCCACGAAACATAGGGCTGAAGGCGCTCGGCATTTGCGATCGCGACACGCATACGGCTCAGTCTCGTCGCAATGTTCTTGGTTTGATTGGCGATCTGAATTGACTCGTTCGCCACCTGAACCAGCCTTTGCGCCTCCGCGACTTTGTGAGGAATGCACACTCCGCAAAGGCGACCACCATACTGGCGTCCGGTGTGGGCGATTCCGCAGGACTCGCAACGTTGCTTTTCTGGCGGCGCCGGTTGACGGCTCGGCGTCGGTCGCCGCCCAAATATCGCGCTCCAAAACCCCATATTCGGCACTCCATCCGGTGTAGAGCTCGCTGCAACCGGTTAGAGCTTAGTCTACGCGCCCTCCCTATTCACTCGATTTCGTTCGCCTCTCAGCCATCCCTCTGTAGATGCCGTCGAGATATTCTGAATCCATTGCAAAGATTGTGCTGATATCGGTCGTAGAGAGCGTCCTGCCGGTCAGTCTTAGCCAGGCTTCAACCTCGGACGGCTGCAAGGGCTGCGGCCCACCCTCTCCGATCTTCCGGAACTGGCCGAACTGCCAGAACGCCCCATAGACCTCAAACGCGTCATGCGGAATTTCCGGAGCGTCCGGAATTTTATCCTCTTGGCCGAACCGCTCGAAGTAATCCGCCTTTGTCTCAAAGGTACCGTCGCCCTCAAAGTCGAGGGCGACTTCCCATTCCGCGTGGTACGCTACGGCTTTGCAGAGCGCTTCGAGCCGCCCGGCGCTTTCTGGAAAAAATCGGATTCGTCCCCGTACTTTTCGAGGATCTGCTTCACGAGCCAGTAGCGGCGAGGATCGGCGAAGTCCTCAGCCAGTTCCGCGCGATCTACCGCCGATTTCTGTTCGCCTTTCCACGTCGTCTTGCCCTCGAACGACATGGACTCCACGGCTGCAGCGGCCATGTGCCGCTCCATCGTCATTGCAGCGTCTACGTCCCGGTCTCCGTTCCGTTTCTGCACTCGCTTGCCGTGAACTTTCTCGGCAGCGGTAATCCTCGGGTGGCGAGGATAGACCAGGTGCAGGGTCAGCCCGATCTTCTCACCGGTTTCGGGGTTCACCACATCGAGAGCGGCGGTGTCGTTCGCCTTGATTTCAAACACGTCGGTCATGCGTGATCAGCGCGGAGGCCGCGCCCTTTCTGTTCAGTTGGAAGGAAGTCCGCCCGGCGCGGTTCCATGCGCCGGGCGGGATGGCTCAGATCGAGATCGTCGCCGGCAGGACGCGCAGGTGCTGATTGTTGCCGAACGAATAGGCTTCGCGTTCGAAGTCGCTCGTACCGCCCGACGGGCTTCGCGGACCGCTCAGGACGCCGCGCAGGTAGTCCATCGTCGCGGTCTTGTCGCCGTTGGCCGTCCCGGTGGCGTCGGCGTGCTCGATCTTGAAGCACACGTTCCGGCGCTGTGCGCCGTGTGAGCGCATCTGGACCTGTCCGGCATCGGTCGGGTCGTAGGCCATGATGAAATCGCCGTCGCCCGCGTTGTTCGACCCCTTGCCCTTCACGATTCCGCTGAAGGCGTCATACGTCGCCGTCGCTTCGTTCCGGCCGTATTCGGGGAAGGTTCCGACATCCTTGACCAGCACCCAGGTCAGAGCTTCGAACCCCGCCTGGTTGAGGTCGGTATCGTCTTGCAGTTCTTCGGCGACATAGAGTTTGGCGCCAGCTTTGGTACCCATCGTCAGGGCTCCTTCTGTCATGAAAAAAGCCCCGTGAGCCGGGGCGGGTTGCGGTCAGTCGGGACCGCGCCGTCACGCCTTCGCGGCGATCAGATGATGGCTTCGTACCGGATCGGAACCGGCAGCATGAGAATGCCGTCGTCCTCGACGACGGTGAGAGGAGCCGGTTTGGCGATTACGCGCACGGTCACGCCCGAATCCGTCATCCTCTGCCCTTCCGGGAAGTGCGTCGCGACCGCATCGGCAAGCGTGTCGATCGCCTTCGTTCCGAGGCCGCGCCGCGTGCAGACGGTCGCCTGCATGTAGCCGGCGTATCGACGGGTCGCACCGTCGGCGAAGAACTCCCGGCGAGGCTCGGACGGGAAGTGCGCAACTTCAATCCACAGACCGTCCTTGGGCCGCGTGAAGTCCTTCCAGCCCTGATATGAGATCCGGTCCTGAGCCAGTGTTCCTGCCGGGAAGGCTTCCATGCGCGCGTTCAACGCCGCTCGGATCGCTGCATTGCTCATCCGCCAATCCTCGCCCGTGCTTCGGCTACGACGTCATTCACGATGCCCTGCCACTCCATCGCAGCGCCCTTCATGAACGCGTACTTCAATTCCATTTTTCTCGCGTAGACAGCGGACCACCCGACGTAGATGACATCTCCGGGCTTCATCTGGTCGATCACGAGCGAGACACCCCTGCTCCACTCGTCATCGTCGAAGACCTTCTTTTCAGCGTTTTGCTTTGGACCGACCGGCAATGAGCCGATTTCGGCGCGCATGGTGTTCTTCAAAAACCCGGTCACGCGCGGCATGCGTCCGCCTTTGCCGGCGCTGGCCCCCCGCCCGACGCTCGGGCCATCGAGGTTCGCTCGCTCGGCCAGGCGCTGTACGGACGTTTTGACGACAACGTCCGCTATTGCCTCGGACTTCCGCACCCAATCAGACACCGCCGCGCTGAACTTTTTACCCATCGGCGAGCTGCCCGATCCAGTCGACGCGGTGGATCTCATGGCAGCGGCAACGGGCGATCTCTTTGACCGGAGCCCCGAGGCTCGAGTCGCCGGGATAGCGCATCTGGAACCCGCCGACGATGAACGGCGCGTCTCCCGTCACCTTCTGACCGTCCGCGGCCTTGTGCGTCTCACGGGTTGCGGAATCGCGTGAGGCGTCCCACTCGCGTTCGATATGCCGGGCATCGACCCCAGCCGTCTCCGCACCTTGTACGAACGCCTCGTGCTTTCCGGCGCGAAGCGCGTTCAGGGTCTCGGTGCGTGAGACGGTTTCGCCTCGATGCCGAAGCATCCGGTTCGAGTACCGATCGAGCGCCGTCTCCCTCAGTTCACCTGCAATCGGTCGCCCGCTCGAAAAGGCCGCACGCACGTCGTCGTCAAGACGTTGGTCGCGCAGCTCCAACCCGAAATACCGGTTGTCGCCGCTCTCGAGATAGCGCCTGGCGTTATCAAGGTAGCGCGTCTGAGGGCCGGAGAGACCGATGATCCCGCCACTGCGGCGACCGGTCTGAGGGTCAATCCTGCCGACCAGGCGGGTTGCCGAGGTGCGCGGGCTAACACCTCGAGCAAGATTCTCCTCGAGCACGCTGCGGATCGCCGCCGCTTGGTCGTCGGCAATGCGGGTAACGCGGCCTGCGGCTTCGTGCCGGATCCACGCCTCAGCGCCCGCATGGCGCATATCGAAGCGGAATTGGACCCGAATACCGCGCGGGTCACGGAGCCGCTTCGGGAACATCGCCGTGAAGGCGCGGCCCGCCCCTTCGAACGCCCGGCTCACCTCGGTCTCGAAATCGCGGAAGACCGCGGTTCCTACTCCGATCGCCGCAAGAACGCCGGCGGTGTCGCGCGCGGCGATCAGGCGAGCGAGTTCAGCGACGCTGGCATTGCCTCGCAGCTCCCGGATGGCTTTCTCGAACGCCTTGCGGACCGCGCGCCCGTGCTGGCGTTCGAGGCGGTCGAGCAGGCGGGCTTGCGCCCTCGGGCTCATTTTT
Organism: Hyphobacterium vulgare; assembly: GCF_042643335.1. Lineage (NCBI taxonomy): Bacteria > Pseudomonadati > Pseudomonadota > Alphaproteobacteria > Maricaulales > Maricaulaceae > Hyphobacterium > Hyphobacterium vulgare. Next base: position 481,702 of record NZ_JBHRSV010000001.1, read on the forward strand.
CGGCCTTACCGGCCTTCTTCGCGGGGTCGGAGGCGGGGGCGGCGGTGTCGGTCGGTTCGGCAGTGCTGGCGGTCACGAATTCGTAGCCGATCGACTCGAGTTCCTTGCGGGTGGGTGCCGTGAGCGACAGCCCGTCGACCTCACGGCTTTCACCCGGCTCGGGGATAACCATGCCCTTGGCGGTCTTGAAGGCCCGGCGCTCGTTCGAGCCGTTCTTGATCAGCGTTTTCATGTGTTTCTCCTTCAGGTTCTCACCCGGCACTCAAACAGGACAGCCACACTGCCCGGCCCGGCCGGCTGGATGGGACGCACTTCCATGATCTGGTAGTCGACATTCTCCGGCGTCTTGAAACGCAGGAGGGTTGAGAGGTCTGGGATCGCTGCTCCAACCGGTGCGCTGACATAGGCCCGCCGGTCACCGATCTCGATCGACGTTCCTTCCCGCTCGCGCGCGCTGTAGTCGACAATGACAGCGCTTACGCCAGTCTCGGCTTCGGACGGCGCTCCGGGATTGGAGGCTGTGCCGGCCTGCGTCGTCGTGACGAGGAACGCGCTCCCGCCGAACTTCTTGATCAGCCGTGCAGCGGTCGCAGCCAGCGGAGAATAATCCCGCGTCATCGATCAGCCCCAGTTCCACTGGGCGCGGGGTGCGCCGGTCTGGGTTCCGTCGAGGACCGGAGCGAGCATCTTCGCCACGAAGCCGTACCGAGTGTCAGCGCTCGCCCCCTCGGCGAACTCCTGCTCGATCGGCCCGATCTTCTCGCGCTTGATCATCCCGCCGCGCTCGAGGTCGGGCGCAAGCCGCGCGGAAAGTGCACGAGCGGCCAGCTCAGCGACCGCCCGCTTCAGTTCCTCGGGGATGGCGGGCAGGTCATAGCCCGCGTCGTCCTTGGCCCCTGAGCGAGGCCAGAGAAGGCCCTGCACATATCCCTTCCGGTCGCCCCGGTAGTGCGCGCCGAACTCGGCATCGAGATAGGCGCTGGCTTCGCGCGCCGCGCCGTCCAGGTCGTCCACGTCAGCGGCGGCGACAGTCGCGGCCAGCGCGTCGTGCGGGCGTGCGGTCCAGTACGCGAGGATGAAGGCCCGCGTCGCATAACTGTCGGCGCCGTAGACGCCGGCGCCGGTTTCCGGATTGAGAGCCATTATTCGGTCACCTCCCGGTTGACGATCACGCGGCCAGCAAACGCGCGCACCACGGCGCCCGACGCGCTCACGAGCTCGAGGTCGTAGAAGAAGGTCACTTCGGCCGGCTGCTTCTCTATCGGCGCGACGAGAACCGAGAAGCTGGCCAGGTTGCTGGCGAGACGTCGGCTCTGTTCGGCGCTCATGTCGAGCGTGACGGTGCCTTCCCCGCCGCCGAGCGTGATGCTCCCGCCGCTCTGCTCGCCTGCCTCGGTCGACAGATAGGCTTCAAGAGTCCCGCCGACACGGTCGCGCACGGCCATGCGCGCGCTGAAGCCGGTCAGGTCAACAGCTGCGCCCGCCGGATCCCGGTGGGTGAAGACGTGTTGCCACGTCTCACCCTGATTGATGTGGAGATCCTGGCGGACCATGACCTACTTCGCCTCGGCGATCTTCTGGCGAAGCGTCGCGGCGTCCCAACCGTTGTAGGGCTTCGTGCCGAACTTTTCCGTGTATTCCGCACGGAGCGCGGCCCGGTCTTCTTCCTGAGCCGGCTCAGCGGCGCTCTCAGCGTCCCCTTCGTCGGGAACGCCGACAGTCTCGCCATCGTCCGAGCTGGCATCTTCCTCGCCGGGTTCGTCGGTGGCGTCGTCTTCGGAGTCGTCAGCATCCTCGGCCGCATCGTCCTCGGTGGACCCATCCACAGGATCGCCGCCCGGCTCTGCGCCGGTGGTAGAGGTATCTTCCGCGCTCGAGTCCTCGCCGGACTCATTATCGGCAGCGTCCTCGGCGACAACTTCGGTGTCGTCGTCCTTGTTCTCCGGCGCATTACCGAGCGCCTTGTTCTCAGGAGCAGCGGGCTGGGATTTCAATTCATCGCCCTGCTCGCCGACCGGCTTCACGTAGCGGTCGCGTTGCAGGCCGGGCACCAGCGCGTCAGGGATGTCGACCTGTTCGCCCGCCTTGGCCATGTGGCTGTCGACGCCATCGCGGCTGAACGGGAAGGTCTTCAGGATGTCGCACAGCATGGTGTGCCTCCTCTCGGGTGAAATGGCGATCGCGTCGCCGGACTCGTTGAGATGAAAAGCGGGGCCGCGACCGGGATTTGACCGGCGGCGACCCCGCATTCGTCATTGGTCTTGTGCAGTTGATACGTTACGCGAGCGCCACGGCCGGCGGCGCAGCAACACCCGCCGTACCGAGAATGATCCAGCCGACCGTGTCGTCGATGTACTCGAGCGTGGCGTTGTCACCGGCATCGGCGAAGGCGATGGACACGAACCCGGTCGCGGTAGCCGGTGTGAGCGTGCCGGTACCGCCGCCATCGGCATCCAGCGAGATCGTGATGACCTGGCCTGGCGTTCCGTCAGCCAGGGTCAGTGCCTCTGCGTCAGCACCGGTCGTCTTGGACACGTAACGGGCTGTCAGCGGGATAACCAGTTCGTCCGCCGCGACTGCGACGGAACCGAGAAAACGCTCGTCGGTGAGGGTTGCTCCCGCCTCGAGGACGAGCGAGCCGCCGACCCTCCAGACAGCCCCACCCTGCTCCATGTAGTTCTGGGTGTTGGACATGACGTCCTCCTTGTTCGGGAAGTGCCGAAAGGCGGGGCCGAAGCCCCGCCTCTCAGTTCACGACTATTGCGGCGGGTTCGCCGTCGGCGCCTCGCGAGGGTGACCGAGGAGGGCCACACCGGCGATGAAGATGTTTCCGGCATCGTTGCCGGCCGGCGTGACGGTCAAGCGGACGTACCGCTTGTTGCCGCGATAGCCGATCTTCCGGCATTCGACATCGTCGGCGAAGCCGAAGCCCGCCTCCGCTTCGGTACCGAGGAGTTGAGCGTCGGCGACGGCCGCGTTGTCGGCGAGCGCGGCGTCATCGCCGTCCTCGACGAGCACCGCGAAGGTCGCGTTGGCGTCGGTGTTCGCCCCCGTGATCAGGACGAGTTCACAGGACTCGAAGTCCCGCGTGTCGATGATTGCCGAGACGATCGGCGTGTTGTCCGTGCGCGCCGCCGCCGGAGCGATCAGCGGCACGGGATGGATGTTGTTATGAAGGTCGCGGGAAGCCATCGGGCTCTCCTTTTCGCTTGCGAGTTGAAGAAGCGGGCCGCCGAAGCGGCCCGCCATTCCGATGAGAGCGCCTAGGCCGCGATCTTCATCTTGCGGATGGCCTCGGCCAGAACGACCTGGCCGCCGAAACGCCGGCGGAACAGGAAGCGGACGTTGCCGGAGGTGGCCTGGGTGTACGGATCACGCAGGAGCGTCATCTGCACCCGATCGGCCATCGTGTAGGCCTTGCGGAAGTCGCCGTAGGCCACGGGGAAGGCACCGGCCTGCACGTTCGGCATGTCCGGGCACTCGACGTACGGGTCGCCGTCAATCGTGTTCGGGCGGCCCATCGCGATGCCGGGCATCCAGAGGTACTGACCGTTGCCGTCTTTCAGCCGGCGAACCGCGCCCATCGTGCTGCGATTGAGCGCGAAGGAAGCGTTGCGGGCGTAAGCGGTCTTGATGCCGTATTTCAGGCTGAGCAGGCCGTCCGCCGTGATGTCTGCGGCGGCACCGGAGTTGGTCTCCGCCACATCATCGTGGATCAGGATGCCCTGAGCCTCGCCGACGCCCGAGCCCGAGACGAATTCCGCGCCTTCGAGGACGGCGAACTGTTCGCTCGCCTCTTCGCGCAGCTCGGCTTCGAGGTCCCAGAACGAGTCCTCGAGGTTCTGCTCTGAGATGTCGATCAGCGCGTAGGCTTCCGGCGCCGGGATCTCGACATTGCCCCAGCGCAGGCCGTCGGTTTCCGAACGCGGTCCCTGCTCGGCCACGCGGACCGCGGAGAACTGGCCGGTACGCTTCGGCTGCGAGATCGACTTCATGCCGGTCGGGCGGACACGAGCCAGCGAACGCGCCGGGCTCATTTCCGTGACCGACTTGATGATCTCGCGGACGTAATCGACGGGGGCGAGATAGCCGCCGGTCGTGTCCTGGCCGACCGAGAGCGCCTTGTACTCGTCGCGCACGTCCTGAAGGGCCTTGCGCTGGTCCTCGGTGAGGTTGGCTTCACCCTTGGCATAGGCGTCAACGACGCCACGGCCCCAGTCATTCACCCGCTGCTTCAGCTCGGCGGCCTTCGCCTCCGGAGTGTCAGCGGTGGAACGGCGCGCGAGCGCGGTTTCCATCTCGTCGAACTGCTCCTGCAGATCGTCGAGCGCCTTCTTCACGCCTTCAGCGGTCGCGACGCGCTTGTTGAGATCCTCGAATTTGTCGAGGTGCTTGTTGATCTTGTCGAGCTTGTCGACAGAGATCGGGTCGGCCGCGCCCTTGGCCTCCAGCTCCTTGAGGCGGGCATCGTTCGCGGTTTTGAACTCCTCGAACGCGGTCATCACTTCGGTGATGGCCTTCTTGGTTTCGGACGGCGTTTCGGCCTTGTTGCCTTCGCCATCCTTTTTCGTCTCGATCGCCATCCCGATAGAAGCCGGGACGCGCGAACGGGTCGCCATGTGGGTGTTCATGGACGGTCTCCTGTTTTCGTTTTCGATGAAGATCAGCTGCGGAACAGTTCCGCGAGCCGTTTGAGGCCCTCGGCCTCGTCTCCATCCGTTCCGGCGTCACGCTCGTCATGGATGGCGGAGTAGCCAGACGCGAGAAGCGCCTTGGCCTGAGAAGCGGATAGCCCAGCGTCACGCTTGAGCACCCGTTCCAAAGTGCGGATATCAGGCACCTCACCCTTCACCCCGGCAATGCGCGCTTCGGGGTTCATGGGGAAGGTGACGGCCGAGACCTCCATGAGCTCGGCCTTTTCGATGATGCGAACACCGTTCTCGCGGTCGATCCGGTATTCGCGGGTTCGGTAGCCGATCGAAAGGCTATCGATCGCGCCGGCCTTCATGAACTCGTGGGCTTCCTTGCCGCCGACCGTGGTCAGCAGAAGCTTGCCCCGGCAGAACAGACCCTTCGAGTCCGAAACGAACTCGCGCCAGACACCGATCGGTTTCCGCGTGTCGTGCTGCCAGAGCATCTTCACGCGCCCGGCGGGCCGCTCGCGCAGGCTTTCGTCAAAGGCACCGGCCTGAACGATGTCGTCGCCCAGGTCGCGGTTGCCGTAGATGGCTGCATATCCCTCGAACTCGCCCTCCTCGGTCACGGCCTTGCTGTCGAGTTCGAGCGGGATGGCCGCTCCGAGATCGCCCCGGAACTGCCCGTCTTTCAATTCAAGCATTCTCATCCGGCTAACCCTCCTCAGCCGCAGGGGTGGTGCGCCGCTCCCGGCCTGGGACCGGGCCGACGCTGAGGGCGACGGGCGGATGCCCTTCGCCGTAGACGTGGAGATGAATGGGAGCGCCGGCGAAGATCGCGGCGACTTCGTCGGGTGTTGGCTTCCACTGGCTCACGAAGCGCTGGCCGTCGTAGATCGCCGGGAGGACGTGGCACTCGACACCGTCGACGCGCGGGTCCCAGCCTTCAGGCGCGCCGAGCATGACCGTCGCGCCGGGAATGGTGTCAATCTGCATCGGCTTCGTCCTCTTCGTCAGGATCCGTGCTCTCGTCGGTCGTTTCGCCCGCTTCATCGGGGTTAGCCCCGGTCAGGCGCGCCGTTTCTGCCTCAGCGAACGCGATCAGCTGCTCGTCGGTCATGGACGCGTCGTACAGGCCCACGCTGCGCAAATAGCGCACGAGCGGCAGGGTGCCGGCGTCCGCAACGGCGTTCACGAGCGCGTTCAGGACCGCCGCGTCGACCTTTTCGACAGCATTGGCGGGCCGCTTGCCGAACTGCAGGCTCTCGCGCGCCTCGTCGGCGTCGATAATCCCCGCTTCGACGAGTTCCAGTGTCGACTTGCGCTTGCTCTCACGGCGCGGCTCGAGCGCGCTGATTCCGTCGAGATCAGGGCTGAGCACCAGATCGTCGCCGAACTGCGGAACGAGCCAGGAATTCAGGCCAGCGCAGAGGTGAGCGATCAGCGGAAGGTTGGTCTCCTCCCACAGCTCGAGCTTGGCTTCCTTGACGTTGTTATAGGTCGCCTGCCCCTTGACCATCAGGACAGGCGGAAAGCCGAGCGCGACGCAGATATCCCAGGCCGCGTCGTCCTTGCCCGCCGCGAAGTCCATATCCTTCGGGCTGAGGCCCATTTCCTCCCACGCGACATCGCCGCCGAGGACCATCGGCCGACCCGCGTTCGAGCTGCCGCCATGCGTCTCGTCGAGGCGCTTCTTGGCCTTTTCGATCACCTCCTCCGGTGCCGACTGGTAGGAGCCGTCCGGATTCTTGATCGGCTTGAAGACGAGCGCGCCGGAGGGCCGGCACTGGTTGTCGAGGAGCGCCTTGTTATGGGCGCCAGCGGCATTGTGGCGATCGACACCGTATGCGGCCGCTTCGATGCGGCTCATGCCGTACCAGTCATCGAGCGGATTGAAGTCCCGCAGGTGAAGAATGGGCCCGGTGCCTTTGAGCGGGTCCATCTCCCAGCGGGTCTTCAACCCACCAACCTCGTACTCGAACGCCTTTGGCAGCGAAGCCGGGCCAGGAACGACCTTCATCCGGTCGGGTCGCAGCGGCCAAAGTTCGCGCGGCGGGGCGCTTGCCCGCTTCGGGCCGACGGCTTCGATGTAGGTGTTTCCCGCGAGAAGCAGGTACGCATACACCGCCTCGAGGAATTGCCGCCCGCCGACGCACGGGGACGGGTTTTCGAGGAGGTCGAGCAGAGGGTGCTGTTCTACTTCCTCTCCGCCACGGCGATGAAGAAGCCACCGAACGGACGCACAGCCGGAAGCGATCCGCTTGACGCATGCGAACGCGATGGCGTTCCGCTTGTAGGATTCCTCCGCGATCTTGTCGAAGCGCCGCGGCGTCCAAACCGGCTGGCCGAGCGAGCGCGCCGCGATCATGCCGGAGGCGGCGCTCGCCTTCGTTCCCGGGATCAAGCGCGACAGATGCCTCAGGACGTTCATGCCTCGCCCTCGCCGATCATGCCACGTGCCAGCGGAATGGTTCTGGCTCCGCTGGCGGATCAACAAAGGTGAGCATCAGCGAGTCCGCGTAGTCCGGACTGGCAATCCCGCGCCGTTCGAGCGAGGACTTCTTCTCAATCATGATCTTGCCTCGCTCATTGCGTTCCCATTTCACCAGCGAGAGCTGAAGGCAGAGCTCGTCGCTCTCCCTGTCTCCAGACGGCAGGGCGAGGAGGTCCGAAAGCGGATGCTTCCGGCCGGTCTCCTTCCCCTCGAGGAACTGGACGTGTTCGTGTGTTCGTTGCAGCGCGGTCCGGCAGAGCCACCAGATCTCGGCCTTCAGATTGCCGAACGTCTCCTCGGAGGTCCGGCCATCGGGCCATTTGCGATCGCTCGGCGGTACACCGGTATTAACCGGTACGACCGTGAGGCCGTCCGCGGGATTCTTGGTCAGCGTGGACGACACGCCCGCTCCGACGCCTGGCGCATCGAAACTGAGTTGCCCTGCGTTCAATTCCTTGGCGATCTCGAGCGCCCAATGAGCGGTCTCTGTCGTGTCCGGGTCTCGACGTGAGCGAGGAACATTCACGACCGGACCGCTTCTCGGAATCGCGACCGATTTCGCCTTCCCTGCGCCCACGTCGAGACCGAGGACGGTTTTGGCCGAGGCCTTCAGCCCGGGTTCGAGCACGGCTAGGCGCTTGGCGCTCTCTACCCATGCCGCCGGAATACAGATTCCCTCGACCGACGCCGAATAATCGATGTCGTACTCGCTGGCCCAGGTCGTGGGGTCGGAGAAGCTCGCCTCCTTTGCCCGGGCCCACTCCTCGGTCTTCCGCGGGTCGTCGCGCCAGTGCAGGCGGAAGACCTGCCGGCTGGCGAGGATCCTGTGCCGCTTCCGCGCGAAGAGGTTCCCCATGCCGTTGACCGAGGACACCCAGAGGACGCAATCGGTATTGCCCGACAGCGCCTTCTCGACCGTCTCGGCGTTCGGCACGAAAGCCGCCTCGTCCATCACGTAGAGCGAGGATCGGCCGCCCCGGCCCATGTCCTCGCCGCCCTCGCCGGAAATCACCGTCTCCGTTTCCGGGTTCACGAGGCGCATGTAGTTGTCGTGCTGCGCCGGGTTGAAGCCCTTCGGGAGCAGCTCGGGCGGCTGGCGCCGGAGCATGATCCGCAGCTTTGCGAAGATGCTGTCCGGGTTGTCCTTCTTGTCCACGTAATCGACCTTGCGCGAGCCGAACGTTGTCTTGAATCCCGGATGAAACATCCAGCGGTGGAGTGCGAACAGGGCGCACAGATAGGTCGCGCCTACGTCCCGGCTCTTCTCGAGCAGGCCTTCCTCATTCGCCTCGACGCGCTGCTCGAGCCAGCGCAGGAACTCTTTCTGCTTCGGCCAGAGTTTGAAGGGCACGAAGGCCCCGCCTGGCTTCCCGACGAGGCGCGGGTCGTAGGTCCAGACCCACTTTTCCGTCCAGTAGATGATGTCCGCTGCGCAGCGCGCGCGTTCCTTCTCCCAGCCCCCTGCCTGCGCAGCGGTCTCCCTACGCGCCCTCTCCGCTCTGATTGCCCCCAACAAGCCCGAGCTTTTCGAGAACGGGGTAGGCTCGTTCAAGGCTGGCAAGCTCATCTTCGGTCAACCCTTCCAGATCCTTGGGCGTGACCGTCACGAGGCCGATTGTTCCGCTGACCCGGCGGTGCTCAACGCCGATCCCGAAGAGCTTCGCCTTCCCCATCGTGGCGGACACCGCTGCCGATACCTGCTTTTCCGCAAGGGCGATCGAGCGAGCCTCTTCGAGTTCGGCACTGAGCGATTCAGCGGTCACAGCGGCGCGTTCGGCCCCCTTGTTCTGGAGTTCCGTGAGTCTCGCCGAGACTTTGACAGTCTTTGACAACCGGGTGGCGGCCGCGGGGCTGGATCGATAGCCCGCTGCGACATACGCCTCGGTGACGCCCATTCCTTTTGCGAGCGCCCGAGCGAACGCTTCGTGGCGCGCATTCTTGAGAGCGGCCATTGCGCCTCTCCGATTGGTGATGTTTTCGCCCGCTACGCCTCGAGGACGGCGAGCATCTTCGGACCGGCGATCTCACACCAGCGATCGAAGCGCAGGCGAAACCCGATCGGCAGGTCCATGAGGACGCGCAGTTCAAACGCGCACCGCTCCTTCACGCTCATCCGGGACATGGCCTCGCGTATTGCTGGCTTCATGTGCTCTGGCGTGCGCTGGAGGGCGAACGCGCTCGGGCAGAGGATTCCCGTTCCTGCAGCCCACGGCACGTCGCTATTGGTCGACCAAGACCAATGATCCGCACCGACAAGGTTCACGAGCTGATCGCCATACCGCGCGATGTGCCGGCGCTCAGCGGCGTTCAGGTCGGTCGGGTTCCGTTGAAGGATGACCACCCGGACCTTTCCGCGCAGTGCGTCGAGGCGTTCACGTAGTGCAGCGTTCTTCGTTCTGACGTTCCGGTGGCTCGCCATACGGGAACGGGCGCTTCGAGTCTGCCCGACGTAGAAGACCGCACCGTCGGGTCCACACAGTCCGTAGATGATGGAATCGGTGATCCGCGACGCGGCTTTCAACGAGAGAGTTGGGGAAATGTTCTCGCGAGCGATTGCGCTCGGGCCAGAGACAGGTTTCGGTTCAGGGACTGACTCGTTGGAGATCGACATGCTTCCCGTCTGCCCTTACTGCGAATCCGAGATCGACCAGCTGTCGATCACCACCCTGCCAGCGAACTATTCCGGGACCAAGCGAACCGTGAAGCTGAACACCGTGACGTGTCCGAACGAAGGATGCCGCGCGGTGCTCGGTGTGATGGACAACCGCCGTCGTCTCGCGAGTGTCGTGGCGCATTCGGTCAAAAGCTGAACTCTCAACCCGTTATGCAGCGTTTGCGGCTATCGCAATTTCCGCGGCTTTCATGGCGGCGAGAACGACATCAAGGGCGCTCCCCTTTCCATTGCCGGCGTGTACCGTGCTTGCGAAATCGTGGAGCGTCTGGCCATCGGGTTCAGCGATGAAGCGCGCCACCTCTGCGACCGCCTGGGTGATGGCGCAGGCCTTATGCCCGGCGTCCGTTTGAAACGGCGCAATGGTTGCCACGCCAGCGATCACCGTCCATCGCCCTGCTCGCGCCCAGCCGGTGATGCCGAAGGTCTGGCCGCCGTGCACGAGGCTGCAGCTGATAGGCTCCCCTTGCATTGGACCTCCTCAGAACAAATATAGTTCTGGCGCAAGTACTAAAGATCGGCTCGATTTACTGGAGAAGGCTAAATGCCCTACGATAAAGACCCCGTTGATCATCACATCCGCAACGAGCACGGAAAACTAAATTTGGGTCTTACGATCGCAAACGGCGCCGCGCTCAGCACGTGCCTCGCGATTTATGCAAACGTGAACGTGATTGAGCATGGGTCACTGGCGACATGGCCGGCTTGGATTTTCCTTGCCGGAGCAGCAATCGGTGGGCTGAGCCAATACGTCTTGGTTGAAGCAGACCAAATGCTGAAACGCTGCCAAACGTATGACGCCAAACCCTCAGAACAGCCGGAATACCGATTAGTCATCTTGGGGATCGCCTGGCTTCCCCGTTTTGCCGCGACATTATTTTTGGCGGGATGCGCGAGCTCGATACTCATGGTTTCGCCTGCGGAGAACGCGAGAACGGGTTTGACGGAACCTCCAGCAGAGTCTGGCGGAACATTAGAACCCGAAACGACGCTCTGAAACGCGAACCCCGGCACGAGGCCGGGGCTCACGAGGGGCTAAGGATGGGTATCCTCCGCCTCCACCACTCCCCGCACAGGGAGCTTTGAATTGTTGTGCAGGGACGGGAAAACTTGGCTAGGCTGCTCCTGCGCAGCGTTGGGCCTTATACACGATATCAGCCCAAAATGCCTTTGGGTCTTCTGCCTGAAACAGCTCCTCGGGCGTCCGATTGGACAGCCACGCGACGAATGCCGCCATGTTCTCGTCTGGCTGGCGCGGGTATTGAATGCGCTCGTCACCCGGAGGCCACCCAAGCGCGTCGTGTTCAGCCTTGCAAAGCGCGTAGCCAACCTCATAGGCGACCTGCGCGCTGTCAAACTCGCCCTTCGCCTCGGCCCCGCCGCCGTCGGTCTGTTGGTGGAACCGGCTCACATACCAGCGCGTAACCGGGCGGATGCGATACTCAATCTTGGTGTATTCTTGCGAAATTTCCTTCGCCATCTCACTCTCCAAGCCCCGGCCTCGACCGGGCATGAAAAAGCCCGCCACAACGGACGGGCATCCGGCACCATGCCGAATAGAAAAACCCCGTCGGGTTAGGGCGGAGCTGAATGATTGTGCAGGGCCGGGCGCTACTCCGGCGGAGCGTGGAGAGATTCGAACTCCCATCATCCACGTTGCACAGGCGGGTTTCGATGGCCGCGCCCACTCTCGCAAAGGTCGCCCCTACCAAGGCGTCCCCCTCAACTCGTCAGCCTGCGTGTCTGCTTTCCACGCCGCCTGCACTCCCTCTCGGGAATCGAAACGCCCGGGCCGCTTGGCACCGGGCGTGGATCTCGAACATGACGATTTATGGGTCGAAAACGGGGGGTCTGGTCAAGATGCTTTCGCAACAAATTGTACTGAGAGCGTCGGAATCCCTTGTATGTAGCGGTCCCAAGGTTGAAATCCGGCCACCACGTCGAGGCCGGTCAGGAGCGATTCCCGCACGGTTTTCTGGTCGCGATGGGTCGCCTGGGCCAATTCGCTGATCCGGCTTCCCCCTCCGCAGATCGCATCGAGGTCGTAGAAGCGCCGGCGCGTCATACCCGGCTGACCGAGGATCTTTGTGCGATCGATCACGGCCTGAGCGCGCGCGTTCGCTGACCCGGTTCCGTCACCTCCCCCGTCGACCGATTCCCTCAGCGTCGTGTCATGGCCGTACCCGAATGCCCGGTTCCAAAACACGAACCAGACACGAGCTGCACGATAGCGCAGGTCGATCTGAAGGGCGTCTGCCCCGAGAGAACCGCGCAGCCGCATCTTCTCGATCGGGTGCGACACGTCGAATGGGGCCCACTGGTCAGGCTCCTTCGGGTTCTGGTTGACCCGGGCACGGGCGGCCAGCTCGAGCGGGTTCCCGTCGCGGCCCGGCTCGGGAAGAGGCAGCCTCCGGTTCATGCAGCACCCCCGACGACCTTGAGCGGCGGCTTGGCGTCGCCATAGCCGAATTCAGCGAGGATCTCGGGCGGAACGCGGCAGTCCCGAGCGCCGGGCGGGCCTGAGCCAGGCACAGACCACAGGCCCTTGTCGGCGTACAGCCGCACCACGGCGCGCCAGCTCTCCGCCGACCGGCCACCGCCACCTGCCGCAGCGCCATAGCGCTCGATCAGGCCCTCCGAAACGGTCAGGAAGCGGAAGATGCTGACGGGCTTGGTATTCGCGTCCTTCACAGCCCGGGCATAGTTCTCGGCGGACCGGGCGACGCGCTCGGCCCCAAGCTTCACCGCGGCCGGTCCGAACGCAAACCGAGCTCGGTCTTCGCTGGCGCTGACCTTGCCTTCGGATGGGTACGCTTCCCAGAAGCGGGTGAAGAACTTCCACGGGTCCTCGACAGGTGGGTCTTCTTCTGGCGGATCGCTCGGTGCGACTGGCTTGCCATCACGCGGGGGGACGTTCCCCCCGTCAGGGGGGTTAGGGGGGTTATTTGTATCTGTATCTGTATCGCTTAGCGGTCGCTTTTTTAAGTCCCTGTTTTTCCTAGGGCCGGACGCATTTTCGCGCTTTTTTTCTCGCAGTGTTTCCGTTGTTTCGAGCTCTTTATCGGCGCGTAAGTTCGAGATAATCCCGTCTTTAGCGTAGATCTTGCCCTTCTCGATGAGCGTTTCCCGAAGTGCGTTCCACTTCCGAACGGAGCATCCGAGCAGCCCCGAAATGTACCGGGCATCGTCCGGCAGACGGCCGTTCTGCAGGTAGATGAGATCGAGCACGAGGCGGTATGCCGCCTTCTCCTCGAAGCTCATGCCGACGGTGCCTTCGATGAAGTCTCGGGGAAAGGCTCGGTAATACGGAAGACCGTTCATTGAAGCCACTCCTCGGGGGTCTTGGCCCCCTTGCGTCGATTGCAGGGTTGGCAGGCGAGAGCGAAGTTTCGCCGGTGATGACGGCCTCCGCGCGCGACCGGAATGACGTGATCGATTTCGAACGGTCCCTCAGTCGTGCCGCAGTAGACGCACGCGCCCCCGCACTCAGCCTCGACAGCCGCGCGCTCTTCGGCCGAGATGGGTCTTCTCCCACGAGGCCCAAGAATGGCCCCTGGCTGAAGCTGACCGTCGATGATCTCAATCAACCCCGTGTCGAACAGGCGCGCCTTGATCGCTTGCCACCGCCGCGGACTGACACGGCAGCGAGCAGCCAATGCCCGGTCGGTTTCAGCCTCGTCGATCAGCTTCCCGCCGGCGATGAAAGCCGCGTTGCACAGCTGAAGCAGGCCGGCCTCCTCACGAAGCGAGAGACAGGACGTCAGATCGTCCCACTCGCGCGGGAACATGCGGTAATAGGGATCGGTCAAGCCGCCCTCCCCTGTTCGACCCAATCGGCCGCTTTGTTGGTGACGAGGTTGCGCGCGACATCAGCATGAAGCCGGACGACGCCGGTCTTGCCGCCGCGAAGCTTCCGGATCAGCACCTCGAGCGTGCGGTCATTGCACCTGTCAGCCCACTCGGCCGCGGCGTCGACGCCGACAGGAGCCTCCTCCTGTTCGGCGTAATAGGCTTCGCGGTACAGCATCAGAACGGCGTCGGCGTTCTGCTCGATCGCCCCGGATTCGCGCAGGTCACCGAGGTGCGGTCGCTTGTCCTGCCGCTGCTCGCACGCACGCGACAGCTGCGACAGGGCAACGACAGGTACCTTCAGTTCCTTGGCGAGCTGCTTCAGCCCGTTCGCAATGTCAGTGACCTCAGCGGTCAGGCTGTTCCCGCGCTGCGTGTGAGCTTCGATCAGCTGCAGGTAGTCGATGATCAACGGACCTGGCTGGAAGCCGTCACGCTCGGCATCACGGTACATGCGGCGCAGTCGGCTCCGGATACCGGGAACGGTCATGCCGGCGCCATCAATGATTGGCATCGGCAGATCACGCATGCGTTCTCGTGCACGCTCCATTGCGGCACGCTGAGCGCGGTTCGGTTCATCGCTCTCACCGGTGCGCCAACGCGCGATGTCCTCATAGGTGATGCGGTCGAAGGACGACAGTTCGGTATCGGTCGCGGCCAGCATCGACATGTACCGCTCGGCGACCTCGTCCGCGTCCATCTCGTTCTGAACCATCGGCGAGAAGAAACCAGCCGAAGCGCCGCCATGCTGGATGGCCAGCCCGAGGACGGTCTTCGCCATTCCGGGGCGACCGGCGACGATGTAGAGCTTTGACCGGCGAAGCCCCCCAGCCAGAGCCCTGTCGAGATCGGAGATCCCGGTCGTGACGGCGGCGGTTCGGGTTTCGCCCGAGACGTCACTCAGGACGCGGCCCGCTGCACCGTAAAGCGAGGAAACGCGCTTCTCGTGCTCAATGCCGCCGCGTGCGAGTTCGACCAGCTCGGTCTCCGCGCGCTCGACGAGTTCGGTCGTCGGCATGGCCGTCCATGAACGCTCAGCGCTGGCCGTGATGTCACGAGACAGCTTCAACAATGCCCGGCGGACCGACAGGTCTTGGACCATGCGCGCGTATTCGACCGCAGCGGCACTGTCCGCAGCAGCTTCGAGCAGTACAGCGAGATAACGCGTCCCGCCAATCTCGGCGATGCCGTCGTCGGCCTCGAAGCTCTGTTTCAGCGTTACGGAATCGGCGAGCTGACCGTGCGTGATCATGTCGACCGCGCGCTCATAGATCCGCCCGTGCACCGGGTCGTAGAAGTGTTCGGGCTTCAGCCAGGCAGAGACCTGCTCGAGGAGCGAGTTGTCGTAGAACAGCGCCCCAAGGAACGCCTGTTCGGCGTCCAGATTGTGCGGGTTCTTCCGCGCGGTTTCTTCTTCCAGTTCCATCATCCGAACCTCTCCGCGCCGAGCGCGATAATGTCTCCCCACTGGCCCGTGCGGACCGACTGGCCCTCAAGCCCGCCGTTCTCGGTCAACCGGACCGCCGCGATCTGGCAAGCGACCCGGTAGGGAATTTTCACGCGAATACGTCCCACAGCGCCGTCGAGCGGGCGTCCCTCGGGTTTCGGTTCGACAAGGGGTTCAAGGCCCGTCATGGCTGCCTCGGTGGCAGGCCGTTCACGAGCTCGCTGCGCACATCGAAGCGCTCGGAGCGAAGCTTCTTGGTCCAGCCACCGGACTCAATGCGAACCGCGACTTCATGGCCGCGCGAGCGCCAGTAGGCTTTGATCGCCACCGCTAGCCGTTCCGCCCCTGAGCGGCTGCATGGGTCGCCAGGCACGTCGGCGCCAGGTGCACGCAATAGCAGCGTGTCGATCGCGTAACCCCGCCGCTCAGCCCACGTGTGCAGGCCGCTATCGCTGATCTTGTGGCCCATGCGATTGAGCCGGCGGACGGCTTCCGAGACGGAAAGGGACACGCGCAGGGCGTCCCGGCGAATTTCGTCAGCAGATCGATTGCTCATGACTCTTTCCTCAGCCAATCCAGTGACGTGCCATTTGCGGGGGCGGTCCGATCCCAGACGAGCCAGCACCAGTCCGCCGTACCGCCGGACGCCTTTCCGCCGTCGACGAGGACATGCCCCGGAGGGCACGAGACACGCGGGGTGATGATCCAGATCCGCGAAGGCGGGAATTCGGTGAACAGTCCTTCCGCGCGCTTCGCGCCGGCGAGGAACTTGATGTCGACAAACGCACAGACCTTCCCGGTCGCAAACCCGAGCGCGCGGCGAATGAAGGCCTCAGCCCCCTTCGCTTTGAAGAAGGGCGGGTTCATCGCGAAGTTCGGAACCTGCCTCAACAGGTCCGATGCGGGGCTGTCGGCGAGAAAGTCGATCTCGCCCGCGAACCAGGTGGCATCTGTCCGGCGCTTGATGTCGCTTCCCAGTGCGTCGTATCCGGCGCTCCGAAGTGTCTCGACGATGTTCCCCTGCCCGCAGCTGGGGTCCACGATCGGGCCGACGAACCGCTCAACGGTCAACAGTGCCTCCGTCGCGGCTTTCGGCTCGACGTACCAGTCCAGTTCATCGCGCTCCCAGACATGCGCCTGCTTCGCGCTTAGCGTTCCGGCCGGCGCCCCGCTCATCGGAACACCATCCCACCGCGCGCACGGGCGTCCGCGATCAGATCAAGATCACGCTCGACCGACCTTTCGGTCTTGCTCCGTTGGCGCGTCGGATATTGCTGGCGGGTGCGCTTGTGATGGCAGTCACAATAGCTGGACCCCTCACGCACAGGGGCGCCGCAATAGACGAGCTGGGAGAACTCCGGCGTTCCGCTCCAGGTCGGAAAGCGGCACTGCCCGCTGCGAACGTCGAGGACGTGCACTGGCTTAGCGCTTCTCGGATCCGAGTTATTGGGCTTGCTCGTACCGAGCTTCGGATCCTCGGCGGGTGCGTTCTGGCGCGTTCGCGCTTGTCGGGGTCGGCCAACCGGTGCGCCTCCCCGGTCCTTCGCAGCGGCCGCAGCGATTGAAGGCGCGGGCTTGGCGAGGCGCGCTGTCTTCATCGCTGTCGGAGCACGTCCGCCGATCCCGAGGCGATGAAGTTTCCCGATGACGGCGTTTCGCGTCACGCCGCCGAGCGCGCGGGCAATCGCTGCGGCGCTTTCGCCGTTCGCCCACATCGACTTCAGGGTTTCAATTCGTTGTTCGGTCCATGTGGTCATGCTGCGGCCCTCCGATCGAGCCACCGGTCGAAGGCGTCCGGGTATTGATGCTGGATGGTGAAGAGGAAGACGCCGGCCGCGTCGGCTTCATCGCCGTTCGAGGCATCGAAGCCCCAGCGCCTCGCGTGGCGCTTGGCGACGCTTTCGTCGGGCTTCTTTCCGCCCTTCCCGAAAATCAGCTTCTTCATCTCGCCGGTATCGACTTCGAAGCAGTCGATACGCCGGCGCTCAGAAACCATTTCGATGACACCGGCGATTCCGTAGAGCAGGCGCGCGGTGTGAAGGTTGAGGCTCTGGAACGGTCGGACAGGCTGCTCGAAGGCCAGCAGGTCGACGCCGTCGAGCATTGACTCGAGCCAGGCCTCGTAGCGGAGCAGCGCCTTGCCGTATTGTTCGTTGCAGGCCCCGTTTGAATAGGATCCGAGGACGACCGGGCCTTCCGGTCGCCCCCGGACATAGCCCGTCCGGGTGCTCGACTGATCGAGCGCGAGAATGACGGGCCCGCCGCTCATGCCGCTTCCTGCGTCGCGGCTTCGCCGGCTTCGGCCTTCTTGACCGCCGCCGCGCCCAGAGGCGTGGATGCGTACTCGCCCAGCTGGTCGTGCAGGTTCAGAACGTCGTCGACGATCTCGTCGTCAATCTCGTCCTTGGTCTTCTGCAGCTTGCGCTCCTGCTTGCGGATGCGCAGCTCGGCGCGCAGGACCTTCTTCGGGATGCCATGAGCGTCCTCGGCGTCCTGCAGAAGTTCCTTCTGATCGGCCCGGCGCGACTGACACTCGCGGCGAGCCTTGCCCATGATGGATTCGCACTCAGCATCGAGTTCTTCGTGCCGTCCGACAATCTCGGAGACGACGGACAGGTCGTACCCGTTACCCTTGTGCTTTGCGTTCTTCGCCATCGGCGATCTCCTTCGCAATATCGCCGCGCTTGGAACCGAGGCCCGCGGCGGATGGCCTATCGAGAGAGACCCGCCTTGCGAATGAGGTCGGCCTTCGCCGCCTCGGCTTCGCGGATCATCTCGTCGAGTTCCTTGATCGCTGCCCGGGCTTCGCTCGGTGTCGTTTCGGCACCGCCGGGGCTGTCGGGGTGGACCATCGCGCTCATCGCGTGGAGCGCTTCACCGGACTCACGCGCGATCGAGCCGATGCGCGTGACGATCGGCAGGTGCTCGCAGGCGTCACCGACCTCGGCGCAGTACTGGATCCGGAAGGCGCGGAGCATCGGACCCTCCCGACCGGTCGCCTTCGCAAAGGCAATGTCGAGCAAAAGCGCCTGTTCGATGCTGAGCGGCGAGTAGTTCACCTGGTCGGGGTCGCTGGCCGCGCGGACGCGGCCGCCGCGAGTGCCGATGATCTCGCCGGCACCCTCAGCAGTCAGCTCGCCCATGATGCGCGTGACCGCGTCCGGGAAGCTGTCGGCGGGTCGGGTCTTGAAACATGTCATTGGAATTGGCCTCGGTCGTTCGAATGGAAGTCAGGTGCAGATTGCCCTTCTGTGCAGGCAGCCCGTGGGAGGGGGGACTAAATGAGGGGGGAAATTGAGCAGAGCGTCGGCGCCGAAGAGCCTCACGGCCTCGGCGTCGTATGCGCGTGCCGCAGCTTCGGCGGTGTCGAAAACACCGATGTGCCGGGCGCGATATTCGAACTTGATCGAAGCTCGGAAATTTCCGCGCCGCTTGTCGAAATAGACGCCCTTGAAACCTGCATTCCCCGTCGGAGTCACTCGGTTGAGCGTCTGGCGCAGCGGTGTCGCAAAGCGAAGATTTGCGCGGCGATTGTCCAGCGTGTCGCGATTGACGTGATCGACCGTCATTCCCTTGCGGGCACCCACGAGGAAGCGGTGCAGGTAGACACGCGAAGCACGGGCATCAGGCGCGGGTCGAATGTACGCTGCGGCATAGACGCCGTAGCCGGTTTCGTTCGCGTACCAACGGTGAGACAGCACGCGCTCGGCATCATCAGCGTCGATCGTTGCCGAATAGCCCTTCGTCAGCGCGATATGGATGACATCCGTCATGCAGCCTCCGACACGGAGGACTGGTCATGAAAATCGACGATCTGGCTCAGAAGATGGAACGGCGAGCGGAGGCACTTAGGCAACTTGCCGCCCACCCGTGGCTGACGGCGGAAGGCCGGGAAGCGCTGCTCGCAGCGTCCGACCTTTACGACGCGCGCGCGGTCATGTTCCGCAGCAAGCAGGCGTCGTGAAGAAGGTGACGCTCGCCCCCGCCCCCGAGGCCATCGCAGCCAGGGACGAGCGTCGTTCGCGTTGGACAGGTGCGCCACGCGAAACTGAGGATTCGGGTAGGAGTTGGAGCCGCGCATCAGGCGGCCTCATCGACCGTCGCTTTGGCCGACGCCTCCGGTGTGGGCGCGGGATTGGAGTCTATGAAAGCCAACACTCTGTCCATCGTCTTGGCCGACGGGGAGCGCCTTCCCTTGAGAAGATCATGAACGAACCGAGGGTCATTGAGCGCCGCAACGCCCAACGCGGTCGCACTGAGATCGTCTCGCGCTGTCAGATATTCTTCGACGATCGAGCGGAAATGGTCCGTGATATTCATGCGCAGAGTGTAGGAAAGCTACAATGACCACGCAAGAGAATTTTGTAGGGAACCTACAATTTGTTTCGGCTAGCGTTTCCTTCATGAGCGAAAGTGATGCAGTCGAACGCGGAAAACGCTTGCGGCAAGCCCGAGAACGGGCGGGTTTCGAGCGCCCTAAAGACGTGATCGACCGGTTTTCTCGGCGGGGCGTGAAGACAAGCTACTATCAGCACGAAAAAGGATCGGCTCCTTTCTCATTCAAATATGCCCAGCTGTATGGTCTGCTTTTTGGAGTAAAGCCCGAATGGCTTTACAGCGGTCAGGGCCCGATGGCCGACGGCGATGTCGTTCCGATACCTGACTCCAGCCATGTTGAACCTGTCACTGTGACCCTCCCCCTAATCGGAGAGGCACAGGCGGGGGCATGGAAGGAGGTGGCAGCTATCGAGGAGGCGGACGCCGAGCGCATACCGGTCCCGGCTGAACACCGCATACCGGGTGCGCGGCAATATTGGATTCGGGTCGTCGGCGACAGCGTCGATCGCTTCATGCCGGAAGGCTCTCTGGCCTTGTGCACCGATGTGTGGAGCTGGGCGCGCGATGCCGAGGACTTCATGGCGCGAGCCGATGCAAAGCTGGTCCTGTGCCGCCGCGTGCGCCACGGTCTATACGAAACCACGATCAAACAGTTGAAGGTGATGGGGGAGAAGGCGGAGCTCTGGCCCGCCTCGCACAATCCCCGGCACAACGGGCCGATTGACCTAGGGGCCGATCTCGACGGCAGCGAGGTGCAGATCCAGGCTGTCGTGACACACGCGTTGATCCGGTTCTAAACTGCTGCACCTTTGACGCGTGGGGGACGCGATGAGTTCATCGGGCACCGGAATAATTACGCTCCTGCTACTTCTTTGCCTTTACTTGCTACCGGCAATCGTTGCCTCAGCGAGACGGCACCACAACGCGGGCGCGATCTTCCTGCTCAACCTCTTGCTCGGTTGGACCTTCCTCGGTTGGGTCATTGCATTAGTCTGGTCTGCCACCGCCACCAGATATTATGCGCCCCCCGCTCCCTCCACTGCCTCACCCGAAAAGACTTCGCTACATCACCCGCCGCAGGAATCGCCAGAGCGTCCTCACTTTCTCACCCACGAGGAGCGTGAACAGCTCCGTTCACTCGCCACCAAACCGGCGACTTGGCTGATCGCAGTAGCCATCTTGATTGGAGGCTTGGTCGGCTGGGCGATCTATTCCGCAACGCCATCGACCGGGCAATCGGCACGCAGCAATTACAACCCGGAAACGCGGGCAGCGCGTAGCCGATGTCGCGAAGCATTTGAAGCGGCCAGCGAGGTCGCTAGCGCCTTTGGGGAGGCTTGGTCATCGGAGCCGGTGACGGTCGAAATCGAAGAAGGAGAAATCACGTGCACTCCGTTCGTAAGTGCAATGGGCAACGCATCGATACTGAGGGTCGTTGCGGCGTTCGAGACAACGGAGGTCGAGGACGCACCTGGTTACCTTCGCATTGAACTTGAAGACGGAACCCTTCTGGCGGACCCGAGGAATGGCCCCACAGAAGAAGCTGCGGCGCGATTTGGCGAATTGATCGAACAGCGAGAAGCGGAACGGACGGCCGAGGATGCAAGACGCGAAGAGGAACGTCTGGCGCGCGAGCGTGCGAACCGCGGACGACAGTGGCAGAGCTCGACCTGGCGCTCTGAATTGAACGACTTCCAGAACTACAGCCTTTCACTGACTTCAGCTGCGCCGGTTTATGATCGCTACGGTCGACGATACGACGTGCGCCTCATTTTGCGGTGCATGGAAAACACAACGGCAATGTACGTCGACGCCGGCGACTATCTCGGCCTCGATACGATTTCGGTCCAGATGCGGATCGGCGACGGTGACGCATTCACTCGTCGCGCCGCGATTTCAACAGATCGCGAAAGCTTCGGATTTTGGAATGGAGGCCAGAGCATTCCAATCATACGCATGATGATGGCCGAGGACGCCGACCGAATGGTGTTTCGCTACACCCCGTATAGCGAGAGCCCCCAGACGGTCACCTTCGACATTTCGGGGCTCGATGTGCGGATCGTGCAGCTGCGCGAGGCCTGTCACTGGTGATCGCCGCACCAGTCGTGCCGTCGACCTTCCCAGCGGACAGCTACACCCCGTTCGACAAGAAGTTCGCCGGCATCTAAACCATCAACGAAAACACGCGCAAGCGTGCGGCCATACCGATCTTCGCCCGAACGCTCGATCGTCACCTCCCCAATGGCGAGGATCTGCGTCAACTGTCGTGTCGCGGTCTCGGCGAGCATGCGCTCCGCATCGCACTCGGCCCGCCCTCCCCTTTCGGGCGTGTCAATGTTCTCCAGCCGAATTATCTCAGCGTCGATTTCAACGGTATCCCCGTCGATGATCCGAACATCCTGAGCAAGCAAGATCAGGACAAATATCTCGACCATCACGGCTCTCCGGCAGCGGTCACCCAACGATACCGACGGCCGGAGAGATTCGCGAGATTTCCGAGCGCTCAGGAATAAATTGTAGCTTTCCTACATTTTTTGCTTGTCGTTAAATTGTAGGTTTCCTACACTGGCTCATATCAAGGAGGCAGTCACATGGGCTACCGTTTTCGAGATCAGACCACCTGGAGCGCCATCGACCGCGCCCGCGATATCGTCGCCGAACAGGACGGCACCGCCGAGGCCATCCGCCGCAAGCAGGCGTGGATCGAAGCCCGCGCCGCTGAACTGGAGAAGGAAGCCGAGCCGCTCCGTCACGACCGCGTGGTCGCGGTTCAGACGCGCATTACCGAGGCCATCGGCGACCTGATGGGCGACCGTGAGGTCGGCCGCGAATACGCGCTCTCGCAGCGTGACCGGCTTTGGACCATCGACGAAGGCGCGCAGCGTCGCCGGGCGTACGAGCAGGCCTGCAAGGAAGCCGACAAGATCGACTTCCGGGTCTCCGAAGAGGAGGCCGCGTAGATGCTCCCCTCCTCCATCCTCCGCCTCGCCGACCCGGCTGACCTCACCCCGTCCTTCGCGATGCGGCTGATCTCGATCATCCGCGCCCGGCTCACCGGCAAAGGTTCGCGGGCCGACACCGGCCAGCTGTTCACCGCCGAGACGCGCAACGTGTCCACCGGCGTTTGGGAACTCTCCGTGACCGACCCCGAGGACGGGCAGGTCTACCGCATCACCGTTCAACGCGAGAACGACGCCATCGCCGACGACATCTCGGTCGCGCGCCGCCTCGCCCATGCAGAAGGGAAGGCCGCATGACCCGAGAGCAGTTGAACCCTCTCGCCCATCAACCGCCAGCGCGCACGGACTGGAAGCGCTCAGACGACCACGAATGGCAAGGCCAGCGGTCCGACGGCACGCCGATAGGTCCGTACAACGAGCAGTCCAGCTTGGACGACCTCAAGAAGCGCGAACAGGCCACCAGCAAGGGAGTGCCCAATGGGTAATGTCTCCACGATCTCGCGCGCCCTGCAGAAGATGCAGGGAGCTGCGCAGCTGACCGCTCACGCCGTGTCGCGGCTTGACCGGGCAGAAGGCCTCGCCGCAGTCGCCGGAAACGATGCCAGGCGCGGTCAGGATAGCGCGCTCGTCAGCGCCTATCGGTTCGCGGTCAACGCGAAGGGAGAGTTCGACAAGGCGATGGACGAACTCCGCGCCGTCGCCGGCGAGCAGATCGTCGCTGATGTCGAGAAAGCGCTGTCGGAAGGCACGAGCACGCTCGAGGCCCGCAAGGAACCCTCGAACGTGAAGCCGGTCCGCCCTGGTGTCCTCGGCATCGTCTCCAGCGGCAAGCCGGACAGCCCCGAACCCCCGAGGGCAGCATGATCGCACTTTACCAGATGGTCGTTGTGGCCTGCACGCTCACGGGCATGACCTTCCTGCTCGCGAGCGGCGAATGGGGCTTTGCGCTCCTGCTTTTTATGGCGGGGACAGGCTTCTCCGTGACGAGCTCGTCCGCGCGCAAGGACAAGTCATGAAGCGCCGCGGCCCCCTGCTAACGCCGCGTGGCCGCCGCTACGCCGTAATCGTCACAGCGCTCGCTCTCGTCGCCTTCACGAGCTGGCTCGGCTTCCAGAACGCCGACCGCCAAGGGCAACGGGCATCCCGCATCTTTTTCGAAAACCTCACTGAGGAGTGAACCCATGACCCAGCAAGTCGCCACCACGGCGTCGACCGAGGAAACCGCCCATTCTCTGATGCGGGCAGACCCCTCGGAATTCCGCGCGCTGACCCCTGCCGAAATGCTCTCCCGCGCCATCGAGAAGGGTGTCGATGTCGAATCCCTCGGGAAGCTCGTCGACCTGAACGAGCGGTGGGAGCAGAACCAAGCACGCAAGGCGTTCAATCACGCCATCGCTGCGGCGAAGGCTGCACTACCGGCTATCGTGCGGAACCGGGAGGTCGACTTCACGACCGGCAAGGGCCGCACGAACTATCGCCACGAGGACTTCGGCCAGATCGCGCGCCAGGTCGATCCGGTCCTGTCGGAACACGGCCTGTCCTATCGCTTCCGCACCGAACAACGCGAAGGCGGGATGATCGAGGTGACGTGCGTGATCTCGCACGAGGCCGGTCATTCGGTCGAAAACAGCCTTTGCGCTGGCCGCGACGAGTCCGGGAACAAGAACAACATTCAGGCCGTCGGTTCGACTGTCACCTACCTGCAGCGCTACACGCTGAAGGCTGCGCTCGGTCTCGCTGCCACCCATGACGACGACGCCAAGGGCGCGGACGCGCCGAAGTCGATCGACGATAAGCAGGTCAGCGAACTCAAGGGCCTGATCGACGACACCGATACCGACGTTCGCCAGTTCTGCGAACACTTCGGCATCGACTCCCTCGCCGCGCTTCCGGTCACCGAATACGGCCGGGCCAAGCACATGCTCCGCGCGAAGGCCGCTCAACAGCAGAAGGCCAAGGACAAGGCCGCCGAGGGCGCCGATGCGTCGGAGACGGTCCAATGAGCGCCGCCGAAGTCTGGCGCGACGTTCCGGGCTTCGAGGGTGCCTACCTTGTCTCGAACGCTGGCCGGGTGAAAAGCCGGGCGCGCTCCGTTCGTAGCGGTCGCGGTGGCACCCGAACCATTCCCGAACGCCTCCTCACACCACGCGTCGTCAAGGGCTATAGCCACGTGACGCTCCAGCAGGACGGGCGCGCGGAGCAGCGCTCGATCCATCGCCTGGTAGCCGAAGTGTTCGTCCCGAACCCGGACCGTCTCCCTGTCGTCAATCATCTCGACGGGGAGAAGGCAAACAACCGCGCATCAAATCTTGAGTGGACGACGCACGGCGGGAACC
This sequence comes from Hyphobacterium vulgare, assembly GCF_042643335.1. Taxonomy (NCBI): domain Bacteria; kingdom Pseudomonadati; phylum Pseudomonadota; class Alphaproteobacteria; order Maricaulales; family Maricaulaceae; genus Hyphobacterium; species Hyphobacterium vulgare. The sequence continues at coordinate 506,431 of NZ_JBHRSV010000001.1, forward strand.
TGTCGCACGCCTTCTCTGCCGGGCTGCGCTCCAACCAAGGCGAAGGCTCCTCCAGAGCAAAGCTCACCGAGACGGACGTTCGGACCATTCGGACGCGGCTGTCCGCAGGCGAGACCTGCGCCGCGATCGCTCGCGACTTCCCGGTCTCCGATCGGTGCATCTCCAGAATCAAGCGCGGCAAGACATGGGGTCATCTGCAATGACTGTTCAAATAATCGACTGCGTCCAAGGCGAGCCTGAATGGTTCGCAGCGCGTCTCGGCATACCAACCGCCTCCGAGTTTTCGTCGGTTCTCGCCAAAGGTCGCGGCGGAGGCGATTCCCTAACTCGACGCAAATACATGATGAAGCTCGCCGGCGAGATCCTCACCGGTCAGCCGATGGACTCGTTCTCGAACGCGCACATGGAGCGCGGGAAGGAAATGGAGTCCGAGGCCCGCAGCTATTACTCGATCGTCCACGGCGTCGAGGTCCAAGAGGTCGGGTTCATCCGGAACGGCGACAAGGGCTATTCGCCTGACGGGCTGATCGGCACCGAAGGCGCAGCCGAGATCAAGACGAAACTCCCGCACCTGCTGATCGATGCACTCGTGCGTGACGAGGTTCCGCCTGAGCACAAGGCTCAGCTGCAAGGCGGGCTGTGGGTCTCCGAGCGCGAATGGATCGACTTCGTCGCCTATTGGCCGGGCTTGCCGATGTTCCGCAAGCGCGTGACCCGCGACGAGAAGTACATCGCCGTCCTCGGTCAGGCTGTCGCCGACTTCAATGAAGAACTCGCCGCCCTGGTCGATCAAATCCGGGCGATGGATGCACCGAGGGAGGCAGCGTAATGGCCGGCTCCGTCAACAAGGTCATCCTCGTCGGGAATCTCGGCAAGGATCCGGAAGTTCGCGCGATGAACTCAGGCGACAAGGTCGCCAGCTTCTCGATCGCTACGTCCGAGACGTGGCGCGACAAGAACTCGGGCGAAAGGCGCGAAAAAACCGAGTGGCACAACGTCGTCATCTTCGACCAGAACATCGTGAAGGTCGCGGAGAACTATCTGAAGAAGGGCTCCAAGGTTTACGTCGAGGGTCAGCTGCAGACCCGAAAATGGCAGGACCGCGACGGTAACGACCGCTACACGACCGAAGTCGTTCTCCAGCGCTTCCGCAGCGAGCTGCACATGCTCGATACGCGCGGCAACGGTGGCGGGAATAGCGGCGGCCGGGATGATCGCGACGACGACCGCCATGACAACCGCACCGACGAGCAGAAGCGGCAGGACGAGCGCGGCTTCCGCAACGACAATCTCGACGACGAGATTCCGTTCTGATGGCCGGCGCGGAAGAAATCTGGCGCACGGTTCCGAGTTATCCGGAATACAGCGTGTCCTCATTCGGGCGAGTGCGCCGCGAAGCCATCATTTATGGCGGGCAGGGTTCCGTTCGGAAGCCTCGTGGCGTTTTGACTGCCCGGCCCCTGCCGTTGGGGCATTTGCAAGTCACCCTGTCGATCGGGAACAAGCGGATTACAGCCCTAGTGCACCGCCTTGTTGCTGAGGCGTTCCTTCCGGCGCCGCAGCCCGGTCAGGACTGCGTGCTCCACCGCGACGACGACCCGGCCAACAATCGTCCCGAAAATCTTCGATGGGGCACGCGCCAGGACAATTCCGCGGACATGGTTTCGAAGGCTCGCCAAGCACGTGGTGAGGCCGTTCGCAGCGCGAAGATCACACCGGAAGTCGTTCGGGATATCCGGCGCAGGGCTGCGGACGGTCAGAAGCAGAGAGACATCGCAGAGACCTACGGCATCGCTCAGTCGAACGTCAGCTCAATCGTTTCTGGCAAGACGTGGGGGCATATCGAATGACCCGTCGCCCAATCGTCTGCCGCTTTGACGGCCATCAATTCGTTCCCGAGGGGAACTATCACCTGCGCAATGCCGCGACCGACTATGAGGACGGCGCGCTCTATCGGTTAGCTCCGGTCGAGGAGCGGTCGATGTCCTCGCATCGGCACTATTTCGCTTGCATCAATGAAGCTTGGAAGTCACTGCCGGAGAAGGACGCTGGAGAGCCTTGGGCACAGTCCGCTGAACATCTCCGCGCCTACGCGCTGATCCAGACCGGCTTCGCCACGTGCGTTGAATCTGACTGCGGCTCCAACGCGGCCGCCCTTCGTGTCGCTGCAATGGCGCGCGCTCTCGACCAATACGCGGTGGTTCAGGTGTCCGGCTCTGCTGTGCGCGTATGGCGCGCCCGCAGCCAATCCAATCGGGCAATGCCGAAGGACGAGTTCCAAGCGTCGAAAGAGGCCGTCCTGAACTGGATCGCCCAACGCATCGGCGTCACCCCCGAAACCCTCGCCAGACAGTCGGAGGCAGCATGAACCGCCAACCCTGCGCCACGTGCGACGGCCAAGGCTTCACCACCGGTTGCCGGCCCACATGCTGCGGCAACTTCCACGACAACGGGGAGTGCCGCGGTCACTGCGCCGTGCCTGAGCCGGTCCAAGAGCAATGCACCTACTGCGGCGGAACCGGGGACGGCCCGGGGTTCTCTAAGTCGATGGACGACCGCGCCGACCAGGTCCACGCGGAGGATGACGAGACCGCGTGATGACCGAACAGCGCTCCATCTACTGCTGCGGCTGTGAGTCCGACGTGAAGGCGTCTCTCGTCACCGGACGAGATGTCTATCCGCACCGCAGTGATCTGCATTCGCTTCCATTCTGGAAGTGCTTCGCGTGCGGCAACTTCGTCGGGTGTCACCACAAAACAGCTGACCGAACTCGTCCGCTCGGCGTGATCCCCACTCCCGAAATCAAATATGCGCGTAGGCGGATTCATCAGATCCTCGACCCATTGTGGAAGCGCGGATTCATGAAGCGGCGGGTGGTCTATGAGACCCTCTCGCGAAAGCTTGGCTTCGAATACCACACGGCTGAGCTCCGCAGCGTTGACCAAGCTCGCGACGTTTATCGCGCCGTGCTCGATCTGCGCCACTCGATTGGGGTCGCACCATGACCCCGAAGGAGTTCATCAAGCGCATCTCGTACGCGCGCCACGACCAGCACCCGAGCCAGAACTTCGGCGACTTCGTGGATCTGGCTTTCCACACGCTCGCGAAGGCGTCGTGGATGGGCTGGGGACAGGCGCAGGATTCTGAGAAGCCGACCTATCACGAGGCCGAATACATGCGGATCGTGGAGCGGTATCGGTCGCGCGATCAGCTGGATGTCCTCAGGAACGATATGCCCGAGCTGATGGCGGCCGTGATGGTCGAAGTCGGCAAAGGCCATTGCGACTATCTCGGCGCCATCGCGAGCGAGCTCGAGGCGCTCAACGCTCACGCTGGCCAGTTCTTCACTCCCTATGACGTCTGCCGGATGATGGCAGAGATCACCTTCGGCGATGCCGAGGGGATGGTCCGCGAACGCGGCTTCATCACCGTGTCCGAGCCCGCAGCCGGTGCCGGTGCGATGGTTCTCGCCGCGGCCGATCTGCTCGAGTCGAAAGGCCTTCCGGTCACGACCTCAATGTTCGTCGAGGCCTGCGACCTGTCCGACCTGGCGTTCAAGATGTGCTTCATCCAGCTGCAGGCGCGAGGCGTCGCGGCACACGTCGTGCGCGGCAACACGCTTTCTGGAAAGCGCGAGGAATACGAAATGGAGGTCGTGCCGACGCTCGGCACCCTCGCCTTCTTCGCGCGCCACGGCCACCCGTTCGCCGATCAAGTTCCCGAGGCCGGTAAAATGATGCCCGCCCCCGAACCGACACCGGCGCTCCCGCCTGCTGGCACTCAATTCACTTTCGATCTTGGAGACGCTGCATGAACGCCCCGAGCGCATATCCTCTGGCCTGGCCGGGTGGCTACCCCCGAACCGAGCGGCCGCAATCCTCGAAGTTTAATGTCACGCTGCACAAGGCGATGACCGACCTCGAAGGCGCGCTTCGCCTGTTCGGCTCTGACACCGGCAAGAAGGTGAGCGACGTCATCATCTCGTCGAACGTGACGCTCGGTCAGAGCCGTCCGCCCGATCCTGGCGTCGCGGTCTATTTCACATGGGATGACGAGCAGCGCTGCATCGCCGTCGACCGGTACACGAAGGTCGAGGATAACGTCCGGGCGATCTACTACGTTCTCGAGGCCAGGCGCACCGAAATGCGCCACGGCGGGCTGACCATCGTACGGGCCGCGTTCAAGGGCTTCACCGCCCTGCCCGCGCCAGAGGACTGGCAATCGGTGCTAGGCCTGACGGGCCAGAGCGTCACACCCGATGAGATCAAGCGCGTCTACCGGCAGCTGGCGAAGTCGGCGCATCCCGACAGCGGCGGCAGCGAAGCCGCGATGGCGCGCCTGACGGCTGCACGTGACGCCGCGCTCAACGCAGTGGGTCAGTATCATGAGTGACCGCCCCCAGCGCATCCAGCTGTCGCGCAAGAAGGGCTGGCGCATGCCGTTGAACACTGTCTCGGTCGCGCGGCGGCCACACCGCTCGTTCGGCAATCCGTATACGGTCGCTGCCGCGAAGGCCCTCGGCTTCACCGGCACCGACAAGTCGCTACGCCAGCTCGTCACCGGCTTTTTTGCCAATGCCCTGGAGAAGGGTTTCGACTGCGTCTCTTTCCATCGTGCGAACATCGAGGAGCTGCGCGGCAAGAACCTCGCCTGCTGGTGCCCGCTCGATCATCCCTGCCACGCGGACGTGCTGCTGAAGCTGGCGAACCGGAGGACGACAAAATGACTGAATATCCCGCTACGAAGATTGTCCACTGGCCGACCGGGCCGGTGCCCTGCTGCGAGAAGCACGCTGCTCAATTAGTCGGACTCGGAAGCTTTTTGGGCGGACATACGGCTGTCACCCCAGCGAACCCGGGGGATCAGTGCTCCAATTGCCAGAACGAAGCGCGCGAAGCGAAGTCCTGATGCCCCGCCGCAGGAAATTCCTCGTCGCGGACCTGCTCTGCGGTGCCGGCGGTTCTTCGACGGGCGCCCAGCGCGCTCTGGCCGAACTCGGCCTCGAGATGGAGCTCGTCTGCGTCAATCACTGGGGCGTGGCGATCGAGACGCACAAGAAGAACCACCCCGAGGCGCGGCACTACTGCGAGGACATCGCGGCGGTGCGCCCTCACCTGATCGTGCCGGAAGGCCGTCTCGACCTCCTGATGGCGTCGCCGTCCTGTACGCACCACTCGGTCGCGCGCGGAGGCAAGCCGACGTCCGATCAGCAGCGGTCGGACCCGTGGCACATCATCACCTGGCTGGTCGAGCTGAACGTCAAGCGGATCATTATCGAAAACGTCTGGGAATTCACGTCGTGGGGTCCGGTCGATGGGCGCACCGGCAAGCCGATCAAGAGCCGCAAGGGCGAGTACTTCAATCTCTGGATCGATACGATCCGGCGGCTCGGCTATACGCCCGAGTACCGCAAGCTGAACGCCGCGGATTATGGCGACGCCACCACGCGCAAACGCTTCATCCTGATGGCGCGGAAGGACCGGAAGGCCGTCTCGTGGCCAGTGCCGACGCACCAGAAGCGCGCCGAAGGCAATCTCGATCTGTTCCCGGGCGTGAAGCCGTGGCGGCCGGCGCGCGAGATCATCGACTGGTCACAGCGCGGCAAGAGCATCTTCGACCGAAAGAAGCCCCTCGCTCCGAAGACGCTGGCACGGATCCACGCGGGCGCGATGAAGTTCGGCTGGCCCGAACCCTTCCTCGTCGTCCTGCGCAACCATATGGCCGCTCAGGGCCTCGACGTGCCGCTCCCGGCCCTGACTGCGGGCGGGCAGCATGTCGGCCTCGCTGAGCCGGTCGTCCTGTCGCAGCACAGCTCTGGCGCTCCACGCGGCACTCACGATCCACTACCGACGATCACGACCGGCGGCGCGGCCGCGGAGAAGCGCGTCGGTTGCGCCCGACCGATGCTGGTCGAGCCCTTCGTCCTGTCCCAGGCTTCCGGCGGCGCACCGCGTTCGGTTGGCGATCCGATTCCCACGCAGACGACTGGCGGCGCTGGCGGCTCCCACGCGCTGATCGCGCCCTACTACGGCTCAGGCTCGGGGGAGACGTGCAAGTCGGCCGACGTGCCGCTCGACACGATCACATCGAAGGAGCGCCACAGCCTGATCGTTCCGGTCACGCACTCGCAGGCCATGAACGGGGCGCGAAACGTGGCGGACCCGATTCCGACCGTCACCACGGCCAAGGGCGGTGAGTTCGCGGTCGTGATGCCGGTCACCCATGCCGGCGGCCACGACCGTGTGCAGGATCCCAGCACCGACCCGCTCCCGACCGTCACAGGAGCGAACCGGGGCGAGCTGGCCTTCATCGCCGCTCAGTTCGGTGAACGGGACGGTCAGGCCCCTCGAGTCCACGACATCGAGAACCCCACACCGACCATCGCCGCGACCGGTCACGTCAACCTGGTCGAAGGCGTCGAGCAGGGCGAGCGGCAGTACGACATCCTGTTCCGGATGCTCGAGCCGCACGAGCTCGCCGCCGCGATGGGCTTCACCTCGGACGAGTACGCATACGAGTTCGCCGGCACGAAGACCGAGAAGGTCAAGCAGATCGGGAACGCCGTATCGGTCGCGAAGATGAAGGCCTGTGTCGGTGCCCTGTGCGCCGACGCTGCGCCGAAGGAAGCCGCCAAGCCTGCCGCGAAGAGGAAGGCGGCATGACTCAGTGCTACGACTGTCAGCGCCCCTACGGCACGGAACACGGATTTCCCGATCTCGTCATTGAGAGCTGGGCCTGGCGATCAATCTCGCCGACCGGCGACGATGGCGGTCTGTTGTGCCCGTCGTGCATATGCCAACGGCTAGCCGCACAGGGTATCACCGCCATCGGCGCATTCACGTCGGGGCCGATCCGATCGGTCGACGAAGCGACGATGTGGAACAGGCGGGTGATCGAAGAACTGCTCGAGCGCGAAACAGTGAAGGGCCAGAGACCACCCAGTGCGGAGGATGCCGCATGACCCTCTCACAGAAAGACAAGGCCGCACGCCGGCGTGAACGGGAGGCCGAACGGCAGGCGCTCTATGCCCGTGTCCGATCGCTGCAACAGGTGATGCTGGGTCTCGATCCGACAATTCGCACTTTTCCGCTCGTCAAGATGAGCGACACCGCGAAGCGCCTTCGCGAGGAGTGCGACCGGCTCGAGACCGAAATCCGGAACGCTGGAGGATTCGTGCTGTGACCAGTCTGTTCGAACTTCCCCCGATTGCCCTCTCAGTTCGCCAACCGTGGGCCTGGGCGATCTGCCGCGCTGACAAGGACATCGAGAACCGGTCGGCGGCGGCGGTTCGTCACGGCATGACGCCGCGGCGGATTGCGATCCACGCGGCCAAGGGAATGACCCGGTGCGAGTACGAGGACGCTCGGGACTTTATGGCGTCGATCGGCGTCGAATGCCCCCGACCAGACGCCCTCGTTCGAGGGGCGATAATCGGTGCGGTCACCGTCACGGCTATCGTAGCCGAGCACACCAGCCCTTGGTTCTTCGGACCGCGTGGCCTCGTGCTTGAAAAACCTCTCACCCTCGGCACCCCGCGTCCTGCCGTTGGCCAGCTCGGATACTTCGCTTGGACCGAGAGCGGAGCGGTCGACGAACCTAAGCCGTGGATGAAGTCATGGCCTGACGACACGAAGCGCAGCGCCAGCCCTGACGGTGAATTGCCTGAACCTGCGCCCCTGCTGGACCTGATGCGATGACCGCCCGCGCCCTCTCCTACCACGACTGGCCGCGCCAGATGCGCGCGGAGACAGCGGCCGCCTATGTCGACGAAAAAAGCGTGGAAAGCTTCCTCGCCGCCGTTGGCACGGGACGGAAGAAGCTCTACCCCGAACCCCGGATTATCGTCGGGAAGGGTAAGCGATGGCTGCGGGAGGATCTCGACGCGGCTCTGGACCGCATCCACGGCAAGGGGGCGGAAAGCCTCTCCGGGCTCGTCTGATCGAGATGAACGCCGACGATATCCCCCCGCTGATGACCCCGAAGAAGCTCGCGAGCGGTAAGCTGGCCTGGTACTGGTCGCCGCCGACGCGCGACCGGAAGGCTGGATGCCCGCTGACACCTGTCGCGCTCGGCACGACATTCGCGGAGGCATCGACCCGGGCGACCGAGCTCAATGAAGCCCTCGAGGAGTGGCGGCAGGGGAAGGCACCTGGCGCGATCCCGGCGAACGAAGGCACGTTCGACTGGCTGTGCACGATCTACAAAAAGGACCGCCGGTATCGATCGCTCCAGCCCGCCACGCGGCAGGGCTATGACATCGCGCTGCATCGCTTCGCGAGCTATGTGCTCAAGAACGGCCAGAGAATGGGCCCCCAGCGCCTTCAATCGATCCTGCCCGAGGTCGCCGACGCCGTGTACGACAAGCTCGTTGAGCAGGGCCTGACGCGGCAGGCAGCGCTATGCATGGACATCTGCCGCCTCGCCTGGTCGGTCGGTCAGCGCAAGAAGCCGCTGATCGTCCCCGCGCTTAATCCGTTCGAGAACATGGACATCGATCGTTCGAGTGTGGAGACGAAGCCCGCGACGAGCGACGAGCTGGACGCGTTCTGTGAGAAGGCGGTTGAGATGGGCTGGCCGCAGATGGCCTTCGCCGCACGCGCTTGCTGGGACCTCCTGCAACGGCCCGTCGACGTGTTCGGCCGGCTGTCGTGGGCGCACTGGCGCCCAGCGGAGAAGCCTGACAGCGTTTTCGTCGTTCACCACAAGAACCGGTCGGACGATTGGGCCATCCTCGAGGAGACCGATCAGGAGAGCGGCGAGACGGTCCTGTTCTACCCCGAACTCGAGGACCTGGCCGCGCTGCTCGAGCGCAAGGGCACGCTGATGATCACGCGGCCGCGGCTCCGCGGACGCCAGAAATCGACGACGGTGCATGATCCGATGCCGAAGCGCTTCTACGAGAAGCTCGCACGGCAGATCGCGGACGCGGCCGGACTGCCGAAGCACGTCTCTATGCGGGCGTTTCGCCACGGTGGTTTGACTGAGGTGGGGGATGCGGGACTGCCGGACACCTATGCTCAGGCGCTCTCACGGCATCGCCAGCGGTCGTCCCTCGACCGATATATCCACCGGACAAATGTCCAGCAGCTGGCGGCGACTCGGCTTCGTGTGGCCCATCGCCGGGGGGATGCTTCCGCAAGCTAGCTCGCCGACGGAGCAGAAAAAGGCCCTTTCATTTCAGATTCCTGAGTAAGAGAGAAACCGGGAAATGGGGCTCCCAAACCCCAATCGTCGACGTGTCGTTCACTAAGAGAAACAAGCAGCGTTTCAACCGCGTTCTTGAACTCGTCAAATCGATCGAGACGTTTCAGAATCTCAGGCACCATCATTCCCGCCGTCACCGCGAGCCGATGTGCTTTCGGATATTTCGCAGCGTCAATGTGGAAGCTACGGGTTCCGATGTTTTCGTCACTCAGCGAAGGCGCTCGAGGAATCGCGTCAGCCTCGTCGGTGAACCGTTCTTTTGTCCGCTCAAATCGGTCATAATTTCCGGCAAGCGAAGCAGTCAGCGAAATTATGTCTTTGCATTCCTGAAGCGCTTCATGCTCCCGGTATTCATACAGAAGAAGAGCAGCCTCCTGTGAAAGCCGGTGCGGCACCGAAGGCTTCCAAGCCATTACCGGGATCGCTTTCCAAGCGCCCCGAACGACGTCGTCTCGCGTGCAGCCCTTAGTTTCCTGATCGATGTACGTTTTCAATTGACCGAGGTAATTCACGGCATCCAAGCACTCATCGACGAGGCGATAAAATCGGTACCGACAAACTGCGCGGTGTTGGCGGTCCTGGGTTTCCAGCGCGATCTCTTTACTGTGTTGAGCAGAGACCTTGGCACCGAAGAATGCGCCACCGAACGCAGCGACCACCGCAATGAGGATCGAAATCACCGCGACAACGATCCCAGCTACGTCCAACGGCATGGAGACAACTTCGACCGGCGTGGGCACTCGCTTCAATAGGCCGAACAGCGGCGCTAGGCTCGCCCAATCTGGTGCATCCATCGAAATTCCCGCGCAACTAATCACGCAAATGAGAATATGCGATTCGAACACGATTTATCGGATGTAAGACCGAATGGAGAACGCTTGTCGGAATGAGCGTCAGAATGCGCGTCGGAATGACGCTTGACGGAACACCGCTAAAGCATTGAAAGGAAAATGGTACCGCCTCCCCGGATCGAACGGGGGACCTCTAGATCCACAATCTAGCGCTCTAACCAACTGAGCTAAGGCGGCACGGAAGGCGGCGGAACCTATACCCGGTCCGCGCGCGTTTCAAGCACCCGGGAAGGCCTGCTGCAGTGCGGTCCCACGCGCCCGCGATCGCGTCCCGTCAGATATAGCCCATCGCTTCGATATGCGCGCGCATGGCCGCGATCCGGGCGTCGTCCGAGGGATGCGTCGAGGTGAATTCCAGCGCACGGTCCTGGTGCAGGGTCGACATCGCCAGCCACACATCCATCGCGTCGCGTGCGGCGTATCCCGCGCCGACCATGTAATCGATGCCGAGCCGGTCGGCCTCGAATTCGTGCTCGCGCGAATAGGGCAGGATCACGCCGTACTGGATGCCCGCGCCCAGTGCCGCGGCCATGTCGGCGTCATAGTCGACGCCCTGGGTCTGCAGCGCCATGCCGACGATCTGCATCCCCATCTGCGCGGCGCGCTGCTGGCTCGCCCGCTCGGCGGCGTGGCGGCCCGCGACATGGCCCATTTCATGACCCATGATCGTGGCGATATGGCCGTCGGTTTCGACGATATCCATCAGCCCCTTGTAGAAGGCGACCTTGCCGTTCGGCAGCACCCAGGCATTCACCAGGTCCGAATCGATCACCGCGAATTCCCAGTCGAGATGGCTGAGGCCGGACGTCTCGGCCATGCGTGTGCCGACGCGTTCAAGCCGGCGCGTATAGGCCGGGTCGTTGAGGACACGCTGGCGCTGCAGCGTGTCACGCCAGGCGGTCGCCGAAAGGCGTTCGATCTCGGCCTGCGACACCAGCATCAGCTGGTTGCGGCCCAGCGCCGCATTGTCGGCGCAGCCGGCAAGCGGGACGATCGTCCCGGCCGCCAGACCGATCACCAGTTCGCGGCGATCCAACAGGAATTTTTTCGACATGAGCCTTCACCCCCCTGATCCGGTCACATTCCCCCTGCTATACTAGCGCGAGAAAAGTCCGGTCGCCATTGGCTCCGGAACTGCCAGAAGAAGTGCCTGAATCTGAACGGAGGTCTGCCCGTGCGCCGCATTCTGACCATCCTCGGACTCCTGATCGTCCTGGTTCTCGGAGCCGCGATCGCCCTGCCCTTCCTGATCCCGGAATCGGTCTATCGCGACCGCGCCCAGATCGCCGCCAGCGACTCGCTCGGCCGCGAAGTCGTGCTCGCCGGCGATGTCTCGCTCTCCATCCTGCCGCGTCTCGAAATCCGCGCGCATGACGTGACGATCGGCAATGCGGAAGGCTTCGGTGACGAGCCGTTCGCCGAGGCTGGCGAGATGCGCCTGGCGGTCCAGCTGTGGCCGCTGATCAATCGCCGGGTCGAGATCGACGAGTTCGCGCTGATCGATCCGGTCATCCGCCTGACCGAACAGGGCGGCCGCAACAACTGGACGTTCGAGCCGCGCGGCGACCAGACCGATGCACCGGCCGCGTCCGGTACCGGCTTCCGCCAGGGCCCCGGCGCCCTGCCCTTCGATGGCACCATCTCCGACGTCCGCATCGAGAACGGCCTGATCGTCTACACCAGTGGCGGCGAGACCCGCACGATCGAGGGACTCGATCTCGGCCTGAAAATGCCGGGTGTCGACGAGCCGGTCGAGATCGAAGGTGCGCTGACCACCGAGGGCGAGAGCATCAGCTTCGACATCACGCTGGGTTCGCTGCGCGCCTTTTTTGAAGGCGCACGCACCGATCTGGACCTGTCGCTTGGTGGCCGGCTGGTGACCCTGACGCTCGACGGCGCCGTGCTGGAGGGCGAGGCGATCGCCTATTCCGGGTCGATGGATACCACCATCCCCTCGCTGCGGGGCCTTGCCGATTTCCTCGGCTCGCCCATGCCCGAGGGGGACAGTTTCAACCGGTTCGCCGCCTCCGGCGACATCTCCGGCAGTCTCGAGCGCATCGCGCTGCGAAACGCGTCCCTGTCGCTCGACGATCTCGCCGCAACCGGCAATTTCATCCTGACGCTGGGCGGTGCCCGTCCGGCCGTGTCGGGCGATCTCCACATCCCGGAGATCGACGTGAATCCCTACCTGCCCGAAGGCGGGGAAAGCACCGGCGGCGGCGCGATCCAGCCTTGGCCGGAAACCCCGGTCGACCTCTCGCCGCTCGGACTGGTCGACGCCGATTTCACGCTGACCACCGGGCGGATCCTGTTCGGCGATATCGTGATCGAAAGCGGTGACAGCCCGATCCAGCTCGACCTCGACATCGTGAACAGCCGGCTGCAGGCGGCGGTGACGAATTTCGTCCTTTACGAAGGCCGCGGGCGGATCGGCCTTGTCGCGAACGGTCGCGGCACACCGTCCTTCTCGCTCAATGCCAATCTCGAACGGCTCGACGCCCTGCCCTTCCTTGAAGCGGCGGCGGGCTTCGACCGACTGTCGGGCACCGGGGCGCTCAATCTCGATATCCTGACCACCGGCAACACGACGGCCGCACTGATGAACGGGCTCGGCGGCAATGGCCGCTTCCAGTTCGCCGATGGCGCCATCCGCGGCGTCAATCTTGCCCAGGTGCTGCGCAACATTCAGTCCGCGATCACCTCGGGTTCGATGCCGGAGGGGTTCGGCGAACAGGAGGAGACAGACTTCTCATCGCTCAACGGCACCTTCACCCTGGCCAACGGCGTGGCGACCAACAATGACCTGCTGATGCTGTCGCCGCTGGTCCGCGTCGCCGGGGCCGGCACGGTCGATATCGGCGGGCAGAGCCTCGACTACAGCCTGCGCCCGCGCGCCGTCGCGTCGCTCCAGGGCCAGGGCGGGAACACCGATCTGCGCGGAATCGAAATCCCGATCCGGATCCGCGGCAGCTTTGCCAGCCCGTCCGTCTCGATCGACTTCGAGGCAATCAGCCGAGCCCTGCTTCAGGGTGCGGTGACCGGCGCGATCAGCGGCCAGGATCCCGAAGACGCCATCCGCGGCGCGATCGGAAACGCGCTCGGACTGGGCGGCCAGGATGACGGTGAGGACACTGGCAATGGTGAAGGCGAGGACGAAACCTCGACCGAGGAACAGCTCCTTCGCGGCCTGCTCGGTCTCGGCGGCAACCGGAACCGCCAGCAAGAGGAAGAACAACCCGAAGACGGTGGACGATAGGTTTTCCGTGAACCCAAGCTGAAGCCGGTGCGTTATCGCGGTTAATGTCGAACCGGTTAGGCTAAGGTTCGATACCCCATAGGGAGGAGAAGACATGTCACTGAAATCAAGGCTCGGCCTCATTTGCGGGGCGCTGTTCCTGCTTGCCCCGGCCGGCGCGCTCCAGGCGCAGGAACCGCCGATCGCGGAATTCTATCCCGGCACACCGGAAATCATTCTCTATTCGCAGCCGAACTTCGGAGGTCAGCGCGTTACCCTGAGTGACGACGCGGCTGATCTGCGCCGCCAGAACTTCAACGATCGCACTTGGTCGATCCAGGTCGAAGCCGGCGACTGGGAAGTCTGCGAGAACATCAATTTCGGTGGCCGTTGCATCCGCGTGAACGGCGACGTGGCCAGCTTCACGCCGGCCAACTGGGTCTCCTCTGTGCGGCTTGTCCGCAACGGAACCGGTCCCGGCGGTGGCGGCGGTTTCGTTGATAGGCCGCTGAGCGGCATCCGCCTGTTTGACGGCCCGAACTATACCGGCCAGCGTTTCGACACCCAGTCCGAGATTTACGACCTCAACCGGACCGGCTTCAACGACCGCACCTCCTCGATCGCGATCGCGGTCGGCGAGAGCTGGGAAGTCTGCCTCGACTCCAACTTCCGCAGCCAGTGCCAAGTCTTCTCGGACAATGTCCGTGACCTCGCCCAGTACGGCTATTTCAACAACTCCATCTCGTCGGTCCGCCGCGTGGGCGGCGGTGGCTGGCCGGGTGGTCCTGGCGGCCCTGGCGGTCCGGGATATCCGGGCGGTCCCGGTGGTCCGGGCAATTGGTACACCGACATTGACGGCGGGATCGAAGGTATTGGCACGATGTTCTTCCCGGTGCCCGAGATCAACGGCCGTTCGATCGACCGTTGCATGGCCTCGGGTGGCCGCGACTGCGACACCGCCGTCGCCGACGCCATCTGCCGCGAAGCCGGCTTCCTCGAAGCGGCCTATTTCTCGGTCGATCGCGGACGCCGCTATCGCACCCTCCATCTCGGTTCCGGTCAGGAATGCCGGACCGGTCGCTGTGAGGCGATGCTGAACGTGCTCTGCATTTCCGAGCGCTAGGCAAAGCCGGCTGACAGGGTGAGCGCCGCTCCGGGTGACCGGGGCGGCGTTCGCATCTTGCCTCTCGAAACCGGAACGATTCAGGTCTATAATAGTTACAAATGAAACTAACTCCGGGAGGTCAACCATGCCTGTGAATGACCCCATCGTCGCCGAACAGACCCCGCGCGCCGATCTGACGATCGACCAGAAATGGGATCTGTACTCGCGCGAGGAGCACGAGATCTGGAACACGCTCTACGACCGCCAGATGGGCGTGCTGAAGGGCCGCGCCGCGCCGGAACACTTCCGGGGTCTGGAGCTTCTCAATCTCAACGAGGGCGGCATTCCGGATTTCCGCCGCGTCAACGAGAAGCTGATGAAGCTGACCGGCTGGCAGGTCGTGACCGTACCCGGCCTGATCCCCGAAAAGGAATTCTACGACCACCTCGCCAACCGCCGCTTCGTGTCCGGGCGCTTCATCCGCGACGGAGACCGGCTCGACTACCTGCCCGAGCCCGACATTTTCCACGACGTGTTCGGCCATGTGCCGCTTCTGACCCAGCCGGTCTTCGCCGACTACATGCAGGCTTATGGCGAGGGCGGGCTGCGCTCGCTCCAGTTCGACGCGATCAAGAGAATGGCGCGGCTCTACTGGTATACGGTCGAGTTCGGCCTGATCCGCTCCGACGAGGGACTGCGCATCTATGGCGCCGGCATCGTGTCATCCAGGGGCGAGTCGATCTTCTCGCTCGAAGCGCGGTCGCCGAACCGCATCCATTTCGATCTCGAACGCGTCATGCGCACCGACTACCGGTATGACGACTATCAGCAGACCTATTTCGTCATCGACAGCTATGACGAGCTGATGGAAGCGACCGCGGTCGACTTCGCGCCGCTCTATGAGCGCCTGCCCACCCTGCCGGAGTTCAAGCCGTCAGACGTCCAGCCGGGTGACACCGTCTATCAGAAGGGTACGCAGGAATACGCCATGTCCGGCGGCCTCAAGGGCGACGCGATAGCGGTCTAGGTCTGCTGGAACGGATAGAAGTCCGAACCCAGGCCCAGGATTTGCGTCAGCGCATCAAGCGCGGCACGGCCCTCGTCCATCAGCAACGGATCGCGCAGATCGTCGGGCGCCAGCGTCTCGCGGTAGTGCGTCTTCGCCCAGGCGATCAGCTGGTCGTAGACCGCATCGCTGAACAACGCCGTCGGCGTCACCGCCTGGCGTTCCTCGTCCGTCAGCACGACGCGCAGCCTGAGGCAGGCCGGTCCGCCGCCATTGCGCATCGACTGGCGCACATCCACGAAATCGACCCGGCCGATCGGACCGTTTCCTGCCGCCATCGCGGCGCAATAGGCGCGCGTGGTTTCGGTTTCCTCGGTCTCGACCGGTGCGGACAGGACAAGACGGTCCTCGCCGGGCCATTCCAGAAGCTGCGAGTTGAAAAGATAGCTGGTGATCGCATCGGCGATTGCCACTTCGCTGTCCTTCACCTCGACGAATTGCGGCTCGAACAGTCCGTCGGCGGCCCGGCGGATCGCGTCGAGCGTGCCTGCGCGGTCCTCGAACGCCAGCTCGTGGAAGAACAACGTCCTGTTCGTCCCCACGCACACCACGTCATTGTGGAAGGCGCCGGCCTCGATCGCCGCCCGTCCCTGCCGCGCGATAACCGTGCGCTTCGGGTCGAGCCCGTGCGCCCGAGCGATGGCTTCGCAGGCCTCCTTGGTCTGTCGCGCCGGAAACTTCGCACTCCAGGCTTCGCTTGCCTCGCGGCCATAGATCAGGATGGAGACGCCCGGACGGCCCTGTCCGTCGCTGAGGCGGACATGATTGGCCGCGCCCTCATCGGCAAAGGCCGGCTGCATCGGCAAAAGCGGATGCACGCAAAAGCGCTCGTGATCACCGAACGCCCAGTCGAGCGCCCGCCTGGTCTGCGGGCCTTCCAGCGAGCGGTGCAGCGTGGTCAGCAGATTGGCCGGGGTGAAATGCACCCGCCCGTCCCCCGTTTCGGCGGACGGCGACACGGTCGCCGCATTGGCCGCCCACATCGGCGCAGCGGCATAGGCGTTGCGCACCAGATCCGGGGCAGCCTTCCACGCGCGCTCCAGCACTTGCTTGTCCGAACCGGAAAACCCGGCGGCCCGCAGGAAGGGAAGGAAGGGCCGGTCGTGCGGCGGCAGCCAGCCCTGCACCAGGCCAGCTTCGTGCAGACGCTTCATCTTGGCCAAGCCTTGCAGCACGCCGGCGCGCGGTTCGCTGGTCAGGTTACGATTCTTCGCGCTGGCGAGATTACCTTCCGACAGCCCGCCATAATTGTGCGTCGGCCCGACAATGCCGTCGAAATTGGCTTCGACCGCGCTCACTTCAGCCCCTTGATGGCCAGCCGCTCCGGCTTCGCCGCGTTCTGGCTGGCGACCGGATAGGCGCAATAGTCCGCCGCGTAGTAGGCGCTCGGACGCAGATTGCCGGACTGCCCCGGACCGCCGAACGGCATCGAGCTGGCCGCGCCCGGCGTCGGCCGGTTGCGATTGACGATCCCGGCCCGGCTTTCGGTCCAGAACCGGTTCCACAGCGCTTCATCGTCACTGACGAGGCCCGCGGACAGGCCGTAGGCCGTATTGTTGGCTTCGGCCATTGCGGCGTCGAAGGACTTCACGCGCCGGACCTGCAGCATCGGGCCGAACACCTCGTCATCCGGCGTGGTTACGACCGTGACGTCGATCAGGGCGGGCGAGACGAAGGCCGCGCCGCGATCAAGCCGCGCCGCGCTGACGATGGCCTTGCCGCCGCCGGACACGAGCTTTTCCTGCGCCTGCAGCACCGCGCCAGCCGCATGACCGGAGACGAGCGGGCCCATGAAGGCCTCTTCGGAGTCGTTCCACGCCCCGATCGCCAGGCGTCCGGCGAGGTCCGCGATCGCGTCGATCACCGCCTGCCCCACAGCGCCGTCGGGCAGGATCAGCCGCCGCGCGCAGGAACAGCGTTGACCTGTGGTAATGTAGGCGGAATGGACCGCGATCCGCGCCGCGGCCTCGGCATCCGCCGCGTCCCAGACCACAAGCGGATTGTTTCCGCCCATTTCCAGCGCCAGTTGCACGCCTGTGCGGCCCGCGAACTTGCGGTGAATGAACTGACCGGTCGTGTGCGAACCGGTGAACAGCACGCCGTCGAGCTGGTCGTGGTCGAGCGCGGCCGCGCCGGTTTCCCGCGCGCCGGGAACGAAGTTGAGCACGCCCGCCGGCAGGCCCGCCTCTTCCCACAGCGAAACCATGTACTGACCCACCGCCGGGGTCAGTTCGGACGGCTTGAACACTGCGGTATTGCCGGAAATCAGGGCCGGGACGATGTGTCCATTGGGCAGGTGGCCGGGGAAGTTGTACGGGCCGAGCACGAACATGACGCCCAGCGGCTTGTGCTTGAGCACCGCCTCTCCGAACTCGGTCGCATGCGCCTGCTCGCCGGTCCTTTCGTGATAGGCCTTGACCGAGATCGCGATCTTGCCGGCCATGGCCGCAGCTTCGCCCTGGCTGTCCCACAACACCTTGCCGGTCTCACGGGCGATCAGCTCGGCCAGCCTGTCCTTGTTGTTCGCCAGCAGCGCGCCGAAATGCTCGACGATCGCGATCCGGTCCTTCAGCGGCGTCTGCGCCCAGCCCGGAAAAGCCTTGCGCGCTGCCGTGAAGGCCGCATCGACATCACCCGCGTTGGCCGCGGCGCCCTGCCAGACCGTCTCGCCGCTTGCCGGATCGGTCGACGTGAAGGTGTCGCCGCGCCCGGTACGCCATTCGCCGTCAATAAAGCACTGACCTTGCATGACTAATCGCGCACCCAGATGCGCGCCCTTTCGCCTTCGGTGAGATTGAGTGCCCGCAAATCGTCCGGCCCCAGCGCCACGGCGTCGGCGCCGACATCGGCCTGGGTCTGGATCGAGCGGAAATCGCTGAACCGGTCGGTGGTGACGATCACGGGTTTCGGATCGTCGAACGCTCGCGCACCGCGCACCGTGACCTGCCGGCTTTCCCGCGCCGAGCGGGCCTGCCGCGTCGGCACCGACATCAGCGGGCCGCCATCGAAAATGTCGATATACCGGTCATAGGTGAACCCTTCCCACTCCAGCAGGCGGCGCGCACCGACCCCGAGCTCATGAGTCACGCCGATCACCTTCTTCGCCTCGGGCGACAGGAGGTCGACATAGATCGGATGCTTCGGCATCAGGTCCAGGATGAACTGGTTATCGCTGGCCGCGCTCATCCGGTCGGCCTCGTCGAATGTCATGCGGAAGAAATGCCGCGTCACGGCGTCGAAGAAGGGAGAAGACCCGTCCTCGCGCACCACGCCGCGCAATTCCGCCAGGACCCGTTCGCCGAAGCGGCGGAAGTCCGCCGCCATCAAGAGGTAGCGGGTCTGCGCGATCAGCCGCCCGGCTCCGGTGCCCCGCGCCGCATCGCTGACGAACAGCGAACCGACCTCGGTGCAGCCCGCGAAATCGTTGACGAGCAGCATCACGTCCATGTCGAAACGGCGTTGCGCGGTGCGCGAGGACTGCGCCAGCGTGACGATCTTGAAGTCGTAATAGGGTTTCGACAGACCGACCGCTGCCTTCACCGCTGCGCAGCCGAGCACGGCCCCGCTTTCGGTGTCTTCCAGCATGAGCTGATAGACTTCCTCGCCCGGCTCTTCGGCCTCGCGTTCATAGGCCGCCACGGACTTGTCCAGTCGTTCGGCCAGGTCATCGCGCTCCAGCGCCAGGCTGGTGAAACCGGTCCCCGCGCCCTTTGCGAGCGCCACGAAGGCGTCGATATCGTCGCGGCGCGCCGCGCGCACTACCAGCATGCGAATCTCCGTCAGGAACCGGCGAGCGCGCGGGCTTCGCGCGCGTCGAACTCGCCAGAGGCAAATTTCATCAGCATCAGGGCCGACAACCGTGCCCGTTCGGGCAGGCTCGGCAAAATGGCAATCTCGTCATAGGAATGGATATTGGCACCGCGGACGCCGAGCGTGTCGACATTCGGACAGCCCGCCGCCCACAGATTATTGCCTTCGCACACCCCGCCCGTGTCATTCCAGCGAATGTCGAGCCCGAGCGCCGCACCGGCCGTCTTCGTCCAATCGAACATGCGCGCATTGGCCGGTGTCATCGGTTTGGCCGGCCGGGTGAAGCCGCCATGTAGCGCCGCCGTGATCCCGTCGCGCTGGTTTATCAGCACTTCCAGCTTCGCGATTTCGCCCAGCACCCATTGCTCGTCGTCGGCATCCTTCACGCGCACATTGAACCGGGCGACGGCACTGGCCGGAACCACATTCGTCGGCCCGCCGCCATCAATGCGGGAGAGATTGAACGTCACGCCTTCGCGCTGACCGTTCAGGGCATCGAGCCGCGTGGCGAACTCGGCCGCCGCAATCACCGCATTGCGCCCGACATGATGTTCGCGCCCGGCATGAGCCGACTTGCCCGAGACCTTGAGCGCCCAGTTCCCCGAGCCCTTGCGTCCGCCAGCCAGAGAGCCGTCGGCCAGCGCCGGCTCATAGGTCATGCCGACTTGCGCTTTCGCGCCCAGTTCGTGGATCTTGCCCGCCGAACCGAGCGAGCCGATCTCCTCGTCCGGGCTGATCAGCACGTCATAGCCGATGCGCTTCGCATGCGGACTGCGCTCCAGCGCCAGGAGTCCGTGCAACATCACCAGGATGCCGCCCTTCATGTCCGCCGCGCCGGGACCGTTCATCGTCTCCGCGTCGAGCATCTTCCAGTCCTGGAAGCTGTCCTCCTTCGGAAACACGGTGTCGTGGTGCCCGGTCAGGACGATCTTCACCTCCGCGTCCGGACGGACGGAGAGGTGAAAGCTCGGCGTATAGGCCTGCTGCATGACGCTGCCGTCCGGTCCCACCGCCTCGCTAGGCGGCAGTTCGACCGCCTCGATGCGTCCGCCGGTCTCGGCGAACACCCGCTCCAGCTCGCCGCGCATCCGCTCCAGCCCGTCCGCGTTGCGGCTGCCGGAATTGATGCGCACCCAGTCCTTCAGCGTTGCGATCATGCCGTCGGCGCGCGTGTCGATCCAGTCGAGCGCGGCCCGTTCGTCGGGGGAGATGTCGATCGGTTTCGCCATGGCGGAGCGAGGGGGTTGCTGCGAAGGATTGCGGATCAGACCTGGTCGAGGGCCTGGCCGATATCGGCGATGAGGTCGTCGGGATCCTCGATGCCGATGGAGATGCGCACCATGCCCGGCGTATAGCCGCAGCGCTCCTGCAATTCGGGATCGACCGCGGCGTGCGTCGTCGAACCCGGATGGCAGATCAGCGTTTCGGTGCCACCGAGGCTGACCGCCAGCTTCACCACCTGCAGCGAGTTGAGGAATTTGAATGCGCCGGCCTGACCGCCTTTCACGTCGAACGAGAAGGTCGAGCCCGCGGCCTTGGCCTGGTTCTCGTGGATCTTCGCCGACCGCGAACCCGGCTCGAGGAAGCCGAGATAGCGGACCTTCTCGACCTTCGGGTGCCTGGCGAGGTATTCGGCGACTTTCTTGGCGTTCTCGGTCGCGGCGTTCATCCGCAGTGTCACCGTTTCGAGCGAACGCATCAGCATCCACGCCGTATGCGGGTCGAGATTGGTGCCGATCGAGGAGCGCAGCGAGCGGATCTTGGCCATCAGGTCGGACCGGCCCATCGCCGCACCGGCAATGAGATCGGAATGCCCGCCGACATATTTCGTCAGCGAGTAGACGAGGATGTCCGCGCCGAGATCGATCGGCTGCTGGTTGACCGGGCCGAGAAAGGTGTTGTCGACGACCACGGCGGGAGACTTGCCACCCTGCTTTTCGCCGATCCGGTTGGCGATCTTGCGGATCATGGCGAGGTCGACGAGGTCATTGGTCGGATTCGTCGGCGTCTCGGTATAGATCACCGTGACGGGACCGAGCTTCATCGCCTCCTCGGCGGCGGTCCAGACTTCGGCCTCCTCGGCCGCAGCAAAGAAATCGACATTCCTGATTCCGAAATTCGGCATGACCTTGCGGATCAGCGTCTCGGTGCCGCCGTAGAGCGGGGTCGAGTGCAGCACGACCGAACCGGCGGGCGCCAGCGCCATCAGCGTGGTGGAGATCGCGCCCATGCCCGATGAGAAGACCGCCGCATCCTCGGCGTGATCGAACAGCGTCAGCCGGTCCTCGAGAACCTCGATATTCGGGTTGTTGAACCGCGAATACATCAGGCCCGCCGATTCCGGATCGCCCTCCTGGCGGCGTCCGCCCATGACGCGGAAGAAGGCCGCGCCCGCCTCCGCCGACTCGAACGCGAAGGTCGAGGTCAGGAAGACCGGAGCCTTGATCGACCATTCCGAGAGCTGGGGCGAATAGCCATAGCTCATCATCATGGTTTCCGGCGACAGCTTGCGGCCGGCGATTTCGGTCTTGCGATATGGCGCCTTGGGTTTCGACATGGGCGGCTCCTGAGTGTCCGGCGGTGGGAGATGATTGGCCCGGTTTTGGGCCTGCCACGGACGGGGGTCAAGCCATGCGGCCGCGCGGAGTCATGCTGCAATCGCACAAAGAAAACGGCCCGGGGCGAACCCCGGGCCGTTCCATTTCGTCGCTTGAGCGATCAATCGCTTAGCGCAGGTCGATGAGGACCTCAGCGCGGCGGTTGAGCGGCTCACGCACACCGTCCGGCGTCTGCACAGCCGGGCGGCTTTCGCCGAAGGCCTGCAGGGAGATGCCGGAAGCCGGCACGCCGAGGCGGACCATCTCGTCACGGACCGCACGCGAGCGGCGCTCGGAGAGGCCGACGTTGTAGGCGGCAGCACCCGAACGGTCAGCGTGACCGTCGATCTGCACCGCGGCAACGCCGCAGGTCGAAGCCTGCTGGACCGCCTGGTTGATGACCGCACGGGCCTGATCGGTGAGGTTCGAACGATCCCACTCGAAGTAGACCACGAAGCCAACGTCGTCACACGCCGGAGGCGGCGGGGGCGGCGGAGG
This sequence comes from Hyphobacterium vulgare, assembly GCF_042643335.1. NCBI lineage: Bacteria > Pseudomonadati > Pseudomonadota > Alphaproteobacteria > Maricaulales > Maricaulaceae > Hyphobacterium > Hyphobacterium vulgare. The sequence goes on from NZ_JBHRSV010000001.1 coordinate 528,797, forward strand.
CGGCGGGGGCGGCGGAGGCGGAGGCGGCGGCGGGGGCGGCGGGGGCGGCGGCGGAGGCGGCGGAGCCGCGAACACGTACCGCAGGCCCATCCACACTTCGTGGCCGCGCAGCGCGTCGACGTCGACACCCGGGTCGAAGTCGAGATCGAGGGTCGAGAAATAGCGATACTGGGTATCGAAATACCAGTTGTCGCCCAGACCCCAGCCCACGCCGGCGATCAGCTGCCACATGAAGCCGATATCGTCGTCACGCGAAATCACGTAACGTGTGTCGGCTACGCCCAAGTTGTTGATTGGCGCCGTACCAGTGGTCCAGCCCGTCATGGAGCCATTGACCTGACCGAAACCGGCACCGGCGCCGAGGTACGGGTGGTACCAACCGTCCGGATTGAAGTCGCGATACAGGTTCAACATCGCCGACCAGATATGGAAATCGCTCGAAGAGTCTTCGAACGAACCAATCGCGCCGGTGTCGTTGTAGCGGTGGGCCGCTTCGGCTTCGAGACGCCAGCCATTGGCGTAGTCGTAGCCGAACGCCAGAGCCTGGCGCCAATCGGACTCACCATTGATTTCACGAGCGCCGCTGGCTTGCAGATCGACGTCCGAATCGCCAGGGCCGCCGTAACCGACGGAAGCGCTGACATACCAGCCTTCATCGGCACCCGCCGACGACCAGGCCGGAACCGACAGCGCAAGACCGATGGCAGCCGCTGTCAGAAACCGTTTCTTCATCATTCCCCCTCTGGAGGCGGAAGCCCCCATCGCGTGAGTGTTTTGGCTGCCGTGACCCTGCGCCACGGCACTTTGACCACCTGCTCGCACAGGTGCTCTGCCGAAATGACTACAGGATATTCGACGCTTGTGCCACCCAAAAGCGCTTGAACGCGAAGGTCGGCGCGCCATTGTGGCAAGCGTGCAATGCCTTGCCGCACGGCCGGATTCGCCGGGTCGCACCGAATCAACCTGGCGCCATTCAAGGCTTTGATATAATTGATTTTCCATTCGCAATGACGCGGAGCGCCGGAAGCCGGACACAACCTGGCGGCCATGGCGCCGCTGTCCGGCAACCGGGCGCGGCGTGCCCGGAAGCGCCGTCTTCGGCGGCGCAGCTCGCGTCGCAGGCGCTTGAAATCGGCGGTGTGTGTCCTGCCGGTCACACGCCGTGTCGTCCTGATTTTTGGTGATTTTACAAAGTGTTTCGCAAACGAGACGCATCGGCTTGCGGCAGCGGGCAGTCGAAGCATAGGGTGATCGTCAAGGGGGAATGTTCAATGAAGCTCGCGCATATTGCCATCCTCATCACCGGGCTCGCAATCCTGGCTGGTGCCGCGGTGTTCTTTTTCTATCTTCCCGGGCGCGTCGACGACCAGATGAATGTGGTGATCGATCACCCGGTCTACGCGATCTCGCAAGAGGCCCGTTCGCTCCACGCGGAGATACCGGTCGCCGACCTGCACGCAGACACCCTGCTCTGGGCACGCAACCCGTCGCAGCGCCACGACCGGGGTCATACCGACCTGCCACGCTTGCGAGAAGGTGGTGTTTTTCTTCAGGTTTTTGCATCGGTCACCAAGACACCGTCCAATCTCAACTACAACGAAAACAGCGCCGATTCCGACGACATCACCCTGCTTGCCATCGCTCAACGCTGGCCGGTCGACACCTGGGGATCGCTCTACAATCGCGCCCGTTTTCATGCCCGGCGGCTGAATCGTCTAGCGGAGCGTTCCGGCGGAAGCTTCATCGTCGCACGCACCTCCGGTGACCTCAGATCGGCCCTTCAGGCGCGTGAGGCCGGCGGAGATGTGCTGGTCGGCATTCTTGCCACCGAAGGCGCGCACCCGCTCGAGGGCGAACTTGCCAACATCCAGCGTCTGTATGACGAGGGGTACCGCGTCATCGGCCTGCAGCACTTCTTCGACAACGAGCTGGGCGGTTCGCTGCATGGAACGTCCGGGGCGGGCCTGACCGAATTCGGCCGCGAAGCCGTCATCGCGATGGTCGAACGCGGCCTGATCATCGATGTCGCGCACTCCTCCGAAGCGGTGGTTCGCGATGTGCTCGACCTGACCGACGCGCCGCTGGTCGTGTCGCACACCGGCGTGCGCAGCCTGTGCGAGACCCCGCGCAACATTCCCGACGACCTGATGCAGGAAATCGCCGATCGCGGCGGACTCATCGGGATCGGCTTCTGGGCAGACGTGATCTGCTACGACACACCGGCCGGCGTTGCCCGCGCCATCGCCTACGCCGCCGAGACATTCGGCGTCGAGGCCATCGCCCTGGGGTCCGATTTCGACGGAACGGTCACAACCCGGTTCGACGCGTCGGAACTGGCCGCCCTCACCGACGCGCTGATCGGAAACGGAATGAGCGCGGACGACATTCGCGCCGTGATGGGCGGGAATGCCGTCCGCTTCTTCACCGAGAACCTGCCCGAGGGCTAGGCCCTACCAACCCCAGCGCACGCCGGCGCGGGCGCATGTCCCACCGATCCACAACAAACCTGCGCTGCAGCTCCGAACACCGGACATCACTCGTCAGGGCACAGGGCCGGACGAAGGCCCCGAACCGCGACACGAAATGGGCGTTGAATAATGGTGAGCCCACAGGGATTCGAACCCTGGACCTACTGATTAAAAGTCAGTTGCTCTACCGGCTGAGCTATGGGCTCCAATAGGAGACGGGGAGGCCTATAGCGAAGCGCCTGCCCGGTCAACCGCGCGCCGCGCCGCGGCCTGCCCCCGGTCAGAAAATTGCCCGATTGCCGGGCGAGGCTGACACCATGAACGGGATCCGGAACATCATGCTTGTTGCTCTGGGCGCGCTTGCCCTGACAGCCTGTGCCAGTTCGCGCCCAAGCGCGGGCGAGGCCACCTATATCGGCATGAGCGAAACCCGCTCGGCCGTGTCCGACGCCATCGGCCTGCCGCGTGACCGGCCGGGCCCGGTGATGATCGATCCCGGCGACGACACCGTCCCGACACCCTATGGCGGGGAAGGTTCGCGCCGCGTGTGTTCCACCACGGCCCGCGACATCGCGCGGCTCACCGCCGTCCTCGGCCCCGACAACATGTATGTGCCCGAGGAACACGAGAACGAGACCGCGGACGAGCGCGACTGGCGTGAGCGCGCGCAGATGTGGACCGAGCGCGGCGGCGGTGCCCTGGCGACTGGCGCGCGCGACTTTTACCGCTCCACCATTGTCGGCCTGAACCCGGCCCGCCCGGTGATCCGCTTTGTCGGCCGCGCCGGCGAGATCGAGCGCGAGGCCCGCGAACGCCGCGAAATGGCCGACAGCCGCCGCGCCTATCTGCGCGGCCTGTTCGATGGCTTCGGTTGCGAGGAACGCTATCTGACCGAGGCGTTCGAGGAATACGGGCTGAACACCGCGACTGCGCAGTAGCGCTACACTCTTTTCTCCCCCTGCTTGCGGGGGGAGTGCCCCGGACCTGGTCCGGGGCGTGGGGGGGAATTCCCCCCTCCACCACTTCGTGGTCCCCCTCCCCCGTAAACGGGGGAGGAAATCGCTATTTACTCAAATTCACCACTCTCCCAACGCGCACCGAATTCGCGGCGGAATTCAGCGAACCGCCCCGCCGCGATCGCAGCGCGCATCCGCGCCATCAGCGACTGGTAGTAGGCGATATTATGCCAGCTCAAGAGCATGGCGGCGAGATATTCGCCCGAGCGCACGAGGTGGTGGAGATAGGCGCGCGAATAATCGCGGCTGGCCGGACAGTCGAGGCTCTCGTCGAGTGGCTGCACGTCTTCCGCGAAGCGGGCATTCTTGAGATTGACCGGCCCGTAATCGCTCCAGGCCTGGCCGTGCCGGCCCGAGCGCGTCGGCATCACGCAGTCGAACATGTCGATCCCGCGCGCCACCGCCTCGACGAGATCGATCGGCTTGCCAACGCCCATGAGATAGCGCGGCCGGTCGCCCGGCAGGTGCGGCACGACAGCGTCGAGGACGGAGCACATCGTCTCGAACCCCTCGCCCACGGCGAGCCCGCCGACGGCGTAGCCGTCGAACCCGGTCTCGATCAGGCGTTCGGCGCTCTCCCGGCGGAGGTCGTCATAGACGCTGCCCTGCACGATGCCGAACAGGTTTTGCCCGTCGCGCTCGCCGAAGGCGGCCTTCGAGCGCTTGCCCCAGCGCAGCGAAAGCTCCATCGAGGCGCGGGCCTCATCCTTCTCGCAGGGGAAGGGCGTGCATTCGTCAAGCTGCATCGAGATGTCCGCGCCCAAGAGGTCTGCCTGGATCTCGATCGAGCGTTCCGGCGTCAGCATGTGCCGCGAGCCGTCGATATGGCTGGAGAATTGGACGCCGTCCTCACTCATCTTCCGCAGGGAGGCGAGCGACCAGACCTGGAAGCCGCCAGAGTCGGTCAGCATCGGTCCCGGCCAGCCGGAAAACCTGTGCAACCCGCCCAGCTTGTGGACCCGCTCCGCACCCGGGCGCAGCATCAAATGGTAGGTGTTCCCGAGGATGATGTCCGCCCCGGCGTCCTTTACCTGATCCATGTAGAGCGCCTTGACCGTGCCGGCGGTGCCGACCGGCATGAAGGCGGGCGTGCGGATCGCGCCGCGCGGCGTCTCGATTGCGCCGGTGCGGGCCGCGCCATCGGTGGCGCTGATTGTGAAGGGAAAGGCGGTCATCGCGGGCCGTCAAAGCCGAAAGGCGCAGCAAAGGCAAGCCGACTCATCCGCCGGCCTTCTCGATCAGGCAGGCGTCGCCATAGGAGAAGAATCGGTATTCGGCCGCCACCGCGTGCCGGTAGGCGCGCATGATCGTCTCGTGTCCGGCGAGCGCGCTGACCAGCATCAGCAGGGTCGATTTCGGCAGGTGGAAATTGGTGATCAGCGCGTCGGCAATGCGGAACTCATAGCCCGGCGTGATGAAGATCGCCGTCTCGCCGACCTCCGCGCCAATCCGCCCGTCCTCATTGGCCGCGCTTTCCAGCGTCCGCAGCGCCGTCGTTCCGATCGGGATGACGCGCCGCCCCTCTTCCTTCGCTTGCGAAATGGCTGCCGCCGCCCCGGCGGATACCTCGTACCACTCGGCGTGCATCTTGTGCTCGGCGATGGCTTCGGACTTGACCGGCAGGAAGGTTCCCGCCCCGACATGCAGGGTCACGTCGACGAAGCCGATGCCGGCGGCTTGCAGCTCGTCCATCAGCCGGTCGGTGAAGTGCAGTCCCGCCGTCGGCGCGGCGACTGATCCGGTCTTGTCGGGCTTGGCGAACAGCGTCTGGTAGTCCGCCCTGTCCTGCGCGTCGGGCGCGCGCTTCGAGGCGATATAGGGCGGCAGGGGCGGCGCCCCGGCCGCCTCGATCGCCCGGTCGAGCTCTGCACCTTCGCGGTCGAACTCCAGCACGACTTCGCCGCCTTCGCGCCGCGCCTCGACCGTCGCGCTCAGTGCGCCGAAGCGGATCACGTCGCCGACCTTCAGCCGCTTGGCCGGCTTCACGAAAGCGCGCCAGCTTTTCGCGTCGTCGCGGGTATGGAGATTGACTGAAATCCGCGCCGGACCGCCACCGCCCTCGGCGCGCGCATCGCGCTCCCCCGTCAGCGCAGCGGGCAGAACATGCGTGTCGTTGCAGACCAACAGGTCGCCGGGACGCAGCAATTTCGGCAATTCGCGCACGCCGTGGTCGGACAGGCTGCCATCGCTGCGGATGTGCAGCAGGCGCGCGGAATCGCGTGGCCGCGCGGGGCGCAGCGCAATGCGCTCGTCAGGCAGGTGAAAGTCGAAATCCGAAAGTCGCACGATTGCGGCCCGTAAATTGCCTCTGTGTCAGCATCCTGTTCATAGGACGGGTGTAATTTTTCCCGCCACCGTTTTTATCCGCAAGGGTGTGTTCGTGCGCAGCTTCCTCGCCTTCATGGCAACGCTCGGCCTCATCGTGCTCGCCGCCCTGATGTGGCTCGCGCCGGTCTGGAATTTCGCCGACCTCTTCCGCCAGTTCTGGGCCCCGCTGACGCTGGCGGCACTGCTTGCCGCGCTGGCGGTGTTCCTGTTCGGCAAGGGCCGACAGCGATGGGGCGCGCCCTTGCTGGCCTTTCTGATCGCGGCGCCGGGACTGCCTGAGACCGTTGTTTCGTTGTCGGATATTCCACTGACACCGCCAGCGGGAACGCCGGTCACCGTGGTCACCCACAATCTCTGGGGAAGGAATGCGACGCCTGAGGCCGCCGTCGAGCGCATCATCGAGACGGACGCTGACATTGTCGCGCTTCAGGAAGCCTTCGGCACGGCCTGGGTCGTCCCCGAATTGCTCGAAGAGGCCTATCCCAATCGCGCCGACTGTGATCGCTATGCGTCGGTCATCGTCACACGCCTGCCCATCGTCGAGTCCGGCTGCCTCGACTGGTGGTGGTGGCGGACACGCGACGGGCAGACCGACACGCCCTTCTTCCACGCCCCGCCCGCTTCCTGGGCGACGATCCGAATGGATGACGGCAGCGAAATCACCGTCGTTTCGGTGCACATGACCTGGCCCGACCCGATACGGCGCCAGGACGAGCAGCGTGAAGGGCTCGCCTACATGGTGCAGGCCTTTGCGCAGGATCGGTTGATCGTGATGGGCGATTTCAATGCGGCCGCACCGTCACGCGCACTGGCGCGCTTCGAACGCGATCTGGACTTGCGCCGCATCACGCCAGGCATGGCGACGTGGCCGTCGGAAAGCCTGTGGGCGAACCGGTTCGGCGTAGTGTCACCGGTCCCGACCATGATGACCGGCATCGATCATGTCTTCGTCGGTGCGGAAATCATCGGTTGGGAAGTCGATCGCGGGCCCGACACCGGCAGCGATCATCGCCCCATCAGGGCGAGGATTTTCTTCACGCCCCTCTTGCGTGGACAAGCAACCGACTGATCAGCCGCCGCAGCGCTGCGCCGCCATCTGGTCGAGATCATTCTGCGCCGGGCCGAGATTCATGGTTGCGCGGCGGACATCGAGATTGTCCGGGTCCTCGACCGGTTTCAGGTCCAGCGTCCGGTCCGCATTGCAGGCATCCATCGGCTGGGTGCCGTAGCGTTGCAGCTGGCCGGTATTCACCGCCACGCGGTCCCACAGATAGGCATAGTCCTGCCGCCGCACACCGCCGCTTTCCAGATAGGCCTCCATCCGGGTCAGCACCTCACGCTGGAAGTCCGGATCGTGATCGGCATGCTGCGCGATCAGCCAGGCCTGGCTCGACGCAGTGGCGCCGAAACGCTCCCGGTCGATCCAGTCGTAGAGTGCGAGTGCCTCGCGCAAGGACTCCGTGGCGTTGTAGTCGTTGGCGATGACGTGCGCTGTCGCCCGGCGGTACGCCCACCAGGCCACACCCGTCCGGTCTTCCGTGTTGAGCTGGAGATAGGCGAGGCGACCAGCCTGATCGGTGACCCACAGATCGCGCAACATCACCTGAATGCGGGCAATGGCGGGGTCACGGGATTCCCGGAAGCGCGACTCTCGGCGCATGCGGTTTTCATGGGGCTCCAGAGCATCGGCGAGCCGGTTGCTGCCCGCCGCGAAGAGAGCATAGCAATCACTCGTGCCTTCAGGCTGCGCTGCCGCGATATCCATGCCGGCCGTGACCAGCGCCGCGGCGGCCCGTTCGCGCGGGTGGATGTCGGTCTTGTTGCGCGTGAGCGCTTCGCGGGCCAGGGCCAGAACATCGTCCGGGACCGGCTCTTCGCAATAGTCATGCGTGCCGGCAACAACGGGGTCGCTCAAGAGATGGGCGGGGAGCCCCTCGGGCATCTGGAATACCATCGCCGCGATCAGCCCCCCGATCCCGAGCATCGCCTCAGGCCGCTTCCGTGCGAGCCTTCACGATCTTGCCCGGATTGCGCGGCGGCTCGCCCTTGGGCAGCGCGTCGACATGTTCCATCCCGTCCACGACCTCGCCCCACACCGTGTATTGCCGGTCGAGATAGGGCACCGCGTCGAGGCAGATGAAGAACTGGCTGTCGGCGGAATTCGGGTCGCTGGCCCGGGCCATCGAACAGGCCCCGCGCACATGCTTGCCCGCGTTGAACTCGGCGGGGATGTGTTGGCCGGAGCCGCCCATGCCATTGCCGTCCGGGCAGCCGCCCTGTGCCACGAAGCCGTCGATCACGCGGTGAAAATTCAGTCCGTCGTAGAAGCCGTCATTGGCCAGCTCGGTGATGCGCGCGACATGCTTCGGCGCCAGATCGGGCCGCAGACGGATGGTCACATCGCCGCTTTCCAGCGTGAAGATCAGGTTTTCGTCAGCCATTTCAGGGCTACTCCTCGATACGGACAGGGATGTCGATTTCACAGATGTCGGGCAGATTGCCGTTGGACCCGCGCTGCGTGTCCAGCCATGCGGCAAAGGCGTCCGAATTGGTGTCGGCGACCTCGACGGTTACCTGCTCGTCTTCCGGCAGGTCGGAGCCGACGCGGATCAGGCGGATCGAATCCGGCTGGAAGCCCGGATTTTCGCCCATCGTGCCGACACTGATGTCGTTGACCGCTTCCTGACCAACGCGCACCCGGCCCCAGACCGTGTATTGCGCGTTCAGATGCTCGGCATGGCCGCGCGTGATGTAGAACTGGCTGCCCGCGCTGTCCGGATTCGAGGTCCGCGCCATCGCGGCTGCGCCTTCACAGTGCAGCAGCCAGCTGCTCACGCGCCCGTCGCCGGTGATCGCGGCCTGCACCGACGGGTCGGTGCCGATCGGGAAGCCATTCCAGAAGCCGGCCTTGGCGATCCGTCGGTCGGAGCGGTCATTGACCATGCGGTCCTGGATCTCGACCACCGGGTCGGTGTTCGGATCGCGGCGGGTGGTGAATTCGGCCTGCATGTCCGGCAGATCGGTCGACCACGCCGGATTGGTCCGCGCCCCGCCGGCCTGCGCCATGAAGCCGTCGATCACCCGGTGAAAGACGAGGCCGTCATAGAAGCGGGCACCGGCCAGTTCACGCATCCGCGCGACATGGTTCGGTGCGAATTCCGGCGCCATTTCGAGAATGATCCGGCCGTGATCGGTGTCGATATAGAGCAGATTGTCCTGATCGACCGTGCGCCAGGCATCGTCCGGCAGGTCGTAGTCCGGCAGCGTCTCGTTGATCGGCGCAAAGGCCGGGCTCGACTGCATCAGCGCCGCCATGCGGGTGGACGGACCGCCTTCGGCCTCGACCGCGGCGGCCGTGTTTGCCGCTTCGGATTCGGTTTCCGTCAATTCCGCGGTTTCCGAACCGCAGGCAGTGGCGGACATGGACAGCACGAGCAGGCTGACCGGCCAGAATGTCTTCATCACGCGAACTTCTCCATCAGCTTGTCTTGCACGGCGGGCGGAACGAATGCCCGCGTATCCCCGCCGAGGCGGGCAATTTCCTTCACCAGGCGCGACGCCACCGCCTGGTGGCGGGGGTCGGCCATCAGGAAGACCGTTTCGATGTCGGGATTGAGGCGCTGGTTCATCCCGACCATCTGGAATTCGTATTCGAAATCGGACACGGCCCGAAGCCCGCGAATGATGATCTGCGCCCCCACCTCTTCCGCGAAATGCATCAGCAACGAGGAAAAAGGGCGAACCTCGATCGTCGTTTCGCCGGGAATGCGCGCCGCTTCGGCCTCGGTCATGGCAACCCGCTCTTCGAGCGAGAAAAGCGGTCCCTTGCCTTCGTTGATCGCAACACCGATCACGAGATGGTCGACCAGCTTCACGGCCCGTCTCATGATATCGAGATGACCATTGGTCAGCGGGTCGAACGTGCCCGGGTAGAGCGCGACGCGGCGGGGCATGTCGGGCCTCCTTCAGGCTGGCATCCGGCCGGTGCGGACCCTAGCCGCACTCGGCGCGAACCGGCAAGGCGGTCGGACGGCTATTCCTCGCCGCCCGTTTCACCCGCGTCCGGGGTTTCGCCCGCGGCTTCGGCAGCGTCCTCGTCCTCGCTCTCCTCGATCCGGATCACCGAGGCGACATTCTCGCCCTCGTTGAGACGGATCAGGCGAACGCCCTTGGTGGCCCGCGCGGCGATGCGCACCGTCTCGACCGGGAAGCGGATCAGCTGACCGCCATCGGTCACTGCCATCACGGTGTCGTTTTCGCCCACGGTGAAGCAGGCGGCGAGCGGTTCGGGGAAGCGCTTGTCCTTGGTCCAAACGCCCTGGCCGCCCCGGCCCTGACGGAAGTATTCGTAGGAGATCACGCGCTTGCCGAGACCGGACTGGGCCACGGTCAGCAACAGCTGCTCATTGCCCTTCATTTCCATGTAGCGGACCGGCGACAGCGTGATGTCCTCGCCGTCCTCGCCCTCGTCTTCGCCCTCGGTTTCAAGCACCTCGTCGATCGCCTCGGCCTCCTCGTCATCGCTGCGCAATTCGGCGCGGCGCTGCTTGAGATAGGCGCGGACCTCGGCGCGGGACACGTCCAGCGCATTGAGGATCGCCATCGAGATGAGCGTGTCGCCCTTCTCCATCCTGATGCCGCGCACGCCGGTCGAATTGCGGCTCATGAAGACGCGCACATCGTCGACGGGGAAGCGGATCGCCTTGCCCTTGGCTGTGACCAGCAGCACGTCCTGATCGGCGGTGCACAACCGCACGCCGACGATCTCGCCATCGCCCTCGTCGAGCTTCATGGCGATCTTGCCGTTGCGGTTCACCTGCACGAAATCGGACAGCTTGTTGCGGCGCACCGTGCCCGCCGTCGTGGCGAACATGACGTCCAGCTTGTCCCACTCGGCCTCGTCCTCGGGCAACGCCATCACCGAGGTGATGATCTCGCCCTGGTCGAGCGGGAACATGTTGACCAGCGCCTTGCCGCGCGTGTTCGGCGCGCCCTGCGGCAAGCGCCAGGTCTTGGTCTTGTAGACCATGCCGTTCGACGAGAAGAACAGCAGCGGCGCGTGGGTCGAGGCGACGAACAGCGTCGCAACAAAATCCTCGTCCTTCATCGACATGCCGGAGCGGCCCTTGCCGCCGCGGCGCTGCGCCCGATATTCGGTCAGCGGCGTGCGCTTGACGTAGCCGCCATGCGTCACCGTCACGACCATTTCCTCGCGGGCGATCAGATCCTCGTCCTCGATCTCCAGTTCGACATCGAGGATTTCGGTCCGCCGCGGCACGGCGAATTTCTGCCGCGCTTCGCTCAGCTCGTCGCGGATGATCTGGATCACGCGCGGCCGCGAGCGGAGAATGTCCAGGAGATCACGGATCTGTTCGGCCAGGCCCTCGGCCTCATTGCCGATTTCCTCGCGGCCCAGCCCGGTCAGGCGGTTGAGGCGCAAGTCGAGGATCGCCTTGGCCTGCTCCTCGGTCAGTTTCAGCGTCTTGCCGTCAGACAGCACCGAACGCGGATCCGCGACCAGCTTGACCAGCGGTTCGACGTCCGCCGCCGGCCAGTGCCGCGCCATCAACTGTTCGCGCGCCGTAGCCGGGTTCGGCGCGGCGCGAATGAGTGCGATGACTTCGTCGATATTCGCCACCGCCAGCGCCAGTCCGATCAGGACGTGGGCGCGGTCGCGGGCCTTGGACAGTTCGAACTTGGCGCGGCGCGCCACGACCTGTTCGCGGAATTTCAGGAAGGTTTCCAGATAGCCGCGCAGGCCCATCAGCTGCGGCCGCCCGCCGACCAGTGACAGCATGTTCACACCGAAGCTCTGCTGCATCGGCGACCAGCGATAAAGCTGGTTCAGGATCACTTCGGGATTGGCGTCGCGCTTCATCTCGATGACGACGCGCATGCCCGAACGGTCGGATTCGTCACGCAGGTCGGCGATACCCTCGATGCGCTTCTCGCGCACGAGATCGGCGATCTTCTCGATCATCGACGCCTTGTTCACCTGATAGGGAATGGCGTGAACGATGATCGCCTCGCGCTCCTTGCGGACCGTCTCGATCGAGGTCTTGGCGCGCATGATCACCGAGCCGCGCCCGGTCATCAGCGCGCTGCGCGATCCGGCCCGGCCGACGATCTGCGCCCCGGTCGGAAAGTCCGGCGCCGGGACGATGTCCAGCAATTCGATATCGGTGAGTTCCGGATTGTCGAGCAGCGCCAGCGCCGCGTCGACGACTTCGCCCAGATTGTGCGGCGGGATGTTGGTCGCCATGCCGACGGCGATACCGCCACCACCATTGACCAGCAGGTTCGGATAGCGCGCCGGCAGGACCACCGGCTCCTTTTCCGAACCGTCATAGTTTTCGGTGAAATCGACTGTCGCCTTGTCGATATCAGCCAGCAGCGCCTCGGCCGGCTTGTCCATACGCACTTCGGTGTAACGCATGGCGGCCGGCGGGTCGCCGTCGACCGAGCCGAAATTGCCCTGGCCGTCGAGCAGCGTCAGGCCCATCGAGAAGTCCTGCGCCATACGCGCCAGCGCGTCATAGACCGCCTGATCGCCATGCGGGTGGTATTTACCGATCACGTCACCGACGACGCGGGCCGATTTGCGGTACTGCTTGTCGTGGGTATAGCCCTGCTCGTGCATCGACCACAGGATGCGGCGGTGCACCGGCTTCAGGCCGTCGCGCGCGTCCGGGATGGCGCGGCTCACGATCACGCTCATCGCGTAATCGAGATAGGAGCGCCGCATCTCGTCTTCGATCGCGATGCTCGGTCCGCTGTCTCCGCCCGGCGGAATGGCGCCCGGGGTCAGATCGTCGTTCTCGTCGCTCAAGGAGGCCCTCTTGCCGGGTCGCGGCCGGATCTGGAATCCGGCCCTGAAACGGGAACGCCGCGGGCAGAATCGCGCGGCGCTGTTCTGGCCTTGTTTCTAGCAATTCGGGGCATGCGGAGCAAACGCGGGAGACCGCCCGTGTGCAGACGATTCCCGCATTCGCACGCGGCCGGTTACTGCTCGGCGATCGCCGTCGCCAGCGCGTTGATGTTCGCCAGCATGTTCTGGCTGATCGTGTCCTGGATGGACGGCCACTGGTTCGGCAGTTTCAGCCACTCGTCGCGGGTCAGGGTCGCGTCGTTCTGTGCGGCGTAGAAGGCGCTGTCGCCCGAGGAACAGATCCACCAGGGCGAGGTCGTATGCGTGAAGGCTTCGCCGGACGAATAGACGTCCGACAGCTGCGCACGGACCATTTCCGCATCGGTCATCAGCGGGGCGATGTCTTCCTGCGCGAACTGGTCGACCAGGGCCACGGCCTCGAGTGCCGTGGAATCGAGGCAGCGCTGACCGTCATAGATCATCCGCGAACGCGCCAGGAAATAGGCATAGAGCGCCTGCTCCGGTGCGTAGGACGCATAGCGGCGTGCGGCCTCCATCAGGAAGATCGGGGCGGTGTTGTTGCGTTCTTCCCAGATCCGCGACGCGATCTCTGCATCGCGGTCGCGCGGCAGGTCGTGCAGCATCGCGACTTCCATGAACACGTCGCCGAACGCGTCCTGGCCGACGATCATGATGTTCACCGCATCCTCGCCGATGGGCGCATGCATCAGTCCCGGCGTACGGCTGCCATCATCGGACTGAGCGAAGGCCGGTCCGGCGAGGCCGGCGGCGGCAAGGGAAGCAAGGGCGAAACGACGCAACATGAATGAACTCCGTCCTGGATTGTCCGGCACAGTCTAGCAAAAGGCGGGCCGGTTGCCCGGCCCGCCTGCAGTGGACGTGGTCGCGAAGGTGATCAGAACGGAATTTCGTCGTCGAGGTCGTCATTGCGGAAGTCTTCGCGGCCACCACCGCCGCCGCCGGAACGGCCACCGCCGCCACCACCGCTACCCCCGCCGAAGCTGTCGTCGGATTCATAGTTTCCGCCGCCACCGCCGCCGCGGCTGTCGATCATGTGCAGCTCGCCGCGGAAACGTTGCAGGACGATTTCCGTTGTATAACGGTCATTGCCGTCGCGATCCTGCCACTTGCGGGTCTGCAGCTGGCCCTCGACGTAAACCTTGGAGCCCTTCTTCAGATAGTTCTCCGCCACCTTGACGATGTTCTGGTCGAAGATGACGACATTGTGCCACTCCGTCTTCTCGCGGCGTTCGCCCGAGGTCTTGTCGCGCCACTGCTCCGATGTCGCGACGCGGATATTGGCAACCTTGTCGCCCGAATTCAGTGATCGGATTTCCGGGTCGGCGCCCAGATTACCCACCAGGATGACTTTGTTGACGCTTCCGGCCATAACCCCATCTTCTCCATGCTCGCGTGCGTTTCTTGGATGGACGCACGATATTTGTTCACATAATGTTCCGCAGGTCAAACGCCCGCGAGTCGAGGCGGAGTTGAACCCACCGGGGTAGCGAAGTCCACATGGCCGAACCGCTGAAATCCATCCGCGTGCAGGGCGCGCGCGAACACAATCTGAAAAACGTCTCGGTCGAGCTGCCGCGCGACGAGCTGATCGTGTTCACCGGCCTGTCGGGATCGGGCAAGTCCTCCCTCGCCTTCGACACCATCTATGCCGAGGGTCAGCGCCGCTATGTGGAAAGCCTGTCGGCCTATGCGCGCCAGTTTCTGGAGTTGATGTCGAAGCCGGACGTGGATTCGATCGAAGGCCTCTCCCCGGCGATCTCGATCGAGCAGAAGACGACGTCGAAGAATCCGCGCTCGACCGTCGCGACCGTCACCGAGATCTACGACTACATGCGCCTTCTGTGGGCGCGGGTCGGCATCCCTTACTCGCCCGCGACCGGCCTGCCGATCGAGAGCCAGACGGTCAGCCAGATGGTCGACCGGCTGATGGAATTGCCCGAGGGCACGCGGCTCTACCTGCTCGCCCCGGTCGTGCGCGGCCGCAAGGGCGAATACCGCAAGGAATTCGCCGAATGGCTGAAGGCCGGCTTCCAGCGCGTGAAGGTCGATGGCGAGTTCTACCCGCTCGAGGAAGCGCCGACGCTCGACAAGAAATTCAAGCACGACATCGACGTGGTCGTGGACCGTGTCGTCGTGCGCGAGGGCATGGAGCAACGCTTCGCGGAATCGATCGAGGCCGCGCTGCGCCTCGCCGATGGTCTGGCCGCGGCGGAATTCGCGTCGGACGTTGACCTGGCGCGGGCGGACGAACCGGCGGACGGTATGCGCGAAGCCCCCGCCGCCTTCCTGACGCCGGCGGCCGAAGCCGAACAGGCCGCCGCGCCGGCAGATGTGCAATGGGGGCAGAAATCCGGCTACCGGACCGGTGACCGGCTGATCTTCTCGGAGAATTTCGCCTGCCCGGTCTCCGGCTTCACCATCCCGGAAATCGAACCGCGCCTGTTCTCCTTCAACAACCCGTTCGGCGCCTGCCCGGCCTGTGACGGTCTCGGCCAGTCGCTGAAATTCGACGAGGACCTCGTCGTCCCGGATCGCGAAAAGAGCCTCTATGACGGGGCCATCGCGCCGTGGAACCGCGCCACGTCGAAACTCTACCAGCAGACGCTCGACGCGCTGGCGAAGCATTTCGGCGCCGACATGTTCAAGCCCTGGCGCGAACTGCCCGACGCCTTCCGCCAGACCGTGCTGCAGGGCACGCCCGACAAGATCAGATTCCGCTACGAGGACGGCCTCAGAACCTTCGAGACGACCAAGTCCTTCGAGGGCGTGATCCCCAATCTCGAACGCCGCTGGCGCGAGACCGATTCCAGCTGGGTGCGCGAGGATCTCGGCCGCTTCCAGTCGGCCCAGCCCTGCGAGACCTGCCACGGCAAGCGCCTGCGCCCCGAAGCCCTGGCGGTTCGGATCGCCGGTCAGGACATTTCCCAGGCCAGCGAGCTGTCGATCCGCAATGCGGCGGACTGGTTCGGCGGTCTCGAGAAGGGCTTCACCCCGAAGCAGAAGGCGATCGCCGAACGCATTTTGAAGGAAATCCGCGAGCGGCTGAAATTCCTCGTCGATGTCGGCCTCGACTATCTCACCCTCGACCGCGCCTCCGGCACGCTGTCAGGCGGGGAAAGCCAGCGCATCCGCCTCGCCAGCCAGATCGGCTCGGGCCTCACCGGCGTGCTCTACGTGCTCGACGAACCGTCGATCGGCCTGCATCAGCGCGACAATACAAGACTGCTGGATTCGCTGCGCGGGCTGCGCGATCTCGGCAACACCGTCATCGTCGTGGAGCATGACGAGGAAGCCATCCTCACCGCGGACTATGTCGTCGATCTCGGCCCCGCCGCCGGCGTGCATGGCGGCGAGATCGTCGCCCATGGCAAGCCCGAGGAAATCGCCGCCAACCCGAAAAGCCTGACCGGGCAATACCTGTCCGGTGCCCGTGTCATCGACGTGCCGAAAGCGCGACGCCCGATCGACAAGAAGCGTGTGATCCGGGTCTCCGGTGCCACCGGCAACAATCTGAAGGACGTCACCGCCGAATTCCCGCTCGGCGTCTTTACCTGCATCACCGGCGTGTCGGGTGGCGGCAAGTCGACCCTGACGATCGAGACGCTCTACAAGGCCGCCACGCGCCAGCTGAACGGCACCCAGACCGTCCCGGCGCATTACGACCGGATCGAGGGCCTCGAACAGCTCGACAAGATCATCGACATCGACCAGTCGCCGATCGGCCGCACCCCGCGCTCCAACCCGGCGACCTATACCGGCGCCTTCACCCCGATCCGCGACTGGTTCGCCGGCCTGCCGGAATCCCAGGCGCGCGGATACAAGCCGGGCCGCTTCAGCTTCAATGTGAAGGGCGGACGCTGCGAGGCGTGCCAGGGCGACGGCGTCGTGAAGATCGAGATGCACTTCCTGCCCGACGTCTTCGTCCCGTGCGATGTCTGCCACGGCAAGCGCTTCAACCGCGAGACGCTGGAAGTCACCTTCAAGGGCAAGTCGATCGCCGACGTGCTCGACATGACGGTCGAGGAAGGCGCGGACTTCTTCAAGGCCGTCCCCTCGATCCGGGACAAGATGGTCACGCTCGAACGCGTCGGCCTCGGCTATGTGAAGATCGGCCAGCCGGCCACCCAGTTGTCCGGCGGCGAGGCGCAGCGCGTGAAACTGTCGAAGGAGTTGTCGAAACGGGCGACGGGCAAGACGCTCTACATTCTCGACGAACCCACGACCGGCCTGCATTTCGAGGACGTGAAGAAGCTGCTCGAAGTGCTCCACGAACTGGTCGAGCAGGGCAATTCGGTTGTGGTGATCGAGCACAATCTCGACGTCATCAAGACCGCCGACTGGCTGATCGATCTCGGCCCCGAGGGCGGTGATGGCGGCGGCGAGATCGTCGCGACCGGCACGCCGGAGGATGTCGCCAAGGTCGAACGCAGCTGGACCGGCCGCTATCTCGCCCCGCTGCTCGAACGCGACCGCGCCCGGCAGGTGAAGAAGAAGCGGGCCTAGGCCTGTCGGCCCGGCCCGCCCCTCCGCGAGGGCATTACTCGGCGCGCTTGCGGCCGGTCACCATCGACCGGACGAGATTCTCGCCGTGCGCCAGGCTGGACGCGATCACGCCGATCACGTGCAGGCCTGCCAGCGTCAGCGTCAGATAGACGAAGAATTTGTGCAGGCCTTCCAGCCACTCGCCGCCTTCTCCGCCTTCCTCGTGTTCGCCCGACTCCCCGCGCACGCCATGCTCATCGTCATCGTCGTCGCGATCGGCCGCGCGCGGCGCTTCGGACGACGCATTGGCTTGCGCCCCGTCTTCCGGCGCCATGGCGATGAAGCCGGCCAACGGCCCGCGGCCTTCCTCGACCGCGTAGAGCGCCATGCCGGTGCCGGTCGTCCCGGCCAGGCTGGCGAGCAGCAGCAGGATCATCACCGCGCCGGCCGGATTGTGCCCGGCATGGCGCTCGGCCTTGCCGGAGACCAGCCCGCGCAGATAGCTCGCCGCCGCGCCGGGACCGCGCACGAAGCTGGCAAAGCGGGCGTGACGCGTGCCGAACAGGCCCCAGGCGATCCGGATCAGGACCGCAGCCGCGACCGCATAACCGGCCCAGACGTGAATGCCCTGCCAGTCGTCGCCTGAGAAATACGCGGTGAAAACCCCGATCACGATCACCCAGTGACCGATCCGGACCACCGGGTCCCAGACTTTCACCGAGGCCTGCGGCGCGGCGGGGGAAGAATTGTCGCTCGTTTCAGTCATGGCATGCCTCCGTTTCAGAAGGCTGGAACGTCATGCCGCAGGCGCGAGCGCGCCATCTGTCATATGACGTAACCGGCCGTTTCGAAGGAGGATGGGCAATGCCGGAAGACCGCTCGCGCTGGACAACGCGCGCCGGAGGCGTGCTGTTCGCGCTCATTGCCCTCTTCATCGCCACCGATCTGGTGACCGATGGCGGCGAGGGCGTGGGCTGGCTGCACCTCGTCCTGGAATCGGTCGCTCTGGTCTCGGCGGCCGTCGGCGCCTTCGCCCTGCTGGTCAATTTCCAGCGCACGCGGACCGACCTCGCCGCCGCGCGGGCCGAGGCGCTGCGCTGGCAAGGCGAGAACCGGACCCTCGTCCGGGGTCTCGGAGCAGCCATCACCGGCCAATTCGGCCGGTGGGGATTCACACCGGCCGAGACCGAGATCGGCCTGTTCCTGATGAAGGGTTTCAGCCATGCCGAGATCGCGGCGCTGCGCGGCACCAGCGAACGCACGGTGCGCGAACAGTCCCGCGCGCTCTACCGCAAGGCGGGCCTGACCGGCCGCACCGAATTGTCCGCCTTCTTCCTCGAGGACCTGCTGCCGGGGCGGTGACCCGGCTCGCCGCGCTAGACGGTACCGACTGTCTGTGGCGGTGCGGGCGGAACGGCATTCGCCTCCTCGATGGTCAGCGCCGCCTTGCAGGCGATGCCGCGCATCATGCAGACGGGAACGAACATCGCGATGTAGATCACGCTGTAGGGCAGGATGGCCGAACGCCAGTCCTGTGCGACGAGGCCCGAGGCCAGCATCTCCATGTCCACGCCGATGAACAGGAAGGCGATCATCCCGATCATGTACGCCACGGCCATGATGATCGTGGCGATGACGAAACAGCCCAGCAACGGCCAGAACATCGCCTTCGTGCCGCTCCAGGCCGCGCCGAACGCGATCTTGCGGCGATGCACCGCCAGCGCGAAGGCCGGCGATATGCGCACGCCGAACGCGGCCATCACGGCAGTCAGGGCGATGTAACCGACAATGGCGCCGAACAGCACCCCGCTCTCGCCTGCGATCGTTGCCACAACCACCATCAGCACGATGAACGCGATCACGCCGGCCACCCCGATCGCGATCAGGATCGCCAGCATGACGAGCATGGTCAGCAGATAGGCTCCCTCCCCGCCGCCGATACGGAAGGGAAAGATGGGATTGCCCTGTCCGCTCATGAACAGGCGCAGCCAGGCCGACTCCAGCGGAACCATGACCGCGATATTGACGATCATGAACAGCGAAAGCTTCGCACCATAGCTGGCGGAGATGGACATATAGGCCGCGAGATCGTCGGTCGAAGCCGTCTGCATCGCGACCAGTTCCTCGCCCAGGAAGGCCATTTGCCCGACGGCCAGCGCGAGCGCGATCGCAAACCACCAGATGCCGAGGCCGATGAAGGTGGTCGGCCGGGCCTTGAACACGTCCCAGAAGAATCCGAGCGCGGCGCCGGAATCGAGCTTCGGTGCGACCATGACTGTCCCTTCTCTCAAGTCAGGCCGGAGAAGACCCTGAATCGCCGCCCGCGTCACCCGTATTCGCGGGGGGCGAAACCGGTGCCGGCGGCGGCGTGGGCGCGGCCGGTACCGCTTCCAGCGGCGTGCCTTCCAGTCCGCGATGACGACGCGCCAGGTAGGCGCCGACCGCGTGCCACATGCCCTCGTAGAAAATCTGCCCCACGATGGAGATGACGACTGCCACGGCGAACAACGCGATCGTCCCGGTGCTGGTGAAGGCCGCGCGGAGCATGTCCATCGCCTGATCGGGATCCATGTTGCCCGACTGCTGCGAGATTTCGGTCAGCACCGGGATCAGGATCGGCAGGAACATCAGCTGGACGAAGGACGAGATCATCGACGAGGCGAATGCAACGATCAGCCCCAGCACGATATAGGTCAGGAACACCCACCAGAAGATGCCCTTGGTGACCGGCCACGCGCCCGACAGGCGGATCTTCCGGTCGAGCACGGTCAGCGCCGGCGCCGGGGACAGCCGGATCGACAGGAAGACCATCGCGACGATCAGCGCGATGACACCAACCACTCCGGCCAGCACGGCGATCGCCACCGGAGCGCCCTCGCCGCCACCTGCCGCGCCGATCACGACCGGTACCGCGACGAGCAGCGCGCCGACGAAATACGTCCCCATCAGGATGATTATCAGCAGGATGTTCACACCCAGCAGGCGGAACTCGTCACTGCCGAGACGCAGCGGAATGCCCGGTGCGACCTCGTCGCGTGCGAGCAGGCGGAGCCATGCCCCCTGGGCCATGAGCGCAACGGCGATGCCGCCGAAAAAGGCCAGCACTCCGGCGCCGGCCATGGTCGCGAACATCGACATGATTTGCGACGGATCGGGATCGGCCCCGGTCTGTGCGAGCTCGAACACGGTGAGATAGAAGGGCAGGAAAGCCCACAGGAGGAGCCCGCCGAGCACGATATAGAGCAGCGCGTTCCACAACCCGACCCAGAGCGTCCGGCCCGGACGGCGCGCCAGCACCTTGAAGAAGTAGAACACCGCGTCGGTGAAATCGTACGGTTTATCGGGCTGCATGTGTCCCTCCATGACCCTGCTTCTTCACCATAGTGGCGGTTTTTGTCAGCGGCGTCAGGGGGGAATTGACCGGAAATCGTCCCGGGCGGTTGAACTGGCGTCGAGGGCCCGCTCGAACAATTCGGCCAGACCGTCCGGCCGGCTGGAATCCACCACGGAGTTCGACATGATCCGGTATCGCTGCGCGATCCGGCACCGGATGGCCGGGATGCTACGTTCCCGCCGCGCCGCCAGTGCCCGGCTGCAATTCATCGTCCAGCGCGGTGAGAAACGCGCTCACCAATGCGCCGGTCACGGTCAGGCCGGCCCAGCTCGTGCCGAACAGGACGAGTGTTCCCGCCAGTCCCTCGCCATGCGGGATCAGACGCAGCGCCCAAACGATCGCCGATGCGGCCAGCACGAAAACCGCACCACTCAGCGTCACTGCGAACATGCGGCCGCGCGACAGGCCGAGCGCGGCCATCGCCTGCACCTTTCCGAGCCGGACCGTCTCCGGGAAGGCCAGCAGCAGTCGTGTGAGAAACCAGATCGAGAACAGCGCGAAAGCCGCGCCGGTTACCCAGACCGCGACCCATTCGGCGGTGCCGAAATAGGCGCCGATCTCGGGGGCATGCTCGGCTGCCTCGACCGCGAGTTCCGGCGCATTCGCCGCCGCGCGCGACGCCAGGGCAAGCGCGGACAGGAAGGCGACGAACAACAGGAAGGCAACCCCGATCACCGTCAGCGCCAGAACACCGGTCAGCGCCAGCGACAGCGCGAGTTGGCGTTCGTCCTGACCCAGCTCGAGGCCGAACCATTCACTCCGCGCCCGCCCCAGCCCGCGGCGCAGAAGCGCGGCGGCAGCGGGCACGCTGAGCGTAATCAGCACCGCCAGCCAGGCCAGCCAGACCAGCCAGGGATTGTCGGCCTCGGGACCGAAGCGGTGGCCCGTCAGGGCAAACGGCACGGCCACGATCGCGGCGGGAACCAGCACGACTCCCGCGGCCAGGAGCAGGGCGGGAAGCCGGGACAGCGTGCTGCGCCAGACGGCCAGCGTGAACAGGATCGGTTGCATCATGCGCGCGGAGATATCCCGCCCCGGCGGGCAGGGCAATGCGGCGAAGGCGTCAGTCGGCCGCAGCCTGGGCTTGGCTATCCTCCGGTTGATATCCCGGCAGACAGACCGGCTCGCGGTCGAACCACGTCAACTGGTCGGCACACGGGTTCAGAACAAGTGCCACCTGCTGACGAGTCCGGGTGTCGAACGCCAGCCGCCCTTCAATCGAATCGATCAACGCCTGCGGCGGCGCATCGGGAAAGGAGAACATCTCCTCGACACGCGATACCCGGCCCGCGCCATTGGTCCTGAGTTCGACCACCAGGAACAGGACGCCGTCTCGAGGCGGAGCTGGCGAGAGCTGAACCGAGGGAAAGCCTGCGCAAGCGCTGCCGGGAGTTGGAAGCGGATCCAGAAATCCACCATCCATCATCCTTCGATGATCCGATCGATATGTCCCGATATCCTCGGAAAAATGCTCCGCGACGTCGCGTTCATTCCGCGTCAGTCCGCCGCCTGCATCCGAGACGCGGTGCGCCACCCAGAAATGATAGCGGCTCAGCGCCTCGTCATCTTCGGCGAGATATGACGCCCCGGCGATAAAGGCGAGACGCGCGACCTCGCGCGTCCGCGCGCAACCGTTTCGGGCTCGGGAGATGACGACACCTTCGGCAAGCGCCGCCGCCTCCCCGAAATTGCCCTGCCGCCACGCCGCCACCGCTCGCATCGCATCGAACGCCGCATTGCCGTGACAGGCTTCGCGATCGAGGAATTCGGTGGCCGCAGCATCATCGCTGCGCGAGAACGCAAATGCCGCGTCCCGCGCGGAATCCTCGCATCCCGGCTCAGACTGAACCGCAACCGACAGGGCGGCAGAAGTGATCAGGGCCGAGATCATTCCGTAATCTGGAAGATGAACTGGGTCACGACGCCTTCGCGGCGTGTCGCCACGCCATCCACACGCAGCGGGTTGTACCGCCAGTGCCTCACAGCACGCTCCGCCGCTTCGCCGAAGGCCGGGTGCGGAACCGAATAGAGCACCTGGATGTCGTCCACATCGCCGTCTGCCTCGACCGCAAATCGGATCAGGACGATGCCTTCATACCCGGCACTGAGCAGTTGGGACGGATAGGTCACTTCCCGGCGATGTATCGGTGAGGCATCCTCGACGTCCGTACCTTCTGGGTAGTCCGGCAATCCGGTTTCCCCGGCACCGCAACCGGCATCCTCATCGTCGCATTCGACAGGGCGATAGCCACTGGCGTCGAGGCGGCGCACCAGTTCCAGCCGGTCGTCGTCGTCAATCGTCGTGCGCGAATAATAGGCCCACGCCTCTGCGATCTGGCGTGTCTCGGCATCGCCGCTCGTGGCCCCGTATATGTAGCTGGCAATCGTGAAATAGAAGGCGGCTTCCTCGTGATTGTAGTCACTGGCATTCGCAATTCCGGCGAAGAAGGCGATATTGGCGGCATCCATGTTCGCGACCGGCCCGACCTCGAGCAAGGCGGTGATGGCGCGTTCGGCATGGCGACCGGCCGCGCGCATATTGCTCCGGTCGAATTGCCGGTAGGCCAGGATGGTCTCGGTCTGGAAGATCGCGGCGGAAACCTCACGGCTGGCGGGCAGCGCGCTGAGAATATCGATGGCGCGGCTCGCATACCGTTCGGTCGTGCTCTCCTCTCCGGCCTGATACGCCGCCATCGCGGCCAGCCGCCACGTCTCGGCAGTGAGAAGCGTCCCGCCCTCGGTGTCGGCGAGGATTTCCGCCGACCGGGCGAAAGCCGCCGCGGCCTGCTCGTGCTGCCCGGCCGCGCTGGCGAGCGCAGCGTAGTTGTCAGCCAGAAGCCCGGTCGTCTCCGCATCGACGCCGGCAGTCTCGGCCGCCTGCCAGGCGCGGTAGGCCGGGTCGAGCGCAGCGGCCTCGTCGCCCGCCTCCATGGCGGTCTGATACGCCCGGTAGGGCTCCGACACGCTGTCCGGCAGACCTTGAGCGGCAACTGGAGCTGCCAGAGCGAGGGCGAGGCATGCGGCGGCGACCAGTCTCATGGCCCTACTCCTGAACGAAGGTGACGATCACGGCATAGGTCGTGCCGGGCACCGCAACCGACATGTCGGCGCGGCCGTTGCCTACGCCGGTCAGGACGGAATCGTCGAACACGTCGCCGGGATAGCTCGACATGATTTCGAGATGGGTCGGCCTGCCGTCCTCGCGGAATTGCAGGCGCAGCACGACGAAGCCGTCGATCTCGTTGGCGTGCGCGGTGAACGGAATGCCGATCGACATGCGCTCGGCCCAGCCATCGAGCGGCAACCAACCGGCGAGATCCAGGTCCGGCACGGCGGTCATGTTGAGGAAGCGGTAATTGTTCAGCTGCTGGGCGTCCTCATTGACATCGCCGCGATAGAGAATGATCGCCGAGCGCGCGAGTTCGAGCCAGCCATTGGCGCGCCAGCGCCGCGAGGAATCCACCGGTAGCGCCGTGCGGTACTGCTCGACCGCGATCTCGAAGGCCTGCTCGGCGGCAAGATTGGAACCGTTGCGATACGCCACATAACCGAGGTCATAGGCGGCATTGCCGACCGCCTCGGCGTCCCCGCCGCCCTCCTGCGTCAGCTCGAACGCCAGCATGGCATGCGCGACCGCATCCTCCCAGCGCTCCCGGTCGCGGTAGTGATCCGACCACGCCGTCTCGATCCGCGCCTCTATCAGCGGGTATTCGCCGCCCAGCGCCTGATAGGTCGCCTGCGCGCTGCGCAGCGCCTCCTCGGCATTGTTCCAGCGCCGCCGGTCGGCCTGGCGGTCCGCTTCGGCGATTGCCGCGTCGATTGTCGCCACCTGTTCGGGGGCCTGCGCCCAGACCGACGTGACAGGCGCTGCCAGAAGGCAGGCCGTAATCAGCACACTGCGAACCATGAACACAACTCCCCTGAACCGGGGACCATCATGCGTTGCAATTGCTTGGCGGCGCAAGTGAAGCCGATGTGACAGCGCGCAGCTGCCGGCCCCTTCACGCGCAACAGCGTCGCGCGTATATCGCCCGCATGACACAGCCCATTCATATCGTCGGAGGCGGCATGGCCGGCTCCGAAGCCGCCTGGCAGATCGCCGAGGCCGGCCTGCCCGTCGTGATCCACGAAATGCGCCCGGTGCGCGGCACCGAAGCCCATCTGACCGATGGTCTCGCCGAGCTCGTCTGTTCGAATTCCTTCCGCTCCGATGACGCGGAGACGAACGCGGTCGGCCTGCTGCACGAGGAAATGCGGCGCTGCAACTCGATCATCATGGCAATGGGCGACAAGCACCAGGTTCCGGCCGGCGGCGCCCTTGCCGTCGACCGCGTCGCCTTCTCCGAGGCGGTGACCGAAACGCTGAAATCCCATCCCAATGTCACGATCGAGCGCGGCGAAGTCGCCGGCCTGCCGCCCGAAGAGTGGGACAGCGTGATCATCGCGACCGGCCCACTCACCTCGCCTTCCCTGTCGCAGGCCATCCTCGACCTGACGGGGGAAGACAGCCTCGCCTTCTTCGACGCCATCGCGCCGATCGTCCATCACGAGAGTATCGACATGGACGTGGCGTGGATGCAGTCGCGCTACGACAAGGGCGAGACCGAGGCCGACAAGGCCGCCTACATCAATTGCCCGATGGACAAGGCGCAGTATGAGGCCTTCATCGACGCGCTGATGGCCGCGCCCAAGACCGAGTTCAAGGACTGGGAAAAGGATACGCCCTATTTCGAGGCCTGCCTGCCGATCGAAGTGATGGCGGAGCGTGGCCGCGAAACGCTGCGCCACGGCCCGATGAAGCCGCGCGGTCTGACCAACAAGCACAATCCGGATGTGAAGCCCTGGGCCGTCGTCCAGCTGCGCCAGGACAATGCGCTTGGCACGCTGTTCAACATGGTCGGTTTCCAGACCAAGCTGAAATACGGCGCGCAGAGCGAGATTTTCCGGATGATCCCGGGGCTGGAGAATGCGGAATTCGCCCGCCTCGGCGGCATCCACCGCAACACCTTCATCAACTCCCCGCGCCTGCTCGACAAGCAACTGCGTCTGAAGGCGAACCCGGCCTGGCGCTTTGCCGGCCAGGTCACGGGCGTCGAGGGCTATGTCGAATCCGCCGCCATGGGGCTGATGGCGGGCCGTCTGGCTGCCGCCGAACGCAAGGGCGAAATACTGTCCGCGCCGCCCCCGACGACGGCGTTCGGCGCCCTGATCGAGCACGTCACCGGCGGACACCTGTCGGGCAAGGCCACCTTCCAGCCGATGAATGTGAATTTCGGTCTATTCCCCGATATCGACACACCGCTGAAGACCGAGGACGGCAAGCGCCTGCGCGGCAAGGACAAGTCGGTCGCGCGCAAGCGCGCCATGTCGGCGCGCGCGCTCGGCGATCTTCAGGTCTGGCTCGGGACTGACCGGCTCGCGGCGGAATGATCACTGCGCGGGCGGAATGACCTCCGGCTTGCCCGGCAAATCGGGACTGGGGTGGTCGATCTCGCGGCCGGGCTTGCGGCCCGGCGGGTCCTTCGGCGGAAGGATGTCGGGGCCCGGCTTGGGCGGCTCGACCGTCGGCTCGCCCGGCACCGGCTTTTCCGGAAAAGGCGGCGGATCGGGTTCGCCGGCCTCGCCAAACAGCGGTCCCATCACGGAATCTCGATAGGAAAAGTCCATCACGATCACCTTCGTGCCGGTGTCACGAAAGCGTAACGGCAGGCGGGCGGAAAACGTTCCGCGTGCCGGAATTGAAGCGTCAGATCCGGCCGGACAGGCTGGCCCGGATCAGCCGGACTTGCCGCGCCATCGGTCCCGCCTCCTCCGCTGGCCGATACGGATCGGCTTGACGCCGCAGCCGCTTCAGGGATTGCGCGGCGAGCGCCGCCGGCAGGACCGCCGGGAACTGGGCGACCGGAACGCCGCGGACATCGGCCCGGGCGGCAATAAGGGCTTCGCGTGCGGTGAGATGGACCGGTTCGAGCGCCACTCGTGCCGCCTCGGCCTCACGGCCCGTCGCCAGCCGCGCCGCATTCAGCCCGGCCGCGCCCAGCGCGTCTTCGGGCACCGCGGCCAGCTGCCGCCCGGCCCGCAGCGGGAACTGGCGCAGCAGGCGGACAATGCCGCATGCCCCTCCCGCAGATGCCGCGCCCGGATGGTGGTTTCCGGGATCCAGCATGCGCGCCGCGATCCGCGCGATCCGCCCGTCTGTTGCGGTGGCATGATCGGTCAAGTCCGCAAGGGATTCGAACCGCCGTCCCTCGAAATCCGCGCCGTGCGCATCGAGTATGGCGTTCAACTCGTCCATTTCCGGTCCGCCGGCATGGTGAACGGCCAGGGACAGTCCCTCGATCACCGGATTGCGCCGGACCACGGCTGGGTCGGCAAAAAGCGCTTCAACGGCCTCGCGATGCCACTCGATCCGCATCGCGCCGATCATGGGTTCGGTGATCCGCAGCGGCAGGGCTGCGATTTCCTCGTGCCAGCGATGAAGCCCGGTCAGCGCGGCGCGCGTGGCCACCGGAGCGAACAGGGCGGCCAGTTCGCCATCGCTGACACGAAACTCATGACCGTCGGATGCGTTGTCTTCACTGGACACGGATGAACGCGACCCCATATCGCCTGCGAGGACGCGGGCGGCAAAGCGCGCGTCGACACTCAACGAAAACCGGACAACGGAGACTGTTCGACATGGCTTTCAAACTCCCCGACCTGCCCTACGCGAAAGACGCCCTCGAGCCGCATATGTCGGCGCAGACCTTCGATTTCCACTACGGAAAGCACCACGCGGCCTATGTCGACAAGCTCAACGCCGCGATCGAGGGTACCGATCTCGCCGAGAAGTCGCTGGAGGACATCATCAAGGCCACCGAGAACGACCCGTCCAGGTCCGGCGTGTTCAACAACGCCGCCCAGGTCTGGAACCACACCTTCTTCTGGAATTCGATGACGCCGAAGGGCGGCGGCAAGCCGTCGGGCGACCTCGCCCAGCGCATCGAAAGCTGCTTCGAGGGCGGCTATGACGGCTTCCGCAAGGCGTTCTCCGACGCCGCCGCAAGCCAGTTCGGTTCCGGCTGGGCCTGGCTCGTCGCCAAGGGCGGCAAGCTGGAAGTGCGCAAGACACCGAATGCCCACACCCCGCTGACCGAAGCCGGGGTCACGCCCCTGCTCACGCTCGATGTCTGGGAGCACGCCTATTATCTGGACTACCAGAACAAGCGGCCGGATTTCATCGCGGCCTGGCTCGATCACCTGGTGAACTGGGACTTTGCCGCGAAGAACCTGCAGACGATCTGATCCGTCAGACCCGCGCACAGGAAAAACCCCTCGGCCACCTGGGCCGAGGGGTTTCTTGTATCTAGCCGAACAGCGTCTGCGCTCCGGCCATCGTCACCAGCATCGGCAGCGACAACAGCGTATTGGTCCGCGAGAACAGCATCGCCGTGCGCGCCGCCTTCGGCTTGGCGTCCGCCTCGGCCTCGACCAGCCCGAGCGCGATCTTCTGGTTCGGCCAGATGATGAACCAGACATTGAACGCCATGATCAGCGCCAGCCACATGCCGATCCCGAGGAAGGAATAGTGCGGCGAATAGCTCGGCGCGAGAAGGCCGAAGCTGAGCGACTCGACGAGATAGCCGCGCAGCACGGCGACAATGATCCCGGTCAGCACGGTGAAGGCCGCGCCCCAGCGGAACCAGAACAGCGCCGCGGGCGCGATATGCTTGCCGATCGCCGGTTTCAGCTCGTCCGGGATTTTCGGCATGGTCGGCATCTGCACGAAGTTGAAATACCACAGCAGGCCGATCCACATGATGCCGGAGACGACGTGCGTCCAGCGGGCCAGCGCCTGCCAGAAGCCGCCGCCGAACTCGTACGCCCCGGTCATGCCGTAGGCGACGAAGAACGCCGCCGCGAGCACCAGCGAAACGATCACCGTATTGCGAAGATTGGAAAGCAGTGCAGCCATGTCATCCCTCCCGACTCAGACAGCCGGGAGCGATGTTAGCAGCGATACCCGAGTGTCACACTCAGTCTTCGGAAGTTTCCCGGTTGACCTTGGTGATCATCAGGATCGGCGCCGCCACGAAGATCGAGGAATAGGTGCCGACCACGATGCCGAAGATCATCGCCGCCGAGAAGCCCTGCAGCGTCGGCCCGCCGATCGCGAACAGCGCAAACAGCGCCACCAGCGTCGTGAAGGAGGTCAGGATCGTCCGCGACAGCGTGTCGTTGATCGACAGGTTCAGCACCTCGCCGATCTCCTTCTTCTTGAACTTCCGGAGGTTCTCGCGGATCCGGTCATACACCACGACCGTGTCGTTCATCGAATAGCCGACGATGGTCAGGATCGCGGCGACGGTCGACAGGTTGAATTCCATCTGCGTCACGGCGAACAGGCCGATGGTGATGATCACGTCATGCACCAGCGCCAGCACCGCGCCGACCGAATACTGCCACTCGAAGCGGAACCAGATGTAGATCAGCATCAGCGCGAGCGCGACGATGACGGCGGTCAGACCGGCGATCTGCAACTCGCCCGACACCTTCGCGCCAAGCACGTCAGCGGCGAGGATCGTGACGCCGGGAAGCTGTTCTTCCAGCGCGGCCTGAAGCGTCTGGCGCGCCTGCTGCTGCGCGGCTTCGACATCGAGCCCCTCGCCTTCCAGCGCCTGCAGCCGGATCAGCACCTTGTCGGCTTCGCCGAAGCCTTGCACATCGGCGGCGCCGAGATTGAGGCCGCCGGCGATTTCACGGATCTGCGCCAGATCGGCCGGGCCCTCCGTGTCGATCTCCATCTGGATGCCGCCGGTGAAATCGATGCCGAAATTGATCCCGTTGATGGCATAGGCCGTCAGCGATCCGACGATCATCAGGAGCGAGAAGGCGAACGCGATCAGGCGGCCCCGGATGAAGGGGATGCCGGCATCGTTCGGGATGAGGCTGACAAGTCCGAAGGCCATGTCCCGCTCCTAGAATCCGAGTTTCTGCGGCTTGAACGCCTTGAACCAGATCGCGACCATGAAGCGCGACAGGAGGAAGGCGGTGAAGACCGAGGTGATGATGCCAATACCCAGCGTCACGGCGAAGCCGCGCACCGGCCCCGCACCGAGCATGAACAGCACGGCGGCGGCGATGAAGGTGGTGATGTTGGCGTCGAGAATGGCGCTGAGCGCGCGTGAATAACCGGTCTCGATCGCATTGGCCGGACTTCGCCCGGCGCGCGCCTCTTCCCGGATCCGCTCATAGATCAGCACGTTCGCATCCACCGCCATGCCAATCGTCAGGATGATGCCGGCGATGCCGGGCAGGGTCAGCGAGGCCTGCAGCCCCGACAGCGCGCCGAGGATCAGGGTGACGTTCACCAGCAGCGCGAGGTTCGAGAAGATGCCGAACACGCCATAGGCCGCCAGCATGAAGATCATGACGGCCAGGAAGCCGACGATCACGGCCAGCGTGCCGGCGCGGATCTGGTCCTGACCAAGACCGGCGGTCACCGTGCGCTGTTCGACCGGCGTCAGGCTGGCGGGCAGCGCACCGGCATTGAGCAGGATGGCGAGGTCGTTGGCGCTCTCATAGGTGAAACCGCCTTCGATGATGCCCGACCCGCCGAGGATCGGACCGCGAATGCGCGGTGCCGAGATGATCACGTCATCGAGCACGATCGCGAAGCGGCGGCCGACATTCTGGCTGGTCGCCCGGCCGAACGCCGTCGCGCCCGCCGTATCGAACTGGAATTGCACGACCGGCTGTCCATTCTGGGCGGTCGCCGAGGCATTGGTCAGGTTCTCGCCATCGACCATCGCCCGGCGCTGCACCGCCAGAAAGGGTTCGCCCGGATTTTCCGTCGGCATGATTTCCACGCCCGGCGGGGTCCGGCCCTGGCCGCTGGCGTCGATCGTGACCGTGGAATCGACCAGGTGGAACGTCATCCGCGCCGTCGTGTTCACAAGCTCGATGATGCGCTGCGGATTGGCCTCGCCCGGCACCTGGACCAGGACCCGGTTGTCGCCCTGGCGGGCGATCGTAGGCTCGGTCAGGCCGGTCTCGTCGATCCGGCGGCGGATCACTTCGATCGACTGCGTCACCGTCCGTGTCTGGATCTCTTCCAGCGCTTCGGGCGTGATCGTCAGCCGGATGATGCGCTCGGCATCATCGCGGGTGAAGGCAACGGTCTGCGCACCGAACCCGCCCTGCTGGGCCAGCGCATTGTTGCCGACCGGCTGGGAGAGATCCTGCAGGCGGTCCCACGCCGCATCCATGTCCTCGGCGCGCGCGACCCGGACCACGACTTCCTCGCCGACGACGGACGGGCGGCGGACATTGATCACCGGTGCCTGGCGCAGCGCGACACTGGCCTCCTCGGCGAGGTTCTCGAGCCGGTCTTCCTTCACTTCGTCGAGATTGACCTCGAACACCAGGTGGGCACCGCCGCGAAGGTCGAGACCGAGATTGACGCTGTTGTGCGGAACAAGGGGGAAGGCCCAGATGCCACGCGGTTCATCCGTCACCTGTTCATTTCGCACCACGAACCGTTCATTGGCCGGAACGAGGTTTGGAATCGAGAACAGCACTCCGAGCAGAACCACTGCCAGAATGAGGAAGATTTTCCACGGCGAGAAATACAGCATGGCGGCCCCCGGCCCCTGTCTGGTCTAGTTTCCGGAGACGGTGGGCGTGTCCTTGGCCTTGCGCCGCGTGCGCGGTGCCGGCTTGTCGCCGTCCGACCCGGCATCATTGGCCGGCTTGGGCGCCGTACGGCCGCGAACCTCGGCGATCGTTGCCTTCACGACCTGGACCTGCACGTCCTTGGCGAACTCGACCGTGACTTCGGTCTCATCGACCTTGGTCACTTTGCCGATCATGCCGCCCGAGGTGACGATCTGGTCGCCGCGCTTCACGCTGGCGATCAGCTCGCGATGTTCCTTCATCCGCTTCTGCTGCGGGCGGATCATCACGAAATACAAAACACCGAACAGCAGGATGAACGGGAAAATCTGGATCAGCAGATATCCAAGTCCGCCTTCGGCTCCGGCGCCAGCAGCGCTGGCGGCATAGGCCATTCCTTCAAACATGGGGGTCCTCGCAACGGGTAGCGGGTCTTCGAAAGGTCGCGGGACTATATCGGGGCGCGCCGGGCTTGCAACAAGGCCGGGCTGTCAGTTTCTCGGCAAATGCCGCATCGGGTCTTCGGGGGTCACGCCGCGCCTGATCTCGAAATGCAGCTGCGGCGAATCCACCGATCCGGTCGAGCCTGCCTCGGCAATGATCTGGCCAGCTTCCACGGCCTCGCCCTCGCGCACGCGCAGGCGGGAATTGTTGGCATAGGCCGTCACGAACCCGCCCTCGTGGCGGATCAGGATCAGCTCGCCATAGCCCTGAAGTTCATTGCCGGCATAGACGACCGTGCCCGCAGCGGCGGCGCGAACCGAATCGCCTTCCGCGGCGCGGATATTGATGCCGTCATTGCGCCGCCCGTCATTGTCGCCGAAGCCGGTGATGATCTCGCCTTCCAGCGGCCACTGGAAGCGCACCGCCACATTCGCAGGCGGCGGCGGGGTTGTCGTCGTCTGCGGCGGCGGCGTCGTGGTCGTCTGGCGCGGGGGCGTGGTCGTTGTCTGGCGCGGGGGCGGCGTGGTGGCCTGACGCGGTGGCGGCGTATTGGACGCCATCGTGGTCGAAGCCGCCTCGTTCGGCAGCACCAGCTCCTGCCCGACCTCGATCTCGAAGGGCGGGTAGATGTTGTTGATCGACGCGATCTCCCGGTAGTCGATGCCGTAGCGCAACCCGATCCGGTAGAGATTCTCGCCCCGCTGCACGGTGTGCAGACGCGGCTGCGGCATGCGCAATTCCTGGCCCGTCCGGATCGGGTAAGGCGGGTTCAGCCCGTTGGCCTGCGCCAGCGCGCGGGTTTCCACACGGCAACGCTCGGCAATCTGCGACAGCGTATCGCCGCTCTGAACGGTATAGGTCCCGCCCGGAGCACAGCTTGTGCCGGCCGCGACGGTCCGCGACGGCCCGCCCGACGGGCTGCGATAGTCGACGCGCGCAGGTTCGCGCGGCCCGGTATTGGCGCAGGCTGCCAGCGCCGCCGAAACGGCGATCGCAAGGACCGTAAATGCGCGCACGCGAAACACCGGCGGAAACCCTCCAGGCACACTCGCCGCACAGCAAAGCGCGCAAGCCTTAACCGGCGGTTAGTGATATTCGCCCGTACGGCGATTTAGAGGCGGCGAGATGTTTTCCTTCTCCCCTCGGGGGAGAAGGTGGCCTGAAAGGCCGGATGAGGGGTCTTCTTACAATCACCCCTCACCCCGGCCCTCTCCCCCGAGGGGAGACGGAGAAAAAAGATCAAAGCGCGCGGGCCACGCCCTTGATCAGCGGCACGAAGCGCACGTCGAACAACGCCTCTTCCTCGATGCCTTCATGGGTGCGCTCATAGCGCATCAGCGCCTGCAGCCCCTCGCCCTTGTCGACCGGCGCCACGGCGACCCCGCCCACCTTGAGCTGATCCAGCAGCACATCGGGTTTCACAGGCGCGGCCGCCGTCACGATGATCCGGTCGAACGGCGCCTGTTCGGGCCAGCCCTCATTCCCGTCGGCCACCTTGGTCACGACATTGGTCAGCTTCAGGTCGGCGAAGCGCGCCTCGGCGGTCTTCGACAGCGTGCGATAGCGCTCCACCGTGTAGACCCGGCGCGCCAGCCGGGCGAGCACGGCGGCCTGGTAACCGGACCCGGTGCCGATCTCCAGCACCTTGCAGCGGTCATCGACCTCAAGCGCCTGGGTCATCGCCGCGACGACGAAGGGCTGGCTGATCGTTTGCCCGCAATCGATCGGCAGGGCGCGATTGTCATAGGCGTGGTCGGCGAAACCCTGCGGCACGAACAGGTCGCGCGGCGTGCGCTCGATCGCCGCCAGCACCCGAGAATCGGAGATCCCGGCGCCGCGAAGCGTCATGACCAGCTGAATGACGCGGGGATCGGGCAGCATCTTTACTCCTTCGGCGGGGCGCCGCCGAGCACGCCCTTCAGGCGATGATGCGTTTCCATATGCGTCAGGTCGACATGCAGCGGCGTGATCGAGATCCGCCCTTCCATCACCGCATGCAGATCGTCGCCCTCTTCGGGCTCCTGCGGCAGGCCGCGGAAACCGATCCAGTAATAGTCGACGCCGCGCGGGTCGGTCCGCTTGTCGGCGTGGACGACTTCCTGATTGCGGCGGCCCTGACGGGTGACCTCGACTTCTTTCACATGCTCCGGCGTGCGGTCCGGGAAATTGACGTTGAGGAGGACATGGTCTCCCCAACTCTGCTGCAGCAGCTTTTTCAGGATCGGCGCGCCGAAGGTCTCGGCGGTTTCCCAATGGATCGGGCTGTCCGCCATCCAGGCATAGGCCTGCGAAAACGCGATCGACTTGATCCCCAGCTGCATGCCCTGCATCGCGCCGGCGACCGTGCCGGAAAACGTCACATCCTCGGCGATATTCGCGCCGCGATTGACGCCCGACAGGACCAGGTCCGGCCGCTTGCCCGGGATCAGGTCCTGCACCCCCATCAGGACGCAATCGGTCGGCGTTCCGGTAATCGAGAAACGCCGGTCTTCGTGTTTCCGCACGCGCAGCGGTTCGTGCAGCGTCAGCGCCCGGCTCGCGCCCGATTGTTCCTCGTGCGGCGCGACGATCCAGATGTCGTCGGAAATCGCCCGCGCGATCTTTTCCAGCGATTGCAGGCCCCGCGCGCGGATGCCGTCGTCATTGGTCAGAAGAATGCGGGGGCCGGTCATCGTGTCTCGCTTCGCTCGGATCTCAGGACTGGGCTTCTAGAACAATTCGCCTCCGCGTCCATCCCCGCATTCGCTTTCGGCGCCATCATGATGTATCATGATGGACTGACGAGGTGCCCTATGAACAAGACGCTCGAAAAATTCGCCACCCAGCTCGACAGTGCCCTCCTCGCTGACCTGCGTGGTCTCGCCAAGGCTGAAGGCCGCCAGATCCAGTCGCTGGTCGAGGAAGCTGTGTCGAAGCTGATCGCGGAACGGCGAGACCAGCAACCTCGAAAAGAGGTAATGGACGCATATGAGCGGGCGAGAACGCGCTATGCTTCGGTCTTCAAAAAGCTGGCGGAATGAGCCGTAAATACCTCACCATTGCCGAGGTTTTGACGATCCATTCCGATCAGATCGAAGCTTGGGGCGGTGACCACTCACTTCGGGACGCTGGACAGCTCGAATCGGCGCTCTACAGGCCGCAGTCGGGATACTATGACGATCTGATAGCCGAAGCCGCAGCGCTCTGGGAAAGCCTCTCCCAGAACCATCCCTTCGTTGATGGAAACAAGCGCACGGCCTTTGCTGCGACACTCGTCTTTCTCGACATCAACGGTATTCAGGTTACGGCTGAACCGGCGGACGTCCTTGCCTGGCTGGAACCTCTATACCAGCGGCACGGGTTGTCGTTCGACGAGATCGACACCTGGCTTCGCGCCAATACCGTTTCCCGCTAGTCGCGCCTCAACACTTCGAGACCGCCCATATAGGGTTGCAGCGCCTTCGGGATATTGATCGAGCCGTCTTCGTTCTGGTGGTTTTCCATGACCGCCAGCATGGCGCGGCCGACCGCCACGCCCGAGCCGTTCAGCGTGTGCAGGAAGTCCGGCTTCTTCTCGCCTTCGCGGCGGAAGCGGGCATTCATGCGCCGCGCCTGGAAATCCCCGCAATTCGAACAGGACGAGATTTCCCGGTAGGTGTTCTGGCTCGGTAGCCAGACTTCGAGGTCATAGGTCCGCTTCGCGCCGAAGCCCATGTCGCCCGACGACAGCAGCATCACCCGGTAGGGCAGTTCGAGACGGCGCAGCACTTCTTCCGCGCAGCCCGTCATCCGGTCAAGTTCGTCGGCCGATTGCTCCGGCGTCGTGATCGAGACCATCTCCACTTTGTGGAACTGGTGCTGGCGGATCAGGCCGCGCGTATCGCGGCCCGCCGATCCCGCCTCGGCACGGAAGCAGGGCGTGTGCGCCGTCATCCTGAGCGGGAAGAGGCCTTCATCGTGGATCGCGTCGCGCACCAGATTGGTCAGCGGCACTTCCGCGGTCGGGATCAGCCAGCGATCATCTGTCGTCCTGAACAGATCCTCGGCGAATTTCGGCAACTGGCCGGTACCGAACATCGCCTCGTCGCGCACCATGTAGGGCGGACTGACCTCGGTATAGCCGTGCTCGCTCGTGTGCAGGTCGAGCATGAATTGCGCCAGCGCGCGCTCCAGCCGCGCCAGACCGCCCTTCAGCACCGAAAAACGCGCGCCGGAAATCTTCGCCGCCGCGTCGAAATCCAGCATCCCCAGCCCTTCACCGAGATCGCTGTGATCCTTCGGCGTGAAGGAAAATTCGCGCGGCTCGCCCCAGCCGCGGACTTCCTCGTTCGCGTCCTCGTCCTCGCCGACCGGAACGCCAAGTTCGGGCAGGTTCGGTAGGCCGGCGAGATGCTGGTTCAGCGCCTCGTCCAGCTTTTCCGCTTCGGCACCCGCCTCTTCCAGCACCGCCTTCAGCCGGTCGACTTCACCGCGCAGCCGCTCGAACTCGGCCTCGTCGCCCTTCGCCTTGGCCTGTCCGATCTGCTTCGACAGCGCATTGCGGCCCTGCTCGGCCTCCTGCTGGCGCGTGATCGCCTCGCGGCGTTTCGCATCGAGCGCGAGGATCTCGGCCGATTGCGGCGCCAGGAAGCGCGCTTTCAGACCGGCGTCAAACGCCTCGGGATTGTCGCGGATGAAGCGGATGTCGTGCATGGGGTCAGACTCTTTCGGGCGGTATCGCGCCCGTGCATATCGCCGCGCCGGGAAAGGGGCAACAGGGGCCCTCGCCCTACCCCCTGGGCCTCCCGCGAAAGCGGGAGTCCGAACCCGGGTGCGCTCTTCAGGTCCCCGCGTCCGCGGGGACCCCATGTCAGGTGAAAATCAGTCCTTCGGCTCGACGAATTTCACGCCGATGATGGCCAGCCCGTAGAGCGCCATCAGGACGCTGCCGAGGATGATCTGGCTGATCGGATCGGGCGGTGTCACGAAGGCGGCGAAGCCAAAAATCCCGACCAGCGCGAACTTCCAGAAATTCACCAGCTGCTTCGAGGTGACGATCCCCGCCATCGCCAGCAGCATCAGAAGGATGGGCAGCTGAAAGCTGATCCCGAAGGCGAGGATCAGCGTCGTGACGAGGTCGAGATAGTCCGAGACCCGCGTCAGAAGCTGAATCGACGGGCCATCGCCGGTCGCGGGCTGCTCCTGCCCCAGCGCGAAGCGCATCACGAAAGGCAGAACGAAGAAGTAGACCAGCGCCGCGCCAGCCGCGAACAGGGCCGGCGCACCGATCAGGAAGGGCGCGAACGCCTTCTTCTCGTTCTTGTAGAGGCCCGGCGCGACGAAGGAATAGATCTCGTAGGCGAAGACCGGGATGGCGAGGATCAGCCCGCCGAACAGGGCCAGCTTCACCTTGGCGAAGAAGAATTCCAGCGGCGCGGTGAAGATCAGTTCAAGCTGAAGGTCTTCCCCGCGAACGCGCGCGGCGGCCTCCTCGAACGGGATCAGCAACACGTTGTAGATCGTCTCGGCGAAGATGAAGCAGACAATGAAGCCGATGATCACCGCCGCCACGAGCCGGATCAGCCGCGTGCGCAGCTCCACCAGGTGATCCATCAGCGGTGCGCGCGAGGCCTCGACCTCGTCGTCCGCGTCCTCGTGTTCGAGGCGCGGCGCGTCCTTCGCCTTCGACTTACTCATCTTCCGGCGCACCCGTCTTGATCGGCTGGGCGGGCTTCGGCTTCTCGCGCGGCGGCGCGATCGTGTTGCCGTCGTCGGGGACGAGATCGGCCACAGGCTTGGCCGCCGGCTTCACCGCCTTTTCCTTCGACCCGACCGCCTCGGCATGGCGCAAATCTTCCTTGGCCTTGCGCAGCTCCTCGCTGATCTCGCCGACCGGGTTCGCGCTTTTCAGATTCTCGATCTCCTTGCGCAGATCGGCCAGTTCGCTCTCGCGGCCCATCTCGTCGAAACTGCGCTGGAAATCCTTCGCCATCGAACGCGCCTGGTTCACGAAGCGGCCGATCGTGCGCATCATCTTCGGCAGTTCCGCCGGGCCCACGACAATGAGCGCCAGCAGAAGCAGCACGGCAATTTCGGGCATCCCGATTCCGGGATTCATGGCGAACCCCTAGCCCCGCGTCGAGGACTTTTCCTCTTGCGCCGCCGGTTCGGCGGTCCGGTTCGGATTTTGTTCGACCGATTGCGGACGCTCATCGCCAGCCTCGTCCTCGGCCTTGTCCTCGTCCTTCAGCCCCTTGCGGAAGCTGGTGATGCCCTTGGCGACATCGCCCATCAACGAGGAAATCTTGCCGCGGCCGCCGAAAAGGACGAGCGCCAGAAGCACGACAAGAATGATCTGCCACATGCCGGGAGCCATGCTCACCTCCGTGAAATTCAGTCTGGAAATGGCTTAAACCATGCGCCCCTCCCCGTCCAACGGCTTGGGGCAGTTGGATGGTCGATATTGTTGCATCCCGAAATCTCCCTCATCCTGAGGCGCTCGCGAAGCGAGCCTCGCCTCTCCCCCAAATGGGGGCGACGGGAAACAGGGAGATCAATCGTCCTCCCCCTCCTCGTCTTCCATGAAGTCGACATGGAAGTCGGGGGCGTCCTCGCCGGTCAGGTCAAGCGCGTCATCCTCGCCTTCGCCGCGCAGGCCCAGGCCCGGATCGGGGACTTCGAAGCCGGGCGGCAGGCGCGAATCGAGCAGGCCGGCGGCCTTGAGGTCGGCCACGCCCGGCAGATCGCCGATTGCAGAGAGGCCGAAATAGTCGAGGAAGGCGTCGGTCGTGCCATAGGTCACCGGCCGGCCCGGCGAGCGGCGGCGGCCGCGCAGCCGGATCCAGCCGATCTCGAACAACAGGTCGATCGTGCCCTTGGACACGGCCACGCCGCGGATTTCCTCGATCTCGGCACGCGTCACCGGCTGGTGATAGGCAATGATGGCGAGCGTCTCGAGCCCGGCATCAGACAGGCGGCGCGGCTCTTCCTTGACCTCTTCGAGCAGGCTGGCGAGGTCGGGCGCGGTTTCGAACCGCCAGCGGCCGCCGACCTCGACCAGTCGCACGCCGCGTTCGGCATAATCGGCCTGCAGCGCCGCGAGCAGCGCCTCCACCTCGGCTTCCGCCGGCAGGCGGGCCTGCAGCGTCTCGATGTCGAGCGGTTCGGCCGCCGCGAACAGCAGCGCTTCGAGCTGGCGCAGACGGTGGCGTTCCGCATCGATGGCCAGGCGCGGTCCAGCCTCGTCCGACCCGGTCTCGGCCGCGCCCTGCCGCTGCGCGCGCTCGCGAAGCCGTGCGATCGCTTCACCGATCGGATCGTTGTCCTGGGTCATTGCGGATTGTCCTCCGCCCGGCCGCGCACCTTGATCGGCGTGAATGGCCCGTCCTGCCGCAGCTCGGCCATGCCGTCCTTGGTGACTTCGAGCACGGCGAGCGTCGAACTGGCGAGCACCGAGCGGTGCGGCGGCGGATCGAAGCCCAGCTCGCCCATGTCCGGCAGGATGTCGTCGAGGTCGCGCCACTCCTTCAGTTCCGGGACGATCCGCTCCATCCGCGTGCGCGCGCTGTCGAGGCCGTAAACTTTCGGCAGGCTCGGCTGATAGTCCGCGCGATAGCGCGCCTGACGCCGCGTGGCATAGGCCTTCAGAAGATCGTGCAGGCTCGCCTGGTATTTGTGCGCACGCAGCGTGCGCACGCCTTCCGGCGCGCCGCGGTCGAACACGTCGCGCTTCAGGAGATCACGCTTGAACAATGCCTGCGAGGCCAGCCGCATGGCTTCCAGCCGGCGCAGTCGGAAGGCCAGCGCGGCGGCCATCGCTTCGGGTTCGGGTTCGTCGTCATTCTTGGTGGGCTTGGGCAGAAGAAGCCGCGATTTCAGATAGGCCAGCCAGCTCGCCATCACGAGGTATTCGGCGGCGAGATCGAAGCGCTTCTTACGCGCCTCGGCGACGAAGGCGAGATACTGCTCGGCCAGTTCGAGGATCGAGATTTTCGCCAGATCGACCTTGCGCTTGCGCGCCAGGGCGAGCAGCAAATGAAGCGGTCCCTCGAACCCGTCGACATCGACGATCAGGGCATCGCCCTCGGCGTCCTCGGCGGCCTCGAAATGCAGGTCTTCCTGGAATTCCTCGCTCACGGCGCCGCCCCCGTGTTCAGCAGGGCATCGAGGCGGGCCAGCCCGGATTCGGCATCGAAATCGTCCGGCGTCTTGCGGCAATCGGCAGCGGCGTTGGCGCGATCGAGCGCCCGCCCCGACAAGGCCGGAACGGCATGGGCGATCTCGACCATTTCCTTCATCCGGCCATTGCAGTGCAGGACGAGGTCGCACCCGGCCCCCAGCGCGCGTTCGGCGCGCACCCTGAGCGTGCCCGACAGCGCCTGCATCGACAGATCGTCGCTCATCAACAGGCCGTCAAAGCCGATCGATCCGCGGATCACGTCGGCGATCATGGCTTCGGAATGGGTCGCCGGATCGTCCGCATCGATGTCGGAATAGACGACATGGGCGGTCATCGCCATCGGCGCGTCGGCCAG
Organism: Hyphobacterium vulgare; assembly: GCF_042643335.1. Lineage (NCBI taxonomy): Bacteria > Pseudomonadati > Pseudomonadota > Alphaproteobacteria > Maricaulales > Maricaulaceae > Hyphobacterium > Hyphobacterium vulgare. The sequence goes on from NZ_JBHRSV010000001.1 coordinate 568,984, forward strand.
GTCGCGGAAGGGTGCGAAATCGGTCGTTTCGAGCACCTCGCGCCGCGTGTCGACGCGCGGCAGGGCCAGATGGCTGTCGGCATCGGCGCGACCATGCCCGGGAATGTGCTTGATCACTGGCGCGACACCGCCCGCGAGCAGGCCTTCCATCGCTGCCCGGCCGAGCCGGGCAACGATTTCAGGCTCGGTCGAGTAGGACCGGTCGCCGATGATAGCGTCCGCGCCCTCGATCTGCAGGTCGATGCAGGGCGCACAGTCCGCGTCGATACCCAGCGCCATCAATTCGGCGGCGATCAGGCGGTGGTTCAGGCGGACGGCCTCAAGCCCGGCCGCCTCGTCCTTGCGGAACAGATCGCCGAAGACTTCGGCCGGCGGCGCGGCGCGCCAGGTCGGCGGTTTGAGCCGCTGCACCCGACCGCCTTCCTGGTCGATGAAGATCGGCGCATTCCAGCCGACCGCATCGCGCAGCGCGACACACAGTTTCGAAACCTGTTTCGGCCGGTCCACATTGCGCGCGAACAGGATGAAACCCCAGGGCGCGGCGTCCCGGAAGAACGCCTTTTCGTCGGCCGTGAGTTCGAGGCCCGCAAGGCCGTAGATCGCCGCGCTCGTCATCGCCGCGTGACGTAGCAGTCCTGGCCGGCCGACTGCAGGCGCGTGCAATAGTCGGTGGCGCTGTCACGGCTGGCAAAGGCCGAAATGCGCAGGCGGTGATACATGCCCCGGCCCTCGATCTCGGTGGCCTGGATGTCGGGAGCGAAGCCGCTGCCCAGCTGGGAATAGCGCGTCGCGAAATTCAGCCAGGCTTCTTCGGCCTCCTGCTGGGTCCGGAAGGACCCGATCTGGACCACCCATTCCCCGCCCGGGACGGAGACAGCCGCCGTGCGCACCGGTTCGGGATCGGGTTCGGCAGGAGTCTCCACGACCGGGTCGTCCGGTGTCTCGTCGGGAATGATCTGCGCCGGGCCGCGCGTTTCCGCGGGCGGAGTGTCGGCGGGCGTTTCCGTGCGGATTTCCGGCGGGCGCGTCGGCGTTTCGGCGACCCGGTCGCTGCCGGCCGCATCGGGATCGACACTTTCGATCTGCAGACCCGGACGCTCGGCATTGTCCATCGGTTCTTCCGGACCGGGCCGCACCCGGGCGTCACTGCCGTCGCCCTCGGTGGTTTCGCCGGTCAGCCGGTCATAGACGGTCAGGTCCTGGTCGGGCGCTTCCTGCCCGCCCGGGTCGGCGGGGCGTTCGCGATAGGGTTCGGCATCGGCCATGATGCGGGGCGGCGCGTCGCGCCCGCCTTCGCGGATGCCCTGACGATAGGCGCTCCACACCACGCCGATGAACAGGACGAAGACGGCAAAGGCCGCGGTCAGCAGCAGCGGGCCGCGGCGCGAATCCTCACGCGCGTCGAACGTTTCGTCGTCATCGGTCGGCGGCGCATAGGCCCCGACACGGCGGTCTGTGTCGCGATCCGTCATCCGTCCTTATCCCGTTCCCGGAACCGAATCGGGAACATTGCTGAAAAGATACCACCCATTGAAGGCTCAATCGGCGCTCAGAAATACCCTTGCACAGTGAACAGGCGCTTGTGTTCCTCAACGGCATACCGGTCCGTCATCCCGGCGATGTAGTCGCAGACCAGACGCGCCTGCTTCTCGCTGCCCTTTTCGCCCGCCTGCCGCCGGTAGTGCGTCGGCAACAGGCCGGGATCGTCGAGGAAGAGCTGGAACAGTTCGCGCACCACGCGCTCGGCCTGGGCCATCGCCCGGTTTACCTTGTAATGCGTGTACATATTGGCGAAGAGATGGCGTCTCAGACCTGCCAGCGCATCGAGCATGGACGGTGAGAAAGCCACCATTTCCCGGTCCGCACGGCGCACCGCCTCGGCACTGTCCGGCGCGGCGGCATCGAGCCGCGATAGCGTCTCCTTCAGCACATCGTCGACCATCAGTCCGATCAGGTCGCGCACCGCTTCGAGGATGATCAGCCTCTCACTCGCCTGTGGATAACGCCGCCGGCAGTCGCGCAGCACGTCCCCGACCAGCGGCAGTTCGGCCAGGTCCTCCAGGTTCAGCAGTCCGGCGCGCAGCCCGTCATCGATGTCGTGATTGTTATAGGCGATGTCGTCGGCCAGCGCCGCGATCTGCGCCTCGACCCCGGCGAAACTGTCGAGTTCCAGCCCCTGCCAGTCGGGATACTCCCGGATCGCCCACGGCAGAGCGTCCTCGCCATGTTCCGGCGTGACCAGCGGGCCGTTATGTTTCACCACGCCTTCCAGCGTCTCCCAGGTCAGGTTGAGGCCCTCGAACTCGGCGTAGCGGGTTTCGATCTTGGTGACGACGCGCAGCGTGTGGGCGTTGTGATCGAAGCCGCCGAATTCGGTCATGCACTGGGCCAGCGCCCGCTCACCGGCATGGCCGAAGGGCGGGTGGCCAAGGTCGTGCGCCAATGCCAGCGCCTCGGTCAGATCCTCGTCGACATTCAGCACCCGCGCGATCGTCCGCGCGATCTGCGCCACTTCGAGGGAATGCGTCAGACGGGTGCGGTAATGGTCGCCCTCGTGGGCCACGAAGACCTGCGTCTTTTCCTTCAGCCGCCGGAAGGCCGTGGCATGCACGATCCGGTCGCGATCGCGCTGGAAGGCGTTGCGGCTGGCGCTGTCATTTTGCGGATGGAACCGCCCGCGCGACTGCGCCGGGTGGTTCGAATACGGCGCACGATTGCGGTCGGTGGCACCGATACTCATGCGCGGGGGCTTTTCGGCTGGGTCATGTGCCTCCATATATCGTGCGAGACGACAATGCGGAACCAGTGATGAGCGATCCGAATATCCAGCTGACCCCGTCCGCCGCGAAGCGGATCAACGCCATCCTCGCCAAACAGGCCGGTGCGGAACTGCTCCGCATATCGGTCATCGGCGGCGGCTGTTCCGGCTTCTCCTACAAGTTCGACCTCGAGACCGCGACGACGGACGACGATCTCGTCATCGAACGCGACGGCGCGCGCGTCGCCATCGACAGCGCCTCCATCCCCTTCCTCGAAAACTCGAAGATCGATTTCGCCGACGAGCTGATCGGCGCGTCCTTCAGGATCGACAATCCGAACGCCACGGCGGCCTGCGGCTGCGGCACCAGCTTCTCGATCTGATGCAGGTCGGCGAAGCGCTGCGCGGACGGATCTCCACGCGCGCCTTCCTCGACCGTCCGGTCGACGAGGCGACGCTCCGCGGCATCCTCGACACCGCCCGTTGGGCGCCCTCGGGTGGCAATCTCCAGCCCTGGAAGGTTCATGTCGTCACCGGCGCTGCGCGGCAGCGCGTGATCGATGCGGTGAAGGCCAGGCTGAACACCGACCCCTTCGCCGACGAGAACGACTTCCCCGTCTATCCGGAAAAGCTGTGGGAGCCCTATCGCAGCCGCCGTTACGACCTCGGCGAAGCGATGTACGAGCTGCTCGCCATCCCGCGCGAGGACAAGATGGGGCGGCTGAACCACCTCTTGAAGAATCTCGACTTCTTCGACGCGCCCGTCGGCCTCTTCTTCGTCATCGAGCGGGCGATGAACCCGAACCAGTGGGCGCATCTCGGCATGTTCATGCTCGCCGTCGCCCTCGCCGCGGGGGAAGCCGGCCTCGCCACCTGCATGCAGGAAGCCTGGACGCGCTATTCGAAGACCGTCGGTGCCGCGCTCGGCGTGGCGGAGGGCGAACAGGTCTATTGCGGCATGGCGCTCGGCCATGCCGACCCGAACGCCCCGGTCAACCGGCTGCGCAGCCCGCGCGCCCCGGTCGACGATTTCGCGGTGTTTCACGCGGACTGACCGGCCCCCGGCCATCTCCAGCGCATAGCCCGGCGCCCCGCCACTTTTGCAGGGACATCGAGCGCGGACCGCTGTCACGCGGGCGAATTCGCTAAAATCCGAAGCATTCCGGGAACGAGGTGTTACCGCCCGCAGCATATACCTTAAGGCGAGTTGGGCAGGCCGGGACCGCGCCGATGTTCACGATGAACTCTGCCGATATTCTTCACCGCCTGGAGCAGAAGCTGCACGGGCGGGACCATGCCGATCTCGGCCAGTTCCAGATCATCAATCTCGACCGGGTCCGCGAAGGGGCCGGCAATCAATGGGAGCGGCTCAAGTCCAAGATTTTCGCCGTCAGCGCTCATTTCATCGAGAAACGGATCAGCGCCGAGGATGTTCTGGTCCGCTGCAATGAAGGTTTTCTTGTCGTTTTCGACGCGCTTGACGCTCCGGCTGCTGCGGAACGCGTCAATGCCATTTCCACCGAACTGAACCTCTTCTTCCTCGGCGACGAGATCCTGCGTTCGCTGAATGTCCGGTCGTCTGCGTCGCGGCTCGACACTGCGGAACTGCACGCCATGTTCGCCGTGTCGGGCCGCCTGCCCGCTCAGCCCGACCTCCCGGGCGACCCGTCTGCCGAAAGCGTTGCCCTTGCGCCGCGGCGGCGCGTCATCGACATCGATTTCCGGCGCGAGCGCAGCGTCATCTACCGCCCGATCTGGGATGCCACGCGCAATGCCATAGCAACCCAGTTCGTCGTGCCGCGGCTGATCGAGAAGCGGACGCGCCAGACCTATTTCGGCCGCGACACGCTGCGCGGGCGCACAGAGCCCAGGGACCATCTCGAGCTTGACCGCCACGCAGCCCATGCGGGCATGAACGCCTTCCGGACGGCGTTCGGAAAGGGCCGGACCGTGGCGCTCTGCCTGCCGGTCGGAATCCAGTCTCTCGCCTTGCGTTCGACCCGGGTCGCATTGTTTGAAACCCTGACCGCCATCCCGTGCGAGATGCGCCGGTATTTCCGTCTCATGGTCGAGGGCATCGGGCCGGGCACGCCGGTCAGCACGATCCGGGAAACGCTCGGAATCTGTCATGCCTTCAGTCCCGGCGTGATCGTGTCGCTCGGCCGTGATCCGCTTGCCTTCGACCGCTTTTCCGGCTGTCACGTCGCCATGTTCGTGACCGACGGCAGCGACCCGCGCTCGCTGGATGACGACCGACAGCGCGAGATCGCTTCTGAGCGCGCCATCCTGCGCGGCGCAGCCGGATCACGCGCCGCCACCTGTCTGACCGGCTTCGTCCGCGAGAGCGACATCGCCGCGGCCCTTCGCCTGGGTGTGCGGCTTCTGGCGGGCCCGGCCATCGCTGACGATTTCTCGCACCCGGTCATTCCCCATATCCTCACGCGGGAGGACATTCGCCGCCGGGCCGCTTCGCGCCACCTCGTCTGACGGTTTTCTTCACCGCGATCCGTGCTAACCCTGCCGGGCCCGCCGCCGCAGGATGACTCGCATGCAGATCGCCACCTGGAACGTGAATTCCGTCAAGGCCCGCCTGACCAATGTCACCGACTGGTTGCGCGAGGCCTCTCCGGACGTCGTCTGCCTGCAGGAGATCAAGACGGTCGACGCCGACTTCCCGCGCGACGCCATCGAGGACCTCGGCTACAATGTCGAGACGCACGGCCAGAAGACCTATAACGGCGTCGCCCTGCTGTCGAAATTCCCGATCGAGGAAACCGTCCGCGGCCTGCCCGGCGGCGAGGACGACGATCAGGCGCGCTACATCGAATGCGTGATCTCCCACGACTCCGGCCCCGTCCGCGTCGCCTCGATCTATTTGCCGAACGGCAATCCCGCGCCGGGACCGAAATACGACTACAAGCTCGCCTGGATGCGCCGTTTGAAGCGCCATGCCGCGGAACTGCTGGCATACGAAGAGCGGCTGATCCTCGCCGGCGATTACAACATCATCCCGCGCGACAGCGATGTGCATGATCCCGCCGTCTGGGCCGGGGACGCGCTGATCCTGCCGCAGAGCCGCGCCGCCTTCCGCGAAATCCTCAATCTCGGTTTCACCGACGCCTTCCTGCAGGCTGACGGCAAGGGCCACCAATACACGTTCTGGGATTATCAGCGCGGCGCCTGGCAGAAGGATCACGGCATCCGCATCGATCACCTCCTGCTCTCGCCGCAAGCCGCCGACACCCTGAAGAGCGTCGAGATCTGCAAGCCGGTGCGCGGGAAGGAAAAGGCCTCCGACCACGTGCCGGTCGTGGGGACGTTTGATTTCTAGGCGTCATTCCCGCGAGGGCGGGAATCCAGAAAAATTCTGAAGGGGTGACGGCAAAGATTGACGGCTTCGTCGTCCTAACCCTCCCCGCCGCTCAGATCCGCCGCATCCCGCTCATAGTCGAGAATGTCGGCAGGGCTGCACTCGAGGACGTAGCAGAGCTTCGCCAGCGTATCGAAGCGCATGCCCTTGACCTTGCCGGTCCGCAAAAGACTGAGCTGGGTTTCCGACAGGCCGATCTCCTCGGCCACCTCGCGCGCCTTGCGCTTGCGCATCGCGAGCAGCACGTCGAGCGTCACCTTGACCGGCATCAGACGAACTCCTCGAGACGGGCTTTGAGGTCCGCGCCGCGGCGCGCGATCAGGAACAGCGTGAAGCCGAGAAGCGCGAGCATCAGATTGGCCACCGACCAGTCGAGCCGGACGCCGCGCATTTCCGTGAAACCGTTGGCGATGAGGTGGATCAGGCTGGGCTGAAGGATGACCGCCGCGAACGCCCCGGCGAGCAGGGCATACCCGGCGAGGCGCAAGGCCGTCACCATGGCGGGACCGAAGGCGACGCCCCGGTCCACCTGCGCGAACACGCCCGACAAGGCCCACATCGCCGACAGGTAGAAGGCCGGCGCGATCAACAGGGTCCAGGCCGATCCGTCGCCGGAAACGGCCTGTTTCGCGACCAGCCCGGCGGCGGCGAGAAGAACGGCACCCCTGACAACGAGAGCGGAAACGGGCTGACGAATTTCGATCATGATACGCTCCATATATGAAGCCAATAACTTGGCGTTGGAGACATATTGTTTTAAGTTTCATATAAAGTCAACGGTCGCGCAACGTCATTCCCGCGAAGGCGGGAATCCAGAGCGGCCGTGCAGCTGGACTCCCGCCTGCGCGGGAGTGACGGCGGATCTACGAAACCGCACTCCCCTCGCCCAGCGTGGCGGGGCGGACCATCAGGTCGACGATCTCGGTAATGAGGTCGATCTCGGTGATCAGGCTTTCGAACCGCGAGCGGTCATTGAGCGGCTTGAACAGCGAGCCCGGCTCGAACAGGTTTCCGGTCTCCGTCGCGATCAGCAATTCGCCGCCGCCATTGCGCTCGTCGAACGCCGCGCGGACGCGCTTGCCCTTCAGCGAGGTTTCCAGCGACAGCAGCCGCTCCATGAAGGACGGGGTCAGCAGGTAGCGGCTCATCACCTGGTCGGTGGAGAAGACTTCGAAAATCTGCTCGAATTTCGGATCGACCAGGCCGACGCGTTCCAGCTTCCGGCCGTTGATCCGCGCCTGAGCCAGGCCGGCGAGCCCATTGAACCATCCGGCATCGCGCGTCACCACGGTGACGCCCTCGACCGTGCGCGGAAACTCGATGCGGATGCACACGCCCTGAAACACGGTTGTGTAGGTCGTGTTCTTGCCCGACTGGGTCTTCTGCACCAGCTTGGCTTCGTAGAGTTCGAAGGCCGCACCGTGGCGGTCTCCGGCGAAATGGTCCTCGAAACTGCGCTGGTTGTGGTTCGGCAGCATGCCGAGTTCGCAGAATTCGCTGAAACGGGCAGGCTGGACCGGCTTCTTCGAATAGGTCATCCCCGCTGCGGTCGCGATCGCGGTCAGAAGGCCTTCCTTGATCTCTCCGTGCAGCTTCACCATCGGTGCGGCGGCCAGATAGAAAAAGACGACGATCAGGCCGAACATGCCGAACATCAGGATGGCTGAGTCGAACGCCGCGATGCCGACGAACAGCACGATCAGGCTGATCAGGGCCAGCGGGCCGAAAATGAAGACGCGCCGGACCGCCGTCCTGCGCTGACCCTCCCGCTCTTCGAGGAAGGGCAAAAGCCGTTCCGTCCACAGCGTTTCCGAATCGATCCCGAGCCGTTCGGCCGCGTCAGCCATGGCGAATCCCCCTGTCAGCTGAACGCGACTTCACAGCACGGACCGCGCCTCGGCAATCCTCGCTTCAGGGGAGGCGCGACCGCGCGGCTTCCAGCGCATCCTTCTCGGCAGCATAGGCCGCGCGCTTGTCCTTCTCGCCCTCGACGACTTCGGGCGGCGCATTGGCGACGAATTTCTCGTTGCCGAGCTTGCGGTCGAGCCGTTCGATCTCGCCTGCGACGCGGGCGATCTCCTTGTCGAGCCTCGCCTTTTCCGCGCCGAAATCGATCACGCCTTCAAGCGGCAGGGCCACGGTCGCCTCTTCGACCACGGTCTGCGCCGAGCCTTCCGGGATTGAATCCCCGGCGGATATGGCTTCGAGACCGGCGAGCCGCATCAGCAGCGGACGCTGGCGCTCGATCCGCGCCTTCGTCTGTTCCGACGCCCCGGTCAGGATGGCGGACAGTTTCGACTTCGGCGGAATGTTCATCTCCGCGCGCAGCTTGCGGATCTCGGTGATCAGTGTGATCACCCAGTTCATCTCCCCCTGCGCCTCGCCATCGGCCAGTCGCACAGCGCGTGGCCAGTCGGCGGTAATCAGCAGGCCATCGCGGCCACCCTCGCCCGCCGTCTGCGCCCACAGCTCTTCGGTGACGAAGGGCATGAAGGGATGCAGGATTTTCAGCGCGATCTCGAGCACGTGCGCGGTCGTCGCCTGCGTCTCGGCCTTGGCGGCTTCGTCGTCTCCGGCGAACAGCGGCTTGGCGAATTCCAGGTGCCAGTCGCAGAACACGTTCCACACGAAGCGATAGGCGGCCGCCGCCGCTTCGTTGAAGCGGTAGGTCTCCAGCCCCTTCGCCACCGCCTCGGACGCCGCATAGGCTTCCTGCAATATCCAGCGATTGACGGTTTCCTTCACCGCCGACGGATCGAAATCCGGCTGCGGGCGGCAGTCATTCATCAGGCAGAAGCGCGCGGCATTCCAAAGTTTGGTGCCGAAATTCCGATAGCCCTCGACGCGGTCCTTCGACATGCGGATGTCGCGGCCCTGCGCCGCCAGCGCGGCAAGCGTGAAGCGCACCGCGTCGGCGCCGAACTCATCGACCAGCTCGATCGGGTCGATCACATTGCCCTTCGACTTCGACATCTTCTGCCCCTTCTCGTCGCGGACGAGGGCGTGGATGTAGACGTCGGGGAACGGCACTTCCTTCATGAAGTGAAGGCCCTGCATCATCATCCGGGCGACCCAGAAGAAGATGATGTCGAATGCGGTGACGAGCACGCTGGTCGGGTAGAAGCGCTCCAGCTCGTCGGTCTCTTCCGGCCAGCCGAGCGTGGAGAACGGCCACAGCGCCGACGAGAACCAGGTGTCGAGGACGTCCTCGTCGCGCGTCAGCGGCTTGCCGCCGGCCTTTTCGCGCGCGGCCCCCTCGCTCTCGGCGACATAGACATTGCCGTCCTCGTCATACCAGGCCGGGATCTGATGGCCCCACCACAGCCGGCGCGAGATGCACCAGGGCTGGATGTTGCGCATCCACTCGAAATAGGTCTTCTCCCAGTTCTTCGGGTGGAAGGTGGTGCGCCCGTCCTCGACGGCGGCGATCGCCTCCTTCGCCAGCGCCGCCGCATCGGCGAACCACTGGTCGGTCAGCATCGGCTCGATCACCACGTGCGAGCGGTCGCCGAAGGGCTGCTGGATGGTCTTGTTCTCGACGAGCGGGACGTCATTTCCCTCCTCGTCCTTCACCGTCACGGCCAGCCCTTCGGCGGTGATCGCCGCGACGATCTTCTCGCGCGCTTCGAACCGGTCGAGCCCGCGATAGTCCTCGGGCACGAGATTGATCGCATCGACCGTGTTCTCGTCCGGCAGTTCGCCGGACCTGGCGAGCGCGGTCGCCTTCGCCGATTCCTCGCCATAGGGCGCGCCGTCCGTTCGCAGCGCCCCGCGCATGTCCATCAGCCGGTAGAGCGGGATGTTGTTGCGCTTGGCGACCTCGTAGTCGTTGAAGTCGTGCGCGCCGGTGATCTTCACCGCGCCTGAGCCGAACTCCGGGTCCGGATACTCGTCGGTGATGATCGGGATCAGGCGGCGATGCGCTTTCGGTCCGACCGGAATTTCGCACAACGCCCCCACGATCGAGGCATAGCGCTCGTCTGACGGATGCACCGCCACCGCACCATCGCCCAGCATGGTTTCCGGGCGGGTCGTCGCGATCGAGATATAGTCGCGCTCTTCCTCCAGCACGACATTCCCGTCCGAATCCTTTTCCACATAGGTGTAGGTCCGGCCATCGGCGAGCGGGTATTTGAAGTGCCACATATGGCCGTCGACCTCGACATTCTCGACCTCGAGGTCGGAAATCGCGGTCTCGAAATGCGGGTCCCAGTTCACCAGCCGCTTGCCGCGGTAGATCAGCCCCTGCTCGTAGAGTTCGACGAAGACTTTCAGGACGGCTTCGGACAGCCCCTCGTCCATCGTGAAGCGTTCGCGCGACCAGTCGCACGACGCCCCGAGACGCCGGAGCTGGGTCAGGATCATCCCGCCCGATTCTTCCTTCCATTCCCAGACACGCTCGATGAAGGCCTCGCGGCCCATCTCGCGGCGGGACTGGTTGCCCTCTTCGGCCAGCTTGCGCTCGACCACCATCTGCGTGGCGATGCCCGCATGGTCGGTGCCCGGCTGCCACAGCACCGCCTTGCCCAGCATGCGATGATAGCGGATCAGCACGTCCTGCAGCGTGTTGTTCAGCGCGTGGCCGATATGCAGCCGCCCGGTGACGTTGGGCGGCGGAATGACGATCGAGAATGTCTCGGCGTCGGGATCGTCCTTCGGCTGGAAGGCACCGGAGTCCTCCCACGCCTGGTACAGGCGCGGTTCGGCTTCTTGCGGATTGAATGTTTTCTCGAGCATGGCGCGCATACGTAAAGGGCGCCGACGATCCCGTCGACGCCCGATTTCTCTTGATGACAGGGTTCGACGGTTAGCGTCTGCGGGAGACGCGGGCGATCTCGGCTTCTACCTTTTCCTCGACGATGCGGGGAAGGTTGGTATCGAGCCATTGCTTCAGCATCGGACGCATCAGTTCGCGCACGATCGTCTCCAGCGTCGTGCCGTCACCGGACGCGACCTTGAGGTTCTCGTTGAGCGCGCTGAACGCACCGGCGGCCGCGCTGGCGGCCGTCTGGTCCAGCAGGGCGTCTTCGTCCATTTGCGGCTCCGGAGCACGTTCACGTGCGGCAGCAACAGGTTCGGGTTCGGGCTCAGGCATCGGAGCTTCCGCGACCGGTTCCGGTTCGGGTTCCGGCGCAGGTTCCGGCGCGACTTCGTCTTCCTCGCGGTCGATGATCATCAGATCGTCTTCCACCGCGAGCGGTTCGGTGCCGCCAGCCGGTTCCTCGACCCGATCAGTCAGCTCCAGCACATCGTCGTGGGCGGCCTCGACTTCGGGCTCCGGTTCGGCTTCGGCGGCCGGAGCCTCCTCGGCGGCGGCTTCTTCAGCCGGCTGTTCGTCCTCGTCGATGATCCGGCGTATGGACGCCAGGATTTCTTCCATCGTCGGTTCGGATTCGGTCGCTTCCTGAGCCATGAAACCGCGAGTCCCCGCTGAGTCGCTTTCGCCTGTTACGCGAATAAATCCGTCCTGCGCCTTGATGTCCAGCGCATCGGACCGATTCGTGACACTAATTCCACGGCGTTAAGTCAACGTTATCCCGCGCGCCGTCGTTCAAAGGGTCTGAGGTTTCGACTGGCAGATCAAGCGTTTCCGCCGTCAGCAGCCCCATCGCCTGCAGCAGGGCAAGGCCTGCGACATAGGCGTCACGCTCGGCCGAGACCAGTGTCAGGCGGGCATTGAGCAATTCCTGCTCGGCGTTGAGGACATCCAACGTTGTCCGCAGGCCGACCTGGGCTTCCTGCTGAACGCCATCGAGCGCGATCTCGTTCGCGCGCACCGCTTCGCGGCTCGACACGATCACCGACTGCGCGGCGAGGAGATTGTTGTAGGCGTTGGAGACATTCTCGAGCGTCAGGCGGCGGGCGACGAAGACCTGCTGGCGCGCGGCATCGGCGCTATAGCCGGCCTGGCGCACGCGCGACCGGTTCAGACCGCCGGTGAAGATCGGCATCGAGGCCTGCACGCCGATTGACGCGGTTTCGCTGTCGCCTCCAACGGTGAAACCGCCGGAATTGCGGTTGGCGGACACTCCGGTCGACAGTGACACGGACGGGCCCATGGCACCCTGCGCCACGCGGATCGCCGCCGTTGCAGCCTCTTCGGAGAAGGCCGCCGAGCGCAGCGTCGGGCTGAAATCAAGGGCGATATTCTCCGCCTCTTCCACCGAAGCCGGAAGCGTCGGCAGTGCCGGCGGCTCACTCAGCGTGGCGGAAGGCTGACCGACGATGCGGGCATAGGCCGACCGGCTGACCGACAGCTGCGCCTGGGCGGCAGTCAGCTGGGCGCGGGCGGCGGACAGGCGCGCCTCGGCCTGGGCGACGTCCGTGCGGGTGATCTCGCCCACTTCGAACCGGTCCTCGGCGGCGCGCAGCTGCGCGTTAAGGACCTCGACATTGTTGCGCCGGATTTCGACGATGGTTGCGTCGCGGCGAATGTTCATGAAGGAGGTCGCTGCATCGAGCAGCACCGATTGTTCCACCGCGCGGAGGTTTTCCAGCGCGGCATAAGCAGTCGCTTGCGCCTGATCGATCCCGCCGGAAATCTGCCCGGACCGCCAGATCGCCTGGCTGGCGTTCAGCGAATAGGATTGCGGCGTGATGGCGTTGCTTTCGTCGAAGAAGTTCACGCCGTCGATCGAGCGCCGCGTGATGCTGGCGCTGGCCGTGATGCTCGGCAGCCAGGATGCGCGTGCCTGGATCACACCTTCGCCCGTGGCGCGGACCCGCGCCCGCTCGGCCTGCAGCGTCGGATTGCTGTTGTAGGCCAGCGCGAGGGTTTCCTCGAGCGTTTGCGCACCGGCCAAGCCGGCCAGGGTCAGGGCCATCGCCCCGGCTGTCAGAAAGGTCTTGAACGCCATCGAAATCGTCCGCCCGCTAGATCCTGTCGTTACCGTTATCGCAGATCGCGACCGGCCGCACACATTAAACGTCGGTGATATAGGACTCCGCCGCCAGAAAGTGAACAGCGTTCACCTTTTTGTCGCACTCCCGCACGCGCCGCGATCAGAACACGAAGCCGGCCTCGCGCTCGAAGCCCGGCAGGACGTGCGGCGTGCAGTCGAAAACAACGCGCTCGCCAACCCCGAGACCGGAGCGGATGAAGATCGTCGCCTTGCCGATCGGCCCCTTGCGCACCACCACGGCCAGGCGCCCGCCATCGGCCAGCTGGTCGAGCCAGGCCCGCGGCACCTCTTCCACCGCGCCGTTGACGAAGATCACGTCGAACGGACCCTGCGATTGCGAACCGGTCTTCAGATCGCCCTCGATCACCGCGACATTGTCGGCCCCGGCCTTGGACAGTGCGTCCTCGGCTTTCGACACCATCTCGCCGTCCGATTCCATCGCCACCACAGTCTCGCCCATGCGCGACAGGATGGCAGAGGAATAACCGCGCCCGCAGGCGAGATCGAGCACCAGGTCGGAGGGCTGCACGTCGGCGGCATGGACCAGCTTGGCGAAATCGCGGGGACGCATCATCCAGCGGCCCGGCGCGAACTCCACCTCGGCATCGGCATAGGCCTGGGCGTGCTTGGCGCGCGGCAGGAAGATCTCGCGCGGCACACTCAGCAGCGCCGACTGCAGGCGTCGGTTCGTCACGTCGGCGGTACGGATCTGACCGTCCACCATCATGCGGCGTTCGCGCTCGAATTCGTCCACGTCTTCAGCCCTCCGCAGGAAACAGTGCGAGGCGCTTGTATACCCCGCCCGAACGCCCCCGCAACCTCTCCGTCCGCTGCGGTGCGGGGACGCATTGCAGCGCCGCGCTGCGTCCGTTAGAACACGCCTCCCGCATCGGTGGCTCCGTGGCGGAGTGGTGACGCAGAGGACTGCAAATCCTTGCACCCCGGTTCGATTCCGGGCGGAGCCTCCAACCAATTCCTTCCTCAGGACGAATGAGTCGCTTCCGCCTCGGCGGACGGCGTGACGCCGGCCTTGCGCAGCTCGCCGGGCAGCTTCCCGGTGATCGCGCACCACAGCATCCGGTAGTCGCTGATCAGCGACCACAGCGGGTGCGTGAAGGTCGCCGGCTTGTTGCGCTCCACGAAGGCGTGGCTCATCCAGGCGAAGAAATAACCCGAGACCGGCACCAGAATCAGCGCCCACCAGGTCTGCGTCGCCAGCGCGAAGATCAGCGCGCCGATCGCGATGACCGAGCCGATATAGTGATAAGTGCGCGTCGCCGGACGCGCGTGCTCACGCAGATAGTGCGGCCAGAATTCGGTGTAATTCGCGAGTCTTGCCATGGGTTTGGCCTCCCTGCCGGTAACCCCGCGTCAATACCGGTGAATCCTTTTCGTGAAAACCGGATGCCCGTTAACGCGGCGTTTACCCTTAATGGGCAATTTACCAGTGTCTTCTCGTGAAGACACCCCACCATCCACCCAATGCCTTTCCGGGGGCCCTTTTCAGGGTCCCCGTTTTTCTTTGCGGGCAAGCCGCGTCATCCAAGTGCGATTTGTGTCTTGGCAGGCGGTTTTGGGGTCTGCTATAGCCCCCGCTCCCGAGCGCGCTGCCGCTTCGGGATCCGTGTTCCCCGGTAGCTCAGTTGGTAGAGCAATCGGCTGTTAACCGATCGGTCGCTGGTTCGAGTCCGGCCCGGGGAGCCATTTTACCAAACAATCTTGGACGGACGCCCGCACGCAAGGCGATACAGCTGCCGATTCGGTGAGTTCGGTACCAACCGGCTTCAAGGAAATCAGCTGCGAGTGTGTTACGGATGGGCTATGGGTGGTGCCTGCGCGAATCCTGTCCAAGGACGCGAGGATGGAGAGTTTCGCAATGTTCCGCATTGTCCTTCTCGCCGCCATTGTCGCGATCGCCGTGCCTCCCGCCCATTCCCAGAGATCTGACGCGCCTCCTATCCGGACGCCTTCTGAAGGCGCCTTCACGCCCGATCCGGGTCGGCGGCCCGGCCCGCCTGCGACGGCACCCGACGGCGACATCCAGGCTCAGCGCGTGATCGTTCCACGCCTGCGCACGCTTTCAATGATCGGGTACTGCCGCTACGGCGCGCTCGGCCGCCTGGTGTGCGAAGCTGCCGAGGAATGGCGGTGTCCCGACACGACGGAGATTCTGGTCCGCGTGGGCGAGGGTCCGCTGGAAACGATGCAGTGCGAGATCGACTGTCACGACAGCGGCCGCACCTATTCTGGCGCTGGCGACTGCGACTGCGACTTCGAGGAGTCCGACTGCAGCTGAATTGTCGCCGCGCGCCTTGCTCGATCCGGTCCGGGCATCCGGCGCGCCTTCGCTTGCGTATATCTCCTCAGTTCAGGAGATCGCGCCATGCCCTTCGTCAGACCGCTTGCCCTCGCCGCCGCGCTCACCGCCCTGGTCCCGTTCTCCGAAGCGCGCGCCGCCGACGAGCCGCCGCACACCGTGGCCCGCAGCGAGGGCCCGATCGAGATCCGCGACTATGCGCCGATGATCCTCGCCGAAGTGGAGGTTTCCGGCTCGATGGCCGGGGCGGGCAATTCGGGTTTCCGCCCGCTGGCCGGCTATATCTTCGGCGCGAATACCAGCCGCCAGTCGCAGGGCAGCGAGGAAATCGCGATGACCTCGCCGGTCATCCAGACCCGGTCCGAGGAGATCGCCATGACCACGCCCGTCACCCAGACGCGCGGCGAGGCCGGACAATGGCGCGTCGCCTTCGTGATGCCGCCCGAATGGTCGATGGAGACCCTGCCCGCGCCGAATGACCCGCGCGTCACCCTGCGCGAAATGCCGGCGCGCCGCATGGCCGCGATCCGCTTTTCCGGCGGCCCGGACATGAACCGGTTCGAGGAGATGACCGGCGAGTTGACCGCCTTCCTCGAGCGCGAGGGCTACGAGATTGTCGGCGAACCCGTCTATGCCCGCTACGACCCGCCCTGGGTCCCGACGCCCTTCCGCCGCAACGAGGTGATGATCGAGATCGCCTCCTGAGGCGAAGGTCAGCGCCCGGCCGCCATCACCCGATCCGCCAGCGCGTCGATCGCATCCGCATCGAGCCGGTCGGTCTCGAGCGTCGCCATCAGCGGTTGGCCATGGCGCTCGCGCGCCCGGTCATAAGCCGGATCGTAATGCGCCTCGATCAGTGCCACGGCGAGCGGGTCGAAATCGCCTGCCTCGGCCCACGCTCGCCATTGCGCGATGTCCGTTTTCGGATGGAAGGCGGCGAGCCCGTCGATCGCCGCCATCAGGCGGTCCCGGTTCTCCGCGATGTCCGGATAGGTCGCGAGCAGGTGCCGGGCGCGCTCCTCTGCCGGCGCGGCGATGGCGATGCGCGGCGCCGCCTTCATCGAATTCCAGAGACGGACCGGAATCGTCCGGTTTCCGAGCCGCGATGATTCCGCCTCGACGAATACGGGGATATCCGGGTCCATATCCCGCAAATTTTCCCAGAGGAGCGACTCGAACCGCTTCTGGCTCGGCTGGGGAAGATCGGGAAGATCACCGAAGATCGATCCGCGATGTTTTGCGAGATCTTCGAGATCGAGGACCTGCGCGCCCTTTTCCGCCATCGCCTGAAGCACTTGCGTCTTGGCACTGCCAGTCTGGCCGTCGATGATGATGATGCGGAAAAGTTCGCGATCATCATCCGATAATGCAGCCGTGACCTGCTGGCGCCAGTGACGATATCCCCCCTTCACGACGGTCGACTGCCAGCCGACATCCTGGAGGACAAGCGCCATCGAGCGCGAGCGCATCCCCCCGCGCCAGCAATAGATCAGCGGCCGGAAATCGCGGGGATAGCCGGCCAGCGCGGTTTCGAGATGCCGGGCAATGTTGCGCGAGACCATCGCGGCGCCGAGCCGCCGCGCCTCGAAGGGCGAAACCTGTTTGTAGATCGTGCCGATCTCCGCCCTTTCCCCGTCATCGAGGACGGGCAGATTGATCGCCCCGGGCAGATGGTCCTCGGCGTATTCAGCCGGAGAGCGCACGTCTATGATCGCGTCGAACTGCGCAAGCCCTTGCGGCGACAGGTCTTCGGTGTGCTGGTAGCGGCCCATGCCGCTCCCATAGCAAAGCCCGGCGTTCCCGTCGCGCCCGCCACACGGTGATCCCATGAGTGACGAGATATCCCCGCCCCGCCTCACCTCGCTCGCCCGCGGCGGCGGCTGCGGCTGCAAGCTCGATCCGGCGGTGCTGGACGGGTTGCTGGGCACATCCGGCGCGAAGGCGCTTGTCCCCGCAAATCTGCTGGTCGATGCCTCGACGCGGGACGATGCCGCGGTCTGGGTGATCGACGGGAAATCCGCGCTGGTCGCGACCACGGACTTCTTCGCGCCGGTCGTCGACGACCCCTACGAATTCGGCCGTATCGCCGCCACCAATGCGCTTTCAGACGTCTATGCCATGGGCGCGAAGCCGATCTTCTGTCTCGCCCTGCTCGGCATGCCGGTCGATGTCATCCCCGCCGATCAGATCAGGCGTATACTCGAAGGCGGTCAAAGCGTTGCGGAAACCGCCGGTGCCCCGATCGCCGGTGGTCATTCCATCGACTGCGCCGAACCCTTCTATGGACTCGTCGCGCTTGGGCTAACCGCACCGGAAAAAATCCGCACCAATGCGATGGCGAAACCGGGCGATATCCTCGTCCTCGGCAAGCCGCTCGGCATCGGTGTCTACTCCGCCGCGATGAAACGGGGCCTGCTTTCCGACAGCGATTACAAGGAGATGGTGGACTCCACCACGCGGCTGAACACGCCCGGCCCGGACCTGGCCGAGCTGGACTCTGTCCACGCCCTGACCGACGTCACCGGCTTCGGCCTGCTGGGACATCTGAAGGAAGTCTGCGCCGCCAGCGGCGTCGCCGCGCGGATCGACCGCACCGCCCTGCCGGTCTTCCCTGGCGCCCGTACCCTCGCGGAAAAGGGCGTGAAAACAGGGGCTTCAGGCCGGAACTGGAAGGCCGTATCCGGTTTCGTCGAGCTGCCGGACGGCCTGCCGGATTTCGAACGCGACCTCCTGACCGACCCGCAGACCAGCGGCGGCCTGCTGGTTTCGGTGGCCCCGGACGGTGTCGAAGCGGTGCTTGACGTCTTCCGCCGCCACGGCCACGGCGACGCATGCGTCATCGGCGAAGTGGTTGAAGGAAAATCAGAAATCCGCGTCGAATAGTTTAAGCTATGGCTTCACTGCCGCCTCCCCTATTCTCCCGTCAAGGGAATAGGGGAGACTGACATGCGGGCTGTATTCATTGCCGCCGTGTTCGCCGCTGCACCGGTAGCATTCGCGCAGGACTACGCGCTCGATGCACCGTCGGAAGTCCATATCCGGCAAGGGGTTGAGGTCAGCTGGACCGCGCCCGAGGGCGAGACCGGTATCCTCGAAATCCGGCCCGAGGCGGGTGGACGCCGTGCCAGCTACGCCTACACGCAGAACAATCCCCAGACGATCGAAGCGCCCGAGGCCCCGGGCGGCTACTTCCTCGTCCTGTCGATCGGAAACGAGGACCGGGCAACCTCGCCGCTTACCGTCGTCATGGCAGAAGCCAGCCTTTCCGCTCCGGACTCCGCCGCAGCCGGTGAAACCTTTGCCGTCAACTGGACCGGCCCGGCGAGCCGCTCCGACACCATCACCTGGGCGGAGCGCGACGGTGCGGTGATCCGCGGCGCCGGCTATTTCTATCCGGGCGCGACCGACGGCACACGCGACCTGCGTGCTCCGGCGGAAGCCGGTACGTACGACATCGTCTACGTGACCGGATCGACCATTCTGGCGCGCCATCCGGTCTCTGTGGGCAGTGTTTCAGCAGCCCTGACGGCACCTGCCAGCATTCATGCCGGTGGCAATTTCGAGGTGGGCTTCGAGGGCCCGGCGAATTCGGGTGACCAGATCACCTTTGCCGACCGGGGCGGCGAAGCCCGCAGCGGCATCGGCTCCTATGTCTATGTCGGCGACGCGACCGAAGGGACGGTGCGGTTGCGTGCAGGCGAAGCGCTCGGCAGCTACGACGTCGTATATGTTTCGAACGGGGGGGTGATCGGCCGCTCCCCGATCGAGATCATCGCGGCAAACGTCGAAATCGACGGTCCCGCGGAGGTCTGGGCAGGATTTCGCTTCACGGTGTCGTGGCAGGGCGCTGGCAATGGCGGTGATCTGATCTACATCGCCGGCGCGGATGGCGCGCAATATCACTACAGCTATGTCGACCCGCTGACCGGCATCGTCGAGATCGAGGCTCCTGCCGAAACCGGCGACTACGAACTCGTCTATGAAACCCGCGGCGGTCAGGAAATGGACCGCGAACCCCTTTCGGTCATTCCAGCCCCCAACCCGCCCGGACAGCTTGTCGTGACACAGGGACGGGCCGTACTCGGCTCGGGAGACGCGGTCGAAATCATTCTCGATGCCTCCGGCTCGATGCTGCAACGGATCGGGGGTGAGCGCCGCATAGTCATCGCCAAGGCCACGCTGACCGATCTCGTCTCTGATACCATCCCGCCGGGCACCGGCTTTGCCCTGCGTGTCTTCGGACATAGCGAAGCCGATTCCTGCCGTACCGATCTTGAAATACCGCTCGCCCCGCTCGATCCGGCTGCGGCCAGTGCCGCGATCGGCAGCATCAACGCGATGAATCTGGCCCGGACGCCGATTGCTGATTCGATCCGGCATGTCCCGACCGATCTGGCAGGCGCGACCGGGCAGCGCGTTCTCATCATCCTGACCGATGGCGAAGAGACGTGCGACGGCGACCCGGCGCTCGCCATTCAGGCGCTGCGTGATCTGGGCTGGGACATCCGGGTCAACATCGTCGGCTTCGCCATCGACGACGCCGAATTGGAACGCACGTTCGAAAGCTGGGCCGCCGCCGGTGGCGGGGCGTATTTCAGCGCCGCCGATGCGGAAGGTCTGGGCGAAGCCATGACCCGCGCGGTCGCGACCCGGTTCGAAGTCATCGACGCGAATGGCGCCGTCGTCGCGTCGGGCCTGACCGGCAGCGATCCGATCACCCTGGCCACGGGAAACTACTGGATCGTCTCCCCGGCCGGCGAAACCACCGCAACCATTGTCTCCGACGAAGTGACCACAGTCGGCCTGGACTAGGAGAGATGACCATGAAGGCTTCGACCGGCCGCCTTGCCGCGGCATCCGCCGCGTTAGCCGTGATCAGTGCCGCCCCGGTGTCGGCGCAGACGGCGCAAACGACACCCGACCCCGAGGAATTGCTGCGGCTCATGCAGGCCGGACAGATGCCCGGCACGTCGCTGCAGGTCCAGGAAGGCACCTGGCTCTACCCGGTTGCATCCGGAATTCACGAAGGGCTGCTGGGTGATCGCGCCATCGGCCGCGACAACGGAATTGACGGCGACTTCATGGCGCGTTCGTCGCTTCAGGCCGTTTATACCGCCGCGGGCGATCCGCCGACCTGCGACGGCTCCAGCCGCGCCGACATGCGCGGCCGGTCCCGGATCGTGGCGATGGACGTCTGGACCGGATCGGGACCCTTCCTCGGCGAAAACCAGATGAGCCGTCTAGTCGTGAACCAGGAACTCAACCATGCTGTCATCTATCTCCACGGCGATGTGCGCGAATGGGTTCCCGGCCCCAATTTCTGCGATGACGGAGACTACGTTCTTGCCGGCAGCGGGCGCGGCATGCTGCGCCTCGACTACGAGACCCAGGCACACATCGTTCCGTTGAACTTCGTCGCCTACCCGCATCCCTCGACCGTAAGCCTTCAGAATGTCGAGGATGCCTGCCGCATGTTCCAGGACAACATGCTCAGCGCCTACCAGGACCTGAATCGGCGCTGGGGCTTCATCGGCAACCAGTTCGAAGGCCCGATCGACTGGAGCGTGATCACTCCCGTGCCGGAGGGGTATACCAACGGCGAGCAAGCCAGTTTCGCTGACGGCCTGTTCAACACGCGTGACGTCGTCGAAGCGGCCTCGGGGGCGGCCGATGCTGTTTCGATGGGCCGGGAACTCGGCCAGATCTTCGCGCAGGCTCCGACCCTGGCACGCGGCGCAGGCGGAGCGGTCGGATGGGCCGTCGTCCAGGTGGCCAACCATTATATCGAGGGCGCACTCCCCGATCCGGGACAGATGATGATGGACATCGCGCGGGCCGGAGACGCCGCCTACCGCGGCAGCGGAGAGCCATCCGCGCGCCAGGTAGCCGATCACGCAATGCAGCGGGTCAATCATCCGGACGGTCAGCTGACCGGACTGAACGTCGATTACCTGATCCATACCGTCATGGATGCGTGCGAGAATCTCGCAGACATGGAGCTGGAATCGGGCACGGCCTACGGCCATTTCAGCTGGCCCGGCGGCATGGTCGCGCTCAACGGACGGGGCTTCGCGCCCGGCGCTCCCGCGGCCATCGCCAGCGGACCGGTGCAGTCCACATCGATCCGCGATGCGCTGGCCATGGCCCAGGCCTATGGCGGAGCCAACGCGCCGAGTGCCGCAGAGATCGAAGCCGCACTTCCGGAAGGATTTTCGCTGGATTCGATGCCGATTCCGATGGCGGGTCAGGCAGGCGGCGGTCGTGAGATCGCGCCCGGGGCCCCGGAATGGTTCGTCAGCTACAATGTGCAGATCGTCGACGAGGGCGAACGAATCGCTACGCTGTGGTTCGATCCGAGGCGCTAGTTACCGGAACGGCCGGTGCACTTGAATACCGCTCACCCGCCTCGATCTGGCGCTTCCACATGCCGGCATAGATCCCGCCCTGCGCAATCAGCTCGGCGTGTGTGCCGGTCTCGGCGATCCGGCCCTTGTCCATGACCAGGATCCGGTCCGCCCCGGCAATCGTCGACAGCCGGTGCGCCACGGCAATCGTCGTGCGGCCCTTGGCGGCTTCGTTGAGCGCCAGCTGAACCTCGCGCTCGGTTTCCGAATCGAGCGCCGAGGTTGCCTCGTCCAGTACGAGGATGGCCGGGTTCTTCAGGATGGCCCGCGCCACGCCGACGCGCTGCTTCTCGCCGCCCGACAGTTTCAGTCCGCGCTCGCCCACCATCGTGTCGAGCCCGTCCGGCAGGCTTTCCACGAACGCCTTCAGATGCGCCCGGTCGAGCGCATCCCAGATCGCAGCCTCGTCAGTCGAAGGATCGCCATAGAGCACGTTCATGCGCAGCGTGTCATTGAACAGGACGACCTCTTGCGGGACGAGACCGAGGGCCTGGCGCAGCGAGTCCTGAGTTACCGATCTGAGGTCCTGACCGTCGATCCGGATCGCCCCGTCGGCCGGATCGTAGAAGCGGAACAGCAGCTTGAGGATGGTCGACTTGCCCGCGCCTGACGGCCCGCAAACGCCAACGAAACTGCCCGCCGGAATCTCGAAACTGACCCCGTCGACCGAGCGGTCCCGCCCGGCATGGCTGAAATGGACGTTCTCGAACGCCACTTCGCCGCCCTGCACCTGCAAGGGCTGCGCATTGTCGGCGTCGGCGACGTCGGGCTGAAGGTCGAGCGTATCGTAGAGCCGTTCCATATCGACGGCGGACTGTTTGATTTCGCGGTAGGCCCAGCCGAGAATGTTCAGCGGCTGGTAGATATTCATCAGGATCAGGGTGACGGCAGCCACATCGCCGGCCTGCAGCACGCCGATCCAGGCTTTCCAACCGGCCACAAGCGCCATCGCCAGCAGGCCCAGATTCATCACCAGCGCCTGCAAGCCGTTCAGCAGCGCCAGCGAACTCTGCGACTTCGCCGCCGCGTCGGCATAGCGCTGCATGGAGTCGTTGTAGCGCCCGGTCTCGCGCGCTTCGGCGCCAAAGCTCTTTACCGTCTCGAAATTGATCAGCGCATCGACCGCGCGGGCGCTGGCTTCATTGTCGGCGTCGTTCATTTCCCGGCGCAGGCGGACCCGCCATTCCGTGACCGAGAAGGTCGCGGCGGCGTACAGCGCCACGGTGATCACCGCGATGACCGGGAATTCCCAGCCATAGGCCACGCCCATCACCGCCGCGGCCAACAAAAGCTCGATGATGGTCGGGCCGATATTGAACACCAGGAAACGCAGGAGGAAGTCGATCGCTTGCGCACCGCGGTCGATGATCCGGTTCAGCGCCCCGGTCCGCTTGGTCTGGTGGAAGTTCAGCGACAGGCGCTGGACATGGCCGAAGACGCGGACCGCAACGAGGCGCTGCGCGTCCTGGCTGACCGGCGCGAAGATCGCATCGCGCCATTGCGGCGCGCCGACACTCGCGAAACGGGCGCCGGCATAGAGCAGGAAGGCGATAACGAAGGCCATCGCCGTCACGCCGGTCGCATGTTCGGTGATCGCGTTGACACCCTCGCCGAAGGCCACCGGCGCCCCAACCGCGAAGAATTTCGACGCGATCGTCAGGACAAGCGCGAACGCCATTCGCGGCCGCCAGCGCGCCATTTCCGGCGAGCTCAGCAGCGACAGGAGACGGGACATGGCGGGAGCCAGCCCGCCGGTGGCGCCTTGCGCCGGTTCGGTATCAGACATTGGCGGTCAGATAGGACGCCGCGCGGCGTTTCGCCAGATCAATCACCGTCGGGAGTTTCCGAATCGCCATCGCCCTGCGGGGGCGTCGCGAACACCTGGCCGGGATAGATCACGTCGGGATCACGGATCTGATCCGCATTCGCCTCGTAGATCACGGTGTACTGGATACCCTCGCCATAAATCCGGCGCGCGATCCGCCACAGGCTGTTGCCCGGCTGAACGATCACGCTGCCCTCGCCGAGATTGAGCGCTTCGGGCGCGACGCGTTCGAAGGGCAGCACGATCACCGCGGCGACCGTGCCGTCCGGGCGGATCATGTCGACCTGCAGGTCATAGACGCCCGGCGCCAGGGCATCGCCGGCGCGAACCGTCCAGCGTCCGTCCTGTCCGACCGCTGCGTCACCGACCGTTGCACCGTTGGCGATCACGCGAACGCGGCTGCCCGGCTCGGCGCGTCCGGAGAAGATCACCCCGCCTGCCTCGTCATAGTCGACCGTTTCAAGCGCCAGCGGTCCGGTCTCGAGCCCTTCGAACGGTCCTTGCAGTACGCGGCTGGCTTCGCCGGGGCGGCCCAGCACGACCAGCGGCGTCTCGGCGCGTGATTCCGGGATCGACACGACCACGATCTGTTCGGATCGGATTTCCTGGCCGCCGGGCGTGACCATCAGCAGGCCAAGTTCGACCGATCCGGCCGGCAGCGGCTCCTCGACGATCAGCACCCATTCGCCCTGATCGTTGACCGGGAGGTCGGCGATCGACTCGCCGTCAACGAGGACCGAGACCGTCGCGCCCGGCTCGCCGCGCCCGGCAATGACCGCCGTGCCACGAGGATCCACCCGCACCACATCGAAGCTCGGGGGCGCGACCATGGCGATCGAATCGTCGGCTCCGGACGGGTTCTGGGTGACTGACGTCCCCGGGGCCGGCCCCTCGTCCGCCGCGGGCACTCGCGTCAGTATGAAGACCGTCGCCACACCCGCTGCCAGCGTACCGAGCGCTGCGGCGATGATGATCGAACGAGTGGCGGACATGGAGGCCTCCTTGCGGTCCGTCGCAGAGCATACGACTGACGAAGCGGTTTTCCATCGGGAAGCTTCACCCGATAGTGTGATCACGCAACTCAATATGTAAGGCCTGATCGAAATGGCGAAAATTTGGTCCATCGGTGTGTTTTGCGGGTCCGCCTCCGGCGTCAGCCCGGCCTATGCCGCCAATGCCCGCAAGGCGGGAGGCGCGATCGCGCGCCACGGGGCGCGTCTGGTCTATGGCGGTGGCGATGTCGGACTGATGGCCGCCTCCGCGCTGGCTGCGCTCGATGCCGGCGGACCGGTGCTGGGCGTAATTCCCGAATTCATGATTTCGCGCGAAGGCCTGCTGGAAAAGGCCGAGACCCGGATCGTCACCACGATGTCCTCGCGCAAGAACATTTTGATCGCGGAATCCGACGGCTTCCTGATCCTGCCAGGCGGGGTCGGTACGCTGGAAGAAATCTTCGACGTCCTGTCGCGCAACCGGCTCGGCTTGCAGAAGAAGCCCGTCGCCTTCCTCAATGTCGACGGCTTCTGGGACCCGCTGTTCAAGCTGATGCGCAAGACCGAGGACGAAGGCTTCACGCCGCAGGGATTCTCCAGCGGCGTGCTGATCGAGAGCGACCCGGACACCGCGGTGGCGCATCTGATGGACGCCCTGAACCACGGCGAGAGCCGTCACCCGGATGACGAGCGGGTGAATTTCTGATTCAACAATCGCCGGCAAAGAACTGATTTGAAAAGCCTTTATTGATTGCCCGTCGAGTGGCAGCGCGCTCCGGATTGAATCGGTTTCTGAGCTCTGCGGACGCAGTTGAATCGATCTCTCAACGGCGAAGTTGAATCGAAATCTCAAGCCCGCCCGGCCAGTTGAATCGGGATGTGAAGCCCCCGAATCCGGATTTCAGCGCTATCCACCAACCGATTCAAAGGATTCGTGTTTTCGCGATTCCCGTTTCGCTGCATGAAGCGGTGTGAACGGACGATCAGCCCTTGAGGCGCTGAAGAATGCGTTCGCGACCGATGAGGACGATCAGCTTGTCCATTTCCGGCCCGTGCCGGTCGCCGGTCAGCGCCAGGCGCAGCGGCATGAACAGATCGCGTCCCTTCCGGCCGGTTCTCGCCTTCAGCTCCGATATCCAGATCGACCACGAACCGGCATCGAGTTCGCCGGCCGGCAGGGCCTCCGCAGCCGCCGCGATATAGTCGCGATCGGCATCCTCCACGACCGGCGTGACCGGGCCTTCGACGATCTTCAGTACGCCCACGGCATCCTCGAGCCGGTGGAGATTGGGACGCGCGGCATCCCAGAAATCCGGGCCGGCGTCAGCACCCAGCGCCTGCAGGCGCGGCAGCACACTTTCGTACGGCGTCTCGTGCAGCAGGCGCGCATTGAGGCGCATCAACTCCTCGGGATCGAAGCGGGCCGGGGCACGGGAGAATTTCGACAGGTCGAATTCCTCGATCAGGCGCGCGATCTCCAGGCGCGGCTCGACCGGGTCGGACGTGCCGATCTTGGCGAGCAGCGACAGGATGGTCATCGCTTCAATGCCTTCCTCGCGCAGGCCGGAGATCGACAGCGTGCCGAGACGTTTGGACAGCTTGCCGCCATCCGGCCCGACCAGAAGCGGATGATGACCCAGCTGCGGCGAATGCCCGGCAATGGCCTCGAATATCTCGATCTGGGCGCCGGAATTGGTCACATGGTCTTCGCCGCGGATGATCGCAGAAATGCCGCTGTCGATATCGTCGATCACGCTCGGCAGCGTGTAGAGATAGCTGCCGTCCTCACGGATCAGGATCGGGTCGGACAGCGAAGCCGTATCGATCGGCGTCTCGCCGCGCACCAGATCGGTCCAGGTCACGGTCCTGCCGGACAGCTTGAAGCGCCAGTGCGGCTTGCGGCCCTCGGCCTCGTACGTGGCCTTCTGCGCGTCGGTCAGATCGAGTGCCGCGCGGTCATAGACCGGCGGCTTGCCCTGAGCGCGCTGCAGCTTGCGCTTCCGGTCAAGTTCGTCCTCGGTCTCGTAACAGGGATAGAGCAGGCCCTTGGCGCGCAGGTCTGCCGCGACGGCATTGTAGCGCTCGAAGCGTTCGGACTGCCTGAAGGTCTCGTCCCAGTGAAGGCCAAGCCAGTCGAGATCGGCCTTGATCCCGTCCTCGTATTCCTTCGTGGAGCGTTCCAGGTCCGTATCGTCGATCCGCAGCACGAACTGACCGCCCTGCCCCTTGGTGTAGAGGAAGTTGGTCAGCGCGGTGCGGATATTGCCGACATGCAGCTTGCCGGTCGGGCTCGGGGCGAAACGGACTTTGGCGGACATCGAATTTACAGCTTTGTCTTGCTTGCGCGGAACTTGTTGGTGATGGGATAGCGCCGGTCCCGGCCGAAATTCTTCGGACCGATTTTCACGCCCGGCGGCGCCTGGCGGCGCTTGTACTCGGCGCGATAGAGCATGTTTTCGATCCGCGCGACAGTGGCGGCGTCATGTCCCGCCGCGACGAGCGTGTTGGGATCGCCTTCCTGCTCCACGAGGCATTCCAGCATCGCGTCGAGCACGTCATAGTCGGGCAAGGTGTCCTGGTCGGTCTGGTCGGGTTTCAGTTCGGCGCTCGGCGCCTTGGTGATGATCCGCTCCGGGATCACCTCGCCCGCCGGGCCGAACCCCACCGGCGCATTGCGGTCATTCCGCCAGCGCGCCAGCGCATAGACCTCGGTCTTGTAGACATCCTTCAGCGCGTTATAGCCGCCATTCATGTCGCCATAGAGCGTGGCGTACCCGACCGCCATCTCCGACTTGTTGCCGGTCGACAGCACCATCGGTCCGAACTTGTTGGACAGCGCCATCAGCGTGACGCCGCGCACGCGCGACTGGATATTCTCCTCCGTCGCATCCGCGTCCCGGCCTTCGAAAACGGGAGCCAACATGCCACCAAACGCAGCGATGGCCGGTTCGACATCGATGATATCGTAGCGCACGCCGAGGGCCTCGGCACAGGCCTTCGCATCGTCGAGACTGTCCTGCGACGTGTATTTAGACGGCATCATCACCGCCCAGACCCGGTCGGGCCCGAGCGCATCGGTCGCGATGGCGGCGGAGATCGCGCTGTCGATCCCGCCCGACATTCCCAGAACAACGCCGGGAAAACCGTTCTTGTCGACATAGTCGGCGAGCGCGAGGCGCATCGCCTGCCAGTCTGCGTCAAGGCCGCCGACCACATCGGCGCGTTCGGCGTGTTTGCAGACCCAGCCGTCCTCGCCCTTCTCCCAGTCGGCGATCGACAGATCGGTGGCGAAGCCTTTCAGCCGCTGCACCTCTTTGCCGGCAGCGTCCCAGCTGAAGGAAGCCCCGTCGAACACCAGCTCATCCTGTCCGCCCACCTGGTTGACGAAGATCAGCGGAATCTTGAGGTCGCCCCAGCGCGAGAAGGCGCGCTTGCGGTCGGCCTCGATCGTACGCCGCCAGGGCGAACCATTGATCGAGATGAAGAGCTCGGCACCCTTTTCAGCGAGCGCGCGGGGGGCATGCTCGAACCAGATGTCCTCGCAGATCGGCAGGCCCAGCTTCACGCCGCGCCAGTCCACCGGTTCGGGCAGCGGGCCGGATTCGAAGACGCGCTTCTCGTCGAACACCGCATAGTTCGGCAGTTCGCGCTTGAAACGAAGCGCCTGCACCTTGCCCGCGTCGATCAGCGCGACGGCATTGCGCAGCTTGCCGTCATCATCCCATGGCACACCGACGAGGATGGCCGGTCCCGGATCCCCCGCAAGCGCCTCCAGCGCCTCGGCGCAGGCGCGCACGGCAGCCGGCTTCAGCACGAGATCCTCGGGCGGATAGCCGATCAGCATCAGTTCGGGGAAGATAACGAGATCCGCGCCTGCATCGCCTGCCATCCGGCGGTATTCGCGCACGAGTTCCAGATTGCCCGCCACGTCGCCGACGGTCGGGTTGAGCTGGGCCGAAGCGATGCGGAGCGTCGTCGTCATGCGCGCGCCTTTAGACCCGGGGGCGGTTTCAGGCAACCGCGAGCCGGTCGATATCCCGCGCCACCTGAAGCGCAGCCAGCCCGGCCTCCGCCGGAACCGCCACGGGCGCGCCGTCCAGCACGGACGCCAGGAAGGCGTTCACATTGGCACCAAGGGAGTCCTTGGCCTGCGGGTTCTCACCGAAATCCGGGTCGAGCGGGAAACCGGTCGTGTTGGAAAATGTCTTCTTCACGAAGTCGATCTCCAGGACGCCGGACCGGTATTCGATCCGCATCACCCGGTCGAGCGCGTCGGCAACGCGGCTGGACGTCAGTTCAGCGACATAGCCATTGGCAAAGGTGAGAACAGCGTGCGCCACATCGGCGGAGTCATTCTTGACGATCCGCGCCTCGGCCTCCATCCGGTCGAGCGGCGCGTGCGCCAGCGCAATGGCGAGATCGAGGTCGTGGATCATCAGATCGACCGTCACCGAGACGTCGAGATTGCGCGTCGAGGGCAAACCCATACGCCGCGCCGTGACGCGCCGCGGCACTTCGTTGATGTCGAACAGGCCCATCGCCTTGAACACGAAGCGTTCCTGGTGCCCGACCTGCAGCACCCGCCCCGTCGCGTCGGCCAGCGCGATCAGTTCGCGGCCGCGCACCGCCGTATCGGCCAGGGGCTTTTCGCACAGCACATGGCAACCGGCCTCAAGCGCCAGTTTGGCGCTGTCGTAATGGGCGATCGCCGGGTTGGCGATTGTCACCGCCTCGCAGGCCTCGACGAGCGCTTCGGCGCTGTCGAATGCCGTCACGCCGAGATCGGCCGCCAGCGCCTCGCCGCGTTCGCGGCTGATATCGAACACGCCGACCAGTTCGGCCCGGCCCGACGCAGCGTATTTGCGCGCGTGATGCCCGCCGAAAACGCCGGCTCCGAACACGCCGGCTTTCAGGGATGTGGTTTTGCTTTTCATCTCGACAGCGCACCTCGCATGCACGCACCACCGGCACAATAACGGCCTGCATCAATCATTGTTGCGCTTTCTGGCAGACTTGCCCTGCAACGCTTTGAGCC
Organism: Hyphobacterium vulgare; assembly: GCF_042643335.1. Lineage (NCBI taxonomy): Bacteria > Pseudomonadati > Pseudomonadota > Alphaproteobacteria > Maricaulales > Maricaulaceae > Hyphobacterium > Hyphobacterium vulgare. The sequence goes on from NZ_JBHRSV010000001.1 coordinate 598,587, forward strand.
TAGGATCATGCCGAAGCGGGGGACACCATGGCGGATTCGAACAAGCCTGACGACACGCGCCCGACCCGGGCCGATGCCGACGATGTCGCCGAGGCCATGATCGGGTTCGACACGCGCATCGTCAGGACCGTCTGGGACACGATCATCCACACGCCGCGCGTGCTACAGGCCGCTTATGCGGGCGACCGCGACCTCTACATTCCCATCATCCGGATTTTCCTGATCCTGTTCGGCATGCAGTTCGCGGTGATGGCCTTTGTGGGCGTGCCCGTCTCGCTGACCACGGAATCCTTCGCGACAACCCCGGAAGCCGCAGCCCGGCTCGATGCCTGGCTGGCGGCAGAGGGACTTGACCGCGCCGCGGTCGACCAGACGCTCGAGCGCGCGGCCAGCCTGTCGATCACCGCACTGATCCTGCTGTCCTCACTGCCCTACATACTGTTGATGAAGGCCTATCGCCCATCCCGTTCCTTCTACGGGCATGTGCTGGCCTATCTGCTGACCACGAATGTGTCCTACATCATCATGCTGCCCATCCTGGCGCTGGCGGTGTTCGGCAACTTTCTGTTCTGGTACCTGGTCTCGACGACCATCGGTCTGTTGACCTATTTCGCGGCCACGGCCCGGATCTTCGCCAGCCATTACGCGACCACGGTCGCCGGCGTGATCTTCAAGACCCTGGGCGTAGTCCTGTTGTTGCCGCTGTCGTTCATCATTGTCGGAACCGGACAGTTTCTCGTTGCCGAGTTCGCCTTGCAGACCTTCCACGACACCACGTTTCTCGATCTCATGACCACATCGCTGGAGAATCCTTCGCAATGAAATCCCGTGAAATCCACCTGACGGCCTATCCCAAGGGCGAACCCGGCCCCGGCAATTTCGAACTCGCGGAAGTCGACATTCCCGCACCGAAGGACGGGGAAGTTCTGGTGCGCAACGCCTGGCTGTCGGTCGACCCCTATATGCGCGGCCGGATGAGCGGAATCCGCACCTATGTCGACCCCTTCCAGATCGGGCAGGCCATGGAGGGCGGAGCCGTCGGCGAAGTGATCGAGAGCAACAATCCCAAATTCGCCAAGGGCGACTGGGTGCTGTCGATGAATGGCTGGCGCGAAGCCTATGTCAGTGACGGCAAGGGCCTGCAGAAGATCGACACCAGCCTGCTGCCGCCCCAGGCCTATCTGCACATTGCCGGTCTGACCGGCATGACCGCTTATGTGGGGATCAAGCGGATCATCGACCTGAAGGAAGGCGAGACGCTGTGGATGTCGGCGGGTGCCGGCGCGGTGGGCTCGGCCGGTATCCAGTTCGCCAAGGCGATGGGCGCGAAGGTCGTGGCCACTGCCGGCGGCAAGGAAAAGTGCGACTTCTGCCTCGAGATCGGGGCTGATGCGGTCGTCGACTACAAGGACACCGGCAATCTGGCCAAGGCCATCCGCGAAGCCGCGGGCGGCGGGGTCGATGGCTATTTCGAGAATGTCGGCGGCAGCCATTGGACCGCAGCCCTCGAAGTGCTCAAGCCGAAGGGCCGGATCGCCGCATGCGGCATGATCCAGCGCTACAATGATGCCAGCGCCCAGCCCCTGCCCGACAACCTCACCAACATCGTCGCCAAGTCGCTGATGATCCGCGGCTTCATCGTCACCGACCACATGGACATGATTGGCGACTTCATGACCGATCTCGCGCAGTGGATGATGGCCGGAAAGATCCAGACACGCGAGACCGTGCGTGACGGGATCGCGTCGATGCCCGACGCCTTTCTCGGCCTCTTCCGCGGAGAGAATTTCGGCAAGATGCTGGTCAAGCTGTGACGACGAGTCCGAAGCCGCGCAATGATGATGTCGAGGATTTCGTCGAAGACATCCTCGGCTTCAACTTCCGCAGTTTCCGGACGATCTACGCCCTGTTCGTCAAGCCGCGTGCCGTGTTCCAGGCTTACGCGGACAGAGACCGGGAGGCCTACACGCCGAGCCTGCGGATCTGGCTCGGCATCATCGGCATTCAGGTCCTCTTTTCCGTGATCTGGGGTGGCTATGGCGGCCTGTTGCTGTCGCAATGGGAAAGTGGTGACACCAATGTCGCGCTGATCGAGCAGGCCATGGGTGGGCCGATCGAGGAAATCGCGCGCCATTATGGCGACGTGGCCAATTTGCTTCATGCCGTTCTGGTAGGGGGCATGACCGGTCTGTCGGCCTTCCTGATCGGAGCCTTCAACAAGTCGCTTCACTGGACGGCGCGGATCAACATCACCTTTGCCATCCTGTCGGTTGCTTCGGTAGTCGGACTGCTTCTGCTCGTCGTGACCGCCGTAACCGGTCACTTCACCCTGATGACCTGGTCCCTCCCGGTCATCGCCCTGCTCTACGGGATCACATTCTACCGGGGGGCACCGGGAATCCTGGCCAGCACCAGGACCGGCGCGATCGTGAAGGGATTCCTGTTTTCGCTGACGGCGATCCTGCTCGTTTTTCTCGGCGGACTGATCATGGCCCTGATCGGCTTCGTCTACGCGGCGATCCGCGTCAACGGCGGCTGAGCTTCCCGACCAGAAATCCGCCCGCCATCGCGCCGGCCAGTTCGGGCCATGGCGCAGCGGCACCGAACCATTCCAGGCCGTAATACGCGGCCATCGCCGCGGGTATCGCCACGATCAGGGCGCGAATCGCCGGCAGGAAGGATCGGCGGCGGGGCTGTGTTTCAGCGCGGAACATCATTCCGTTTACCCCGCAATAACCACGCCGCATGCCCGATTGAGTGCTTTTTCACCAAAAAAGCACGGATTCATGCGGCTGAACGGCCCAAACGCCTTGCCATACAGCCCTCCCGTGTCCTCAATGGCACTCGTAAAACGGAATCGTTTCCCCGTCGGGATCACACCCGGATGTGGAACGACCATCAATCACTGGGGGAGTCCCTGACCATGAACAAATCCGATCTCGCGAAAGCGGTTGCCGACGCCACCGGCCTGTCCAAGTCGCAAGCCTCTGACGCCGTCGACGCCACCGTCAACGCCATCGTGGGCGCGGTGAAGAAGAAGGACAGCGTCCAGCTGGCCGGCTTCGGCACCTTCTACGCCAAGCACCGCGATGCCCGTCAGGTCCGCAACCCGCGCACGGGTGAGACCATGATGTCGAAGGCCAAGACGTCGGCGGCTTTCCGCCCGGCGGCTTCGCTGAAGGACATCTGATCCGCACTCACGGATCGCTGAATTGAAAACGCCGCCCTCAACGGGGCGGCGTTTTTCTTTGCCGGTTGGCCGGCCCGTGAATCACGCCGCGTCTTCGGACCGGGCCCGGCGCGAGCGTTTCATCGCCTCGGCGATCCGGAATGCCATGTCGATGGCTTGATCGGCATTGAGACGCGGATCGCAATGCGTGTGGTAGCGCGAGGACAAATCCGCCTCGGTCACGGCGCGCGCGCCGCCGACGCACTCGGTCACGTCCCGCCCGGTCAGTTCGAAATGAACGCCGCCGGGATAGCCGCCCTCGCCGGACACCGCCTCCATGAAGCCTTCCAGCTCCATGACGATGCGGTCGAAATCCCGCGTCTTGTAGCCGCTCCGGGTCTTCACTGTATTGCCGTGCATCGGATCGCACGACCACACCACGCTGCGGCCCTCGCGTTCGACCGCCCGCACCAGCGCGGGCAGACGGTCGCGGACCTTGTCCGCCCCCATGCGTGTGATCAGCACGAGACGGCCGGGGTCGTTTGACGGATTCAGACGGTCGATCAGGGTAAGAAGCTCGCCCGGCTCCATCGTCGGGCCGCACTTCATCCCGATCGGATTGGCGATGCCGCGCATGAATTCCACATGGGCCCCGTCGGGCTGCCGCGTACGTTCGCCGATCCACAACATGTGCGCGGAGCTGGCGAGCCACTGCCCGGTGGCCGGGTCGCGGCGTGTCAGCGCTTCCTCGAACGGCAGGTGCAGCGCCTCGTGGCTGGTGTAGAAGTCGACGCTTTCCAGGCTCCTTGCCGCATCGCCCGACACGCCGCAGGCGCGCATGAAATCCAGCGCTTCGGAAATCCGCTCGGCCATTTCGAGATAGCGTTCGGTCGCCGGGCTGTCCTTGACGAATTCGAGCGTCCACTGGTGGACGTTGTTGAGGTCGGCATAGCCGCCGGAGGCAAAGGCGCGCAGCAGGTTCAGCGTCGAGGCCGACTGGTCGTAGGCCTTGATCAGACGGGCGGGGTCCGGCACCCGCGCGGCCCCCTCGAACGCCATGTCGTTTACGCTGTCTCCGCGATAGCTCGGCAGCTCGATCCCGTCCTTCACCTCGGTGCCGCTTGAACGGGGCTTGGTGAACTGGCCGGCGATCCGGCCAACCTTCACCACCGGGCGCGAGGCCGCGAAGGTCAGAACGACGGCCATCTGCAGCAGCACGCGGAACGTGTCGCGCACGCCATCGGCGGAGAATTCCTTGAAGCTCTCGGCGCAATCCCCGCCCTGCAACAGGAAGGCCCGGCCCGCAGCCACTTCCGCGAGCTGGCGCTTCAGCCGCCGCGCTTCGCCGGCAAACACCAGCGGCGGCCGCGCGGACAGCTCCGCCTCGACCCGGGTCAAGGCATCCGCATCGGGATAATCCGGCAATTGTTGCGCCGGGCGGGAACGCCAGGAGGCAGGTATCCAGGCCGTCACGTCAGCTCGCTCCAAGTTCGGGCGGGGTCCATTTTTCGCGCAAGGTTACCATTTCTTCCGCGACTGTGGGGTGAACGGCGCAGGTTGCGTCGAATTGTCCCTTGGTCAGTCCGGCCTTCACCGCAATCGCCGCGGCCTGGATGATTTCGGGCGCGTCGTCGCCCGCCATGTGAACGCCCAGCACACGCTGGTCGTCAGCCTTCACGACGAGCTTGATGATCATCCGGCTGTCGCTGCCCGACAGCACATTCTTCATCGGCCGGAAGACCGATTTGTAGATGTCGATCTTGCCGTGCGTCTGCCGCGCCTGATGCTCGGTCAACCCGACCGAGCCGACCGGCGGCTGGGTGAAGACGGCGCTGGCAACATCGGCATGGTCGAACGCCGTCGGATTTCCGCCGAACACGGTCTCGGCAAAGGCCGCGCCCTCGCGGATCGCCACCGGGGTCAGCTGGATCCGGTCGGTCACATCGCCGACGGCATAGATGTGGTCGGCCGTTGTCTTCGAAAACGCATCGACCTTCACGGCCCCGTTCTCGCGCGTTTCGACACCCGCGGCCTCGAGGTTCAGCCCTTCGGTCTTCGCCACGCGGCCGACCGCATGCATCACAACGTCCGCGTCGATCGTGTCACCGGTATCAAGGTGCACCGCCTTCCAGCCCTCGCCCCGGTCCTCGATCCTGACCGTGTTGGCATGGGTGATGACCCGGACGCCGGACTTCTTCAGCTCTTCGTGGATGTGGGCACGAATGTCGTCGTCAAAGCCGCGCAGCACCGTATCGCCGCGATAGACGAGGCAGACCTCGCTGCCGAGTCCGGCGAAGATCTGCGCGAATTCGCACGCGATATAGCCCCCGCCATTGATCACGACATGCCGGGGCAGCGTGTCGAGGTGGAAGGCCTCGTTCGAGGTGATCGTCAGATCGTCGCCCGGAATGTCGAGCCGCGCTGGCGTGCCGCCGACCGCGATCAGGATGTGTTTCGCCGTGATCGTCCGGTCGGATTTCACCAGGCGGATCGTGTGTTCGTCCTCAAACACCGCCCGGTCCTCGATGATTTCCACACCGCTGTTGGAAAGATTCTTCCAGTAGATGCCCGACAGGCGCGACACCTCGTCATGGACCGCGTCGATCAGCGTCTTCCAGTCGAAGGACACGTCCTTCGCCGTCCAGCCATAGCCCTTGGCGGCGGTGAAGCCCTTCCCGTAGGCACTGGCGTAGACGAGGAATTTCTTCGGGACGCAGCCGCGCACGACGCAGGTCCCGCCCACCCGGTATTCCTCGGCGATGGCGACCTTCGCGCCCTTCATCGCCGACATGCGCGCGGCGCGCACGCCGCCTGAGCCCGCCCCAATGACGAAGAGGTCGTAGTCGAACTGAGCCAATACGGTCTCCTAGAGTTCCATCACACGGGCGCCGCTGTCCTCGCCCACGATCACCACACGGGCGAGGCCGAGAAACAGGCCGTGTTCCATCACGCCGGGGATGGCCTTCAGCGCCCGGTCCGCCGACGGCGCGTCCGGGATCATTCCGCAGGCGCAGTCGAGAATGTAGTTGCCGCCATCGGTGATGAAAGGCTCCAGCCCGTCCCCCTTGCGGCGCAGCTGCACATCCGGGCGTTCGATACCGGCGCTGCGCAGCGCGTCGAACACCTTCTTCGCGGTGATCGTGAAGGCGAAGGGATCGACCTCGACCGGCAGCGGGAATTCGCCGAGCGCCCCGACCAGCTTGGTCTCGTCGATGATCACGACCATCAGATCGCTGGCGTGGGCAATGATCTTCTCGCGCAGCAGGCAGCCGCCCCCGCCCTTGATCAGCTGGAACTTCCCGTCGACCTCGTCCGCCCCGTCTACGGTGACGTGCAGGCAGTCGGCCTGGTCGACCGGGATGAGGGGAATGCCCGCCTCGCGCGCCACCTCGGCCGTCCGCTCCGAGGTCGGAACGCCCTTGACGCTCAGCCCTTGCGCAACGCGCTCACCCAGCTTCCTCACGAAGATCTCGGCCGTCGAGCCGGAGCCCAGGCCGAGCACCATCCCGTCCTGGACGTATTTGAGCGCAGCCACGGCGGCGCTGGTCTTCTGGTGCGAGGTGCTCATCATTCCACTCCCGCGAGGAGGACGTATTTCAGCTCGGTGAATTCCTCGACGCCCCACTTGCCGCCTTCGCGTCCGATACCGGACTGCTTCATGCCGCCGAACGGCGTGGAGGCGGCCCCGACCGTCGGGGCGTTGATGCCGATCATGCCGAAATCCAGCCCTTCGGACATGCGGTGCACGCGGCCGATATCGTTGGTGTAGAGATAGGCGGCGAGCCCGTAGGGCGTGTCGTTCGCCGCGGCGATCATCTGCGCCTCGTCCTTGGCACGATAGACAGACGCAATCGGTCCGAAAATCTCGTGGCACGCCAGGTCGAGCGCAAAACTGCCGCCCTCGATCAGCGTCGGCGCGAAGAAGCTGCCGCCCAGATCGGTGCGCGCCTCGCCGCCGACGATGATGCGGGCACCCTCGCGCCGGGCAGACTCGACAAGACCAGAGACGCGTTCGACAGCCTCGTCATGGATCAGCGGTCCGACCTCGACCCCGGCCTCGAACCCGTCGCCGACCTTGATCTTTGCCACCTTGGCTTCCAGCGCCGCGATCAGCTCCTCGGCGACACTGTCCTGAACGATGATGCGGTTGGGCGAGACGCAGGTCTGGCCCGCGGCGCGGAATTTGCCGCGTACGATCCCGTTCGCGGCTTCCTCGATGTCGGCATCGTCCATGACCAGGAAGGGCGCGTTGCCGCCCAGTTCGAGGGCGACCCGCTTGATGCCGTCGGCGGCCTGCCGCATCAGGATTTTCCCGACCTCGGTCGAGCCGGTGAAGCCGACGAGGCGAACGTCCGGCGATCCGGTCAGCACCGGGCCGATCGCTTCCGCGTCGCCGCACACCACGTTGAACACGCCTGCCGGAATGCCGGCCCGGTCCGCCAGCTCGGCGAGCGCCAGCGCAGACAAAGGGGTTTCCGGCGCGGGTTTCAGAACGATCGTGCAGCCCGCCGCCATCGCCGGCGCGCATTTGCGCGTCACCATGGCGGAGGGGAAATTCCACGGCGTGATGCAGGACACGACCCCGACCGGCTGACGCACCGTCCAGCCGCGCGAGCCTGGGATCGGCACGGCGATGGTCTCGCCATGCATGCGCTTGGCTTCCTCGATCGACCAGTCGACGAAGGCGGCGCCGTAGATCACCTCGCCCTTCGCCTCGGGAAGCGGCTTGCCCATTTCGGCGGTGATCAGGACACCCAGATCGTGCTGATGCTCGACGATCAGATCATACCACCGGCGAAGGATCCGGCCGCGCTCGAACACGCTCGTCTTGCGCCAGGATTTCAGCGCCTCGGCGGCAGCCGCGACCGCCGCCTTCGCGCCCTCGGCGCCGACATCGTGAACCTCGGCCAGCGCGCCGCGATTGGCGGGATTGTACACCGTGAACCGGCTGTCCCCCGTCTCCCAGCGTCCGCCGATATAGGATTCGGTGCGGAACAGAGCGCGGTCCTTGAGCCGGTCGAGCGGGTTCATTCAGCCTTCCCCTTTGCGTTTCGTCATGGCGGCCCGGAAGCGGGCGGCCCAGCCTTCCTTGTTCGCCTGCTTGGCGCGGGCGAGACCCAGCGCGTCAGCGGGTACGTCGTCCGTCACCACGCTGCCGGACCCGGTGTAGGCCCCGGCCCCGATCGTGACCGGCGCGACCAGCGACGAATTCGACCCGATGAAGGCCCCATCGCCGATCACCGTCCTGTGCTTGCCGAAACCGTCGTAATTGCAGGTGATGGTTCCGGCCCCGATATTCGCGTTCGCGCCGACCTCGGCATCGCCGATATAGGAAAGGTGGCTGGCTTTCGCGCCCTCTCCCAGTGTGGATTTCTTCACCTCGACGAAATTGCCGACCTTGGCCTTCGGCCCGATGTCCGCGGCAGGGCGCAATCGGACGAAAGGACCGACCTGTGCGCCGGCCCGCACCCTGCAGCCTTCCAGATGCGAGAATCCGTGGATGACGGCGTTGTCCTCGACCGTCACGCCGGGGCCGAAGAAGACATTCGGCTCGATCAGCACGTCGCGGCCTATCCGGGTATCGAAGCCAAACCAGACCGTCTCGGGAGCGATCAGCGTCGCCCCCTCCTTCATGACCTCGGCGCGCTTGCGTGACTGCCATGCCGCTTCGGCGTCGGCCAGGTCGGCGCGCGAATTGACGCCCAGCACCTCGGCCTCGTCGCCATGGACTGCGACGGCTTTCAGCCCTCGCGCGCGGGCCAAGCCGACGACATCGGTCAGGTAGTATTCCTTGTTGGCGTTGTCGTTCGTCACCTCGCCCAGCAACTCGAACATCAGCGCCGCATTGCCGGCCATGACGCCGGAATTGCACAGGCGGACCGCGCGTTCTTCCGCGCTGGCGTCCTTGAACTCGACGATCTTCTCCAGCTCACCGCCCGCATTCACGATCAGCCGGCCATAGGCTGCCGGATCGTCCGGCTCGAATCCCAGGACCGCGACCGACGCACCGCCTTCAAGCGCTTCGAACACGCGCGAGACCGTTGCTGCCGTGATCAGCGGCGTATCGCCGTAGAGCACGATCATATCGCCGTCGAACCCCTTCAGCGCCTGTTCCGCGGCACGCACGGCATGCCCGGTCCCGAGCGGCGGATCCTGCAGCGCGGTTTCCGTCCCGGCGGCTTCGCCCAGCGCGGCGATCTGCGGCGACTTGCGGCCATAGACGGTCACGATGCGGTCCGCGCCGGACTGGCGGGCAAGATCGATGGCCCATTGCACCATCGGCCGGCCGGCCACGGCGTGAGCGCATTTTGGCAGGTCGGATTTCATCCGCGTGCCGAGTCCGGCGGCGAGGATGACGGCTGCGCGAGGCTGAGGCATAAGCGGGGCTCCCGGGAATTCGCGAGTCTGCGTCGGGCTATAGCCCATCGCCGCGCACGATGCGACAGCACCGGTTACGCCATATGCGTGAAGGAGATCAGTTTTGTTTTCCGAACATGTCAGCGGGGCCTCGATCGTCTTCGACCTGGACGGCACGCTCGTCGATACCGCACCCGATCTGGTGCGCGCACTCAACGAGGTGGTCGAACCGGAGGGGCTCGAGCCGGTGCCGGTCGCCGAGGTTCGCGCCATGGTCGGCCGCGGCGCCCGCGTCCTGATCGAGCGGGCCTATGCCGCCCAGGGGCGGCATCTCGAAAGCGACGACGTCGACGCGCATGTGCGCCGCTTCATCGATGTCTATCGCGGCGGAATCGCCGACCGGAGCCAGCCCTTCACGGGTTGTATCGAGGCGCTCGAAGGGCTCAGGGCCGCCGGGGCGACGCTGTCGGTTTGCACCAACAAGCCATCGGAACTGGCCGACCTGCTGCTGCGCGAACTGGGTATGGAAAAGTATTTCAGCCGGATCGTCGGGCCGGAACGCGCGCCGGCCAAGAAGCCGGACGCGGCGCATCTGTTCGCTTCGGTCGAAGCCGGTGCGACGCGGATCGTCATGGTCGGGGATTCGGAGCCGGATGCCACCTGCGCAAAGGCTGCGGGGGTTCCCTGCATCCTGATGACGCACGGCTACAGCGAGATACCGGTCGGCACGCTGGGTGCCGACCGGCTACTCGAGTCATTCGTGGAATTGCCGGATGCCCTGGAGGCGATCCTGTCACTCAGGCCCTGATTCAGGCCGAGCGGCGCTCCAGCTCGGAGTCGTTGGCAGAGCTGGGGCCATGGTCATTGGCCGCGACCGTACGGCGCGGCATGCCATTCACCATGTCCGAACGGACATCGGTACGAGCCGAACGCATCGCGGGCATGAAGCCGGCATCGACGAGATCCACGGAGACATTATAGCCCCGTTCGGACCAGTACGCTTCGATACGCTGCTTCAGACGGCGCGCGCCTTCGGGCGTGCAATAGTCATTGGTCATGTCAAAAACCTCCGTAACGGCAGGACCACCGGGTCCGGCCAGCGTTACGTGCACTCCCCTTGAAGAAAGCAGTGACGCCGCCTCATCGCGGCGTGACCGCTGCGCCTCATATAAGGACCGCGCCTCTGTGACGATAGTATGACCGTGCGTCAAGTCGCCGCAGGATGAATTTCTCGTCACTTACGCCGGTGCTTGACCGTCCGTTGGACGGCTCGTATAGCACCGGCCTTCCTGTCGGGGGCGATTAGCTCAGCGGGAGAGCACCTCGTTCACACCGAGGGGGTCAGTGGTTCGATCCCACTATCGCCCACCATTCCCCGGCCATTTAAGTCCGATTTTCCAATTGTCCGGCGCCATTCCGCAGCATCACGTCACGATCAGGTGTTGCGAACCATTCGCATTTTTGACAGAACGTCTCCAACACGAAGGAGACATGTCCCATGCGCCTTGAAATTTCATTCGCCGCGCTCGCCGCGTCGGGGGCCATCCTCGCCGCCTGCGGCGGTTCGGACACCACCGGCGACTCCCGGGCAGCGAACGATGCCGCGGCCGGCGAGTCGCGGGTGGTCAACATCTACTCGGCCCGGCACTACGATTCGGACCGGATCATCTATCAGCGCTTCACCGAGGAAACCGGCATCGAGATCAATCTCGTCGAAGCCAATGGCGACCTGCTGATCGAGCGCGTTCGCGCCGATGGCGAGCGCAGCCCGGCCGACGTGATCGTGACGGTCGATGCCGCACGCCTCCACCGCGCCGAGCAGGCCGGTCTGTTCCAGCCGATCGAGGACCAGGACATTCTCGCCCTCGTCCCCGCAGAACTGCGTGACCCCGAAGGCTACTGGCTCGGTTTCACTGCACGCGCACGCGTCATTGCCTATTCGACCGAACGCGTCGATCCGGCCTCGCTGACCGGCTACGAGGCCTTGGCCAGCGAAGAGTGGGACAACCGCCTGTGTATGCGGTCGTCCGACAACGCCTACAACCAGTCCCTTCTGGCATCGCGCATCATCGCCAATGGCGAGGATGCCGCCGAGCAATGGGCCAACGGCATCGCGGCCAACCTGGCGGTTCCGCCGAGCGGCGGCGACACCGACCAGATTCGCGCCATCGCGGCGGGCACCTGCGACGCCTCCTTCGTGAACCATTACTATTACGTCCGGCTTGCGAATTCCGAGACTCCGGAGGATCAGGCGGTGGCAAACACGGTTGCGCTGTATGCGCCGGCTCAGGAGTACGGCGGCGCGCACGTGAACGTCTCCGGTGCCGGGATCGCCGCCGGTGCGCCGAACCCGGATGAAGCCCGCGAATTCATCCGCTTCCTGCTCAGCGACGAAGCCCAGCGGGTCTTCGCCGAAGTGACGAACGAAATCCCGGCCCGGTCCGGCGTGACCTACGACAATCCGCGAGTCGAGGCGGTTGCGGCCTGGGCCCGTGATCCGGTCAATCTCGGCGAGCTGGGCGACCATACCGAAGCTGCAGTGCGGATCTTCGACCGCGCCGAATGGCCGTGATCTCAGTCTGGCGGCGGCGAGTCGGTCTGCCGCCGGTTTCCGTAATTCTGGCCGTGACGGCAGCGGGGGTGGCAACGCTCCCGCTGCTGGCCGTTCTCGTACTCGCTGTCACGGGCAGCGGGGCGGACGGCTATCTGCAGCACCTCGCCTCGACCCGCCTTCCCGGCTATGCCGCCAACACGGTCCTGGTGCTGGTCACGGCGGCGGCTGGAGCCGCGCTGATCGGAACCGGTCTTGGGTGGCTGATCGCGCGGACCCGTTTCCCGGGCCGGAGCATCTTCGAATGGGCACTGGCCCTTCCCCTCGCCATGCCGGCCTATATCGCGGCCTATGGCTGGCTCGACCTGACCCTTGCAGCGGGTCCGCTCGGCGCCTTGCCGACGGTCCGCGGCTGGTGGGGCGCGGGCGTGATCTTCGCGGTGACGCTTTACCCTTATGTCTACCTGCTGACCCGCGACGCCTTCCTTCGGCAACCGCCGCACCTCGAGGAAGCCGCGCGCGCCCTCGGCCGCTCCGGCGCATCCGCATTCCTGACCATCGCCCTGCCCGCCGCCCGGCCGGCGATTGCGGCCGGACTCGCCCTCGTGGCGATGGAAGCCTTGGCCGACTATGGCGCAGTCATTCATCTCGGCGCCCCGACCCTGACCGTCGGCGTGCTGCGGGCCTGGTCCGGGGCGGGGTCGCTGGCGGATGCCGCCCGGCTCGCTGTCATGATCGTCGCGATCGCCCTGGTGCTGACCACGCTCGAACGCGCGGGCCGCTCGCGGGCGCGCACGGCTGGTCAGCGCAGCCAGCCCAACCGGACCGCTCTGGGACCCGGCGCTGCTTTGCTCGCCATCATCGCCTGCCTGACGCCGCTGCTCCTGGCGCTCGTCGCGCCGCTGGCCCGGCTTGCCTGGCACGCGCTTCACTCCGAGCCGGCGCGCAATGTCTGGAATTCGTCGCTGAATTCGATCTCGCTCGCCGCCGTGACGGCTTGCCTGGCCGCACTGTTCGGTCTGGCGAGCGCCTATGCGCTGCGCTCCGGCGGACGCTTCGCTGCCTTTCCCGTCCGGACCGCCATGCTCGGATACGCCGCGCCGGGCGCTGTCGCCGCGGTCGGCGTCCTGGCCGTTCTTGGCACCCTTCAGTCCGGGCTGGACCGCGCCGCCGGCGGGATCTTTCCCGTGCTTCTGACCGGCACGGTTCTGGCCCTCGTCTTCGCCTATCTCACGCGCTTTGCTGCAGCGGCAATCGGTCCGTGCGAGGCCGCACTCGGCCGCATCCCGCCCTCGCTGGATGAAGCCTCGCACCTCGCCGGAGCCGGGCCGGTCCGCCGCTTCGTGCAGATCCACTGGCCGCTCGCCTCGGGCGGCATTCTGGCCGCCGCGCTGATCGTCTTCGTCGAGGTGCTGAAGGAGCTTCCCGCCACGATGATCCTGCGGCCTTTCAACTTCGACACGCTCGCCGTCGTCGCACACAATTACGCGTCCGACGAACGCCTGGGTCAAAGCGCCCTGCCCGCGCTTGTGCTCGTCGCGCTCGCCCTGCCGGCCATGGCGATTGTCGCGCGCCAGGCCATCGCCCCCAAACGCATCGAGGTCCGATGACACGCCCGCTTCTGTCCGTTCGAGATGCGCGCTTCCTGCGCGGCCGCCGCGAAATTCTCAGCGGCGTCGATCTCGACCTGCCCCAGGGTGGAATCGTCGCACTGCTCGGACCGTCCGGCAGCGGAAAAACCACGCTGCTGCGCGCGATTGCAGGTCTTGAACGTCTGGACGGGGGAGAAATCTCGACGCCGTCCGGCATCCTCGACAACCAGACGGCCTGGGTGCCTCCCAATCGTCGCGGATTCGGGCTTGTCTTTCAGGACGGCGCCCTGTTTCCCCACATGACCGCGGTGATGAATACCGCCTTCGGATTGAACCATCTCGCGGGCAAGGCGCGCCGTGACGAAGCGATGATCTGGCTCGACCGGGTCGGGCTGGCCCATCGCGCCCATGCCTATCCCCATGAATTGTCGGGCGGCGAACAGCAACGCGTGGCACTTGCGCGCGCGCTCGCGCCGGGACCCCGGTTGATCCTGCTCGACGAACCCTTCTCCAGCCTCGACCGGTCGCTGCGTGACGACCTCCGGCGAAGCACGGCCAAATTGCTGGCGGCCTCGGGGATTTCGGCGCTTCTCGTGACCCATGACGCCGAGGAAGCCATGGAAATGGCTGAGACGATCATCCTGATGCAGGAGGGCCGGATCGTGCAGGCGGGACCGCCCGAAGCGCTGTACGCCCGGCCCAATTCACGCGCCGCCGCCCGTCTCCTGGGACCGGCCAATATCTGGACCGGGACGGTCAGGGAAGGCGGATTGGATTCGCCGATCGGCCACGTCGAAGCCCCCGACATTCCCGACGGCGAAACCGCACACCTGATCGTCAGGCCGGAGCGCACAAGGGTCGGAAGCGGCGACACATTCACATTGGTCACGCGGACTTTCCGCGGCGGGGCTGTCGACCTGGTCACCTTCGCGCCGGATGGCAGCGAATGGTGCGCCCGGGTGGCGCCGGACGGACTGCCGGAAAGCGAAAGGGCCGGCCTTTCGGCCAGCCCTTCGGATGTCGTGATCGTCAGGGACTGACGGTCAGGCGGCCTTGCTGACCCGGGCCTCTTCGATCCGGGCCCGCGCCATTTCGTCCGCAATGACGTTGGAGGGGCGACCCTCGGATTCGGCGCGGTCGAGAATCTCGCCCAGCGTCTTTTCCAGACCGTCCAGCTTGCCCTGCACCCAGGCAGGATCGAAATCACCCTGGATTTCACCCATCACATTGATGATGCCGCCGGCATTGATGACGTAGTCGGGGGCGTAGAGAATGCCGCGCTGCTGCAGCTGTCCGCCCATGTCGCGAGTCGCGAGCTGGTTGTTCGCCGCACCAGCCACGATCTTCACCTTCAGGCGGTCGATCGTTTCCGGATTGATGATGGCGCCGAGGGCGCACGGGGCGAACACGTCAACGTCCTGGTCGTAGATCGCGTCCTTGTCGACGATCTTCGCTCCGAATTCCTCGGCGATTTCCTTCAGCTTCGGCTCGTTGATATCGGTGATCACCAGTTCCGCACCCGCCTTGGCCAGGTGCCCGATCAGATAGTGACCGACGTGGCCGCATGCGCCCTGCACGGCGATGCGGACGCCCTGAAGATCGCTCATCCCGGCGCGCTTCACACAGGCCCGGATACCACGGAACACGCCTTCCGCCGTCACCGGCGAGGGATCACCCGACGCCGCCTTGCCTTCAGGCAGGCCGGTCACCCAGCGGGTTTCCTTGCGGACGGTCATCATGTCGGCCGGGCTCACGCCCACATCCTCGGCGGTGATGTAGTTGCCGTTCAGGGCCTCGATGGCCCGGCCGAAGGCAAGGAAGAGTTCTTCGCGATCGAAATCGCCGTCCGGCTTCATGATCACGCTCTTGCCGCCGCCGATCGGCAGGTCGGCCATCACATTCTTGTAGCTCATGCCTTGCGACAGGCGCAGCACGTCATTGAGCGCAGCCGCCGAGTCCTCGTAGCGCCACATGCGGCAGCCCCCGACAGCCGGACCGCGCACGGTCGAGTGCACGCCGATGATGGCCTTGAGGCCGGTCTTCTCGTCGGTGGCGAAAAGCACCTTCTCGTGGTTGTCGAAGGACGGGTGTTCAAAAACGCTCATGTGGCGATCCTTGGATGGGACGCGAAAGGGGCCGCCGCCGGAAGGCGGTTGGCAAACGCGGCGCGGGGATAGCCGCTGAAACCTGTTTGCACAAGAACGCGGCGCTTAGGTTTGGAGCAGTTTTTTCATGCGGCGGCGCAGCATGAAAAGTACCTCTGCTTCGAACCAGGGATGCTTTTTCAGCCATGTATTGTTGCGCCAGGACGGGTGCGGCAGGGGCACGAAATCCGGTGCATACTCGGCCCAGTTCCGCACCGTTTCGGTCAGGGTCGGCCTGGCCCGCTTCCCGAGATGAAATTGCTGCGCATGACGACCGACAAGGAGCGTCAGGTCGACCGCGTCAAGCCGGGCGTCGAGTTCACCTTGCCACAGTGGCGCGCACCGCCTGTCAGGCGGCCTGTCGCCCCCCTTTGCGTCGAGCCCGGGAAAGCAGAATCCCATCGGGGTGATCGCGATCCTGCTTTCGTCGTAAAAGGTCTCTTCGTCGACGCCCAGCCAGTCCCTGAGACGGTCACCGGACGGGTCGGTGAACGGCATACCGGAGGCATGAACCCGTGTACCGGGAGCCTGGCCGATGATGCGCACTTTCGCACGTGCAGCACCGCGGACGACCGGGCGCGGATCGAGCCGGTCGGCGCAAACCCGGCATGCACGGATGCGGGCGAGCAGGGCTTCTAGCGACTCGCTGGATTCGGTCATGCGTCCGCGGCAGGGACGGCCAGCCGGTAGACACCGCGGAAATCGTCCGGATCCACCGGCCTGCCCTTGCGCAGGATCACAATCCGTCCTGCACGTGCCAGCCCGATGGCGGCGGCGCGTACAGCCCGCATGTGACGGTTCCAGTTGTCCGGCTCGATATCCTTGGCCACGTCGGACGGGCAGATCGACTTGCCGGGACCGCGCTTTTCGGTCAGGCGAAGGATGGAGGCTTCGATGGTTTCGGGGCTCATGCTACCCGTCTAACGCGGGAGAGGACGAATGCGAAGAGATCATCGCCCCTACTGGATGCATCAGGCTTGGGAGCGTTTCGAGAATGCGTGGGCACGGCATTTCCTGCATCCGCATTTCGAACGTATAGGTCCGGCCGCGAAAATCGTGCGGCCCTGGCATGTCGAGGTCTTCGGCCCGAACATTTCCGTCGGGACCTCGCTGCATGTCATCGCCTCCCGCGACTCGGTCGTCCGCTTCACCGTCTGGGCCCCGCACGACCGCGAGGCCGCGATCGAGATCGGCGATGCCTGCCTGTTCTCCGGCGGCACGCGCATCCTCGCCGCGAAACGTGTGACCATCGGCCATGCCTGCATGTTCGCGGCCAATGCGACCGTGACCGACTGCGACTGGCACGGCCTGTACGACCGGATCGACCCCGCACCCGAGGGCCGGCCGGTCACGATCGGCAACAATGTCTGGATCGGCGATGGCGCTTTCATCGGCAAGGGAGTGACGATTGGCGATCATGCCGTCGTGGGGGCCCGGGCCGTGGTCACCCGGGACGTCCCGGCCCATGCCGTGGTGGCCGGTTCGCCGGCGAAGATCGTGAAGATGCTCGACCCGGAGGCTCCGATGCGCACCCGTCTCGACCAGCTGGGCGAGGTTCGCACGCTCACCCGCTTCATGGACGCAGCCTATCGCAATGCGCTTAAAGGAAATTCCACCTTCGGCTGGCTCCGCTCGCGCTTCCTGCCGCGGCGCGGCGACTGACGCGATGTGGAGCCCGTGCATCCAGGTCTGCTTCGTCGACCCGGAACGCCAGATTTGCGTCGGGTGTTTCCGCTCGATGGAAGAATTGGCGCGTTGGACCCGCTACAGCGACGCGGAACGCGCGGCGATCGGAGATGAACTGCCGGCCCGCAGGGAAGCCTATCGTGCGGCAAAGGAGGCGAAACGATGAGAAATTTTCTGCTATTTGCCGCCGCTGGCGCGCTGACCGCGGTCATCGCCCTGATCCTGGTGCCGGCTGCGCGCAATCTGCTGCCCGAGAATGTCGATCCGGCGAACGCGCTCTATCTGGTGCTGCTACTGGCTTTTTTGCTGGTCGCGCGCACGCACCGTTTCCGGGCCAATTTCGGCCAGTCGGTGTTCTACATCGCGGCATGGGCCGGCATCATCGCGGCATTAGCGCTGGTGCTGCACATGTTCGGCGTCTAACCGGCCACCCACGCCTCGCGGATCAGCGAGATTGCCGTGACGGCCAGCCCGACCGCGAACAGCCGCTTCAGCGTGGCCGCCGGCAGCTTGTGGGCCAGCGACGCGCCAACCGGAGCCAGGAAGAAGGCTGAAGCCGCCAGGATCGCGAAACCGAGCAGGTTCACATAGCCGAGCGAGAGCGGCGGCCGCCCCGTCTCGTTCCACCCCCACAGGATAAAACCGAGAGCGCCCGGTACGCCGATCGCCACGCCGAACCCTGCCGCCGTGCCGACGGCCTTGTGGATCGACCGGCCGCACAGCGTCATCATCGTCACGCCGAATACACCCCCGCCAATCCCCATCAGCGACGACAACAGCCCGATCAGGCCGCCGAGACCTGCGCGCGCCGGGCCGGTCGGCAGATCGTCCGCCAGCTTCCAGTCCGGGCGGCCGAAGAAGAATTGCGCCGACAGCAGCAGCGCCGTCACGCCGAACAGCGCGGTCAGCGCCCGGCCCGGCACGATGTCGGCGACGAAACCACCGACCAGCGCCCCCACGACGATCCACGGGATGAAGGTGCGCAAGACCTGACCGTCGACCGCGCCGCGTTTCGCATGCGAGGTCACCGATCTCAGCGAGGTCGCGACGATGACCGCCAGCGATGTGCCGACAGCCACCTGCATACGTGGACCGTCATCGTATCCGAGCAGACCGAAGGCAAAGTAGAGCGCCGGAACCATGACCACGCCGCCGCCGATCCCGAACAGGCCGGCGATCAGCCCGGCAAACGCGCCGGTCGCCGCCAGTCCGGCGGCCAGCCAAAGCAGGTCGGGGGTGGCGCTCACGCGGCCTCCCGCCGGCGGTCGATGGCATCGAGTGCCTCGTCGATCACCTCAAGTCCGGCTCCGTCGCGGTTGGCCTTTTCCGACAGGATGCGCCGCCATTGCCGCGCGCCGGGTTCACCATGGAACAGGCCCAGCATTTGGCGCGTGATGGCGTGCAGGCGCGTGCCCTCGTCGAGCGCGCGTTCGATGTAGGGCCGGTAGGCCTCGACCACCTCGGCGCGGCCGGACACCGGATCGGGTTCGCCAAAGAAGCGGCTGTCGACCTGTGCCAGAACAAAGGGTGTGTGATAGGCCGCCCGGCCCAGCATCACCCCGTCCAGGCCGGTCATTTCCGCCCGAGCGTGATCAAGATCGGCCAGCCCGCCATTGAGGATGATTTCCAGCTCCGGGTGCGCGGCCTTGAGCCGCCGCACCAGAGGATAATCCAGCGGAGGAATGTCGCGGTTTTCCTTCGGGCTCAGCCCGTTCAGCCAGGCCTTGCGCGCATGGACGGTGAAGCTCCGGCACCCGGCCGCCGCGACCGTCTCCACGAAGCCGAACAGCGCGGCTTCCGGCTCCTGGTCATCGACGCCGATCCGGCATTTGACCGTCACGGGAACATCGACCGCCGACCGCATCGCGCCCACGCACTCGGCGACCAGGGGCGGCTCGAGCATCAGGCAGGCGCCGAACCGTCCGGACTGCACCCGGTCGGACGGACACCCGACATTGAGATTGATTTCGGCATAGCCCATCGCCGCGCCGAACTTCGCGGCTTCGGCCAGCTCGGCTGCATCCGATCCGCCGAGCTGAAGCGCGACGGGTTGCTCGGCGGGATCGAAGCGCAGCAGGCGCGCATGATCGCCGCGCACCACGGCGGGCGCGGTGGCCATTTCCGTGTACAGCAGCGCGCGGCGCGTCAGGACGCGGTGGAAGGCCCGGCAATGCCGGTCCGTCCAGTCCATCATCGGCGCAACGGAAAATCTGCGGTCGAGATCGGTCATTGCCGCCTCTTTAGCGGCTCGAAAGGCGGAATGCGACAGTTCAGCGAGGCTGCCGCATTGACGCAGGGCATCGGGGCGGATTGCATGTGACCGGGGGAGTGACATGCAGGCATCGGGATTCGACTTCCGCCAGATGGCCGCTGAAGCCGGCGCGGCGCTGAACGACGGCAATGCCGCGGCAGCCCTGACGGGCTTTCGCGCCATCCTGGCCGCTGGCGGTGAGGATGCGAGTATCTGGTATGGTGTCGCGCTGGCCGCCACGGCGCTCGAAGACCACGCCGTGCGAACCGAGGCCATCACCAGGGGGCTGGAACTCGAACCCCACAATCCCCGACTGCTGATCCTCAAGGCCGACGACTACGCGCTCGCGGGAAACGACCGGGCCGCGGCGGCGCACTACAACATCGTTCTGCGGATGATCCCGGACGGCGCGCAATTGCCGCCCGATCTCGAAAAGGCCGTTGCGCGGGCACGGCTGAAATGCAGCCAGTATGCGGGCGAATACGCCGACAAGCTGAGCGCCAGACTGGCCGCGAAAGGCGTGGTGCTCGGCGGGGAGCGCGACCGCTTTTCGCGCTCCTTCGACGTCCTGACCGGCAAGCGGCAGATCTTCTACCAGGAACCGAAAGTCTACAATTTCCCGGAACTCCCCCAGGTCCAGTTCTATGACCGGGCGATGTTTCCGTGGATGGACCGGGTTGAAGCCGCCACGGACGACATCCGCGCCGAACTGATCGAAGTCCTGAGCGACGATGCCGCCTTCGCCCCCTATATCGAAGGCAAGAAGGACCGGCCGCAGAACGACGTCCACAAACTGCTCAACAATCCCGCCTGGAGCGCCTTCTATCTCTGGAAGAATGGCCGCCCGATCGAGGACAATATCGCCCGCTGTCCGAAAACGATGGCCGCCCTCGCGGGCGCGCCGATCCCGCAAATCCGGCACCGGTCTCCATCCATCCTCTTTTCGCTGATGAAGCCGGGCATGCATATCCCGCCGCATTCCGGCCTCGTGAACACACGGCTGATCTGCCACCTGCCGGTGATCCTGCCCGAGGGCTGCGAATTCCGCGTCGGCAACGAGATCCGGCAATGGGAGATGGGAAAGGCCTGGGCGTTTGACGACACGATCAATCACGAGGCGTGGAACCGTTCGAACGAAACCCGGGTGATCCTGCTCTGGGAGATCTGGCGGCCGGAACTGACGCCGCGGGAGCGTGAACAGGTCACGGCCCTGTTCGAAGCGATCGAGGACGAGGACGGCAGACGGCCCGACTGGGATATCTGAGCCGCAATTCGACCCCGGCTTTACGCTGTCCTAACCCCGGCCTGCTATTGGCCCGTGTGAATACGGGAGCGAGACATGGCCAAGGCGGTCTTTCACAAACACCAGCGGGTTTTCGTACGGCCCGTCGGAACCTGGGCTCTGATCGAACAGGTCAAGCCGCAATGGGTGAAGGATGTCGAAGAGCCGGTGCGCATCTACTACGATTGCGGTCTCGGCCGCGACTTCACGGCTGCGGACCTCGCCGCCGAACAGGTCGAGGATCATTCGCCTGACGGATGGCGCGTGCTGCGCGCCAGGAACAAGTGGCAAACCGAAACGGAGTGCGCGCACCACCCCTTCCCGGGGACCTATCCCGTGGTCGTGACCGACGAGCAGAACTGGGGCGGCTGGCGTGTGCCGGGGGCGGAATACGACCGGGATCCCCACAAGGTCGAGTTTCAGGCCCGCCTTATCGAGCAGGCTCCGGCCCTGCTGACATTGGCTGAATACTGGGCCGACCTGCCGGCGAGCAATCCCGACCTGCCCCAGGACCTGCTGGGGTTCTGCCGCCATGCCGGCGACATCGTACGGTCGATCCGTGCGACGGCAGACGAGCCGATGGTGCTCGACCGCCGTGAAAGCCCGGCGGCTTAATCGGCTTCTAACCATTTAGCTTTACGGTGTTTTCCGATAACGCCTGATTTTCGATCTTGAGCGACCACAGATGGCCGACCTGCGACCACTCCGCATCCTGATTGTCGACGACAATCCGCACATGTTGAAGATCGTCCGCACGATCCTCAATGCGTTCGGCGTCACCCTCATCTATGAGGCGTTGAGCGGGCACGAGGCGCTTGAAGTGGCACGCAACGAAGCCATCGACATCATCATCACCGATTATCAGATGGACGGCATGAACGGCGTCGAGCTGATCAAGTCGCTGCGAGACCAGAACAGGGTCGCCAACCCACTCGTACCGATCATCATGCTGTCGGCCTATTCGGAAAAATCGCGCGTCTTCGAGGCGCGTGATGCCGGGACAACCGAGTTCTGCTGCAAGCCGATCACGGCCAAGGACCTGCTGGCGAAGATCGCGATGATCATCGACCGGCCGCGCCCTTTCGTGCGCACAAAGGTTTATTTCGGCCCCGACCGCCGGCGCCACGATCCGTCGAAATATCGCGGCCCGGAACGGCGCTCCGACGACGAGGCCAAGCCGAACGTCGCCTAGGCGCGGAAAGGGTGACAGACACACCCCTGTCACCTTAACTTTGACAGCATGATTCGAGGGGATGACGCGGCCCGCTCCAGGGGGCGGAAATCACCCGTGCCCGGCAAACGCCGGAAGCGCGCGGACAGCCCGCCTGCGGCCGTCGGCAAGAACAGCGTCGTCTGGATTGTCGTCGCCGTCTTTGTCTTCATCGTGATGTTCGCGGCCGTGATCGGCTACAAGCTGTTCCAGGAGCGCAGCGCGATGCTGGCCGAATCCGGCCAGTCCTATGCGCGCGAAGCCGCATTTCTGGCCGAACGCACCGCCTCGCGCCTCGCCGGTATCGACGGCAGTCTCGACTCCGCGGTCATGGCGATCTCCGCCCTTCCAACCGAAACGGTTACCGCGCAGGGCGGCGAATTCGTTTCGGCTCTGGCGCGGTCGCCGGGCGTTCTGGATGCAGCGCTTCTGACCGCCAACACGCAAATCCTGTCGGAAAATGCCGACAGCGCAGCGCTGCGTGTCGCCGCCGACGACGCGCTGGCCAGCGACAGCGGCACCGCCATTGACGCGACGGCACGCTCGATTTCCATGGCACACCCGGTTGCCCTCGCGGATGGCAGTGTCGGTGCGATCGTCTTGCGGCTCGATCCCTTTGCGCTTCTTCCCGACTGGAATGACGGGCGCGTGGCCATTCTCGCCGGTCCGGACGGACGCCCCTTGTCGATCCGGCCGATGCCGCAGGCGGGCGTATTCTCCGAAAGCCTGTTCGACCGCTTCGCGCTCACCTCGGAACAGGCGAGCCGCCTGCGCGAGGGCGGCGGCGCGGTCAATGGCATCCCACTGGGCCAGGGCCAGGCCACGATCGCATCCGCCAGCCTTCCGGGCTCCGACATGCGCGTCGTCCTGATCGGACCGATGCGCATGGATACCAGTGCCTGGATCCGGACCCAGATCCTCTACGCCCTGCTCTTTGTCGCTCCGGTGATCTTTGCCGTGGGTCTCGGCTCCGCTCTGTCCATGCAGATGAGCAATCTGCGTGCGGCACGCGCTGCGCTGGGTGACAGCGAGCGGCGCTTCCGCGTCGCCATCGAAGGTGCGCGCTGCGGCGTGTGGGACTGGAACCGCAAATCCGACCAGGTCTATGTCACGGACTCGATGGCCCGCATTCTCGGGCGCGAGGAAGGCGAGGTCATGTCGAGCGCCGACTTCCTCGCCCTGTTCTCAAGACGCGACCGGGAACGCCTGTCTGCGGCCATTCGCGGATCGGCCCGCGCCGGCGAGATCGATGTCGAGCTTCAGGCGTCCAACCTGCCTATCTGGATTCACCTGCGTGGCCGGCTCTGGAGCACGGACGACGCCGTGACCACCGACCGGATCGTTGGCGTGGCGATCGACGTCACGGAGCGCAAGGGCGCGCAGGCCCGGGTTGCGGCAGCGGAGAACCGGCTCCGCGCGGCTCTGGAATCGATGAGCGAGAGCTTCGTGCTCTGGGACTCCCGCCAGCGTCTCGTCCTCTGGAACCGGAAGTTCCGCGACTTCTTCGACTTTACCGACAGCGGCCTTCGTCCCGGCCTGCCTTATGGCGATGTCGAGACCGAAGCCGCGCGCGCAATTGCGGCGGTCCATGGCGCGGAGATTGGCGGCGAGACCTATGAAATCGAATTGAAGGACGGGCGCTGGCTGCATTATTCGGAACGCACGACCGCCGATGGCGGCCTCGTCTCGGTCGGCGCCGACATCACCGACCTCAAGCGCCAGGAAAACCAGCTGAAGGATTCCGAATCCGCACTGCGCCGCACGGTCGAGGACGTGAAGCGGAACGAGCGCCGGATCGCCGAACTGGCGAAGAAGTACGAAGAGGAAAAGATTCGCGCCGAAGAGGCCAACCGCTCGAAGAGCGAATTCCTCGCCAATATGAGCCACGAATTGCGCACGCCGCTGAATGCCATCAACGGCTTTTCGGAGATCATGCTGCGCGAAATGTTCGGGCCGCTCGGTGACGCCCGCTATGCGGACTATGTCAACGACATCCACACCTCGGGCGAACACCTGCTGGCCCTCATCAACGACATTCTCGACATGTCGAAGATCGAGGCTGGCAAGATGCAGCTTCAGACCGAGCCGGTGCGGCCGCGCGACATCATCGAACAATGCGTGCGCCTGGTCCGCGGCCGGGCCGAGGAAAAGAATATCCGCGTCATCGCCGAATTGATCGATGCTCCGGACATCGAGGCCGATCCGCGAGCCTTGAAGCAGGTCATCCTCAATCTCGCTTCCAATGCGGTGAAATTCACGCCCGAAGGCGGCCGGGTCACGATCCGGACCTTCACGGTCGAGAAGTCCGTGGCCATTCAGGTGTCGGACACCGGCATCGGCATCGCGCAGGAGGACATTCCGCGCCTGGCCCGGCCCTTCGAACAGATCGAGAGCCAGCACTCCAAGAGCCACCAGGGGTCCGGTCTCGGCCTTGCCCTGTCAAAATCCCTCGTCGAGATGCATGGCGGCAGGCTCGCCATCGAATCCACGATCGGCGAAGGCACGTCGGTGACTTTCACGATGCCGCTGGCCGCGGATATCTCGGAATTCGAAACGCACGACGAGACCGATCGCGCAGGACAGGACGAGCGTTTCGTCTTGTCCGATGACGCGGCCTGATCCCAAGGGCGGACGTCAGCCTTCGCGCGGCGGCCCGTCGCGCATCGGGCCGTCCCCTGGGCGGCGATGTGGCGGAAGGCCTCGCCGGCCCTGGTCGCCGCGCATGCCCTGTTCAAGGACGCGCATACGTTCTTCGGGCGGCAGATCGGCGATGATATCGATGATGGCGCGTTCGATCTCGCCTTCCAGCTCTCCGCGCGCCGCGCGCAGATTCTGCATGGCAGACCGCACCGCCTCGGCATCGAACGGCTCACGGCGCAGCGCGGCCTCGACCGCCTGCTGCGCATCACGAACATCGCGCATGTGCGCGATCACCTCGTCCCGTCCGTCGCGCAGCCGGCCGGCTGCGGATTCGCGGTCCTCAGGCGGAAGCGCGCCCAGAAACGCGCGAACACTGAACCCGTCTCCGCGCAAGCCGGCGGGCGGCGTGTGATCGTGACCGCGGTCGAAGCGCGGTCCGCCCGACACGCTGTGGAGCGTCAGTCCCAGCATCGCGCCATTGGCCAGAACCGAAACCAGAAGGGCAATCACCCAAGGTGTTGCGCGGTTCATGCGCCGCCCTCCCAATCGAATTGGACTTCGCTGTCGAGCCCGTCGAAGGCAATCTCGTAATAGGCCTCCTCGTCGGCCGGCGGCACCAAGGTACCGGAGACATATCCACCGCCGAGACCGATCGCGAGCGCCAGCGCTGCGGCGGCAGCGACACGCTTCCAGTCAGCCAGGAATTCCGGCTGCGGCACGGCGCGCAGCAGTCGCGCAGTCAGTATCTCGCTCGGCATGGCCGAAATCGCGGCAGGGGCCAGAAGCCCGTCCAGTTCGGCAGCGGCATCGTGGGCAGCCTGTGCCGACCGTTCGGAACGCAGGAACGCGACGGCATCATCGCGTTCGGCCTCGGGCCAGCGGTCCGGGTCGGCACCATAGGCCTCCAGAATGGCTTTGAAGCGTTCGATATTCATCCTCTCGTCCCCTCGTGGACCGGCAGATCTCCCCCGAATCCGGCCAGTAACGCGTCTTCCTGTCCCGTCAGAACTGCTCGCAGCCTGCGACGGCCGCGCGCAAGGAGGGATTCAAGCGCCTCCACGCTGATGTCCATGGCCTCGGCGGCGTCGATATTGGTCATTTCCTGGAAGTGACACAATTCCAGTGCCAGGCGTTGCCTGTCCGGCAGGCTCGCGACCGCGGAATGGACCTGCCGCGCCGCCTGACCCAGCGACAGGGCAGTCTCGGGCCCGGGCGCACCATCAACCCGTTCGGGCAGCGCATCGGTCAGGATCTCGCGGCGGCGGCGAAGCCGGTCATAGCAGAGATTGATCGCGATACGGCTCATCCAGGTTTCCACCTTCGCCTCTCCGCTGCGCCAGCGTGCGGCCGCTTTCCAGACGCGGATGAACGTCTCCTGTGCGATATCCTCGGCCTCGACCGGATCGGACAGGAGACGCTGGGCAATCGCGAGAAGCCGCGGAAGACGCCGCGCCATCAGCTGGCGGGCAGCATCCCGGTCTCCGCGCCCGACGGCCTCGAGCAGAGGCGCATCGGGGTCGGAGAAAGCGGCGGAGGGGTCAGGCAAAGTGCCTGCCGGCTTCGACATGCTCTGCGAAGTCCTCCGCCGCGATTACCCGAGTCTGGCACGCCGACCCTAGTCGCGCCACCAGAAGACACGTTCCTCGCGCCGTTCGCGTCCCTGTTCCAGGGCGGCGTCCAGCTCGTCGGGTGTCACCGAACCGTCGGAATTGGCGTCGAGACGTTCAAAGCCCGGCGCACCGCGCGACATGAATTCCTCGCGCGTCACCTGGCCATCGCCATTGGCATCCATCCGGGCAGGATCGCCGCCGGGACCGCCGGGGCCGCGCCGGCCCATCCGGCCGCGCGGACGATCGCCCGCGCCGGTGCCGGCCTGCTCGTCGCGCATCGCGGCGAGGCGCTGGTGCATCGGGGAACGGTCGGCAGACGACAGCACGCCGTCGTCGTTGCGATCCATCCAGGTGAACATTTCCGCCTGGAGCTGGTCGACTTCGGCGCGCGTGATCGTGTTGTCGCCATTGGCATCTGCCGCGCGCAGCATCATCAGGCCGTGCATGGCCTGACCGCCACCCGGGCCGCCGTGATGACCGCGCATGCCGCGATGCTGGGCGTCGGCAACAGCCGTCAGGCTCATCGCCAGACCGGCGGCGCCGGCAATCATGAGGAAGGACTTTGTCATGGTGAGGAATCTCCTGTTTCACCCTCGCTGAACCTTTAACGCGGGACACAGGCGGATTCCGTCGCGCCTAATTCAGCGGACCGAGCAGCGCCTCGAACCGGGCGCGCACCGCTTCGGAGAGGACCTCCAGGCGCGCGTTCAACTCCGCAATCGACGCCATGCCGCCGACCCCCGCGAGACGGGCCGCGAACCCCTTGGCGGCCTGTGACGGATCGAAGCCCGATCCGTGCGCGGTCCGCACCAGTTGTAGAAGGTCGAGGTAAAGCCGGGCCGCGCCCGTCAGCAGTTCCGCATCCTCATCCCGGAGCGCAGAGGCACGATGAAGTGCCGCGAGCGACGCAACGGTCGAGGTGGCGCGCTTTCCCTGCCCTTCCGCGAGCCGAAGCAGTTGAAGTGTCTGGGCGATGAATTCGATGTCCACCAGCCCACCCGGCTTTCGCTTCAGGTCCCACAGACCACGGCCCGGCTTCTCCTGTTGCAGGCGCGCCCGCATGGCGACGGCATCTTCCACGGTGATGTCCGGATTTCGCGGCTGCGACAGAGCGGCCGCAATCCCGTCCTCGATCCGCTGCGACAGATCGGGGTCTCCGCACACAATGCGCGCCCGGGTCAGGGCCATCCGCTCCCAAGTCCAGGCTTCGCTGGCATAATAGGACAGGAAGCTTGGCAGCGAGACCGCGACGGGACCCGCCTTTCCCGACGGGCGAAGTTGCAGGTCGACCTCGAACAACTCGCCCTCCTCGGTCGGTGCGGACAGGGCGCTGACGAAGCGTTGGGTGAAGCGCGTGAACCAGGTTTCGGCCCCCTCCCCCTCGGCCTCATAGACCAGCATCAGGTCGAGATCGCTATCCGATGCGAGCTCCCGTCCGCCCAGCTTCCCCAGACCGAGAATCGCAAACCGCCCGGGCATCGGACCGTGCTTCTCCTCCATGCGCTGGTGCGCGGCCTGCGCCATGGCTTCGATGGCGGCTTCGGCCAGCTCGGCAAAGGCCGCCCCCGCCGCGCCTGCGTCGGCGCGCCCCACGAGAATTTGCGCGCCGATCCGGAAGCGTTCCTCGCGCGCCAGCCGCCGCGCCCGGTTCATCGCATCCTCAAGCCCTTCGGAAGCGGCCATCTGGTCGAGGAAGCGCGTGCGCAGATCGTCGGGCGGATCCTGTGAAAGCGGGCGGGAGAAGCGCGCATCGAGCATCACGTCCAGAATGACGGGACGCTGCGCCAACGTCCTCGCGATGCGCGGCGCGAGACCAAGTATCGCCACGAGTTCGCGCGCCAGTTCCGGCTCGCTTCGCAGCAGCGACAGAGGCTGCACGCCCATCGGCAGATTTTCGTAGAACGCCGCGAAACGCGCGAACGCCGCATCCGGCTCGCCGGTCTCGGCCATGGCATCGAGCAGTCGCGGTGTCAGCGTGGTCAAGAGCTCGCGTGCGCGCTGGGTACGCGTTGCCCGCGTCCGGCCGCCGAGCCAGCTGTTGATCTTGGTCCAGACCGCCTTCGGTTCGGAAAAACCGAGCCGCGTCAGGGTCTCCAGCGTGTCGGGCGTCGGTTCCACGCCGGAGAAAACCAGGCTTCCAGAATTCGAGGCCAGCGTCTCGTCGAGCGCAAATTGCTCGGAGAAGGCGGCATGCACGCCGGTCAGGCGCGATCGCACGGCGTCATCGAACGCAGACAGGTCCGAAAATCCGCACAGCACTCCCACCCGGCGCCGCAAGTCGTCGGCCTCGGGCAGGATTTGCGTCGCCTCGTCCTCCAGCATCTGGATGCGGTGCTCGGCCGACCGGAAGAAACCGTAGGCTTCGATGAGTGTGGCCGCCCGGTCGGAAGGAACCTTGCCCAGCGCCGACAGGCGTTCGAGCGCCAGGATCGGGCTGCGGATACGCAGCGACGCTTCGCGTCCGCCGAAGACCAGTTGCGGCACCTGGGCAAAGAACTCGATCTCGCGGATGCCGCCGCGTCCGAGTTTGAGATTGTGACCGGCGGCGCGGACCTGGGCACGGGCGCCGACAGACTGGATCTGCCGGGCCAGAGCACGGATGTCGTCGACCGCGGCATAGTCGAGTGACCGCCGCCAGATGAAGGGCGACATCGCCTTGAGGAAGGCGCTGCCCGCGCCCGGGTCACCGGCGCACACCCGCGCCTTGATGTAAGCGGCACGCTCCCAGTTCTGACCGATGGATTCATAGTATCGCAGCGCCGCGTCGCACGACATCGCGGTCGGAGTCGCAGACGGATCCGGGCGTAGCCGCAGATCGGTCCGGAAGACATAGCCCTCCGGGGATTGTTCCTGCAGCAGGCGAACGAGGTTCTGGACGAGCCGGGGCAAGTCCCGCTCTGCGTCCCGTCCCTCCGCCAGCCTCACCTGGTCCGGCTCGTAATAGATCGCCAGATCGATATCGCTGGAATAGTTGAGTTCTTCCGCGCCCATCTTGCCGAGCGCCAGAACGAACAACCCGGGCAGCGGGTTGCCGGGGTCACCGGGTGGCAGGAAGCGCCCCTTGCCCGCGCCATCGCGCACCAGCCCGAAAAGCCCTGCCGCGACGCACGCATCTGCAAAGCGCGACAGGCGCGAGGTTGCGTCATCGAGCGTCCACACGCCGGCGAGATCGCTGAGCGCGGTCAGCAGATGCATGTCGGCCTTTGCCCGGCGCAGGTCGCGCCCCAGCGCTTCGGCATCGGGCGACTCGGCCCCGGTGGCGCGCACCGCGGCGAGAATTCCCTCGAAGACCGCGTCCGGCGATTGCGCGAGGATTTGCGCGAACGTGTCGGCACGCCGGGTGGCGATGCGGCCCAGATAGGGGGCCGCGGAAAATGCCGTCGTCAGGAAGACGCGGTCGGAATCGCTCAGCCCGGCGCCGGATTCCGTCAGCCGCTGCAATACCTCGACTCCGCGCGGATCGCGGAATTCGGGAAGGTCGTGGGTGCGCCTTTCGAGAAGCGGGCCGGATTTCGCCATGCGCCGAAACTGGCGTGCTGCGAGGGGGTTGAAAAGCCCCGCTGCCTAATTCGGCGCCGGGAAAACCAGTGCCGCCCGCAGGCCGGGGCCGTGCGGCCCCGTTCCCGGACCGTCGTCGAGCTCAAGCCGGGCCCCGTGATATTCGGCGATGGCCTTGACCAGGCTGAGACCGAGACCCGATCCGGGCTTCGACCGGGAATTGTCCAGACGCACGAAGCGCTGGATCACGCGGATCCGGTCCGCACCCGGAATGCCGGGTCCGGTATCGGTGACCGAGAACTCGACCTCGCCATTGGCCCGGCACCGCAGGCGCAAGGCAATCGCCCCGCCCGCCGGCGTGTATTTCACCGCATTGTCCAGCAGGTTCGCGATCGCCTGGGAAACCAGGTCGCGTTCGCCCTCGATGTGGCAGCCTTCGGCAATCTCGGACGAGAAGCTGATCCCGGCATCTTCGCAGACCGGGTCGTAGAGCTCGGCCAGATCCTCGGCGATCGCCTGCGGATCGATCGCTTCAAGCTTCTGCCGGCGATCCCCGGACTCGAGCCGGGAAATCGACAGGATGGCGTTGAACACGCGCAGCAATTCGTCTGCATCCGAGATCGCCTGGGCGACCGTGGCCTCCCGGTCCGTGCCTTCGTCGCGCAACGCCTCGTCGAGCCGGTTGCGCATGCGGGTCAGCGGCGAGCGCAGATCGTGGGCGATCGAATCACCGACATTCTTCATGCGGTGCATCAACTCCTCGATACGGTCGAGCATGGCGTTGAAATTCGCCGACAGCTCGTCGAGTTCGTCGCCGGTCATGGTCCGCGGTGTCCGCTGTCTCAGATCACCGGCGCGGACATGCCGAGCCACGCTGTTGATCGCATCGAGTCGCCGCGCGAACCGGCGGCTGATGAAAATCCCCGAGGCAATACCAAGGGCGAGCGCGAGCGCGGACGCGGCCAGCACCGCCCGCAACAGACCGCCGACCAGACGGTCCTCGTCCTCGACATCCAGTCCGACGAAGACCGCATATCCGCCCGGCAGAGGGGCGAGACGGCCGCGCGCGAGACGCTCGTCCTTTTCGCTTTCTTCCTCGCCCGCGGGGGGTCTGCGATAGGAGAATTCCAGGCGCCCCTCTTCGTCGGCCTCCTGCTCGGGCAGACCCGACAGATTGCCGGAAACCCGGCGACCGGTGGGATGGACGAGGAGGTAGAGGAAGTCGCTGCCACCGACGCTGCGCTGCAGGATATAACGGTTCACCGCGTCGATTCCGCCATTGCGGACGCGGTTCTCGATCACCGCGATTTCCTCTTCGACCGTCGCGTCCGTCCGGCGGAGCGAAGCCCCGACCGATGCGAAATAGACAAAGGTCAGAATGACGAGGCTCGACAGCGCCAGCAGCGCTGCCGAGAGCAACGTCACCCGGAAAGCGGTGGTGTTGAGAAAGGCCGGAAGCCGGCGGGCCATGACGCTAGGCCTGCAGGCGGTAGCCGGCGCCTCTCACCGTGTGCAGGATCGGCTGGTCGAAGGGCTTGTCGATCTTCGAACGCAGGCGCGAGATGTGCACGTCGATGACATTGGTCTGAGGGTCGAAATGATAGTCCCAGACCTTTTCCAGCAACATGGTCCGCGTCACGACCTGCCCGGCATGCTTCATCAGGAATTCGAGCAGGCGGAACTCACGTGGCTGCAGGATGATTTCCTCGCCGCCGCGCACGACGGTGCGGGCGAGCAGATCCATTTCCATGTCACCCACGACCAGCTTGGTCTTGACCGTCTCGGGATCGCGGCGCCGGGCGAGAGCTTCGACCCGGGCCAGGAGTTCGGCGAAGGCGTAGGGCTTGACCAGATAGTCATCGCCGCCAGCCTTCAGCCCCTCGACCCGGTGATCGACCTCGCCGAGCGCCGACAGGATCAGGGCCGGCGTGCGGTCATTTTCGGTCCGCAGCGTCTCGATGACCGTCAGACCGTCGAGCTTCGGCAGCATCCGGTCGACGACGAGAATGTCGTATTCCGAAGCCCGTGCCATCTCGAGGGCTTCTTCGCCATCGGCCGCGTGGTCGACGACGTGCCCGGATTCCCGGAGACCCTTGCGGATATAACCCGCTGCCTCGCGATCGTCCTCGATGATCAGAATTCGCATTCCCGTCCCCGTCCTTGTCTGGAGTTGCGGATCAGAAGCCGTCGAGCTGCAGCGCAATGTAGCGCTGCGTGCTGCCATTCTGCACCAGCAGCAGGATGGCCGGGCGGCCCTCCCCGCGCGCGTCGTCGACGGCTTCGGTCAGATCGGAAACCGACTGGATGGTCGCGCCGCCGGCTTCCACGACGATATCGCCCGGACGCAGGCCCTTTTCGGCCGCTTCGCTGCGCGGCTCCACATTCTCCACCAGGAGACCGGTCACATCGTTCTCACCGACGGTGGGCGCGAGCGTCATGCCGAAATAGGTCTCCGGCTGTGCCGGCTCGCCGACACTCGGTGTCTGGTTGAGCGCCTGTTCGGAAGGACGATCGCCCAGCCGGACGCGGATCGTCTGCTCACGCCCTTCGCGCAGAACGGTGAAGCGGACTTCCTCATTGGCGCGGGCCGCGCCGACGCGGCGCGTCAGGCCGTTGGCGTTCTCGACGTCCTCGCCATTCATCGCAAGGATCACGTCCCCGCGGCGCAGGCCAGCTGCCGCCGCCGGACCGCCGGAGACCAGCGACGAGACGATCGCCCCCGATTGCGAATCGAGGCCGACACTGCCGGCAATGTCTTCGGTGACGTCCTGGATCTGCACGCCAAGCCAGCCGCGCGACACGCGGCCGTTTTCGATCAGCTGGTCGACAATCTCCGACGCGACGTCGGACGGAATGGCAAAACCGATTCCGATATTGCCGCCGGTCGGCGACAGGATCTGCGAATTCACGCCGATCACATTGCCTTCCATGTCGAAGGTCGGTCCGCCGGAATTGCCGCGATTGATCGGTGCATCGATCTGGATGAATTCATTGTAGGTCGCGAGACGGCTCTCACGTCCCAGCGCCGAGATGATCCCGAAGGTCGCCGTACCGCCCAGGCCGAACGGGTTCCCGACCGCCACCACCCAGTCACCGACTCTCAGCGAGGGATCGGTATTGAGGCGGACGAAGGGAAAGCTGCGGTCGTCCGGATTCTCGACTTCAAGAAGCGCGATATCGGTCAGCGGGTCGGTGCCGACCACGCGCGCGGCGAACTCCTCGCCATCCGACAGAACGACCGTGATTTCGGTGGCGTCGTCGATAACGTGGTTGTTGGTGACCACATAGCCGTCTTCGGAAATGAAGAAGCCGGATCCGAGCGACAGGCCTTCACGCATCTGCGGCTGCGGCTGGCCACCGAATTCGCGTTCCAGCCATTCACGGAATTGCGGCGGGAGCTGTTCGAAATTCGGAGCGCCCTGCATGCCCTGCACCGGCGCGGAAACACGCACATTGATCGAGACCACCGCCGGACTGACCCGTTCGATCAGATCGGCAAGCGAGGCGCCCTGGGGAACGGCAACGCTCTGGGTCTGGACCTCCTGGGCCATGGCGGCCGGCACGCTGCCGGTCACCACTGCCCCGCCCGCGAAGGCGGACAGCGCGACCAGAGAAACTCCGAAAAGCTGGCGGATACGAGGTGTCGAAATCATGTGTCGATCATTCCCTGCAACTGAACTGAACCGAGCTGTCGCATGATCCATGCCGCCCGCCACGTAACGCGAGCGTGGCCCGAGTCTTACGAAAACATTACATGAGAACGCCGCGCTTGAGGATCAAGACTCGCGGCGGGTTCGGATCACGACGGGTTCGTGCAGCGTGCGATGAACCGGGCAGCGGTCGGCGATCTCCATCAACCGGTCGATCTGGTCGGCACCGAGCGCACCTTCAAGGCGGATGCTGCGTTCGAAGATGTCGACCTTGCGGTGCTCATCGCCGCAATGCTCGCAATCCTCGGCGTGATCCTTGTTGTGCTTGACCGTGACCGTGACCCGGTCGAGCGGCCATGCCTTGCGATCGGCATACATGCGGATCGTCATCGAGGTGCAGGCCCCGAGCGAGGCGCTGAGCAGGCCATAGGGTGTGGGTCCCGACCCCATCCCGCCATAGGTTTCGGGCTCGTCGGTCAGCGACGTCGCATCCGCATCGACCACCCAGTTCTGGAACTTGCCCTGCCCGGTTTCCTGCACCACCACGCCCTGCGGCACGGCGGCGGGCGGATCGGGCAAACGGTCTTCGGCGGCATAGCGGTTCGCCCAGGCCGCGATCACGTCCGCCACGAACCGCGCGTCATCCCTGCCGCTCAGCAAATGGTTGGCGTGATCGAGACTGAGAAAACTTTTCGGATGCCGCGCCGCCACGAATAGCCGCGTCGCATTCTCGATGCCGACCGTCTCGTCAACCGGCGAATGCGCGATGAGAATCGGGAGCTTCAGCGCGCTGGCCGCGTCCTCCAGCGACCGGCCCTCGATATCGTCGAGGAATTGCTTCTTGATGCGAAACGGCCGGCCGGCGAGATGAACCACGGCCTCGCCCCGCGCCTCGATCTCGGGCACCCGTTCGGTGAACTGCTTTCGGACATGGTCGGCATCGGCCGGAGCGCCGATCGTGACGACCGCGCGGGTGGAGGCGATCCTCCGGGCGGCTGCAATCACCGCCGCGCCGCCCAGCGAGTGACCGATCAGCAGGGACGGGGCTTCATGGGCCTCACCGAGAAATTCGGCAGCCCGAACCAGGTCCTCGATATTCGAGGAAAAATTGGTGTTGGCGAATTCGCCATCCGAATGGCCGAGCCCGGTGAAATCGAAACGCAGCACCGCAATGCCCTGACGGGCAAGGCGCTGCGAAATCCGCGAGGCGGCCAGGATGTCCTTCGAACACGAAAAGCAGTGCGCGAACAGCGCATAGGCGCGCGGTACGCCGGACGGGCGTTCGAGCCGGGCGGCCAGCGTGTCGCCGAAGGCGCCTTCAAACTCGACTTTTTCCGATCGCGCCACGCCAGCCTCCTGCCGGCGTCAGTTCGCCGGCGTCTTCTTCCTCGATGCCGACACCATCATAGCGCCTCCGCCGATCAGCAACAGGACCGGAAGGACCCAGAGGAAGGCCGTGCGCCAGGCGAAGGGCGGCCGCATCAGAACCTCGTCGCCATAATGCGAGGCCAGGGCAGCGCGAACCTCGCTCGCCCGATCACCCTCGGCGACGCGGCGCCGCACGAATTCGCGCATGTCCTGTGCCAGCGCGGCATCGGAATCGGCGATGGATTGGCCCGAACACACCACGCAGTTGATTTCCTGCATGATCGCGCGGGCCTGATCTTCCTGCACCGGTGACAGTGTTACTGTCTGCAGCGCGGCGACGGCAACGAGGATGAGATTCATGTCTTGGCCTCCCTCCGGCGCCCGATCGCCAACCCGGTCAGAGCCGTCAGACCGCCCAGCGCGATCATCAGAGCGCCGAAACCGAGCAGCCAGGTCATCGGATTGAAACTCAGCCGGACTTCGAAGGCGACACTTCCATCCTCGCGTTGTCGAGGCTCGCCAAGCACCGCATAGAGGTCGCCGCTCAACGTCGTCTGGATATCGACTTCCCGCGTATTCTGCTCTGCCGCGACATAGAAGCGGCGCTCGGGAGTCAGAACGCCTGTCCGGCGTCCGTTCTCGGTCACGACAAGCTGGGCCTGATCGGCGAGATAATTTGACCCGTCGGCACGGCGCAGGTCGGCAAGCGCGACCGTGCGGGTGCCGATCACCATCGTCTCACCTTCGGCCAGTGCCCGGACGACTTCGGGAGCACCCGTCGAATCCGCCGCGGCTCCGAGCGCGATCAGTCCAACGCCGGCATGCGCCAGACCCCGGCCATACGCCGAAATCCTGGCCGGTAATTGCGCCAGAATTCGGCTTTCGACGAGGTCGGTCACGGCTCCGGCCAACGCCCAGCCGCCGAGCACGGCGCCCGCAATGGCAAGCACGCTGCCGCCCATCAGCAGGACCGCGAGTCCGGCGGCGGTGCCCGGAATGGCCCAGACCAGCGGCCGCCAGCTGAACGCGGCGCGCTTCATGCCGCCCGACCGCCAGGGCAGGTAGGGCGCAAAGGGAAGCAGGATCAGCAGGGCCGCCATCATCGGCGTGGCCGTCTGGTTGAAATATGGCGCGCCGACCGACACCGAGCGCCAGCCAAGCGCATCGGCGAACAGCGGGTAGATCGTCCCGCACAGCACGATGCCGGCGGTCACGGCAAGGAAGAGATTGTTGAGTCCGATGAAGGCCTCGCGGCTGGTCGGCTCGAACCCGTCGCCCTCGCCCAGCTTCGTGGCGCGCAGGCCGAACACGGCCAGCCCGCCACCCGCGAGAATGGCGAGGATGGCAAGAATCCACATGCCGCGTTCCGGATCGAGCGCGAAGGCATGAACCGACGTCAGGACGCCCGAGCGAACGAGGAAGGCCCCGAGCGCCGACAGCGAGAAGGCCAGCAGCCCCAGAAGCGCCGTCCAGCCCGGAAAGGCTCCGGTGCGCTGCGTGGCGATCGCGGAATGGATCAGCGCCGCGGAGACGAGCCAGGGCATGAAGCTGGCATTCTCGACCGGGTCCCAGAACCACCAGCCCCCCCAGCCAAGCTCGTAATAGGCCCACCAGGCCCCGAGCGCGATTCCGGCGGTCAGCGCTGTCCACGCCCCGATGGCCCACGGTCGGATGGCCGCCGCGACAAGCCGTCCCCCGCGCCCTTCGATCAACCCGGCGAGCGCCAGGGAATAGGCCGCCGAGATCCCGACATAACCGAGATAGAGCGTGGGCGGATGCAGCGCGAGCGCCGGGTCCTGGAGGATCGGATTGAGGTCCGCCCCCTGCACCGGGATGTCGGCAATCGCAATCCGGTCAAACGGATTGGAGGTAAAGACGAGAAAGGCGAGGAAAAGCAGCTGCAGGCCGCCCTGGATCGCAACAGCGCGCAAGCGGAGACCCGGATCGCCCTTGGGGCCGTACGCTGCAAGGCCGGCACCGACCGCCGCCATCAGCGTGCACCAGAGCAGCATCGAACCTTCATGACCGCCCCAGGCCGCGGCGATCTTGTAGAAGAGCGGCTTGTCGACATGGCTGTGCCCGGCGACATAGGCGACCGAGAAATCCGACACGACGAAAAGATAGATCAGCAGACCGAAGGCGATCGCCAATGCCGCGGTCGCGGCTTGTGCAGCGCGCGCGCTGACCTTGGCCAGACCGCTTGCCGGAACCATGGCCGCACGCCAGCCAGCCATCAGCTGGACCAGAGACAGGACCAGGGCGATGGCGGCGAGAAACCGGCCGATTTCCGCGATCATTCGCCCGCCTCGCCGGCGTCGCCATCACCCTGCCAGACGCCCTGCGCGCGCAGCGCCTCGGCCACTTCCGGCGGCATGTAGGTCTCATCGTGCTTCGCCAGCACGTTCGAGGCCTGGAACAGACCCTCATGGTCGAAATGGCCTTCGGCGACGATCCCCTGACCTTCGCGGAACAGGTCGGGCAGAGATCCGTCATAGCTCACGCGGATGGTCGCGGCGGTGTCTGTGAGGGTGAACAGCGCTCCGCCCTGGTCCGGGCGCAGGACACTGCCGGCCTCCACCAGGCCGCCGACGCGCACGCGTTCTCCTGCGGGCGGCGGGTTCGCGGCGACTTCGGACGGGCTGTAGAACAGCACCAGCGCGTCACCGAAGGCGAGCAGCATCAGCGCCAGCGCACCGGCCAGGATCACTCCGGCCCCGCCAACCATCCACAGTCTTTGACGGCTCTTGCGCATCATTCCTCTCCGTCGTCATTGCCGATTGCCTGCCGGGCGACGGCCAGAATGGCGGTCGCGCCGGAGTCATCGGCAAAGTCGGCTTCCGCTTCTGTCAGCGCGGCACGGGCACCAGCGACATCATCCATCATGGCGCGGACCCGGATCAGGACCAGCCAGTCCGACAGCGACCCTTCGCCGCTGCGGACACGTTCGTCCAGCCGTCCGACCATGCCGGCGATCCGTTCCTGCGGCGAAAGGGCGGGCGCGTCCTCGGCCTGGGCCGCAGCGACCGCTCCGGCATCGACATTGGGTCGTGACAGCAATTCGGCCGCCTGCCGCGAAATGATCATTCGGAACGGGTCACCCGCTTCCAGCCGGGCCAGCGTGTCGGTCCAGTATTGCGCAGCGGTCTCGCGATCGCCGTTCTGGTAGGCACCAAGCCCAAGGAAGAATCCTGCCTCCGGCAGATCGCGGTCCAGTTGATATGCAGCTTCGAACGCGGCCTGAGCGTCGGGCGTCACATCGCCTTCGTTCAGATTGATCACGGTCTGACCGAGATCGGAGAAGGTCCGCGCCTGCGGCTCGATCGACAGCGAACGCTGGAAAGCGTTGATCGCCTCCATTTCGCGCTCGGCGCGCGCCAGCTCACGGCCCAGCATGGCCCAGGCCTCGGCATCCTCCCGGTCCTCGCGCACAATGTCGCGCAACCGCTCGATGCGGGATTCGAGGTTGAGCTCGGAAGGGTCGGCGGCTCGCCGCTCGGCAGCCTGTTGCGCATAGGGCGCGCCGGGCTGATCCGGAGCACCTCCGGCCCAGTAGACCGCACCGGCCAGCACCAGCAAGGCAGTGGCCGAAACCGGTCCCGCCCAGCGCGGCACATCTGCGCCTCGGAACGGCGCCAGGACAAAGATCGCGACCGCAGCTCCGATCAGGGCGGCGATGAGCGCAAAAATCATCATGCCGCCCTCCGGAAGATCAGCGCCAGATTGTTTGCCGGCACCTCGATCCGTTCATCGAGCGCCAGACCGTTCTTCGTGAACAGGTCCGTTACCGTCCCGATCGGGCGAACACCCCATGCCGGGTTGCGTTGCCTGAGGCTGGCATCGAATGCGAGGTTCGACGGTGCGGTCCGCTCGCCGTCCAGGAAGGGGCCGTAGAGGAAGACGAAGCCGCCCGGATTCACAAGTCTTGCTGCACCCGAAGCCAGACCTTCGGCAACGGGCCACGGAGCAATGTGGATCACGTTGAGGCAGACCAGCGCGTCCACCGGCTCGATCCCGTCGACCCAGCCGGGTGAACCGGCGTCAAGGCGAAGGGGAGGCAGCAACCCGTCCATCTCTGCGGCGCGCGCCGCACAACTGGCCAGAGACTCCGGGTCGATCTCGGTGAACTGCCAGGCGATGTCAGGGCGCGCCGCACAGCAGGCCTCACCATGCTCGCCGGTCCCGGATCCGATTTCCAGCACACGCGCATTGTCCCGGAGACGTTCGGCCAGAACGGCGCGGACGGGTTCGCGATTGCGCGCGGCGCTGGGCGAATAGAGTTTCGCCGCATCGCGCATGCGGTCTTCGAGGGCGACGGTGGGAGGCTGATTTTCCGGCGTCATGGCAGGCGGATTAGGGCCTGCCCCGCGCGCGCGCAAGCGTCAGATCGTCACGCCGCCATGGCTGCGGCGTTGCGTCGGCGGGTCAGGCTGGCACTTTCCTCCTGCCCGAGCGCCTCTTGCAGGCGGGCAATCACGTCGAGTCCGTCCGAAGCAAGTTGCTGCGTTTCGCCTTCGGAATGCTGCAGCACATTGATCAGCTGGCCGCAGCATTCCTCGAGTGCATTGACCGCCGCATCCTCGGCCTTTTTCTGCACGCTTCCGGTCGCGGCCTGCGAGGCCCACTCTCCCGCCCCGCCAAGAAAGCGCAGCTGGGCTTCGGCCCTGACGATGACGGCTTCATCCGGGCATGCCACCGGGATCAGCACACCGCCCTTGGCCTTTTTCGGTACCGGCAGCGCCGCATCGAGCGCCTTCTGGGTGCCGGCGAGCAACTTTTCGAGATCGCTCGATGCCTGAGCACGCAATGCAAACAGCGTCTTGCCCCACTGTCCGTCCTTCCGGATGCCGAATTCGCGCGTCATGCCGACCGTCACCGTCACGAAGCACGCCAGGCCGGAGACCGCCTCGTCGGCTTCCGCAATCGTCGCGGGCGCCCGGCGGAAACGGGTGGCGTGGAATTCGGCGTCCTTCAGCACCGCATCGCCAACAACGGCAAGGTCGGTCTTCGAGATCAGCTGATCGTCGCTGCGGCGGCCGATCTTTTCGACCGCGCGGAATATCTGCGCCGTCTTGGTCAGACGGGTCATCAGGAGCAAGAGCATCCAGACGCCCGCAGCCGGGGCGCGCTCGGACAATTCGTCATAGACGTCGCGAACATGCGTACACAGTTCAGGATCGAAATCGGAGATTACTTCGGGAACGTCCCGCAGCGCCTCTTTCAGCACCGTGTCGTGGATCAGAAGCGTCGCCGCGAGATCGGCCGTTTCGCGGCCGCCCGCGCCCCACATCGTGACGATGCGGCTTTCGAGCTTGCGGTCTCCCGTCGCGCTCGCGAGAAACGCCTTGAGGCATTCGCCGGCCCGGGCCCGGATCGCCTGCCAATCCTCCGTCGGAGCATTGATCGCCGGAAAATCCGCGGTGAAACCGGATTGCTCCGTGTCGTCGAACCAGGCCCACAGCCCGGCCAGAAAGCCCGGAGAAAAATAGGCACGTGACGGCGGGTCGCTTTCAGGATGACCGGTGAGCGGATCGAGCGGAGCAAACAGCCGCTGGCACCGCAAACGGCCTTCGTCGGGTGCATTGAGCGTGTCGAGTTTTTCAAGCAGGCGGGCGATGCCGGCCTGCGCCGGATCGCAAGCCGCGGCGGCGTTCGCGGACGCCAGCACGCGCTTGCGCATTTCCGGAGACAAAGTGCCCCAGAACATGCCGAGTTTTTCAATATTCTTCGCGGTGAGGCCTGTCATCGCGATGCGCCGGTTCGTGTCATGACCGGTCGAATCTGCATCGGTTACGGTTAACGTCGCTTTAGCGCTTCCTTGACGGGAGTTCGAGCCGCGCCAGGAGACCGCCGAGCTCCGATTCCGAGAGCGTCAGCGCACCGCCATAGACCGCGGCAAGATCGCCGACGATCGACAGTCCGAGTCCGCTTCCCGGCGTGCTTTCATCAAGGCGGACACCGCGCTGAAGGGCCTGCTCGCGGCGCTCGGCATCCATGCCCGGCCCGTCGTCCTCCACCAGGAGTTCGAACCTCCCGTCCCCGGCGAGACGGACGGTCGCTTTCACCTCGCCGCCCGACCATTTGCAGGCATTGTCGAGAAGATTGCCGGCCATTTCCTCGAGATCCTGCCGCTCCCCGCGGAAGAAGACCTCGCCCTCGCATTCGAAACCGATCGAAATGCCCTGGCGGCCATAAATCCGTTGCAGCGTCCGGGTCAGATCGTCGAGCGTGGCGCAAACATCGGTCTTCGCACCCACGGCCTTCGCATGCGCCGCTGCGCGGGCGCGGCGGAGATG
This sequence comes from Hyphobacterium vulgare, assembly GCF_042643335.1. NCBI lineage: Bacteria > Pseudomonadati > Pseudomonadota > Alphaproteobacteria > Maricaulales > Maricaulaceae > Hyphobacterium > Hyphobacterium vulgare. The sequence goes on from NZ_JBHRSV010000001.1 coordinate 639,888, forward strand.
GTGATCGACCTGGCGCGACATCGTGTCGGCCTGACGTTCGACGAGTTCGGCGAAGCCGCCCTGTTCGCTCCGGCTCTCATTGAGCAGCACGGCAATCGGCGTCTTCAGCGCGTGCGCCAGGTTTCCGACATGGGTCCGGGCTCGCTCGACCACTTCGCGCGAATGGTCGATCAGGGAATTGAGCTCGTCGCCGAGCGGTTGAAGCTCGCTCGGAAACTGTCCCTCGACCCGCTCGGCCTGGCCTTCCCGTACCGCCGCGACAGCCTCGCGCATGCGGAAAAGCGGCGCGAGGCCGAAACGGACCTGCAGGACCAGACCGGCCACGAGCGCAATGGCGAAGAACGCGATCAGTCCAAGTGAAATCAACCCGAAACGGCGAACCTCACGGTCAGCCGGCCGCTGGTCTTCGGCCGCCAGCACGACGACCATGTCGGGACGACCCGACAGGATCACGGCCTGCGCGATGACCCGCAGGGGCTCCTCGTCGGGCCCCACGGTCTTCATCGTGATCGGCGTGCCCGGCTGGGCCGCCGCCGCCTCCATCAACCGGTCGGGCGGGCGCAGGCGTTCGTCCCACAGCGACCGCGACCGCGCGATCACACGGAGACGGTCCTCGGTCCGCCAGTCGGCGATCTGCCAGTAGCGGCCCGAGAAGACGAGATTGTATTCGGGATCCGTCGGTTCACGCGCCAGCGAGACCTCGCCGTCGGCACTGGTTTCCGAGGCGGCAACCAGCGCATTCACGGTCGATTGCAGCCGGCTTTCGAGCGCGCCGAGCACGGCGCGCTCGTACAGGCCGGTCAATGCGATGCCGCCAGCGACGAGAAGCGCCGCGGCCCAGATCGCCCCGGTGGCGATCAGCCTGAGAACAAGCGAATGGCGTCTGGGTGTCACGCGGACCGGGCGTCGGGATCGGTCAGCCGGTAACCCAGCCCGCGAACCGTCTCGATCCGGTCGGGTCCGATCTTCTTGCGCAAGCGCCCGACAAACACCTCGATCGTGTTGGAGTCGCGATCGAAATCCTGATCGTAGATGTGCTCGACCAGTTCCGAACGCGAGATCACCCGGTCCTGGTGATGGGCGAGATAGCTGAGCATGCGGAATTCATGCGAGGTCAGCTTCACCGGTGCGCCGTCGATGAACACACGGGCACCGCGCGTGTCGACTGACAGGTTCCCGCAATCGATCGTGGAGGTGGCGTGACCGGCTGCTCGGCGGGTCAGCGCCCGCAGACGCGCCAGCAATTCCTCGGTATGGAACGGCTTGGTCAGATAGTCGTCAGCCCCGGCATCAAAGCCCGCCACCTTCTCGCTCCAGCGGTCGCGGGCCGTCAGGATCAGGACCGGAGTGGCATTGTCATCGCGGCGCCAGCGCTCCAGGACGGTCACCCCATCGAGCTTCGGCAGGCCGAGATCGAGCACGATCACGTCATAGGGTTCGGTCTCGCCGAGGAAATGCCCCTCTTCGCCATCCGTAGCTGAATCGACGGCATAGCCGGCATCGCCGAGTGCACGCGAAAGCTGCCGGTTCAGATCCGGATCGTCTTCAATGACCAGGACGCGCATCGCCCTTCTCCTAGCGTTCGTAAAGGATGTTGCCGGACTGGGCGTCGACCACGACATCGACCCGGCGGCCATCTTCGGTGAGAATCTTGATAATGTAACTGGGGCGCGCACCCTGTTCGAGTTCGGCGTCGATCACCTCGGCCTGGGGATAGCGCTGGCGCACGGTCCGGATGACCTGAAGCGCCGGCAGAACCTGGCCGGACTGAACCGCATTGCGCGCTTCATCCGCCGTATAGCGGTTGCGGACATCGTCCGGCGGTTGCCGGTATTGCAGCGCGTCGGCCGCGGCGCCCAGCATGAGGCCGGCAAGCAGCGCGGCGGCGGTGATCAGGGTCTTCATCATGCCGGGCATACTGGCGAAAGCTCGCTGAACAGCTTCTGAACGGTGAGTCTAGCGCAGCTTCATGCGCGGATCATACCCCTTGGGCGGTTGCCAGTCCGCAACAAACGCCTTCAGGGCGGCATCGTCCGCGGGCAGATCGATCAGCACCCGCACGATCTGGTCGCCGCGCTTCCCGCCCTTGGTCGGAAATCCCTTGCCGCGCAGGCGCAGCAGCGTGCCCGAACTGGCCCCGGCCGGTACCTGCACTTCGACCGCGCCGTCAATCGTCGGCGCGCGGACCTTGGCTCCCTTCACCGCCTCGGCAAAGGACACCGGCAGATCGAGGCGCACATCATCGCCATCGCGGGAGAAATACTTGTGCGGACGCACATGCAGTTCGACCAGCGCATCCCCCGGGGGACCGCCCGAGACGCCCGGTTCGCCCTGTCCGGCGAGGCGAAGCGTCTGGCCATCGGTCACGCCCGGCGGTGTACGCACGTCCAGAGTCCGGCCTGCTGGCAGGGTCACGCGCTTGGTCGCGCCCTTTGCTGCGTCAAGAAAGTCGAGATCGAGCCGGAAGCGCAGATCGGCCCCCTTGCGCGCCCGCGACCGCGGCCGGAAATCGGTGAACAGGTCGGAGAAGATGTCGCTGATGTCCTCGAAGCCGGCCCCGCGGGCCTGCGCCCGCCCCGCTCCCGCATAACCCGGATGGAAGGCCGCGCGCTCATTGCCTTCGCCATCGATCTCGCCGCGGTCGTAGCGGGCGCGCGTTTCGGTATTGGACAAGAGCTTGAACGCTGAGCTGACCTTCTTGAACCTGTCCTCGGCCGCCTGGTCACCGGGATTGGCGTCGGGGTGCAGTTCCTTCGCCAGCTTGCGATAGGCGCGCCGGATTTCGTCCGCGTCGGCGGATTTCGGGACACCCAGGATGGAATACGGATCGGTCATGCGGCGGTGCGTTCACGAAACATGCCGCCGAGATGTAGGCGGGTTTCCGTGAAAACGCCAACCGCGCGTCAGAGGATGAACACGCCGGTCGCGGCGCGACCCGGCCCGTAGCATTCGGAGACCTGGCTGACCGCAATCTCCACCTCGTCGAGCAGGCCGCCGAACAGCGCAGCCTCCTCCCCCGGGTCGAGCGTCCACACGGGCACTGCGCTCAAGAACGTCTCGGAAACCCCTCCGGGCGGTCCGACGGCGATCTGGTAACGCTCGAACGCTTCGCCCAGCGGCACATCGCCGATACCCCAGGCATCGCCTCCAACGCGTGTCCGGCGGATCCATCTCACTGTCAGATCGCCGTCTTCGCGGACCGCCCGCAGATGAACGGGCGAAAGCGGGCGCAGATCGGTACGCGCGATCGTGACCGTGGCAATTCCGTAGGAGGCGTGGTCGGCCGTGAGCTGCACCGGACCGCCCCGGAACTCGATCGGTGTGTTCCACTCATGGTCCCAGACCGGGCAGGCGACCGGCGCATTATCGAGGATGACGATGGTACTGCCGGCCGGAAGGGGGGCGTCCGTCTCGCTGCCGCACTGGCCGCGCAGCAGCGTTCCGATTTGCCAGACACCTTCGCCGGCCAGGGTGGCATCGCGAAACTGCAGGACCTCCCAGCCCTCGCCGGTCTCGACCGCCAGCCGGTTCGCTCCGGCGAGCAAGGCAGCCTCGGTGACGCTTCCCAGCCCGCCCCGGTCGAGCGCGATGGCAATGGACTGTGCCACGATGCGGCCACTTGCGGCCGGAACGAGCGGTTCGAGCAATCGCCCGGACAGGCATGGCCGCTCGGCTACGGCGCGGCGCGTTAGCCCGTCGCCGGCGTGAATGGCCGCGACCCCGTACCAGGGCTCCGCCGCTACCGCCGCCAGCGGTCCCGGCCGCGCGGCTTCGCCGCCGAGCAGCGGCACATCGAGAACGAACAAATCCGCCCGCGACGGCGGACGGACCGATCCGCGCGGTCGTCCGGGCGTCGCACCGGATATCGCGGACCCGGTCTCCTGCGAAGGCAGCGCCGTGGCCTGCCGCTCATTTCCACCCGACAGGTCCGCAAGGGTCAGGTCGAGCGTGCCGCCACCGTGGTGCAGCAAAACCCGGTCGCCCGGCTCGATCGAAAGCGCCGACGGCGGCAGGGTGAAAGCGAAACGCTCGCCTTCGCCCTCCAGCCGCCGCAGCGCGATCTGCGCCCAGCCGGCCGCCTGTCCGGCATCGGCCAGAAGCGGCACGGCCAGATCCGTCACGCCGCGCGCCGCGCCAAGCCGGTTGCGGGCCAGCACCGCCCCGCGCGAATAATCATCCCCGTCCGTGATGAAATGGATGCGCAGATCCGACGGCAGACCGGCAAGGTCCTGCCGTTCACAGCGCATAACTTCACCCCGATCGGGCACGACAAGCTCGGCCTCGATCAGGGTCGCAGGCGGGCCGTCCGCCCGGCCGAACCGAACGCCGCCTGCCGTATCCGTCGCGCCGAAGCCGAACAATTCGGCAAGCGGCGCCAACGCATCGCGCACCGCCATGGGCCGGTCGACCAGATAGCCGCTCACCAGCCCGTCGAGTGCGGACACATCGGCCCCGATCCCGGCCCCGCCGGCCAGGTCACGCACCACATCGCCCAGCGGGGCCAGCCCCATCCGCCCTGTCAGCCAGTGTCCGAGCCGCCAGTTCGCCCCATCGCCCCAGACATCGTCCCGGGCGGGAAAGTCGGGGAAGGGCCGCGCATCCCAGGTCCAGACATGGATGTCGGCCGGGTCGATCATCGGACCGGAATAGAGCGCGGAGACGGTGTCGTCGGCGGTCCAGTGCCCGATCACCGCTTCCAGATAACGGCGCTGGATCAGATCGTCGCGCGCACCAGCTGAAAAGTACGGAACCGAACTTTCCGCGCTCTTGGGATCGACGAAGACGTTCGGCTGGTTGGCGCCCTTGTCGACCGCCGGACAGCCAGTCTCGGTCAGCCAGACCGGCTTCGATTGCGGCACCCAGCCTGTCGGCGTCGCCGAGCGCACCCCGCCCGGCCGGTTGTGATGCGCATGCGACCACCATCCGCGAATATCCTTGACGCGGAACACCCAGTCCTCGCCATGCGCGATGTCGGAAATCGTCGTGCGGGTCTGGGTCAGGCGGTCGGCATCGCTGGCATAATACCAGTCATACCCCTCCCCGCCCTCGGCGCCCGCGGCAAGGTAGTCGAGGTCGTGCCCGCTGCGCGACAGCGCGGCATCGGCGTGACCGTCGCCGTCGCGCCAGTCGGCGATCGGGGCATACCAGTCGATGGCGACCGCATCGATCGCGGGGTGGGACCACAGCGGGTCGAGATGGAAGAAGACATCGCCCGACCCGTCGGCCGGGCGGTGGCCGGAATATTCGCTCCAGTCCGCAGCATAGGACAGGCGAACGCCGGAGCCGAGGATCGATCGTGCGTCCGCCGCAAGACCGCACAGCGCGTCCACCGCCGGGTAGTGGTCCGCGGCATCGCGTATCGTCGTCAGCCCGACCATTTCCGACCCGATCAGGAAGCCGTCCGCCCCGGCGATCGCCGCCAGCGCGGCATGATGCAGGATGAAACGGTTGAAGCCCCACTCCGCCGGTCCGGCATAGCTGACCGCATCACCGGACATCGCGAAATCCGCGGCGGCGGCACTGCCGAAGAAATCGGCGACCTGCGTGCCCGCCGCCGCGCTCTTGTCCGGCGTTCCGAGCTGACCGGGCGCCGGGTGACAGGTGATCCGTCCGCGCCAGGGAAAGGCGGCCTGTTCGGCCCCGCCATACGGGTCCGGCAAACCGTTCCCGGCAGGAATATCCATCAGGATGAAGGGGTAGAGCGACACGGTGAAACCGCGCGCCTTGAGTTCCCGGATCGCCGCGATCAGCGAGGCATCGTCCGGCGTACCGCCATAGACCGGACGCCCGCTTTCCTCGGTCACCAGCCAGGCCGTGGTTCGGCTCTCGCCCGCAACCTGCCAGCCCAACGGCCGCGTGACCTTGTCGCGCGTCTCGACGCCGGGACGGATTTCGCACGCGCCGCAGCGCAGATCATCTCCGAACCAGGCTGAAACGATCAGCACTGACCGGCAATTGGGCAGCCGCGCCTCGAGATCGTCGATCGCCGCGGCGAAATCCGTTACGCCGCGCCCGTTATGGACATTCTCCGGCTCTTCCTTGCCCGGCCCGATCCGGCGCATCATCGGCTCGACGGCGTAGGCGAACTCACCCGATGCGGGGATCAGGTCGACGCCCCTTATCATCTGTTCAAGGCGCGGCTGACCGGGATCGGCCACGGGGGACGGGCGAAAGACCTCGAAGCTCAGATTGGGAATCCGCGCGCCAAAATCGTCGAGCGGAAAGTCCTCGAACACGGCATAGGCCAGACCCCGGAAGGCGGGCGCATTCTGCGCGCCCTCGACCGCCTGGATCAGGGCGTCGGGCAGCTGGTCCTCGGTGCCGCGATGGATGCGCATGTCGGTCTGTGACAGGTCGAGCGGCGCGCCATTGGCCCACACCCGGCCGACCCCGTCGATCACGCCTTCGCTCAGCCCGACCGCGAAACTGACCGTGTAGGAATAGGCAGTGGCGCTCGGCCCGCCCTTGCTGCCAGCCCGGTCCTTTGTTGCCGTCTCGGTATAGCGCGCCGCCCAGATCACCTGCCCGGCGATCCGCGCGCGGCCATAAAGGCGCGGGATCGGCGCACCCTCGGTCGAAGCCTGCAGACGCAGATCGGGCAGGCGCGGACCTTCGCGGTCGGGGCCTAGTGCACCGAGCAGCGTCCGGTCGGCAATGGCACCGAGCTGTGCCCCGACGAAACCGCCGAGCGCCGCACCGGAAATCGAGCTTCCGAACAGCGAGACACTGCCGGGCAGGATCGAACCGCCCAGGGCCGAGCCTGCCGCACCGAGAAGAAGTTGCGCCATGTTATTTCACTTGTGAAGGAAACTGGAACTGCCCGGCGATCCGCCGCCGCCACCATTGCGTCAGCGCGGTCTCGCAGACCGCGCGGCCCCAATAGGCGTGGATCAGCGCGTCGGGCGAGGAGAGGATGCCGCAATGCCGGGCCGACAGGCCGGGCTTCAGACGGAACAGGATGACATCGCCCGGCTGCGCCTCGGCCACCGGGGTCAGCCAGCGTTCGGCGGCCTGCATCAACAGGTCGTCACCGCCCGCATCCCAGCGCGCCGGATAGGGCGGCGGAGGCTCGGGCTCCGCCCCATTCAGCGCGCGCCACACGCCGCGGACCAGCCCGAGGCAATCCGCCCCCGCCCCGCACACGCTGGCCTGGTGGCGATAGGGCGTGCCGATCCAGCGCCGCGCTTCGGCCAGCGCCGCCGCGCGAACACTCACCGTGCCCCGCCCCGGCTCGACCCGTCGCGCAGCGTGTCACCGGCAGGGCCGGCGATCAGCACGTCATTGCCCGGCAGGAAGGGATGACCGCGAAAGTTCACGATATTGGTGAAACGGTCGCGACAGGTCGCATGCCGCTTGTCGCAGCCTGCGGTCACCGTGAACGCATCGCCCTGCGCGATGGGCTGCGCGGGTGCCTTGGACAGCTGCAGCGTGACCACACCGCCCGAAACCCGGTGCGCCTCGACCAGACAGATCGCGCCGGCATTGCCGCCGCCGGTCCAGGTCAGCAGGCCTCCGGCGAACAGGCCGTCACCGAAACCGCCGAGGCCGTCGGCCAGAAACAGATCATCGCCCGAAATGCTCGCCACGCTCCCCTCGCCCCGGAAGGCCGGATCGCCCAGGTCGACGCCGCAGCGCGCATCTCCGATCTCGGCATCGCACTGCCGCGAATAGATCCGGCCGGTCACGCGTTCGAGCCGCGCCGACAGGCCGCGCAATTCCGCCTCGAAGGAAGTCTTGCCGCGTCTTGTCTCGCCGATTTCTCCGGTCCAGACATGCGCGAAGACACTCGGGTCCTGCCAGTCGACCCGCAGCACATCGACCCGCGCCCCGTCCCACAGCCCGTTGGCGAGATCCGCTTCGGTGATCGCCTCGTCGCTCAGCGCGCCGAACACGCTGGCCTGATCGGCGCCGAGATCGGCCCGTCCGTCGCGTTCGCCGGGCGCAAAACCGCTGGCGGCGCGGCAGGTCAGGCCGTCGACGACCAGGTCGCCATCATGCTCGGTGAAGCCGAACACGGCCCCGTCGCGGCGCGTCACGCGCCAGCACCAGGCGAGCGTCGTCACCCCGCTATTGAGCCGGGCTTGCAAGTCTTCGGGAAGCGGCAGCATGTCAGAGCCTCAGCTCGATCAGCGGCACATCCGCCGCCTCGCCCGCGCCGAAGGCGTCGAGCGAGATGTCGAGCGCATCCGCATCGAACCGCACCGGGCAGTCGAATTCGAACCCGGCCGTCACGGCCATCCCCGATGCCGGCGGGGCGACAAAGCTGACGAGACCGGTCGCCAGATCGACCGCGAAATCCGCCGCGTCGAGTTCGACGCCATCCACCGCGATGCGAACACTCCCGGCCGCCGGTTTCGGGATCGGGCGGGCATAGCTCTCGCCACCGCTCGCATAATGCTTCACAAGCGAATATTCTGTCGTGACGCCATCGCCGGTGCCGAGCAGCTGGTCGGTCGCGGACACGCTTGCCGACGGCGCGCAGGATTTGTGATCGAGCGGATCGCGAAACCGGAAGCCGTGCAGCCGCCCGCGCCGCGCCTCGAAGAATTCCACCAGCGTGTGCAGGTCGTCGAGCGTCTTCACGCCCGGCCCGGCATTCCACCGCCGGCGCGAATGCGCATGCGGCGTGTTGCGCTCTTCCCGTCCGGACCCGAGCGTCACGATCTCCGTGCGCCGCACCGGCCCGCCCCGCGCACCCAGCGCTACGGCGAAGGGGAAGCTCACCTCGTGAAATCCGCTCATAGCCGCCCCGCGCCTTTCCGCACTGCCCGCGCCAGCGCGCTGGCAATCTGCGTCTCCGATCGCCGGATGCTCGACGCATCCGCACCCGGCGGCAGGGTGAGGTTGATCGTCACCGGCGGCGCACCCGCCGCCTCGGGTTTCGCCGCCCCACTCAGCCCACCCAGCAGCGTCTCGATCGGCCCGGAGACGAAGCGCTCCGCGCCCAGCCGCGAGAGATCGCGCAGGATCGATTCCGCCATGCCGGCGAAGCTCAGCTCGCCGGTGCGCGCGGCGCGGGTCAGCGCCGCCTCGATGCTCGATCCGGCGCGCTCGAAGGCGTCGGCGAGGCTGTCGGCGGCGTCGCGGCCCGGCCCGTCGGCCAGCGCGCGCAGCGCCTCGCCCGCCCGCTCCGCTTCCTCGGCGATCAGGTTGGTGTCGGTGGTCATGTCTTGTCCTCAAGTTCGACGCTTCCCGGACGCGCGAGGCGCGGTCCGGGATCCAGATCACATGGGGTCCTCACGAAAGTGGGGACCTGAATGTCGTGCGCACGCCGGGTCCCCGTTTTCACGGGGACAACGGGGTCTATTCCGGTATTCGAGCAAGGCCTGGTCCTGAGCCGCCGCAGGCGGCGTCTCGAAGGGCGGGCATTGCCACCCCACCCCGGCCCTCCCCTCGAAGGGGAGGGAGTCAGGTCTTCGCGTGCCCTCCCTCCGCCGACGGGCGAGGGTTGGGAAGAGAGGAGTCAGGTCGGAGCGTGCCCTCCCTCCCCCACCGGGGGAGGGTTGGGGTGGGGGCGTCCGGAAACCTGGCCCGCAGAGCCTCCAGCTCGTCTCGCCCCAACGGCGCGGGGCCGGTGGCTTGCGTCAGCGCCCGCCACTCCTTCAGCGAAAGCTGCCAGAAGTCGCGCGGCGTAATCCCCATCCGCACCGCCAGAAGCAGCCAGGCGTCGAAGGGAATGCCGCTCACAACGCCCGCTCGAAACAGTCGGCAACCGCCCGGGCGGCCCGCACCGGATCGATCGCGGATACGTCCGCCACCGCTCCACCGCCACGCATCAGCGCCGCCAACACCAGCGCCAGATCCGCCGCCGACAGCGTCTTCAGCCGTTCGGCCATCGCCGCAAAGCCGGACACGCCAAGCCCCGCCTCGATCTCGGCGAGCGCGCCCAGCGTCAGGCAGAGCGTGTGCGTCTCGCCGCCGGCGTCGAGCGTCACCTCGCCGCGCGCGGGATTGCTCATGCCGCGGTGAAGCCCAGCGCCCCGGCCGAGGCGAGCGAGAGGGCATAGGCCGCCTCGCCGTCATGCCGGCCGGAATATTCCAGGCTGGTGACCAGAAAAGCCCCTTCGATCGTGCCGAAATCCGGTACCACGATGCGCCAGGTGTCCGCGCTCTGCGCGAAGAAGGCGGCGCGCACCGTCTCGTCGGCGGCCGCATCGACGAAGATGCCGCTGCCCGACACGGCGCAGGACTTCACCCCCGAACCGGACAGCAGCTCGCGCCACGCGCCGGGACTGTCGGCGTTGGTGGCGTCCACCGTGAGGGCATTCAGCGTGATCGTCTTCGCGCGCAGCCCCGCGACACTCGCGAAGCTTTCCGGGTCTCCCCCGTCGCCGATTTTGAGCAGCAGGTCTTTTCCGCTCTGCGCGGTCATGGAATACTCCTCCACTTGGGCGTGTAGATGTCTGAAAGGACAGGCGATGACGGATGCGACGGACTCGCGAACCCTGCCTGTTCCGCTCTTCTCAGGCCGGCTTGAAGCCTTGCGTCAGAATTTCACTGTCGCGTTGGTGTTCTTGATCGTCACCCTCGGAATGACCTCGGCGACCATTTTCGGGATCGGTCCGGCGCTCGCGAACTGGCCGATGAATCCCGCTTTCGATGTCGCCATCCTGTTCGTCTGCTGGCTGTCCGGTCTGCCCATTATGACGGGGCTCGTGATCGCCTATTTCGGCAAGGCGGAACGGGCTGACATCCTCACAATGCCCCAGGTCCTGCGCGCCGCGCGGCGCGTGAATACCGGCCGCAGCATGGCTCTGATCTATGCCTTCGCGCTCATTCTCGCACTCGGCGGCTATATCTGGATCCGGATCGAATTCGAGGGGCGGTCTGTTCCCGCCATGCACCTGATCGCGATCGCGGCAGGCGTCTGGACAGGGTATTACATGCTCGAAACCCTCCGCGCCCGAGGGTGGCGGTGGCGGCGGTGAGATCTCTGATCGCCTTCATCAGCCTGTTGGCGCTGGTTTCGACCTCGCTCTTCATTGCGACCCGGCTGTTTCCGCCCGGCGGTGAGATCGACCGTCAGATCTCCGACGGACATTTCTACCCCACGCTCGGCATTCTGATTGCGCTCGCCATCGGCTTCGCACTGGCCACGGTCTTCGCCCTCATCGAGCGACTGCTGCGCAGTTCGATCTGGCGCAGCATGAACGCAGACGCGAACACCTGGCCCTTCCAGCGCGACGGTGCCTTCGTCGCCGGGCTCAGCATGGCGTTTGCGGTGCTCATCGCGATCGCGGGCATCGCCCTGACGGTGAAGACCCTTTTCTTGCCGGCCGATCACCGCGCGATCGAGCTGGCCGGCGTGATGCTCTGGCCCTCGCTCGTCTACCTCATGGGCTCGCATTACCATTCGCAGCGGAACGATCCGGCATGAACCGCATCGCGGTATTCTCGCTCTTCGTGGCAGCACTCGTGGTCGGATTCCTGATCACCATCATCATGCCTGACGAGCCGCTCGACCTGACCTTCTCCGAAGGTGCGTTCTTCCCCTGGCTCGGCACACTTCTCGCGGCCCTGATCGGTTTATCGGCGGCTTTGGTCTTCTGGCGGTTCGAACGCTCAATCGGCAGTTCGATCATGCGCAACATCACCAGAAAATCGTTCACCTGGCCGCTGGATCGCGATGATCCCTACTTCCCGGGCATGGCAATGGTGTTCGCCATATTCGCAAGCATCGTTACGGCAATTCTGATTGCGAAGAACTGGATCATTGCGTCGGACAGCCGCCCGATCGAACTGATGATCGTCCTTTTTGCCCCGACAATGATTTACCTCTCCGCGTCTCACTACATCGCGTACTGGCGGGAGGCGCGGTGACCACCCTACCCCACCTCCTCAAGCAGCGCCCGGAAGCGGATCACGCCGTGGGCAATGCTCAACAGCAGGTCTTTTCCGCTCTGCGCGGTCATGGGCTTTCTCCAACGAAAAAGGCCGCCCGGTTGGGCGGCCTTTGATCGGCAGGCAACGATCGCTTACGCTGCAATCGGCCGATAGTCCTCCGGGTCGTCCGCCTTGATGCGGATCGGGGACTGAACGGCGCGAAAGACCGATCGTTCAGCAAGTTCATCGACTCCGAGGTCGTCTGCGTTCATCGCGTGCTCGAGCGCCTTCATCCGCACGACGATCTCTGATGCTTGGTCAATCTCGGTTTCACCACGCTCCCAGCGCCCAACAGTCTGGCCATCGCGACCGACGAGTTTAGCAAGCTCAGCCTGGGACAGACCCAGTTCCGAACGAAGGAAGCGTATCTCTTTCGGCTTCAGGCCTCCTTGCTTCACAGCGACAGCGCCTACCAGCACCCGATGAAGCAAATTGACATTGGGAATCGTCACGACCTCTTCCCCGGCATCATCCGTGTGCACAGGAAAGTTTTCCAGCACGACATTGTCGAGGCCGCATTCGTCGTATTGGTAGTTCACGAACCTCGTGGTCATTTCTCGTCTCTCCACATCACCGTCACGATTTTCATCGCGCAACCCGAACCGGGGATGACCACGGCGCAAACCGTCCGGCCATCGCTGTTGGGGGTTGGCCCCTCAATCTTGTACTTAAACAGACCATCCCTGCTCGAAGGTTCCGCCTCTTGGTAAACGAAACCCGTTTTGAGCAGGTGCAGCAAATCGGCCATGATCAGGCCGCGTTCCGCCATTCGCTCCTTTGCATGAAGCGTGAACGAAATGCTCAGATGGTCATTTCTGCCGCATTCGTTGATGCGATGCGTTGCATCGGCCGGACTCCATGCTTTTGGCTCCCCTCGCATGAGGGAAACATATCACGGTGATATATGTTGACAAGTTAACGCGAGTTCAAATTTGGTGACAAAAATATCACATTTCTTGTTCAAGCGGCTCGCCCTACGCCACCTCCTCCAGCAGCGCCCGGAAGCGGATGACGCCGTGGGCGATGCGGCTGTCGGCGGTGCGGAAGGCGTCGGCATAGACCGAGCGGCAGAAGACGCAGCGCCACCCGCCCGAAAGCGATAGCGCCGCCTCATGCCCGGCGGTGCGCATGGCGTCGACGATGGTCTTTGCCTCGCGCCGCCCGCCATGGCGCACCCAGACATGCAGGGTCAGCCGGTGCTCGATCACGCGCGCACCGTCTCCGTCCGCGTCCTCGCTCACCCCGCGCCCGATCGTGACATAGGGGTAAGCCGCCCCGGCCGGCTCCTCGTCGAACACGCGCGGCGGATCACCCAAGAGCGCGATCACGCCGGCATCGGCGCTGAGGTGCTGGATCAGCGCGTCCTGGAATGCGGCTTCGGCGCTCATAGCCGCACCCGGCGGTAGGGCGCGAGCAGTGCCTGGACCGACAGCGGCAGCGGCGAATTTCCGACCGCTTCGCGCCGCGCATACCCCTCCACCGTCAGTCGCAGCACCGCATCGCGCAGGGCCGAGGGCACGTCCTCGGGGTCGGCGCCATAACCCGCATCGAAGGTGATCCTGATCCCCGCGACCGCGCGCGGCGGGCGGGGAAAGGTCGAGCGTCCCCGCACCGCGATCCGGCCCGGATCGGCGTCCATGTCGACGGCATACTGGTCCGCCGGCCACTCGGTCTCGGCGTCCTCCTCGTCGAGGAAGGCGATCCCGCCGACGGAAATCAGCGGCGGCATGGGCAGGCGCAACTGACCCGGCGGCACGAACCGCCCCGGCACTGCCCAGTCGTCCAGCACCTCCCGGTATGCGCGCGTGATCAGCGCCCGTCCGGTTTCCGCCTCGACCCGCTCGCGCGCGGCGCGGACAAGTTGTAGGATCAGTTCATCCTCGGCGTCGTAACCGGCGCGCAGATAGGCTTTCGCCTGGGCGAGCGTCACCGGCTCGGCCGCCGGCGGCGTGACGAGTTGGAGGGTCATGTCTCTTCGTCCTGTCGATAAAGAAAAGCCGCAGTCCGGTGCCGGATCGGCGGTTCAGATCTTGGATTCAGGCGAGCCCGGAGAGACCCACCCCGCACGCACCATGATCCGCAGTGGTCTCGTCCTCGTTGCGGTCTCGCCGCTGATGTTCGCGGCCAGCCTGTGGATGCAGTCTTGGGTGCTCTACGCGATCTTCGGCATCGCCCTGAATGTCGGTTTCGTCCTCATCCTGCGGGCGTGGTTCAAGACCCCGACCGGAGACGGGGCCTGGCCCTTCACCCCGGCGGACGGCCCGCCGCCGAAGCATTGGGCGCCAGAGGTGGCCTTCTGGCTGCGCTGGTCGGCCTGTGCAACGGGTGCACTGCTCGCAGTCGGCGCCGCCGCGTGGGGGTTCACATGGGCTGGCGTGTTCGTTTTCAACACCTTCCTTGGGTCCTTCATGGTGATGGCAGCGTTCGTGGCCCGTGTTGGCTGGCCCTTTCTCTTTCCCCTCGCCGTCTCCCATGCAGTTTGGATCGCCCGCCGAACGCCTGATCAGGAGTTCCGGATCTCGGTCCTGCCCTACAAACTCCGCCAGCGCCGCGAGCGGTTCAACACCGCCTGGCCCAACGTCGACGGATGGGGATAGTTTGAATGGACAACGCTATTCAGCCCGCCAACTCCGACGCCATCGATACGCGATGGGTAGAGCTGCGCGAATTCTCTTCCGAGCAGGCCGTCCTTCGCTTTCCCGATTTCTGGGATCACGAACTTCCCGACAAGACAGATGTGCTCGAGATTGTCATCACGGCGCCGCGCTTCGAACCCGGCGCGCTGGACGGGCTCAACGAAGAGTCCGACGGCTGGCTGGTTGTTTATCCTGTCGCTGACGGAATCGACATTGAGGTGGTCGGTGGCCGAAAGCTCTCCCTCAAGGGCGAACGGGTCACCCTGTCCCGTCAAACGGCCGACCAAGCCGACCTTGTCCGGGCGCTGCGCTCCATGCGCCGCGATAATAAGCTGAGCCAGGCAGAGGCCCACGCCGCGAAGGCAAAGCTTCGGACCCTTGCAAGCCTGATCACGGAGGAGTTGCGCCGGGCCGAGATCAAGGCTGCATCATCGGCCGATCGGCGCAAGCTGTACGCCTCAGAGATCGCTTTTCTCAATCGCGCTCTGAAAATGCTCGACGAAGGTTAGCCACCCGGCCGGGCGGAGGGGCGCACCCGGCCGGGCAACCTCCGGCGCGCCTTACGACACGCCGAACTTCAAAAGCTTGATGGCGTCGAAATTCTGCACCCCGCCGCCGACGCGCTTGGTGGTGTAGAAAAGGACGTAGGGCTTGGCCGAATACGGATCGCGCAGCACCTGGATGCCCTGCCGATCGACGATCAGATAGCCCTTCTCGAAATCGCCAAACGCGATCGCGAACGCGTCCGAGCCGATGTCCGGCATGTCCTCGGCCTCGGTGACGGGATAGCCGAGCAGCGTCGCCTCGCCCCCGGCATTGAGCGAGGGCTGCCAGATATAATCGCCATTGGAGTCCTTGAACTTCCTGACGGCGGACACCGTGCGGCGGTTCATCACGAAGCGGCCATGGGCGCGGTACGCCGCCTTCGGCGCATAGATCAGGTCGATCAGGTCGTCCGCCGGGTCGGAAGCGGCGAAATCGCCGTCCACGCCCGTCGCGAGATAACCGATCGTGTCCCAGGCATGGCTCGCCTCGGCGACCATCGTGTAGCTGAGAAAGCCCTTCGGCTTGTTCGTGCCATTGCCGGAGATGAAGGCCGCGCCTTCCTGCGCTGCGAACACGTCGCGCACTTCTTCCGCCAGCCACAGGTCGAGATCCGTCGCCGCATCGTCGAGCAGCGCGGTGGTCGCCGCCGGCATGGCGTAGAGCTCGGCCACCGGGAAGTCGAGCAGGTCCAGCGTCGGCGTGTCGGTCTCCGGACGGCCCGCGGTTTCCGCGACCCAGCCCGTCGCGGCCCCGCCCAGCGAGACCGGCTTGTTGAACACGTTCGCCGTGGTCTGGCGCACGCTGGCGATGGCGCGGATCGGGGAGACGTCGGCCATCAGACGGTCGATCAGCGCCTGCGTCTCCGCCGGGGCGACATAGCCGCCATCGGGGTTCGATCCCGCCGACAGCGCCTTGCCCTCGATGCCGGCACTCAGCTGGCCGGAGCGCATATAGCCGTCCCACGCCGCCTTGCGTTCGGAGGACGGACGCCCGGCCTCGAGGCCCGGCCGCGCCGCGTCGAGCGACAGCCGGTCGAGCCGCGACTTGGCTTCGGTCAGCGCCGTGTCGATCCGCGCCACCTTCTCAGTCAGCAGCGGATCGGCGGAGGACTTCGCCTCGATCTCGGTGAGGCGCCGGTCATTGGCGTCCTTGAAGGCTTCGAAGGCGCACAGCACTTCGCCCAGCGCCGCGCGCGTTTCCGCCGACGGCGCCGCCATCTTGGTTTCTTTGCTCATGGTGTTTCCTGGTTTGTTGAGACGGGGGCCGGTCACGCCGCGACGGCGGCCGGTTCCGCGACGCGAAGGCGCGCCTGCGGCAGCATCGGGAAGGTCACGACCGACACTTCCCAGAGATCGAGTTCGATGAGCTCGCGTCCGCCGGCTTTCAGCGGCGCGAAGCGGATCGTGCGGAAGCCGATGGACAGGCCATCGACCGCGCCCTGCGCGATCAGGCTGGCCGTCGCCCGGCCGCGCGGCGCGGCCTTCAGCACCCGGCCGCGGACATAAAGCCCGGTCGCGTCCTCGCGCATCTCGTCCCACACACCGACGGGCTCGCCCGCCTCGTGCTGGAACAGCATGCGCACACCGCGCGCGCCCTGGCGTTTCAGGCTCCGCGCGAAGGCGCCGGGGCGCACGACATCGCCATTCAGATCCGGGATGTTGAACAGGCTGGCATAGCCCTCGATGGGCAAGGCTCCGCCATCGGGCGCGAAAGCGTCCGGCTCCATGGGCTTCTTCCTTTTCGGTTAGGTCAGTCTTCGAGCCTGCGCTCGATGCGGGCGAGGCTTTCGCGGGCCTGGCCGATCTGTTCTTCGAGGCGCGCCAGGCGCTCTCCGGCCGTGGTCAGGGCCGCACCCTGTGCCTCCAGCCGGTCGAGCCGTTCGCCCGCCGCCCCGGCCCAGATCAGCGCTCCGCCCGTCTGCAACGCCAGCGCGACGATCACGCCCAGCGTCACCGAGCGTTCGATCCGCCAGCTGTTCACGGGGTCGTTCATGGCTCACCCTCGACGCCCAGCAGGGCGCGTTTCTCGTCCGCGCTCAGGAAGTCCGCCGCCCCGACCTGCGCCCAACGCGCCGCGCGCTCCTCGGCCAGCGCCGGCAGGCGGTCCTCTTCCACGCTCACGGACAGGTCGGCTCCGAACCAGGGCTGCAGCCAGCCGGTCAGGCTCGCCGCCGTCTTGCGCGCCAGCGGCAGCACGGTGTGGCGCCAGAAGGCGAGATTGGCCTCACGATAGTTCGCATACGTATTGTCGCCCGGCAGACCCAGCAGCATGGGCGGCACGCCGAAGGCCAGTGCGATCTCCCGCGCCGCCTCGCGCCGCGCGCCGCTGAAATCCATGTCGGCCGGGGTCAGCGCCATCGGCTTCCAGTCGAGCCCACCTTCCAGCAGCATCGGCCGCCCGGCATTGGTCGGCCCGGCATGCGCATCGGCCAGCTCGGCCTTGAGGCGCTCATACTGCTCATCGGTCAGCCGCCCCTCTCCCTCCTTCGCCGTCACGACGAGCGCACCGGACGGGCGCGCCGCATTGTCCAGCAGCGCCTTCGCCCACGCCCCGCCGGCATTGTGCACATCCACCGCCGCGGCGGCGGCCTCCAGCGGCGACAGGCCGTAATGATCGTCGGAGGGGTGAAACAGCCGCGCATGCAGGATCGGGCTCTGCCCGCTCGCCCGGTCGCGGGTGAAACGCACACTGCGGCCGCCGACCGTGTATTCCCAGCCGTCCGGCCAGCCGCGCGGCCCGGGCAGAACCCGCATCCGGTCGGGGCGCAGCGCGAACAGTTCGCGCGGTGTCCCGTCGAGCGCAGCCAGTTCCAGATAGGCATTCCCCGCGACCTGAAGATAGCCGTAATGGTCCTCCAGCAGCTCCGCCCCCGACTGGTCGGGATTGGGCCGGGCCAGCATCGCGGCAGCGGGATCGTCCTCGCGCACCTGCCCGCCGCGCAGAACCTTCAGCGGCGCGGCGGCAGCGGCCTCGGCGATCAGGCGGACACAGCGATGCGCCACCGGATTGCGCGCAAAGCCTTCCCGCGCCAGCGCGGCATAGTCGTGCGGTGTCCAGGCCGCCCGGCTGCCGAGCGACAGCGCAATCAGCCGTTTCGCGGCACTCGTCTTCGTTTCGCGCCCGAGGACGCGATCGATGAAGCTCATGGTTTTCTCCGGAAACAAAAAAGCCCGCCAACTGGCGGGCTTCTTAGATCAAACGGGGTTGTCTAACTTTGTGCCTAGCGTGTCGCTCGAGAGTGACAAGCTGGACAATAGCAATCCAATGCTCCGTTACCTTTTGCGTGGTACAGACCATGAATTACGCCGCCATCAGCATCAAAACGGGGAATTAGCTTATCAAAAAAGCGACCATCTTGATGTTCAAATTTTCGCCAAGTGGCCCATGCAACTAAATCTGCAAGTTGGACTAAGCGAGTGGATGTCGAATCGACAAAAAGCGGCACTTCAGCCAAGTTTCTAAATTGCCCCCACGTCGCTCCGTTGACACGAAAGTGACGCGCGAGTGATTGAAGTGGGCGCTCATGCTTACTTTTGTCCATCACAATCAAGCCGCGCTCATTGGTCCGCTTTCGATTGTTGTTTCGTTGCAAAAAAAGATTGAAGCGGTTGCAGATTTCTTCGAATGCAAGCTCAATCGGGTCACGAGGACTCACGGCTTCCTTGTTTACTGCTACAGCGAACAACCGAACCGCAGGCGTCGGGCGCGCAAGCAAATCCAATGCTAGTTGGATTTTCTCCTCCCGTTCGGCGCGGCTTCTCAGAGCACCCCAGACGCGACCCCGGCCACTATACGCTTCGCTTCCGTGAAGCTCCACATCGACCCCATCGCCAATGCCAAATTCGGCGACGCATTCATCGCAATCTCGGATTAAATGATATATGCCGCGCTCGAACACAGAAACACCACCCAAGACGAAGAATTCTTCGCCAGGATTCCCAACCGAGCCAGAGTCATCGACATAAAGCACGTGCATGTGCCGAAATGTAATATAAAAAATGCAGTTGGGCGAGAGCTATGTCTCAGCGAACCGCAAATGCAGCTCTCCCAACCACGTCTCCACCATACAGTGGAATTTGTTAACAGGGCAAGAACGTTCTTCAGCTTTCAAAGTTCCTCAAAGCGCTCGGAGGCGCGGCGTGCCGGCGGACTTCAGCAAGAGCGACGACACCGCCCATACCAGCGCATCGACCCGGTCGGGGCTGGTGCGGGGGCCGTCGGGCGCGCCGAAACTGCACATCTGGTCTTCCAGCGCCGGGAAACGCCCGGCATGGCGCACGCGGCCCGCGGTATAGAGCGCGGCGACGGGTTCGGCCCGCGTCCGCTTGCCCCGGCTGGCGCGCACCAAAGTCACCGGCAGGTCCGGCGCGGCGGCCTTCAACACGCTCGCCACCATGTCCCCGCCCTGATTGGCCTCGGCGATCACCGCATCGGCCTCGAAGCTTTCAAACGCCTGCGCCACCACGCCCGCCCAGGCGGACGGGCTGGCCGGGCCGAAGCTGCGGTCGGCGAGGATGAAGGCGGTTCGCGCCGCCCCCTCGCCTGCCGCCCCGGCGACCACGATGCCGCATTCGTCCGAATTCGCATTGGCGCTTGCCGGCGGGTCGACCGCCACAACAATGCGGTCGAAGTCTGCGGGCCGCGCCGCAAAGGCGGCTTCGACCCCGTCCCGCGTCCACAGCGCGCCCGGCGGATCCTCGATCAGTTCACCGCCCAGTTCCTGCCGCCCCATGCGAGACGCGCCATAGGCCGCCTCCATCGCCGCGATGAAGCCGGGCGCCAGATTGGCCGCGTTTTCCGCGCTCGCCGAATGCGTCACCACCGTGCCGTCCGCCGCGATCAGGCGCTTCAGTGCCGGGATCGGGCGCGGAGTGGTCGTCACCATCAGGCGCGGGTCGTTGCCGAGCCGCAAGGCCGGGCGCAGCGTGTCGAGCACGCCCTGCGGGTCCGGCCACGCTGCGAATTCGTCCGCCCATGCGGTGTCGAATTGCGGCCCGCGCAGCGAATCCCGGTCTTCCGCAGAGAAGACATAGGCCACCGCACCGCACGGCCAGACCAGCCGCCTGCGCGAGGTTTCGTAGGACGGCCTGTCTGCTTCGGGACCGAGCCCGGCCAGGCCGGACTCGCCGTCAATCATCACTTCGCGGGCATCGTTCAGCGCCGGTGCGATCAGCGCGATCCGGCGCGCGCCTTCAGTGATCCTTGATCGAACCCATTCCGCCCCGGCGCGGGTCTTGCCGGCACCGCGCCCGCCCATGAACAGCCAGACCCGCCACTCGCCATCAGGGGGAAGCTGCGCATCATGTGCCCAGAACTCCCAGCCATCGGAGGCAATTTCGATCGTTTCGGCAGTACTGATCTTTTCGAGAAAGGCATCAACGGCCGTCTGCTCGCCCTGTCTCACTTCTGGCGTGACGAATGCGCGCCATCCGTTCGCGGATGATTGTGCGGGCGTCTTCAAGCGTCAGCCCTTTCTGTCCGCCAGCCTTGCCGGCCGGTCTCTTCGTTTGCGTCACCATGCCCGTCTCCCTGCGCAGTTTCGCGATGGCCGAAGCGGCGCGGATATCCCGCATCGCGTCGTCATGGCGGCCCTCGTCGAGCGCGGTTTCGGCCCGCGCCAATGCCCGGTTGACCGGATCGATATATCCTTTGGGAGCCGCCTCGCCCGCCGCCCGCTTCATCCGGTTCAGTTTGACGCGAACCCATTGGGCGGTGAGCCCGGTGTCGGCCGCGATCGCTTCGACGCTCTCGCCCGTGATGTGACGCCGGTAGAGCGCATCCCAGATTTCAGGGGTGCGTTTGCCCCGGCCCTTCTTTCCGGCCATGGCACATATTGGTCCCAGAAGCGGGTCGGCCGGATAAAGGGCTGCATTTTTTCGGGAATTGCCGGCTGTACGCGGCCATCCGGTTATCCTGCGCGGGGACAAGCGCGGATCAATCCCCGCTTTCGCCCGGCCACAGGCGGATATGATGCTCCAGCCGCCAGTCCGGCACATCGGCTTCAGGCACGACCTGGCCGACCACGCTCATGCCGGCCGCGGCCACGCTTTCCGGATCACCCGACACCAGCGGGTGCCAGTCCGGCAACTCCTTGCCCTCATTGAGCAGGCGATAGGCGCAGGTCATCGGCATGAAGTGCAGTTCGCGGATATTGCCCGGCGTCAGCCGCACACAGTCGGGAACTTCCCGCGAGCGCTGTGCGTAATTGCGGCACCCACCTTCGCAGACGTCATAAAGACGGCAGGCGACGTCGGTGAATTCGCGGTGGCCGTCCTCGTCCTCCAGCTGAACCAGACAGCACTTGCCGCAGTGATCGCACAGCGACTCCCACTCGGTCCGGTTCATCTCTTTCAGGGATTTCAGCTTCCAGAAGGGCTTTTTGTCTGTCATCGCCTGAATCTCGCCGCCTTCCATGCGTGATAAAGCGGACGGGGAAGGAAACCAATGCCGCCATTCCGTGCCGACCTGCTGCAGCGTGACGCTGAACACCGCGATCGCCGCGCCTGGTACATCACGGGCGGCATCGCGGCGGCGATCATTCTGATGGGCGTTCTGTCCGGCGTTTTCTGGCGTTGGGCCTTCCACGACCTGCCCGCCCTGCCCGAGGACGCGGCCGCGCTCTGGTCGGCCCGGCGCGAGGCCTCGATCACCCTGCTCGACCGCAATGGCGAAATTCTCGACATTCGCGGCCCGCGCTATGCGCCGCCCGTGCGTGCCGACGAATTGCCGCCGCACGTGCTGCAAGCCTTCCTCGCCATCGAGGACCGGCGCTTCTTTCGTCATCACGGTGTCGATCTGCGCGCCACGGTCCGCGCCGTTCTGGCCAATATGCGCGCCGGCGGCTCGGTGCAGGGCGGCTCGACCATCACCATGCAGCTGGTGAAGAATCTGCTCCTCACGCCGGAACGCTCGATCCGCCGCAAGGTGCAGGAAATGCGCTTGGCCTGGGCGCTGGAACGCCAGCTGACGAAGACCGAAATCCTCGAACTTTACCTCAACCGCATCTATCTCGGCGCCGGCGCCTATGGGCTCGAAGCCGCCGCGCGGCGCTATTTCAACAAATCCGCAGCGGACCTCACACTGGCCGAAGCGGCGATGATCGCCGGCCTGCCCCAGGCCCCGAGCCGGCTCGACCCGCTCGGCAATCTGCCCGCTGCGCGCGACCGCGCCGCCGAGGTCCTGTTCGCGATGGAGGCGGCCGGCTTCATCACCGAGACCCAGCGCCACGCCGCCCTGCTGGACCCGGCGACGCCCGTACGCACCCGCGATGAAGATGCGCCAAGCCCGGAAATCTTCGGCTATGCCTTCGATTACGCGATCCAGCTCGTGCGCGAGGAACTCCCGGGCGCGCCGAATGACCTCGTGATCCGGACCACGATCGACCCGGACCTTCAGGCCGATGCGCACAGCGCCGTGCACGAATTGCTGGAGGCCGAAGGCGAAGCCGAACGGGCGGGCCAGGCGGCGCTGGTGGCGTTGACGCCGGACGGCGCCATCCGCGCCATGGTTGGCGGGCGCGACTATGGCGACAGCCAGTTCAACCGCGCCGTCCAGGCCCGCCGCCAGCCAGGCTCCAGCTTCAAGCCGATCGTCTTTGCCGCCGCGATCGAGGCCGGCCTCTCGCCCTTCACCGCCTACACGGACGAACCGATCGATCTCGACGGCTGGTCGCCGCGCAATTTCGGCGGCAGCTATCGCGGCCGCGTCACGATGCGCGAGGCGCTGCGCCGTTCGATCAACACGGTCGCGGCGCAGATCGCCGACGAGATCGGCATCGACCGCGTCGTGGACATGGGCCACCGCCTGGGGATCGAAAGCGAGCTGCCCGAACTGCCCGCCGTCTCGCTCGGCACCGCCGAAGTCACGCTGCTGGAGCTGGCAGGCGCCTACGCCACCTTCGCCAATGACGGGGTCAGGCGCGAACCCTTCCTGATCATGCAGGTCACCGACACTCGCGGACACACGCTCTACGAACACGTGGACAGCGACGGCGAACGCGCCATCGAGGCCGAAGTGGCGCAGACCATGACCGGCCTGCTTCAGGACGTGGTGCTGCAGGGGACCGGCACCGCCGCACGCATGGGCGAACGCCCCGTGGCGGGCAAGACCGGCACCAGCCAGTCCTTCCGCGATGCCTGGTTCATGGGCTACACGGCCGACTTCGTGGCCGGCGTCTGGGTCGGCAATGATGACGACACCCCGACGGCGGACGTGACCGGCGGCAGCCTGCCGGCCCGCATCTGGAACCGCTTCATGACCGCCGCCAGTGAGGGGCTTCCGATCCGGCCGCTGAACGCACCGCCGCCGCGCGACCTCACCGAGCGCGAGGAGCGCCAGATCGCCTTCTACGCGTCGCTGTCGCGCGCCTTCGAGGCCGAGGCCGAACGCATTCCCTGAGCCACTTCGCCCCGCAGCGCCGCGATCTCGGCGCGCAGGTCAGAAAGCGCGGCCCTCAGCTCGGCCCGTTCGGCATGCGCCTCGGCCGCTTCCTTTTCCCCGCGCTCTTCCTCATCGTCGAAATGCTTCGACTGGAGCGAGTCCACGATGACCGCGATGAACAGGTTCAGGATCGCGAAACTGGTCAGGACGATGAACACCAGGAAGAAGATCCAGGCGAAGCTGATCTCGGCCATCACCGGCCGGGCCACTTCCATCGCCCAGCCTTCCAGCGTCATCACCTGGAACAGGGTGAAAGCTGACCCGCCCAGCGAACCGAACAGGTCCGGATTCGACGCACCGAACAGCTTTGTCGCCATCACCGCCGACACGTAGAAGGTCAGGCCCAGCACCGCGATGATCGCGCCCATGCCGGGAATGGCGCGCATAAGCGCTTCCACGACCTTGCGCATTTCCGGCATCACCGAGAACAGGCGGAAGACCCGCAATATCCTCAACGCCCGGAGCACGGTAAACGCCCCGGCATCGGGGAAGAGCGATACGCCCACGACGACGACGTCGAACCAGTTCCAGCCCGAGCGGAAGAAGCGTGGCCCGTAAGCGATCATCTTCAGCAGCAATTCGATGACGAACACCGTCACGATGACCGCATCGACAACCGGCAGGGCGATGTCGAACCAGGCCGCGTCGAGCGGATAGGTTTCCAGCCCCAGCGTGACCGCGTTGAACAGGATCAGTCCGGTGATGAAATTGAGGAAAACCGGATGTTCGACGAGCGCGACCAACCGGCTGCGCCAACCCGGTTTTGAGCTGTCGGTCATGCTGCTCTCCCTCCCGCGCGATTCTCGTATCGCCCCCCGTTGAATCGCGCAACGTCCTCAGCATCCCGTTAACCGTGATTGGCCACCGTTTCTTTACGCCCTTCCGCTAGTTGACACTCCTGTATCAGGTCAGGTCGGGGCGGCATTGCAATGGCGGTTGTTTCCAAGCTTCACAATCTGGTCGACCTGGCGAAGGAAAAGTCGAGCGACCGGCGCCGTGATCTGCTGCGCGAAGTGACCGATCTGTTCTTCGAGTCGACCCCGGAACGCGACACCAGCGAACATGCCGAGTTCGACACCGTCCTGTCGCGGCTTGCCGCTCAGACCGCGCAGGAAGCGCGCGAGGAGTTGTCCCGCCGCTTCGCCGATGCCCCGCTCGCCCCCAAAGGCCTGGTCATGCAGCTGGCGCGCGACGCGATCGAGGTCGCCGCGCCGATCCTGCGCAAATCGGCGTCGCTCAGCGAAGCCGATCTCGCCATCCTCGCCGAGGAGTTGGGCCAGTCGCATCTGCGCGAGATTTCC
Organism: Hyphobacterium vulgare; assembly: GCF_042643335.1. Taxonomy (NCBI): domain Bacteria; kingdom Pseudomonadati; phylum Pseudomonadota; class Alphaproteobacteria; order Maricaulales; family Maricaulaceae; genus Hyphobacterium; species Hyphobacterium vulgare. Next base: position 664,693 of record NZ_JBHRSV010000001.1, read on the forward strand.
GGCCGCGAGACCGTTCCGGAAAGCGTGTCCGCCGCGATCGTCCGCCGCGGCGACGACCAGACCGTCGCCCGGCTGATTTCAAACGATGGCGCCCGCCTGTCCCGGCAGACCTATGAGGAAGTGACCGAACGCGCCGAGAAGAGCGCCGAGCTTGCCGCACCGCTGATCCAGCGCGGCGAAACCCCGGTCGACCTGTTGCAGGACCTCGTCGCCGTGGTCGAAAGCCATCTGCGCGACGAAATCCTGAAGCGTTTCGAAGCCGTCGATCCCGCCGTTCTAGACGAAGCCATGCAGGCCTCGCATGTCCGCCTCGAAGCGCGCATGATGGCCGACGCCGACATCGACGCCGCCCAGCGCTACATCGCCTCGATGAAGGTGCGCCGCCAGTTCGACGGCGCATTGCTGGCCCGCCTGATGCGGGAAAAGGAATTCACCAAGCTGGCCGTCGGCCTCGCAGACATGGCCGCGGTCGACTACCGCTCGGCGCGTCAGGCCATCGACCACGAGTCGATCGATCCGCTCTGCCTGATCTGCAAGGCTGGCGGTCTCGACCGTTCGCTTTTCGTGACGCTCGCCGTGCTGCGCAATGCTGGCCGCTCGTTCTCGCAGGATGCCCTGCGCGATGCGAAGGAATTCGGCCGCATCTACGATTCCATTACCGACCGGGACGCCCAGCGCGCCTTGCGATTCATGCTGTTGCGGCGGAACGCGGCCTAGGTCGCCTCGCTTCCGTCCTCGCCCCGTGCGGCGGGCAGCGTTGCCTGTCGGGCACCCTCGACCGGCCTGGCCTTCAGCGAGGGCGGCAAAAACGCCTCCGCTCCGTCGTCGAGATAGATCGTCTGCGACGGGAAGGCGAAGCCGGTGCCGGCACCCTCGACGATCTCCTTGATCCGGTAGGCCAGGTCTTCCTTGATCCGCAGCCATTCGCCCCAGTCTCGGGTAATGGTGAAGCAATACAGCATGATGTCGATCGAGGACGGGCCGAAACTGTCAACGCGCACGAATTGCGGCACGTCCGGCGGGCCGGCGAATTCCGCATTGTCGGTCAGATAGGCGCGGATCTGCTCGCAGATATGGCGCAGCTGCTCGGCGGTGGTTTTGTACTCGACACCGATCATCCAGTAGATCCGGCGATGCGTCATGCGGGAGAAATTGGTCACCGCATTGTCGGACAGGTCGGCATTGGGGACGTAGACCGGTCCCTTGTCGAACCGGCGCACGACGGTCGAACGGAAGTTGATCCGCTCGACCGTGCCCTCGACCACACCGTCCACCTTGATCCAGTCGCCCGGAAGGAAGCGGCGCTCGGTCAGGATCAGAATGCCGGCGATCAGGTTGCGGAACAGGTCCTGCGCCCCGAGGCCGACGGCGACGCCGAACAGGCCGAGGCCGGCGATGATCGGACCGACCGGAATATCCCAGATCTGCAGCACGGCGGCCGCGCCGACGATCACGAAAATCACCCGCAAGGCCTTCTCGATCCAGTCGACCATGACGCTCGACAGGACGCGCCGGAGGCCGGAGAGCGACTTCATCACCGGCGACACGGCATTGTGCAGCGCCCAGAAAATCACCACCGCAATCAGCGACTGGATGATCCGCGCGCCCGCCATGAGTTCGCCGTGCACGTCGAGGATCTGGATCGCAATAAACAGGCCGATGACGACCGGGATCAGCTTCAGCGGGCCGGACAGGGCGTCGACGACCGCATTGTCGAGATTGGTCCTGGACTTGTCGGCGAGCTTCTTCAGCGCGCCGATGATCCAGCGCGCGATCAGTCCGCGCAGGGTCAGCGCCAGGATCATCACCAGCAGTGCGGAAATGCCCTCGCCCACGCTCGCGCCGAGGAAGCTCGTATTCCAGACTTCGATGATCTGTCCCCAGAGCTCGCCAGCGCCCCGCTCAACGGTCTGCATCGTATTCGACGTCACAATCCCTGTCCCCGCTCCTTGGTCCGGTGGAATTTCACCTTGGGCCATTTCTCCTCGGAATAGCCAACCTCCCACTGGCTTTTCGCCAGAAACACCGGGTCGCCGTCAATGTCCTGGGCGATCGCGCTCTTGTGCCGATCGCCGAACGCCTCGATGTCGGCATCCGACCCCGACAGCCAACGCGCCGTCTCGTAGGGCGCCGGTTCGAACATGACGTCGATCCCGTATTCTGCCGAGACCCGCTCCTGCATGACTTCGAATTGCAACTGGCCAACCGCGCCGACGATGAAATCGCCGCCGATCACCGGCCGGAAAAGCTGGGTCACGCCTTCCTCGGCCAGCGATTCCAGCGCCTTTTTCAGATGTTTGGCCTTCAGCGGATCCTTCAGCCGCGCGCGGCGCAGCATTTCCGGCGCGAAGTTCGGAAAACCGGAGAAACGGATCGTCCCGCTTTCGGAGAGGCTGTCGCCCACCCGCAGCACGCCGTGGTTCGGCACGCCGATCACGTCGCCGGCATAGGCCTCGTCGGCGATCTCGCGGTCCTGAGCGAAGAACATCACCGGCGAGGAGATCGTGATCGCCTTGCCGGTTTCCGCCTTCAGCTTCATGCCGCGCTTGAATTCGCCTGACGCCAGACGGAGGAAGGCGATCCGGTCGCGGTGATTGGGATCCATGTTCGCCTGGACCTTGAAGATGAAGCCGGACACTTCCTTCGATGCGGGATCGACGGACGTCTGTGCACCCTTGATCAGGGCGGGTTCCGGCTGCGGGCCGGGCGCGAACTCGGCCAGCGCGTCGATCAGTTCGCGCACGCCGTAACGGCGCAGGGCCGATCCGAAATAGACCGGCGTCAGGTGGCCCTCGCGATAGGACTGGTCGTTGAAGGGCGGGCACACTTCGCGGGCCATCTCCGCCCCGTCCAGCAATTCGGCCATCTCGTCGCCGGGCAGGACCGAACCGATCTGCGGATCATCGAGTGAAACGCGCCTGGCCGCCTTGCCCGGCTCGATGCCTTCGACGCCCGGAAAGACGAGGAATTCATTGCTGCGGACATCCATCACGCCCTTGAAACGGCGGCCCGACCCGGACGGCCACTGCATGGGGGCCACGTCCAGCGCCAGCTTGTCCTGGATGTCGTCGAGCAGCGCTTCAGGCTCCATCGCCTCCCGGTCCATCTTGTTGATGAAGGTGAGGATGGGGATGTCGCGAAGGCGGCAGACCTCGACGAGTTTCAGCGTCCGCGGCTCAACGCCGCGCGCCGCGTCGAGCACCATCACCGCACTGTCAGCGGCCGTGAGGGTCCGGTAGGTGTCCTCGGAGAAGTCTTCGTGGCCCGGCGTGTCGAGCAGGTTGAAGCGCAGCCCGCTGTGCTCGAACGTCATCACCGACGCCGAGACCGAAATGCCCCGGTCGCGCTCGATCTTCATCCAGTCCGACCGCGTGCGCCGGTTTTCGCCGCGCGCGCGCACCTGACCGGCCAGGTGAATCGCACCTGACGCCAGCAGGATGTTTTCCGTCAGCGTCGTCTTGCCGGCGTCCGGGTGGGAGATGATCGCGAATGTACGGCGGCGGGCCCATTCGCCCGCAGGTTCGGTCGTCATGTCGTTGGCCTGATCGATGTTTGCCGGGCGGGGTAGCCGCTCAGGCGCGGGTGTGCAAGCGCCCTACGCCCGCGCGCCGGGTTCCTCCACCGGCTCGGTCAGGAAATGCCGGCCCTGCCGGTCCTCGATCTCGACCAGCCAGAGATCGGGGTCGCGCGCGATGGCCTTGCGCGCCCGGTCGTCGGCTTCGGCTTCGGGGACGATGCCCAGGGGGCGTGTCCAGATCTTCTCGCCGGTCCCGTCCCGTACCGGCACGAACAGCTCGCAGGTTCCGTCGAGGCGCATCAGCTTGACCCAGACGGCCCCGGCATCGCGGTCGCCCCGGCGCAGCACCATGCCCATCGCCCCGCCCGACTGCGCCCGGCGCAAAAGCGCCTGAACCCAGATTTCTGCGCGAATTTCGTTCATGACCGTTGATGGCAGCCCAATTGCTTAATAAAGTGTAAAGGCGGTGGGGAGCGCATCATGTTTGTACGTGTTTCGAGTGGGGTTCTCGGGGGTATCCTGTTGTTTTTGTGTGGCTTTGCCGCGCATTCACAGGACGCTGTCACGCCGGTCTCCGAACTTCGCACCCTGTACGATCTTGATCCAGCCACCAATGCCCGGCTGATCGAGGCCGGTTCCAGCGCCGATCTTCTGACCTTCGACATCGCCCCGAATGCCGTGCCCGCTTCCGCCCGCCTCGCCCTCGCGATCCGTGGCGCGGCCCAGGGCGAAGGCAATCTGGCGCTTGTCGTCAACGGCCGCCGCGCCGGCGATCTGACGGTCAGCGCGACCGACAACACGGTCTTTGAAATCGACGGTGCACTGCTCCGGTCCGGCGCGAATACGGTTTCCGTCATTGCCCCGGCAGGCGATGGAGACTGGCTGATCGACGGCCGCCGGTCGCGCCTGCAATTGCAGTTTGCCGCTCTCGGTCAACCGGAAACCCTCGGCGATCTCGAACTGGCCCTCGCCGCCGATTTCGGCGGGCTGCGACGCATTGCCATCGAGGACACCCGCGGTCCACGCGCGGTCGAAGTGCTGTCCGCGCAGGCGATCGCGCTTCGCGCGGGCCGCGTGCCGCTGTTCACGCATGACCGGGCCAATGCCGACCTGGTCGTTGTGTTCGAAAGCGTTCCGAATGCCGCGCTGAGCGGGCCGGAAGTCAGCCTCGTCGACGATCACGGCCTGCAGATCCTCATCCGCGGCCGCAACGCCACAGAAACCGAGGCCGCCGCCCGCCTGTTCGCCGCGCGCTCCTTTGAAGGGCTCGGCCCTCGCTTCACCATCGCCGAAGCGCTCGCAGCGCCGCGTCTCAGCCGCACGGCTCTTTCCGCGGCGGGCAGTGACGGAACCGGCTTGTCGCGCTTCGTGCGCGAAAGCCTCCCATTCGGCGCCGACCGCGGCGCCCGTACGGCCGTCGTACTCGACGAATTCGAAGGCGACACGCGCCTTGCCGCCTTCTCCATCCTGTCGCGCGCTGCCCTCACCACGGGCGAGGCCTGGATCTATGCCGCCTTCCGCGAAGACAGCCGGGCTGTGCATGACGACCAGCATCTGGTCGTGATCGGGCCCGACATCACCGAGGACCGGGCCTTCATGGACCGCGTGCCGGACGAGATGCGCGCCGCGCTGCGCGCCGCCGACCGCGCCGTCGGCCGCCGCTCCGGCTTCCGTCTGGCCGCATCGGCCTATGCCGAAGCGGAAACCGGCGAGGCCGCGCTTGGCGATCCGTCAGGCGTGGCGGCCGTGTTCGAGGACCCGTCCGAAGCAGGCCGCTGGATCGCCGCCTTCACCGCGCCGGACAACACCTCCTTTGCCGATGCTGCGGCCACGCTGGCGCGCTCCGATCTGTGGATGTCGCTGCAGGGCCGCGCCGCCTTCTGGACGGCGGCGGGGATCACGCCGTTCGACTTCACGCCCGCGCCAACGCCGTCGCTGCGTGAGCGGGCTGGTGACTTCAACTTCTACCCGCGCGAATTCGCGATGGCCTTCTTCACCCTGGCCCTGCTGTTCGTAATGCGCGGCATGTGGCTTCGCCGCCGCCGCGTTCACGCGATGTCAAAGGCTTCACGCTAGTCTCCACCTCCGAATTCTGGAGGCCGGGACAGTTTCATGCGTGCCGCTGCGGCGCTCGCCGCCCTTCTCGCGACGACGGCACCTGCCCTGGCGCAGGATGCGCGGACGGCTTTTGACGGCCGGTCGCTGGCGCGTGCTCTCGATGATCGGTGCGGCCTGTACAACGCCCCTGAACGCGCGGCCCTCGACGCTGCCTGGCTTCAGGCACGCGGCATCCTGATCCGAGGCGGTGCCGATCCACATGACCTCACCGCGCGTGCAGCGGGGTTCGCGCGCCGCGCCCAGCCGATGCCGTGCGACAGTGCCGATGCGCAGTCGATCGCGCTCGACGTGGCTGCCGCTTTCGAGAACTGGCTGCGTGTACGCGAAATGGATTTCCCGGGCAGCGAGCGGGTCTGGCTCGCCGCGCGCCCCTATCCCGGCTACCCGGCCTGGACACTGTCGCAATATCCGGTACCGGGCGACCCGGCGCACATTTTCGGTTTCTTTCACGAGGATGGCGAACGCGAACTGGCCTTTGGTCTTCCGGCCGCGCCGGGGCTGTCCACGGCCCGGCTCGTGATGCGCGACATCACCCGCGAAGCCGAACTGACCGACCCCAGCCTGGGTGGGCTGTTGCGTGTCAGCGGCCGGCCGGACTGGGTCCGCCACGCGCCGCCGGCGCACGCCGAAGCGACGGTCTGGGCCTCGGACCGAATTGATGCCGGCGATCAGATGCGCTTCGTCTTCCCGGAGCGGACGATTGGTGCCCTGTCCGGGCTAGATCCGCGTGAAACCGTCCGCATCGAGGCACTCGATACGCGCGGCCGCGTGGCCGGGACCTGGTTCATCGAAATCGGGGATTTCGCCGCGGGCACGGCCTTTCTGGCGGCCGGCGACACCCTACCCTCAGGCGGTACCGGTGGCTGAGACCGCCGGTCCGCTCAGGGAATTGCCCGCTTCCTGAGCCCGCCGGATCCGGTCATGGACTTCCAGCGTTTCCGGCTTGGCGTCCGAAGCCGTCACGTCGATCACGGGAAGACGGACCGTCACGGTCGTGCCTTCATTGATCCGGCTCTCGATCGACATCGTGCCGCCATGCAGTTCGGCCAGCGACCGCACCAGTGACAGGCCGAGACCCGATCCGCGTTCAGTGCTGTCCGAGGAGTTCGAGGCCTGGCGGAAGCGCTGTCCCAGTTCGTGGACCTCTTCGGGCGCAATACCGACTCCGCTGTCGCCAACCGCGATGATCAGGTCGGAACCTTCTCCGCGCGCCATCGCCACGACTGCACCGCCCGGAGGCGTGAACTTGATCGCATTCGACAACAGGTTCAGCAGGATCTGGCGCAGCGCCTTGCGGTCGGCTTCGACTGCAATCTCGCCCTCGGGCAGGTCGGTTTCCAGCGTGATCCCGGAATCTTCCGCGCGCTGGCGCAGCAGCTTGGTACATATGCCGACGACATCGCCGGCATCGAACCGGTCCATCGTCAGCTCGTAGCGCTCCGCCTCGATCTTCGACATGTCGAGCACGTCGCCGATCAGGTCGAGCAGATGCCGGCCGCTCTCGTGGATCAGATCGGCATATTCGGCATAGCGCGCCGGCAGCGGGCCGAAGAGCCGCGCCTTCATCACTTCGGAAAAGCCGATGATCGCATTGAGCGGTGTGCGGATCTCGTGGCTGACCGAGGCGAGATATTCCGTCTTCGCAGCCGCGTCCGACAGCGCCTCGTCGCGTTCGCGCCGGAGCAGATCGCTGTCCGCATTCTCGCGAACGAAGCTGGTCACCAGCGTCGCATCGGCGGTCGCGGCTCCCTCGATCGTGACCGCCGCGGCGCGGCCCCCGGCACCGCGGATCGTCGTCCGGGTCGATGCTCCGGCCAGCCGGCCCATCGCCTCGGCCAGCTGGTCGCGCTCGTCGTCGTCATGCGCCAATGCCGCGAAGGGCAGGCCCTCGATCGTGCGCGGCAGGCCGGGAATCAGGCGGCGCAGACCGGCCGATCCGGCAATGATCTCGTCGCCATCGACCACCGCCAGCGGCGCCGAGGTGGCATCGAAGGCCGCACTCTTCACCCTGTAGGTCCGCGCCGCTCGGTCAGCCTTGTCATGGGCCGCGACCGAACGCAGTGCCGACAGCGCGAACCCGCTGGCGATAAAGGCCGCTGCGACCGGAAAGACCGGTGCGAACACCATCGCCGCACCGGGCGGCGCGACCAGCAGTCCGCCGAACTGGAGCGCGCCGATCGCCAGCGCGCTGAATCCCGACAGGGCCGCAGCCTCGATCACGTGGCCGCGCCGCCCTCCGGCGGAAGCCGCGGCGGGCGGCAGCAGGAAGGCCATGGCGGCCAGCCCCGTCACCCCGCCGCAGGCCGCAGCGGCGGACGCCGCCAGTGCGGTCCAGAGAAGAGAGAGTGTCAGGCGCGGCAGATCCTGGTCGGTCCGGCCGCGCATCACGATCAGTGCCAGCGCCGGGATCGCGGCAATCGCGATGCACACACCGGCCACCAGGGGCGAGACGGCGGCGGCTCCGGTCACGCTCGTTGCGGTCAGCGCCAGACCGCCCAGCCAGATCAGGCCTGCGATCAGCGCGCCGGTGCGGCGGGACAATATGGGCAACCGTTCGATCAAGGCTTTACCGGTTGATTTTCCGACTCGGGGAGTGAGCCACGGCGACTCTTTGCCCGGTTTCTTAACAAGGTGTGAATCGCAGAGGTTGCGCCTTAACGAATCACGTCGAATTCCTGACGTCTGCTGTACGCAGCCTCTGGTGAAGACTTCGTTCTCACGGCAAGATGCCCCTGAAATAGCCGTCACCGGGAGTGGTTCCGTGTTCCTCACGACCTTCGCCTTCGCCGCAGCCCTCTTCATCCAGGAAACCGACCCGGCCGGCGCGCAGGCCGAGCCCGCTGCGGCCGATGCGCCCGTGCTCCGGCTCGACACGATCGAGCGGCCGGCCGTCTCCGACGACATCGTGCTGCAATCGGCCGGGCAATATGTCGGCTATCACCGCGTGATCGGCGATCTGCGCAACTCCTCCATCGACTCCGGTGACGATCTCGACCAGGCGATGGACAGCCTGTCCTCCTATCTCGCGGACGAGCGCCTGGCCCGGGCCTGGCTGGCCTATGCCTCGCTCGTGGCCGAACAGAACCCGCAATATCTCGACGATGTGCGCGAGGTCGCCGACTATTACGGCACCGCGGCGGCCATCTCCGGCCTGCTCAATGACCCGGCCTATGCCACCGCCTTCCGCCACTCCGCCGACGCCAGCGCCACCGTGCTTGATGTCATCGACGAGGATTCCGGTGAGATCCGCATTCTCGGCGAGCAATTCCGCCAGGCCGCCTACGACCTGCAGCGCGCCGCCTGGGCCCAGCGGGTCGCGCGCGACCGCGAAGCGCGCCTGGCGTCGCTGAGCCAGTCCGGCGACCGGCCCCTGCCGCTCTCCATGGAAGTGTTCAACACCTCCTTTGTCGGGGGTGAGGACGGTCTGGGCGCAGCCTCGTCGGAGATCCAGAGCCTCGCCGCGCTGAGCGGTCCGCCGCGCCTGCCGCAACCAACAACCAACCTCTCGCTCGAGGCCGATCTGCCGTATGAGCCGGACCGCGTCCGTATTGGCCGCATCCTGTCCATCGCGGCGCTGCGCGCCATCGACGACGAAAGCGCCTATACCGATCAGGCGGTCGCTCAGCTCCTGTCGGATCCGCTGGCACGGCGCTGCCTGTCCTGGGCCCGGGTCAACATGGCCCAGTGCATCGCCGCCGGCCACTTCAAGTATGAGGACAGCTTCTGCATCGCGCAGCATCTGCTGATCGACGTCAGCGACTGCCTGCAGGCCGGACAGAGCCGGAACTGACCGAAAAAGTTAACGAAACATGTATCACCGCGGGACATGGTAAACTGCCCCTTAACGGGGCAATAAAAAATTTATTCATTAGAATTTTTCTCAAGTCGTTTTCTCTTCATTTTGCATTGATTGCCGTTTCTCTGGAATTGATGGAACCGATCGCCTAGCGTGAGACTTGCAGGGACGTGACTGACCCGCAAGGAAAGGCCGATCGTCGATGTTGTTTCTGTTTCGCGCCGCGTTCTGGATTGTTGTCGTTGCTGCCTTTGCGCCCGCCGCGCTGACGGGTGCGCAGGCACAGGACGGAAGCGATCGATCGCTTGAACAGGTCATTGCCGCCGGACAGGACGTGATGCAGTTCTGTGCCGACATGCCGGTCGTGTGCGAGGCGGGCCGCGAGGCCGGCGTGCTGCTTGGTGGACTGACCGATGCGACGGCTGAAGGGGTCAATCGCTGGCTCGAGGCCCAGGCCGAGGCCGGGCCCGAACAGGACGCCTGATCCCTCAGACCGTTTTCCGCACTTGCCACTGACCCGTGCCCTGCCTAGTTGCAGGGCATGAGCGTTCACCAAGACATCGAAACCCTCGTCGACGAATTCGACCTGCTCGGCGACTGGGAACAGCGCTACCGCTATCTCATCGACATGGGAAAGGCCCTGCCGCCCTTCCCCGACACCGCGCGCGACGAGGCGCACCGGGTGAAGGGCTGCGTCAGCCAGGTCTGGCTGGTGACGCGCCGGGACGGTGACCGCCTGGTGTTCGAAGCCGATTCCGACGCCCACATCGTGCGCGGTCTCGCCGCCCTTCTGATCCGGCTCTATTCCGGCCGCACCGCTGAAGAGATCCGCTCCGTCGATGCCCGCGAGGTACTGGCCCGCATCGGTCTGGCCGAGCATCTTTCACCGCAACGCTCCAACGGACTCAATTCGATGATTGCCCGGATTCAGGGCGAAGCCGGAGCGGCCTGACGCGGTTTCATCCCGTAATGGATGGCCAGCCGGGTGAGACCGAGTTTCAGCGCAATCTTGCCCGACCGTTTCGGCCAGCCCTCCCCGCGTTCGACATCCCCGAGGCCGGCCTCCCGGATGCACACGGCGAACACGACGCGGTCGAGTCCGGGCCCGACCGCTTCGAGCGCATCCATAACGCGTGTGCGCGCGTCGAGCGCCGAGAGCGGCGCGTCCTCGGGCGCGGACGGTCCGCGGCCCGATTTCGATCGGGGCGGCGACGTCGAGTCAGCCGTCAGCCGCTGACTCATCGTCGAGCGGACATGATCGGCACGCAGGCGCTCACCGGCTTCGTATTCCGCCCGGTCGAGCAAGGGGGCAGCGCCGTCCGGACCCGCCCGGCGCCATCGGTCGAGCGGCGAGGCCTCGGCGCGTCGCCGGACCGTCTCGATTCGACCGCCCCGATCGACAATCCCGGCGGTTTCAAAGCCGCCATGCTGGGCCATGAAGCCGTCCCTGCCGTGCGCGAACCGGACACCGGCCCGGTCGAAGCCTGCACTCAGCCGATAACCTTCACCCTCGGGTTCGAGCCATCCCTGCGCCCGGGCGAAGTGAAACTGGTCAGGCGTCACATGTGCCACCGGCCGGCGGCGGCGGTCGCCCTTGGGGAAAACGGCGTAACCCCGGGTGCGATCAGGCAGGACACGCGCTCCCGGAACCGCCAGCCGCTTCAGCCAGCGCGCACCTATTGCGGCCATGACCGCACCTCCGCCGGAAGCGGCGCGGACCGCAGGAAGGCTTCGAGCCGGTCGAGTTGCGCATCGAATTCCGGATCGTCGCGGCGGTCCTCGATCACGTGGCAGGCGTGAGAGGCCGTGGTCCGGTCGCGGCCGAACGCCATTGCCACACGAGACAGGCTCAACTCGAACGAGATATGGGTCAGATACATCGCCACCTGCCGCGCGAGCGCAACATGACTTGCGCCCCGCGTCGGTCCGTCGATTGCGTCAGGTTCGATGCCGAAGGTGAAGGCCACCGCCTCGCGGGTCAGCCGCGCTCGGGCCTCGTCCAGCCGTTGGGGAGTGATCGCTCTCATCTCTACCTCTCCGTCTCGCCTCCCGACGATAGGAACAAAAGCAGATCAGAGGATAACTTTCCTATTTTCGCGTGTCAGCTAATTTCGCACCCTGTGATTGCTCGGCTGCGGAATGGGGGATTAGCCGGATGCAGGCGGCACGAAGGATGTCAGTCGCGGCGGCGCGTGCCCTGAAACCCGCCGACGCGGGTAGGCTCTTCGTCGCAATAGCCGAAGACGCCCGAAAAGCCGGTCTCGCTGAAGGTAAGCCTGAACCGGCCATTCGGGCAGGGTCCGGCAGAGGCGCTTTGCTGCCAACGCCCCTCCATGACAGGCCCCTCGATACGGGTCACAGTCATCACGCCATTCTGAACTTCGTATCGCCCTCCGGAGGGCGAAAGCTGCATCACGCCGCCGCCGGTGTCGAAAATTCCGGTCATCCAATCGGTATAATCGGTTTCACCGACCGGGTCGCCGACCTCACTTGTCGGATCGTAGGCGCTTCCTGGCCGGTCGGCGTCGTCCATGACCTGGCGGCGAATCTGTTCCAGTTCGAACTGCACCTCGTCCCGCCGCCGGAACAGAGCGTCTCGGGCCTGGGTCAGATCGCGCGCGATGGTTTCCGACTCTGCAATCGCCGGTGCCGACAGGAGACTGACACAATCCTCGACAGTCATGCCTGCCAGTTCAAATGGCGAGAATTCGCTCTCGGTGCATCGGGGCCGAAACTGATCGGCGAGCCAGGCGCGGCTGAACACACGCGTGCCCCAGCCTCCCACCTCAATCAGGAGAAGTCCCTGTGCATGCGCATTCAGGAGTTCATTGAGCGTCTCGATTCGAAGGCCAATCAGTTCGCGTTCCACCTGAAGCAGCCGCCCTTCCCGATTGAGCATCGCCAGGTCAGCATCCGAGAGAGGCTCGGCGATAGCTGTCGGGCTTGTCTGTGAAATGGCTCCGGGAGCGGTGGCCGCGAGAGCGAGGAGGACGCCGCCGAGTATGCCGGCGATTGTGGGAATCCGCATGCTACCCCCCCAGATGACAGGCTCAGCCTACTCCTCTTCGCGAACCTCGGAAAGTCGCGCAACAAGCAGGGGTCCCGTGCCTCGTGCTGACACGCGGTCGGCATTGAAATCCTTGCTGAATCGCACGCGTGGGCCGTGTCGTGAGCCGGTTAGGCGAGATAGGCGATCAGCAGGACGATGCCCAGAAGCACGCTGGTCCAGATCGCCAGAAGGCCGCTCGGAATATCCCGGCTCAACGCACCAGCGGGGCTGAACACGTTGAACAACCGGTCGCCGAGGCGCGCGCGGATACGGGTGCGGACATGGCCGAGAGACCCCATCATCCGGTCGAACATCTTCCAGCTCCAGCGCACGAAATTGTTCCCCGCCTTGCGGTAGAGCCAGTCCGTGTCGAGATTCACCCCCGGCACTTCGGCCGGGTAGAGCTTGAACCGGACCAGGAAGGTGAAGGCGAAGAGCGCGGCCAGCAGGAGCTGCATCTGCCCCACGATGTGGTCGAGCGAATACGGCTGATACGCCTCCATGCTGAACGGCAGGAGGTCATAAAGCGCCCCGTAATTCACCCCGAGATAGATGCACAGGAAGGCGGCCAGACCCATGGCGAGCAGCATGTTCCACGGAGCTTCCTTGACCCGCTTCTTGGCGTCGTGGGCGAAGAAGGCGAAGTACGGGATCTTGATGCCCGAATGCTCCAGCACACCCGCCGAAGCGAACACCAGGATCAGGAAGGGGATCGTCTGCCCCGACTGCGCCACGGCGGAAATCGTCAGCGCCTTGGCCACGAAGCCGGACATCAGCGGGAAGGCCGAGATCGCGCCCGCCCCGATCAGGCAGAACAGCGCCGTCAGCGGCATCGACTTGTACAGCCCGCCGAGATCGGTCGCCTTGGTCGAGCCGGTCCGCATCAGCACCGCGCCCATCGTCATGAACAACAGGCCCTTGTAGATGATGTGCACAAAGGCGTGCGCCGCCGCGCCGTTCAGACCCAGCGCCGTGCCGACGCCAATACCGGCGACCATGAAGCCGAGCTGGTTGTTCAGCGAATAGGCCAGCACCTTGCGCAGGTCGTTCTCGATCACCGCATAGAAGACCGGGAAGGCGGTCATGATCGCGCCGACCCAGATCAGCGGTTCGAGACCGGCAAAGCCACGCGCCAGGGCGTAGATCGCCAGCTTGGTCGTGAAGGCGGACAGCACCACCGCGCCGACTGCGGTCGACTTCGGATAGGCGTCCTGCAGCCAGTTGTGCAGCAGCGGGAAGGCCGCCTTGATGCCGAAGGCCAGCAGGATCAGGAGGCCGCCCGGCGCATTCACATCGACGGCGTTGAATTGCCAACTGCCCGAGTGATTGGCGTAGAAAATCGCGCCGGCGAGCAGCAGCACGCCGGACAGCACGTGGATCGCCAGATAGCGGTGGCCGGCCCGGAAAGCCGCCGGATTGCGGCCGGCCCAGACCAGGAAGACGGACGTGATCGCCGTCAGTTCCCAGAAGAAGAACAGGGTCAGGAAGTCACCGGCGAAAACCGCGCCGATGCCGGCCCCGGTGTAGAGCAGCGCCGCGGTGTCCGACATCCGGTCGCGCTCGTGCAGCGCGTAAAGCCCGTTGAGAAACGCGGCGAGGATGAAGACCAGACCCCAGATCCGCGACAGCGGGTCGAAGCGATAGGTCTCGAAGGTGAAACCGGCGGCCTCGAATACGCCGAACACGCCGGTCTGCGGCGTCAGGAACCAGAACAGGCCGGCAGCGAGCGGCGCAAGGATCATCAGCGCCTTGCGCGCGTAATGCCACGGCATCACCGCGCACAGCACGCCCGCGATCAGAACCGGCCAGGCCGGCGACAGGCCGGACATCAGGTCAATCATCGCTGCCCTCGCGGTCGTAATAGTCCTCGCTGCGCCACAACAGCTTTCTCAGCGGCCAGCCGGCCAGCACCGCCAGGCAGAAGCCGAAAAAGCCCTCGATTTCGTAGAAGCCGAAAATCTCTTCCCACTTCGAGTAGGCGTGGCGCGGGTGGAAGAATTCCCACGCCAGCAAACCGAGGGCCGCGGTCAGGAAGATCCAGAACGGCGCGCGGCGCGCCCATTTGGAATCAAGCCAAAGGAAGGGACGGGCCAGCGGATGAATGCCGTCATCCGCGTCCGGTTTGACCGTCTCCGCCTTCTTCTTCGGCGTTTTCGGTGTTTTCGGCGTTGCGTCGGTCATGGCAGATCCGCTCCCGTTTCGAACACGGGTGACAGGAAGTCGGTCAGGGGACCGATCAGGAAGAACAGGACGAGTGTGCCTGCCGCGGTGATCACCGGCGGCAGCACCGCGAGCACCGGCGTTTTCTTCTTCAGCGGCGCCTCCGGCTCATAGCCGAAGAAGGCGCGCCCCGGGATCGGCATCAGATAGGCGATATTGAGGACGGACGATGCGACCAGCGCCGCGATCAGGGCGATATGCCCCGATTGCAGCGAGCCTTCCATCAGGAAGAATTTCGGCCATGTGCCGCCGAAGGGCGGCAGACCGATGATCGAGAACGACCCGACGGCAAAGGCGCCGAACGTCCACGGCATCAGCTTGCCAAGACCGCGCATCTGCGAAATCTCGGTCTTCTTCGTCGCGGTGTAGATCGCACCCGCGCACATGAAGAGCGTGATCTTGCCCCAGGCATGCATCACGATCTGCAGCGCCGCGCCCATCAGGGCGAGCGGCGACGCCAGCATCGCGCCGAGCGTCACATAGGACAGCTGCGACACCGTCGAGAAGGCCAGCCGGGCCTTCAGATTGTCCTTGGTCAGCGCGATCACCGAAGCCAGCACGATCGAGCCCGCAGCGATCCAGGCCAGCGGACCGGAGGTCGGGGCCGCCGCAATCGTCGCCGGTCCGAAGACATAGGTTGCGACCTTCAGGATCGCGAACACGCCCGCCTTCACGACCGCCACGGCGTGCAGCAGTGCCGACACCGGTGTCGGCGCCACCATGGCATTGGGCAGCCATGGGTGGACAGGCATCAGCGCTGCCTTGCCGATCCCGAAGGCGTACATCACCAGCAGCACGCCGGAAATCATCGGCGCGACATCACCCAGGATGCCGCCGCGCGTGAACTCGGTCGTCCCGGCGAAATACTGCGTCGCGATGATGGCGGGCAGCAGCAGGCCGATCGACGTGCCGAGCAGGATGCCGAGATAGATCGCCGCACCCTTGCGCGCCTTCTCGTCACCCTTGTGCGCGACGAGCGGATAGGTCGACAGCGTCAGCGCCTCGTAGAACAGGAACATGGTGACGAGGTTCGCCGAGAGGGCGACGCCCATCGCGCTGGCCAGCGCGATCGCGAAACAGACATAGAAGCGTGTCTGGTTCTTCTCCTCATTCCCCCGCATATAGCCGATGGAATAGAGCGAATTGACGATCCACAGCCCGCTTGCCACGGCGGCGAACAGCGCCCCCAGCGGCTCCAGGCGGAAGCTCAGAGACAGCCCGTCATCGATGCCGAGCAGCGTCAGTTCCGCGCCCTCATGCGCGATCGAGAAGAGATAGGCGACGTTGAGCGCCAGCACGATGGCGGTGACCAGGGTGGCGCCTTCGCGCACATTCGGCCAGCGGCCCAGAAGACCGATCATGACCGCGCCCAGCGCCGGCAATGCGATGGCGAGCGCGAGCCCGAGTTCCGGGGTCATCGGATGCCTCCCGCAAAGGCCGCCTCGGCCGCGGCGCGCGCCATTTCGAGCACCGGTGACAGGTCAAAGAAGAAGACGATGTTGGCCGCCGCCAGAATCCACAATGGCACCGCCATGGACAGCGGCGCGCGGCTGTGAACTTCCTCGCCGCGATGCACCGGCACCTTGCCGACCCAGATCGCCGCGAGCAGGCGCGCGACATAGCCGAGCGCCAGCAGCGAGGAGATGATCACCGCCGCAGCGGCCCACCACCAGCCCGCCTCGAGCGCAGCGCCGACGAGATACCATTTCGACCAGAAGCCGACCGTCATCGGCACGCCGACCAGGCTGAGCGCCCCGATGGTGAAGGCCACCGACGTCGCCGGCATCGAGCGGGCGAGCCCGGACAGATCGCTGATCTGGCGCACGCCGAAGCGCAGCGCGAAAATGCCGAGCGCCATGAACAGCGCGCCCTTCATCATCGCGTGGTTCAGCAGGTGCAGCACGCCGGCCGATATGCCGGCCATCGTGCCGATGCCGAGGCCAAGCATCATGTAGCCGACCTGCGCCACCGATGAGAAGGCGAGCAGGCGGCGCGCATCGTTCTGGAAGATCGCCTGGATCGACCCGGCGATCATGCCGATCACGCCGAGCACCGCGAACACCCACAGGAAGGAGACCTGCACGAAGGGCGCGTCGGACGGGAAGATGTCGAACACGAAGCGGATCAGCGTGTAGAATGCCACCTTCGTCGCGGTCGAGGCGAGGAAGACCGTCACGAAATTCGGCGCGAAGGCATAGGCGTTCGGCAGCCAGAGATGCAGCGGGAACATCGCCGCTTTCAGGCCCAGTCCGACGATGATGAAGGCGAAGGCCGCCTGCACCACCCGGCTGTCCTGAATCGCCGGAAGCCGGTCGGCGATGTCGGCCATGTTGAGCGTGCCGGTCGCCATGTAGAGGAAGCCGACACCGATCACGAAGAAGGTCGCACCGATCGTGCCGAGGATCAGGTAATTGTAGGCGGCCGTCAGGGCACGGCGGTCATTCCCCGCGCCCATGCCGACCAGCGTGTAGGTCGAGATCGACGAGATCTCGAGGAAGACGAACATGTTGAAGGCGTCGCCCGTGCTTGCCACGCCCATCAGGCCGGCAATGCACACGAGGAAGGCCGAATAGAACAGCGACTGCTTGTCCCGCGCGATCTCGTCCGCCACGCTGGGCAGCGCATAGACCACGCCCAGCAGGCCCAGCACCGCGACCAGGACCAGCACCGCGGCGTTCAGCGCATCGACGCGGAACTCGATCCCGTGCGGCGGCGCCCAGTCACCCAGCGCGTAGCTGATGATGCCGTTCTGCGCGACATCGCCGGCAATGGCGATCGTCAGGATCGCTGCGGCCAGCGTGCCGAGCAGCGCGACCAGCCAGCCAAGCCGGCCATTCGGCATGATCGCCGCGACCGGCGCGAGCGTCAGCGGAATCACAACGGCCAGCACGACGGCGTGATCCGCCAGCAGCGGCGGCAGGAAGGAGGTCAGCGTATCAATCACCGGCCGATCTCCCCGCGATCGATCGCATAATCGGCGCTATTGATCGCCTCGTCCTCGATCGTGCCGTAGCTCTCCCGGATCCGCACGACCAGCGCCAGGCCCACGGCCAGCGTCGCCACGCCGACCACGATCGCGGTCAGGATCAGGACGTGCGGCAGCGGATTGGAATAGACGGCGTGCCCGATCCCGTCGGCCCCGTCGAGCACGGCATGTGCCTGGGTGCTGGCGACCGGCTCGGTCAGGGCCTCGGCGGCCTGCTGCAGCACGTCTTCCGCCCCGTGCGCGGCTTCGCCGGCGGCTGCATGCGCCGCATCGCCGGTGCCGTGCGCGCCGTCACCGCCATATCCCTCGCCATGCCCGCCACCATATTCAGGCAGGATCGGCGGCTGGCCGCCGAACACCTTGCCCATGGTGATGTAGAGCAGGAAGACCGAGGTCTGGAACAGCGACAGTCCGACCAGGCGCTTGACCAGGTTTCCGGTCGCGATCACGGCATACAGGCCGGTCATCATCAGGACGATGACGATTATGAAATTGAACCGTTCGGCGAGGAGTTCGAGCATCACCACTCCCCTTCCGGGATGTCCGGCGCGCGGCTGGCGAAGGTGTAGAAGATCACGACCATGACGGAGAACACCGTGGTCAGGACGCCGAGCTCGACCAGCAGGATACCGAGATGCTGGCCGGCATGGTGCGTCGAGTCCGGGTCCAGCATGTCGTAGCTGAGGAAGTTTCCGCCCAGCAGCCAGGTCAAAAAGCCTGTGCCGCCATAGATCAGCACGCCCACCGCACTGCCAGCACGCACGAACCAGGCGGGCACCGCTTCACGGGCTGCGTCCATGCCGAAGATCAGCGCGTAGAGGATCACCGCAGAAGCGATGATCACGCCGGCCTGGAAGCCGCCGCCCGGGCTGTAATCGCCATGAAAATGGACATAGAATCCGAAGATTACGATGATCGGGATCAGCAGTTTCGAAACCACTCGAAGGACCAGATGCGGGTTCATTCACCGCCCTCCTTCTTCGACTTCTTGCCACCGAAACCCAGCAGCAGCATGACCGCCAGACCGGCCGCGAAAATCACCACCGTCTCGCCGAACGTGTCGAAACCGCGATAGCTCGCGAGCACGGCGGTCACGACATTCGGCACGGCCACTTCCTGCGGCGTCCGGATCAGATAGTCGAAACCGACATAGGCATTGGCCGGCGCGTTCGGGTCGCCATAGGCGGGCATGTCGCCGATCGCGAAGAACAGCGCCGCACCGGTCGCGAGAACCACCGCCAGCGCCGCCCAGTGACGGCCGGCCTTGACCGGCTCGGCTTCGCGCGCGGTCAGCAGCATCGCGCCCAGCATCAGGACCGTGGAAATACCCGCCCCCACGGCTGCCTCGGTGAATGCCACATCGACCGCGTCCAGCGACACGAACCAGGCGGCCGACAGCAGGCTGTAAACGCCCATCAGCATGACCGCCGCGAACAGGTTGCGCAGGCGCACGATCGCCACGCCGACGGCCAGAAGCATCGCCATCAGCGCGTAGTCGAGCAGCTGGGTCCAGTCGAAGCTGTCCATCAGGCCTCTCCCTCACGGTCGCGGGGATGCTTGGGGTGGAAGCGCGACAGCCACGGCTTCTCGCCGGCCCGGTGTGCGGCATTCGCCACCGCATGGGTCGCCGTCGGGCTGGTCAGGAACAGCAGGAAACCCACGAGCAGCAGCTTCGCGGCGAGCAGTGTGAAACCCGCCTGCAGGATCAGGCTGAAGACGATCAGCTCTGCGCCCAGCGTGTCCGTCACCCCGGCGGCGTGCATTCGGGTGTAGAAGTCCGGCAGACGCAGAACGCCGAGCGCCCCGGCGAGAACGAAGACGAGGCCTGTCGCCATCAGCGCGATGCTGGCGATGTCGCGAACCAGCAGGACGATCTCCATGAGTGTCATTCGTCATCTCCCCCGATGGCGCGGCGCAATGACATCTGCGCCAGGGCGATCTCGAGCGAGCGGTAGCGGAAGAACTTCAGTATCGCGATCGTCGCGATGAAGTTGATCAGCGCGTAAAGCAGGGCGATGTCGACGCCATCACTGCGCCCGACCATCAGGCTGAAGATCAGTAGCAGCAGAACCGTTTTCGTGCCGAAACTGTTGGCGGCCAGCACGCGGTCATAGAGCGTCGGCCCGATGAACAGGCGCGCCAGCATCAGCGCCATCGCGCCAGCCATGCACAGCGCGGCGGCAAGATTCACCCACACCATCATGAGGATTGTCTCCGCCCGTCAGTGGCCCGGTCGGCCCGCGCATTCATCTCGGCGAATCCGTCCGCCCCGGTGAAATCGGGCGTCAGCGCATGAACAAGGAAGGCGTCCTTCTCGACCTCGACCGTTACCGTCCCGGGCGTCAGCGTGATCGAGTTGGCGAAGATGCAGCGGCTGAGATCGGACTGGGCCTTAACGGGTACCCGAACGAGGCGCGGCGTGACATCGATCTCCGGCTTCAGCGCCGCCTTGAGCACCGCGACATTGGACTTGGCGATCTCGCCGCCAAGCCACGTATAGAAGGGAATCAGCGTCGGAAGACGAAAGAAGGGCGCCGTTTCGCGATCGATGATGCGCATCCGGATCGCGAGCAACAGTGTCACGACGACGCTGGCCGCTCCCAGGGAGAGCAACAGCGTCTTGTCATACCCCGACAACACCCACCAGATGACGGCGAGAATGACGGCCAGACCGGTGCCGTAAATCATGCAGCCTCCCCTGCGGATCCCGGACGGCTATCCGACCGATTGGGGCGGTATTTAACGGGGGGTGGCGGCCTTGACCAGCGCTACCGGTACAAAACCCGTGGACAGGTGCAGTTGCCCGGGATGTCAGCCCCGGCGCAAGCCCTTGCCGAGATTGGCCCAGTCCCAGTAGCGCAGGATGGTTTGAGCCCGTTCGACCGAAAGCGAGTCGTGCACGATCACCGCTTCCCCGAAGGCCGGCAGCGATTCCGACCGGCCGAGCGCCCGCCAGAGCTGGGACAGATAGACCCGGTCCGCCCCGGTTGCCTTGACGAGCACTGCGAGGGCTTCGCCGCCCGGATCGTCGAACATCCGCGCCAGCAGCGGCCGGCTGATGCTGGCGATCTGACTCGCGGCATCGAGCAGTTCAGGTGTCGCCCCATCGCGCGCCATCTTGTCGAACACGTTTTCCAGCGTACCAAAGGGGCTGCGGGCCATGGCCTCCCGGTCACGCTGGCGGCGGTCGACGAAAACCAGTGCCCGGACGACCAGCGGATCGGGATCGGCTTCCTGAGCCGCCATCGCGAAGACATCGTCGACCGCTTCGATCATCAAGGTGCGATCGACGCCGAAACGTTCGAGGATCTGGAACCGTTCGGCATGCCGCGCCGACCAGAACAGCCGCATGGCTGCGCGCGGTCGCAGTTCGGGGCGTTTCAGAAGCAGCGGAACGAACGTCGCTTCCTCGGACGCGGCGGCAACAAGGTGATCGATGGTCGGTGGCGCAACATGCGCACCGTGATTCTTCAGGAGGGCCATGATCACGTTGTATTCGCCCCCTGAAATCAGGGTGGCGGTGACGACTTCCGACACGCGGTCGCGTTTGGCAATCGCGATCCGGTGTTCGAGATTTCCGGCCTTGATGATTTCCAGCAGGTCGAAATCGGTCAGGGTCTGCGAGCGTTCCAGAAGCGGTTCGGCGACCTCGAACGTGTCGATGGCCAGCGAGCGCACCAGGCCAGAGGGCGCGTCGGCGATGTCGGCGAGTCGCGCCGCAACCCGGCGGCGCAAGCCTGGCTCGCTGTATTTCAGGATTTCGTGCAGCAGGTCGCCGACGATCCAGCGTTCCTGCGGGCCGATCCGGCTCGACGGCAGGCAGACAATATCCGCCAGCCGCCGTGCGATCACGGTTCGGGTCCGGCCCGACAGGGCCTGTTGCGGCTGGAGATCGATGGTTTCGGAATAGGCCATGGCGATTCTGCGACTGTCTCGGCGCACCATGACCGCGAGCGCGTTAAGGAAGCGTGGCTGCAAACGTGCGGATTCGCCGCCTTGCCCTTCGGCGTCTGGCGACGCAGTTTGACCGCCTGCCTGACGTCATTGCCCGGGGCGCGATGATCACCTCGACCAGTTCTCGTCCGTTCGCGGCTTATCTTGCCATCGTCGCGGGATGGTTTTTCAGCTTTGGCCTGCAGACGACACTCTATCCGGGCGTGGTCTATTTCACGCTCGGGGAAAGCCCGGAACGGCTTGGTCTGGCGCAGATGGCGCTGACGCTGCCAATGCTGCTGCTTCTCCCGGCGGCGGGCGTGCTTGCCGAACGCCGGGGCCGCCGCAAGCTGCTCATCATCTTCTACGGCGTGGCCGCCGCCGCAGCGGTGACGCTTTCGGCGCTGCTCGCGACGGGCTGGCTCTCCTATCCGCTGCTGATCGTTTACGCCCTCGGTGTCGGCGCATGCGGAGCCTTCGTTCTGCCGGCCCGCGATTCCGCGATCAACCCGGTGGTCGAGCTGGCCAACCGCACCGGACATCCGATCACGCTGCAGAAGGCGGTCATCCTGACAACGATCGCCCAGTTCGGGGCCCAGATCGCCGGCATGGCGGCGGGCTACGCCACGCGCTGGACGGGGCCCGCGATCATGTTCGCGGTGCAGTCCGGCGGGTTCGCGCTCGGCATGGCGGCCGCCTTTCAGCTGCCGCGTCTTCGGACGCGGCGGCGCGACAAACCCCACGTGCTCCGTGATCTCGTCGACGGGATGAAGGCGGTCTTCACCTCGCCCGTCCTCGGCCCGATGACCTGGCTGATGATCGCCGTCGGCTTCTTCGTGGTCGGCGGCGGCTTCTTCGTCATCATCCCGGTTCTCGTCCGCGACATCTACGGCGGAGGCTATTCCGAGCTGTCCAGCCTGCTTGTCGTATTCTGGGTCGGCGCGCTCCTGGCCAATCTCGTCCTCGCGCGCTTCGGTTCGATCGAACGCCCGGGTCTTGTCATCATTGTCGCCCAGATGGTCACCGTGGCCAGTCTCGGCCTGATGGCGCTGCACCTGCCCTTCTGGGGGCTGTATGTGCTGGATCTTGGCTGGGGACTCGGCGCCGGCGTGGCGATTTCGCTCAGCCGCGCCGTGGTTCAGGAAAACGCCCCCTCCGACATGGTGGCGCGCGTCATGTCGGTTTATCAGCTCGGCCTGTTTGGCGGCATGCCGGTCGGGGCGGCCCTGATGGGTTTCATCGTCGCCGCGCTCGGGCCGCACATGTCGGCGCTCATCCCGATGGCGGGCCTTGGCCTGTTTCTGGTCTGGCTGGCTGCCGCCACGCCGCTACTGAAGGTCGGCCGGGCTGCAAACCGGCTCATCTGACCCTATCTCTCCCCCAGCCCCCGCAAAGGAGACGGACATGCCCCGCCTGACCCAAGACGAAATCAACGCCCTGCGCGACAGGCTGACGCCGGAAGAACAGGCGATCGCCTTCGGCGAAGGCACCGAGCCGCCCCACTCTCATCCGCTGAACGTCGAAAAGCGCGACGGCGAGTTCCGCTGCAGGGTCTGCGGGTCCGGTCTGTTCAAGTCCGACGCGAAATACGATTCCGGGTCCGGCTGGCCGTCCTTCTTCGAGGCGCTCGATCCCGATGCGATCGAGACCAAGTGGGACTTCAGGCTGATCGCTCCGCGCAAGGAGATTCACTGCGCCAATTGCGGCGCGCATCTGGGTCATGTCTTCGACGATGGACCGCAGCCGACCGGCAAGCGCTTTTGCGTCAATGGCACCGTGCTGGACTTCCGGCCCGGTGGCGGCGAAAAGTGACCTGAAACCGCCTTGGGGAGAGTGCCTTCAATGACCGACAACCGCGTTGCGTTCCGCCGGCTGGGCCTTCTGGCCTCGGCCGTCGCCGCCGCCCTGACTGTTGCCGCTTGCGGCGAGGAGACGACGATGGGCCAGCAGGCCGCCACCAGAGACGATACCGGCGCCGCGCCGGCCGCCGAAACCGAAACCCTGATCGAGCGCGCCCGCGCCATCGAGGCCCCGGTCGCCGAACGGCGCCCGGTCGAGATCGAACAGCTCGGCCGCACGCGGACCGACGAATATGGCTGGCTGCGCGATGACAACTGGCAGGAGGTCATGCGCGACCCCTCCGTGCTGCGGCAGGACATCCGCGATCACCTCGAGGCGGAAAACACCTACTACAATGCGGTGATGCAGCCGACTGAAGCGCTGCAGGAACGCATTTACCAGGAAATGCGCGGCCGCATCCTGGAAGACGATTCTTCCGTGCCCGACTCTGACGGCGATTTCGAATACTACACCCGCTTCCGCGAGGGCGGTCAGTATCCGGTCTTCGCCCGCCGCCCGATCGATCCCGAGACCCGCGAACCCGTCGGCGAGGAGGAAATCCTGCTTGATGGCGACGCGCTCGCCGAAGGCGTCGACTATCTCGATTTCGGCGATGTCGAGCACTCGCCCGACCACCGCTGGCTGGCCTACGGCGTCGATACGCGCGGGTCGGAATACTATGAGGTCCGCATCATCGATCTCGCCACCGGCGAGATCGTGGCGACCCTGACCGACGAAAGCACCGGCGATTTCGTCTGGGCGAACGATTCCTCGACCCTGTTCTGGGTGTGGCGCGACGACAATGGCCGCTCCAAGCGCGTCTACCGCCAGATCCGCGGCGAGGTCTCGTCCACGCTGGTCTATGAGGAGGCCGATGACGGCTTCTTCGTGAATGTCGGCAAGACCGATGGCGACAGCTATGTCGTGATCAACGCGTCCGGCCACACCACATCGGAAGTGCGTCTGATCGACGCCAACAACCCGATGTCCGACGCCATCCTGGTGTCGGAACGCGAGACCGATGTCGAATACTCCCTGACCGAGGCCGGCGGGCAGTTCTACATCCTCACCAATCTTGGTGGTGCGGTCGACTTCAGGATCATGTCCGCCCCGCTCGATTCGCCGCAGCGTGCCAACTGGGAAGACGTGATCGACCACCGTCCGGGCGTGCTCGTCACCGGCCTGCTCGGCTTCCGCAACTGGCTGGTCCGCATCGAGCGCGAAAACGCCCTGCCCCGCATCGTGGTTCGCAATCTGGAAGACGGCGCGGAGCACGAGATCGCCTTCGAGGAAGAAGCCTACGCGCTCGGCATCGACAGCGGCTACGAATACTTCACCGACACGATGCGCTTCTCCTACGAGTCGCCGACGACGCCGCAGGAGACCTATGACTACGACATGGCCACCCGCGAGCGCACGCTGATGAAGCGCCAGGAAATCCCGTCCGGCCACGACCCGCAGGACTATGTCGTGCGCCGCATCATGGCGGCGGGGCATGACGGGGTGCAGATCCCGGTCACTGTTCTCTACCACCGCGACACGCCGCTCGACGGGTCCGCACCGCTGATGCTCTACGGCTATGGCAGCTACGGCATCACCATTCCGGCCGGCTTCCGCGTCACGCCGCTGTCGCTGGTCGATCGCGGCATGATCTACGCCATCGCTCACATTCGCGGCGGCATGGCCAACGGCTATCAGTGGTATCTCGACGGCAAGCTGGCGCTGAAGCAGAACACCTTCCGCGACTTCGTCTCGGCCGGGAATGCGCTGGTCGAGGACGGCTTCACAACCCGCGGCAATATCGTCGCCTATGGCGGTTCCGCCGGCGGGCTGCTGGTCGGTGCGGCCATCAACATGGAGCCGGACCTGTTTGCCGGTGCCATCGCCGCCGTGCCCTTCGTCGACGTGCTCAACACGATGAGCGACGAGACCCTTCCGCTGACCCCGCCGGAATGGCCCGAATGGGGCAATCCGCTCACCAGCGAGGCGGACTACGACACGATCCTCGCCTATTCGCCCTACGACCAGGTGTCGGCGCAGGCCTATCCGCACGTGCTCGCCACGGCCGGCCTGACCGATCCGCGGGTGACCTATTGGGAACCCGCGAAGTGGACGGCGCGCCTGCGTGCCACGCGGACCGATGATGGCCTCACCCTGATGCGCACCAATATGGGCGCCGGGCATCGCGGCGCGTCAGGCCGCTTCGACTCGCTCCGCGAAGCCGCGGAAAACTGGGCCTTCGCCCTGATGGTCACCGGCCTCGCCGACGAGGAAGTCCACCAGCTGGAACTGGTGGCGCAGGAATAGGCGCGGAGATAAAAACCGATTGAAGAAGGGCGGCACCGCAAGGCGCCGCCCTTTTTCATTCAGTCCGCAATGCGGAAGTCGAGATTGGTCTGACGGGCACGGCGGACAACATCCTGTCCGTCCTCGCGCCGCGGATTGAACCGCCAGCGCTGGACGGCTCGCTCCGCACTCCGGACGAAGCCCGAATTCGAACAATTCGCCGAGATGTTGAACGGCGTTCCGTCCGCGGCAATGTCGTAGACGACGAGGCAATTGCCCTCGACGCCCCGCATCAGCAGGTTGTCGGGATAGACCGGGTCGAAGCGGACCAGCGGCGTTTCCTCGCGGTTGGCGGCAACATAGATGCCCTGATGCTCGATCGCGGGCGTCTCGATCGTCGGCAAGGCTCCGATATCCATCGCTTCGGGCGCGGCATCGACCGCGGCGCGCGCCACCTCCAGACGGATCGGCGGTGGCGGCGGATCGAACTGTGTGACCGGGAGGTCGGTACGAATCTCGGGATCGGGTATCGGTTCGACCGTCGGGAAGATGTCGATCTCGTAGTCGGGAATCGGCGCTTCCTCACGGTATTCGACCGTGATCAGCGTCATCATCCCGAGAAACAGGAAGAAGGTGACCGTGGCGGCGGCCGGCATTCCGGCCGCGAAGCGTGCAAGGCGCATGTGAAGCCTCCCCTGGCTTGTGTGCCGGGCACGGCTCCGTCGCCCCTGCTCCGGATGAACACCGTTACCCGATAACGGTTACATGATAACATTGCGATTGTGTCATGTTCTGGGCAGGGGGCCGGAATTCCCGAAGAGGCAAAGAAAAAGGCCCCGGCGAAGCGGGGCCTTGATCCAATTTCAGGCGAGACGGGCGATCAGCCCTCTTGCGTCTCCGCACGCTGTGCGGCGGCGGCGCCTTCTTCGTCCTGAGCGGCCTGATCGCCGATCGGGTCGCCGAACTGGTTGTAGTAGCGCTCGCACTCTTCCGGCAGGTCGAGCAGCAGGCGTCCGGTTTCCGGATCGACCCGGCCCAGCAGCACCGAGGTGTCGCGCTGATCTTCGACCGTGAAGCGGCAGGAGTCACGCTGCAGCTGTTCCAGGATCCGCGGACGTTCCTGCTCGAAGCGGATTTCCTCGCGCACGAACCGCGCCCAGCCTTCGGCCGTCCGGCGGGACTCGCCGAACTGCGCACCGCGATCGAACGCCTCGATGGCGCCCTGCCGGTTGTTCAGCTCGTAGCGGATATTGCCGAGCAGCACCCAGGCATTGCCGGTCTGGCGAAGGCCGCCCCGATTCAGCGCCTGTTCGATCGCATCGGTCGCTGCCGCCAGTTCACCCTGCTGATAGAGGGCTTCACCGAGCTTGAGGTAATTCTCGCCGGTATTGGTCATCTGGGCGAGCTGGCGCAGCACCGGAATCGCCCGGTCCCACTCACGCGCCTGACGCCACATATTGGCGAGCAGTTCCACATTGTCCGTGGTCCGCTCGACGCGGCCCGCATTCATCTCGCGCTCGAGGATCGAGGCCCCGCGATAGGGAACGTCGTAGAAGCTGTAATACTGGGCCACGCGAACGATCTCGCGGCCTTCGGTCAGCATCCCGTTGATATACATGATCTTGTTGACTTCGAACGCTTCTTCTTCGCGATCGTTCTGGGCCAGAAGCGATGCGTAGGACGTCCAGATATTCTTCTCGGCAGGCCAGCGCGCGGCCATTTCGCCGATGATCCGCATCTGGTCGGCCACACGATCGAGCGACTGATAGTAGTACAGCACCAGGTTGAAGTGGCGGCGCTCGCGCGGATTGGCCCCTTCGAAGGCCTGTTCGGCGTAGCGCAGGCCTTCCTGGAAGCGGTCGGCCTGGGCATAGGCCTGGGCCAGCATCATTGCGAGGCGTTCGTTGATTTCCCCGCCGGCGCGCGCGGCCGCGAGGATTTCGTCGATGCCTTCATTATACCGTTCGGACGCGATCAGCAGCTGACCGATATTGATCCGCAGCCCGACCGTCTCTTCGGTCGTCATGATCCCGGTGGCGATCGCCGCACGCCAGTCGTCGATCGCCTGGTTCATGCGGTCGGTTTCGTAATAGGCCCGGCCGCGCAGCTGCAGCGAGATCATCCGCTCGTACGGGGTGATCCCCGAACGGGCGAGGGCGCGATCCAGCTGGGTGATCGATTCCTGCCACTGATCGTTGGACTGCAGGTCCTGGGCGCGGAGCACGATTTCACCGATTTCCGCCGAGAAGGACCGGTTCGCGGCCTCTTCCTCTTCCTGCACGATCATGCGCAGCGCCGAGGCGTCGGGTGCGGTGAAACCGATCGCGCCCGCCACGAAGACCGCCGACAGCATCAGCCGGAGACGGGACAGGTTCTGGGCTTTCGTAGACAGCATCATTCACGCTCTCCTGCGCGCCGGTGACCGGCGCCAATTCAGGCCCTGGGCCTCTTCTCGCCGCCAGAAGCGGCCGTCACATCGATCCGGCTCTAGTCGTTGAGCTGGAAGACGAACTGGGTTTCCACGCCCGAGCGCGACACCGGAACACCATCAACGATCTTCGGGTTGTAGCGCCAGCGCTCCACCGCGCGGCGGGCCGCGCTTTCGAACAGCGAGCTGGAGCACTGATAGACGTTGATATTTGTCGGCGTGCCGTCCGGGTTCACGTCGAAGCGGACATTGCACGTCCCTTCAAGGCCCCGCTCGGCAGCGCGCGGCGGATATTGCGGCTCGATCCGCACCAACGGCTGCGCGTCGCGGTCGGAGACCGAGAAGTTGACGCTCTGCGAGTTCAGCTGCGGCGCTTCGAACCGCGGGATTTCGCCCACGATGGTCGACAGACCCTCGGTCGGCTGCTGCGCCCGCTGCCGCTCGATCTGCGGAGGCGGAGGCGGCGGCGTGACCTGGTCCACGTCGCGGATATCGACATTGCGCTGGCGGGCGAGTTCCTCGACCTCCGGACGGATGTCGATCTGGATCTCGTCGCGCACTTCGTCTTCGATTTCGCTGTCGGTGAAGATCAGCACCTGCATCAGCGAAAACAGGGCGAAGGTGATGATCGCCGCGATCGGAATGCCGATGATCAGTCTCAGAAGTCCTGGCATGACGGCCTCCTAGTTGTTCCGCGTCGATATGTTCACCGGCACGCCCATGTCGCCGAGGATTTCCTGGACCTCGAAGACCAGGCCGCTGCTGGCAGCGGCATCGCCCTGGATCATCGCCTCGGCCCGCGGGTTTTCCTCGATCAGCTGTTCGACCGCGCCGCGCACGCCGTTGATGTCGTACACACGGCGGTTGATCCAGACCTCATCGGCCGCGGTCACGGCGATCAGGATGGACGGGCGCTCCCGATCCGTGGTGACCGCGTCGGGACGGGTCACGTCCACGCCGGGCTCTTTCACGAAGACCGAAGTCACGATGAAGAAGATCAGCAGGATGAAAACGACGTCCAGCATCGGCGTCATGTTCAGCTCGATCTCTTCTTCTTCGGTATTCACACGGCTAGCTCTGCGAGCCATGACTTACTCCATTTCTTTCGCGCGGCCGGACATCACTGCTGAACGCGTTCAGCAGGCTGGACCGAAACCGGGATGCCGTTCGCCTGCATGTCGTCCCAGATCAGCACCACGATGCCGTGATCGGCCTGATATTGCGGTGCGATCAGAACGGCGCTGCGCGGGTTCTCGGCACGGAAGCGCGAGACCGCGGCCAGCACGCGTTCCGGATCGGTCTGCTGCTGGTTCACGAACACACGGCCCTGGTCATTCACGTCGACCAAGATGACCGGGGCCGGATCCGGTGGCGTTTCCGGCGACTGCGGCGGCGGCTGCATGTTCAGGCCCTCTTCCTGCAGGAAGGTCGCCGTCACGATGAAGAAGATCAGCAGGATGAAAACGATATCCAGCATCGGGGTCATGTTGACCTCGGCCTGGTCGTTCGCCCTGTTCTTTCTGCGTCTCATCTGATTACAGCCCCAGTTCGAGATCGTCGGCGAGCGAAGCGGTACGGTGCTGTGCCATGCGTTCGATCTGGTTGGAGAACAGAAGTCCCGAAAGCGCGGCCACCATGCCGGCCATGGTCGGGATCGTCGCACGTGACACACCGGCCGACATGGCGCGGGCATCGGACGAACCGAGAATGGCCATCGTGTCGAACACCGAGACCATGCCCGTCACCGTGCCCAGCAGCCCGAGCAGCGGGGCGATGGCGACGAGGGTCTTGATCAGTTCGACATTCTGGTAGTTGCGCTGCTTTACCTCGGAGATCAGCTGGTCGCGGATCGCGTGGGCATGCCAGGACTTGTGGTCCTCGCGGGCCGACCATTCACGGACGGCACGCTTGGAATGTCCCTTTTCGGCAAGACCGAAATATACCAGCCGTTCGAGGATGAAGGCCCACATGACAAACGTAGCGATCATGATCACCACGAGCACGGGGCCTCCCCGCTCGAGAAACTCCTGAAGGCCTGTGATAGCCGCATCCATGTGCGTGCCTCCTTCAGTAGCCCCTTAGGACGGACGACGTTCTTCGGCGGAACGCGCAACCATGCCCGCGGCCTGTTCTTCAAGCACCTGCTGGACACCGCGAGCGAAGCTGGCGGCGAAGCTGTGGATGAAGAGGAGCGGGATGGCCGACACGAGACCGAGCACCGTGGTCACGAGGGCTTCCGAGATACCGCCGGCCATGATCTTCGGATCGCCGGTACCGAACAGGGTGATCTGGGTGAAGGTACGGATCATGCCCGTAACGGTACCCAGCAGGCCGAGCAGCGGCGCGATACCAGCCGCAAGCTTGAGGAAGTTCAGACCGAATTCGAGCTTCGGCGTCTCCCGCAGGATGGCTTCGTCGAGCTTCAGCTCGATCGTTTCGATGCCACGGTCCTTGTACTCTTCGTACACCGCCATGACGCGGCCCAGCGAGTTGCCACGCGACGGCGTGGAACGGCGCTTCTGGGCAGCGACCGCGCCCGATTCCAGCAGCAGCTGGACGAGACGCAGCAGGCCGAAGGCGACCGAGATCGCGAGCAGGCCAAGGATGATGTAACCGACGGTCCGGCCCTGGGCGATACGCTCCTGCAGGTTCGGCACGTCGCGGTAGATGGCCAGAAGGCCGCCGCGGGACGGGTCAACCGGACCCATCACGATTTCATCGGAAGACGCGTTGGTCACGCGGCTGGCCGCGTTCACGATGTCGGCCGGGGGCTGACGGTCGAGCGGCGACAGGTCGAAATCGCCATTCTCGCCTTCGGTCCACTGCACGAAGATCGTGCTGCCGTCATT
Source organism: Hyphobacterium vulgare (assembly GCF_042643335.1). Taxonomy (NCBI): domain Bacteria; kingdom Pseudomonadati; phylum Pseudomonadota; class Alphaproteobacteria; order Maricaulales; family Maricaulaceae; genus Hyphobacterium; species Hyphobacterium vulgare. The sequence goes on from NZ_JBHRSV010000001.1 coordinate 695,714, forward strand.
CGCCCAGGCGATGAACGGACCGACGCGGGTCACCGACACCGGCTGACCGCCGCCGAGACCGTTGACCACGCGATCGAAGGTGACGACCTGGCCCTGCAGGATCATCTCTTCCGTCATGCGGCGGTGGATCTGGCTGAGCTGTTCGGTGCCCGGAAGCGCGCGGCTTTCGGACAGTTCGACCAGCGTGGCGGTGCGGTTCGGCACCTGCGCGGAAACGATCGACGCGTCGATGATCGACGCGAATTCACCGGCCGTCTGGCGGGCCGCGCCGAACAGTTCGCCGAATTCGCCCTGCGCTTCGCGGAGCTGAGCGCTCAGCTCGTCGATGCGGGCTTCGTTCTGGTCGTACTGGGTACGGATGCCAGCCGCCTGGCCTTCCAGCGCGCTCAGCTGCGAGCGGGCCTGGGCCAGGAGGGCCGACTGCTGGCCGCGGGCTTCGCGGAATTCCTGCAGGCGGCGCTGGTTTTCTGCGCTCATTTCCCGCGCGTCCGTGCGGACGCGGTTGAGCAGTTCGCTGATGGAGGAAGCCGGCTCGGATTGAGCCATGGCGCTTCCGGCGAGCGCTGCACCCATCGAGATGGCGGCAGCGAAAATCTTGAAGGACTTATTCATCGCGTGAATCTCCGTCTCTCGAGGCCTACTGAGCGTCTTCCGAGCCCGGCATCGGCGCGGTGAACAGGTCAGGCGTGGTAACTTCCTGCGCGATACGGAATGCGCCGGTGACCGCCGCATCGCTCGCACCCGAAACCGGTTCCCAGTCGCTATTGTACTGGGTCCGGACCATCAGGGCGCCGTTCGGCATGTCGCGGATCAGGGCGACACGGCCGATGCGAAGCGTCGGAACGTTGGTCGGAACGCCGTCGATCTCGACTTCCTCGTCATAGGAGTCGATCTGACGGCCATAGGACGCCTCGATGTCGTAGGCGTTCAGGATCAGGCGATAACGCTCGGCCGCGGAGATTTCCGGGTTGTCGAGGTCTTCGTACAGGTTCGCGATGCGCTCCTGACGGTTCTCGACATTGAACGGCAGGTCCAGGTTCACGAAGTTTTCGAGGTTCTGAACCATGTCGCGCATCATCGGCAGGATCTCGACGCCGACATTGTCGACGCGGCCGATCTGCTGTTCGAGCGACGCGATTTCGTTCTGTTGCGACTGCAGGAAGACCCGCTGCTGCTCGATATAGAGCCGCTGCGATTCGATCTGCTGCTGGAGCGCGCGGAACTGCAGCTCGTCGTCAGTTGCCGCGTCGTCCAGGTCGTCGATCTGCCGCTGCGCATTGGCGGCGTCTTGCGTCGCCTGCTGCGCGGTACGGATCACATCGTTGATCTGGGCCTGAGCTGCGCCGCCGGCCACCCCGGTCAAGAGAGCCGCCGCAACGGACGCGCTGAGCCAATACCTCATCTTCGCCATGTCTCGCCTCACAATGATCCGGACGGGGCATGCAGCCTCCGCCCTGGAATTTCCCCTCGGTTGTCAAACCGGCGCCAACCGCCGGAAAAAGCCCCAGTTAGATGACCGCTGAAACAACGGCCCTGAATCCGGAAAACGCTCCCGGTTACGCGAATCCCTAAACGATGTTGGAGACAGTGCTGTGAACCCCTTCCCCCGCGGCGGTTGATCCGCCGACGTATCGTCCAAGACGCTTCGCGCCATTCACCGCCGGCCACGCTAGCGTTCTGTTGCGCGGCGATCAATACACCGAAGCCATATCCTGCTGCGATGAACATCGAAACCGTGACGACTTTCTCCTTCAGCGGGCGATGCGCAACTTGGCGCTCGCCCCACGGGCGAAACGCTGCAGCCTGACTGCAGGTTCCGTTACGATATTACATTTCGAATTTTTTGGCCAGATCACATTTCTGTGTGACCGCAATCGGCCCGCTGAGGGCCGTCTCTCCGGATACGGAATTGGAAGGAAAACGAAGAGAAGTGGCTGGGGCGCCAGGATTCGAACCTGGGAATGGCGGTACCAAAAACCGCTGCCTTACCGCTTGGCGACGCCCCAATCCGTGGCCTGTCCGGACCGCGTGAGCGGGGTAGATAGCGGCAAGCTGCGACGGATGCAACGGGGCTGCGCGGTATGCGTTGCACACCCCGGAATCTGCCGCTATAAGCCGCGGCCTCGGTTCGGAGTATAGCTCAGCCTGGTAGAGCACCGTCTTCGGGAGGCGGGGGTCGCAAGTTCGAATCTTGCTACTCCGACCATTCTGTCCCGCCCCCGTCATTGCATGTCCGCTGCGACGCGAATCCCGCCCGGGCGGGACTCCTCTCATGCGCGTCCCCTCGACCGTGCCGCCCGCCACCTCTATAGATTCCCGGACAACTGGAAACGGCGAGTGGTAGCGGGTCATGAAACAGTTCTGGGTCACCTTCTTCGGATCGATCTTCGGCGTCATTGTCGGCTCCGTCGTGACGATGCTGCTCGGCGTCTTCCTGATCGCCGGCCTGATCGCCTCCGCGGCGCAGTCCTCCGACCCGGCGCCAGTGATCCCATCGGCGAATGTGGTGCTCTCGCTTGACCTGCGCGAAGCGCGCAACGATCAGCCCAGCCGCTCCCCCTTTGCCTTCGCCGATCCGCTGTCGACGGTCGATCTCGTCCGGGCGCTGGAACGGGCCGAATCTGATTCGCGTGTGTCCGGCCTGTTCATCCGGGCCAATGAATACGGCCTGCCGCCGGCCCAGGCGGAAGAGATCCACCGCGCCATCGCCGCCTTCCGGGCCTCGGGCCGCTTCGTGATCGTTCACGCGCAGGGCTTCGAAGGCACGTCTGCGACCAATTACTTCGCGGTCTCGGGCGCGGACGAGATCTGGCTGCAGGACACGGCGACCTTCTCCGCCTCCGGCCTCTATGGCGAAGTGCCCTTCTTTGGCGGTCTGCTTGAGCGTTTCGAGGGCCGCGCCGAATTCATCCAGTTCGAGGACTTCAAGAACGCCCCGAACAGCTACACCGAATCCGGGTTCACCGAGGAGCACCGGGAAGCCACGCTCGGCTATTTCAATGGAATCTTCGACACCATCATCGACACCACGGCGGCCGATCGCGGCCAGACGCCCGAGGCGATGCGCGCCCTGATTGAGGACGCGCCCTATTCCGCCGAAGAAGCGCTGGACGCCGGTCTCGTCGACCAGCTCGGTCAGGTCGTCGATGCCCGCCAGGCGGCACTCGACCGCGCTGGCGCCAGCCAGCTCACGGACCTTTATGACTATGCCAGCTCGGCGCTGATGCATCAGAGCGGACCGGTCATCGCCCTGATCGAGGGTCAGGGTGCGATCGTGACCGGTTCAGCCCCTCCGGGCCTGTTCGGCGGCGACGAAATGATTGGCAGCGACATGATGGCCGAATCGATCCTGTCGGCAGCCCGCGACGCCAGTGTCCGCGCCATCGTGCTGCGGATCGACTCTCCAGGGGGCTCCTCGATCGCGTCCGATCAGGTGTGGGACGCCGTGCGCCGCGCCCGCGAGGCCGGCAAGCCCGTCATCGTCTCGATGGGCGGTGCCGCGGCCTCGGGCGGCTACTACATCGCCGCGCCGGCCGATTACATCGTTTCCAACGCCACGACGATCACCGGTTCGATCGGTGTCTACGGCGGCAAGATCAATCTGCACGACACGCTCGGCCTCGTCGGGGTGAATATCGAACCGATTTCGGTCGGCGGCGAATTCACCGACGCCTATTCAGGCCAGACGGACTGGACCGACGCACAGCGCGCCGAACTGGAAGCCCTGCTCGGCGACATCTATGCCGACTTCACCGAGCGGGTGTCCGACGGCCGGATCCTTCCGATCGAGCGGGTGCTTGAAATCGCCCGCGGCCGGGTCTGGACCGGTGCCCAGGCGCTTGAACTCGATCTCGTCGACGAGATCGGCGGGCTGCGCGAAGCGGTCGCGGCGGCACGGCGGCTGGCCGACATCGAGGAAGGCGCGCCGGTCAATCTGCGCCGCTACCCGGCCCGTCCGACGCCGTTCGAAGCCTTCCAGCAGATGTTCGGCGTCACCGCTGAATCGGCGGAAACGCTGGCGCAACTGAACGCGCTGATGCAATTGCCGGAAGTGCGCGCTGCACTCGATGCCCGCACGATGAACGGACAGGGCAACGAGCTTCGCGCGCCGCATTCGGCACCGAACTAGGCGTCAGGCGAAGAACAGCCCCACCGCCAGCAGCGCCAGGAAGGCGATCGAAAGCACGACCATGTAGACTAGGTCGAGCACGATCACCCGCGCGACCGAGGTAAAGCGGCCGTGCAGGTAGACGCGCCGGTGCAGCCTGTAGAGATAGAAATTGCTCCACAGGATGAAAGCCACAATCCCCCAACCCCCGATCAGCGGGCTGGCGAGGATCAGTGCCGTCATCAGGAAGAACAGGAAGGAATGGAAGTGCAGCGACACGACCAGGTGGTCGTAATAGAAAACGCCGCGCTTCCAGAAATGCATCAGCGCCAGCAGCAGGGCATAGATCGGCAGCAGCACGAAGATCATGCGCGGCGTCCAGACCTGGACCGAGCGCCACCAGCTGTCGGGGTCCTGGATCACATGCCCGATCCGGTCGGCGAGGAAGGACCGCGCGGAATAGGGCAGCCATTCCGCCCCCTCGGCATCGACGGTCAGCGTGGTGCCATTGCCCAATTCCCGGGTCACCGGATCGGCTGCGCCCTGTTCATTGGCCGCATCGGGATAGTCTTCCGGCAGCAGGGCTTCGCGAACCGACCGCTCCATTTCATCGCGGCTTTGCTGCTGCTGCAGCGCCCTGACCAGAGGATCCGCCTCGATGGCGCGCGCCGCCTCGTCTGCTTCACCGATCCGTTCGCGCGCTAATGCCAACGGCCCGGCGATCACGGGATTGTCTTCCTCGATCTGCGCCAGGCCGCGCTCGGTCTCGGCCAGTTGTTCGCCATCGGCGTTCGAGCCGTTGAACATGGAGCTGTCGATGGAGAACACCAGGAAGAAGGCCAGGCTGGCCACGATGAACAGGCGAAAGGGCTGGACATAGCGCGCGCGCACGCCGGTCAGATAGTGCCGGGTAATCCGGCCCGGGCGGAAGATCAGCGGGGGGATGGTGCGCCAGAAGCGGCCGTCGAACGCAAACAATCCGTCGAGGACTTCCATCGCCAGCGACCAGACCGGCCGGTGGAAGGTATCGGCGTCCTGACCACAGCTGTGGCAGATCGGGCCTTTAAGGGCCGTATCGCAGTTCGAGCAATGCCCGGCGTCGCCCGCCGGCGCGAAGGCCGACTTGCGGCGCTCGTTCTCCGAAAAGACGGCGTCGGCAGCGACGGCATCCGTCACCGCATTGTCGATGATATCAGGTCCTGACATGGGCCCCTCCCCCGCCGCCAGTTAAAGCCGGACGGCGGGGAGGAACAAGTCGGCGCTGCGGACTATTCTTCCGCCGCGTTTTCGCTGCCGGCCGGTTCGACGTCGGAATTGACGTCCGCGAAACACAGCCAGCGCGTCCGGTTGATGCGCAGGATGTTGTCCGTCCAGCCGGTCACGTTCGGGTTCACCAGCGCCTTGTTGACGTAGAACACGATCGGAATCAGCGGCATGTCGTCGAGCAGCATCTGCTCGGCTTCGGCGAGGATTCCGGCCCGGACTTCCATGTCCTGTTCGCGGTTACCCGCTGCGACCAGCGCATCGTATTGCGGGTTGCGATAGCGCGAGTAATTCATCGGGATCGACTGCGTTTCGCCCAGATAAAGGAAGCTGTAGGCGTCGTTGAAGTCCGCGATCCAGCCCCCGTCGCCGACCTGGAAGTCGGCAGCGCGCAGGTTCTCGTAATGGATCTGCAGTTCGATCTGCGTGATCGAGACATTCACCCAGTCCGCGATGCTTTCCCAGTCCTGCTGCACGACGGGCGCGATGCGCGGATTGTCGGCGGAAGAACGATAGGTGTATTCGAATTCCAGCGGATTGTCCGGGCCGAAGCCGGCTTCCATCAGAAGCTCGCGGGCGCGCTCGCGGCGCGCATCGATCGGCTCGTCGGCCCAGCGCACGCGGGCTTCGTTCGTGTAGTTCGCCACGCCCGGCGGGACCAGCGAATAGGCCGGCTGCTGACCGGCGCGATAGATTTCCTCGGCAAGGAAGTCGCGGTCGATCGACATGCCGAGGGCGTTGCGGACCCGGGCGTCCTGGAAGGTCGGATTTTCGAGATTCAGGGCATAATACACCGTGCCCATATAGGGCGCGACGCGGACATATTCCGGGGCTTCCTGTTCCAGGCGGTCGATGTGCTGGCCGGGGAATTCGTTGTTCAGGTGCAGCTCGCCATTCAGAACGCGGCGCACCGCAGCGGCGCTGTCGATCGTCGGATAGTAGAAGACGTCGTCTATGCAGACGTCGTCATTGCCGTAGAAGGTTTCGTTGCGCTCCAGATGCACGAAATTGTTCGTCGACCACTGGACGAGGCGGTACGGCCCGTTGACGACGATGTTGCGCGGCTGGATCCACTGGTCGCCATACTCTTCAACCACATGCCGTGGCACCGGGAAGGTGGTGTAGTGGGTCAGCAGGCCCGGAAGATAGGGCGCCGGATAGTTCAGCCGGATTTCCAGCGTCCGGTCATCGATCGCGCGGACACCGACTTCCGACGGCGGCAGGTCGCCGGTATTCACTTCCTGCGCGTTCACGATCGGATACAGAAGCGACGCATATTGCGACAGCGTCTCGGGGTTCAGGATCCGCTGGAAGGCGAATTCGAAATCGCCGGCCGTCACCGGCTGGCCGTCCGACCATTGCGCTTCGCGAAGGTGGAAGGTCCAGGTCAGGCCGTCCTCGCTGATGTCCCAGCTTTCGGCCATGCCGGGAATCGGCTCCGCATTGATGTCTTCGGTCGTCAGTCCGATGAACATGTCGCCGATGATATTGTTCTCCCACGTGCCGCTCGCCTTGTGCGGGTCGAGCGTCAGCGGTTCGCCGGAATTGCCCCGGTGAATGACAACGGTGCCGGACGAAACCTCGCTGCCGCCGCCACCGCAGGCAGCAAGAGCGAAGGCGGAGGCCCCGAGGGCCAGGGCGGCAAGCAACGAACGATTGCGAATCATGGTCGCGGATCTCCCCTGTAATTCCAGTGCGTCCGGCATCCAGACGCCAAACGGCGTGAAGCGGTCGACAGCCCCTCGCCGCTCACGCATAGTCCTTGATCGAAGCGATCATGAACGAGTGTCTATGAACGTGCGATTACCATTAGCTGCAATCGGCCTGCTCGCGCCAGTCTTGGTACTGTCAACTGCGGCCCAAGCGCAAGATGCGGATCAATCACCCTTGCGTCCGCTGTTCGCGTGCCAGGACATCGCTGGCGATGCCGAACGTCTCGCCTGCCTTGACCGCGAGGTTGCGGCCCTGCGCGCCTCCGAGGACGACGGCCGGCTGGTCGCCGTATCCCGCCGCGAGATCGAGGAAGCCGAGGAAGCCTCCTATGGCCTGTCGATTCCGAACTTCTCCTTGCCGTCGCTGCCGCGTCTGGGCTTTCGCCGCGGCGAAGGAGATGGCGAAGCGACCGTCACGGAAACCGATACCGGCGCCCAGATCTTCAGGAATGCCGAGGGTCGCATCGAGCAGGTCATCGGAGAGCCCATCGTGGCCGTGCGGACGGGTGCCCAGGGGCGCTACGTCTTCGAACTCGCCAACGGCCAAGTCTGGCAGCAGGAAGACTCCACCCGTGTATACGTGCCGCGCAATATCGAAGGGCACACCGCAGACATACGCAGCGGCGCGCTCGGGTCTCACCTGATGCGAATCGACGAGTCGAACCGCTGGTTTCGCGCGGTCCGCATCCGCTAATCCGGTCAGGAGCAAATCATGTCCCGTCTTGTGTCTCTTCGCATGCTGCTTGCCGCCGGTACTGCATTCGCCGGCCTCGCCGCCCCGGCCGTCGCGCAGGAGGAAGACCCGGTCGATGCGGTCATCGCCTGCCGCTCGATTGCAGACCCGGCCTCGCGCCTCGCCTGTTTCGACAACGCGTCCGGAGATCTCGCGGACGCCCGTGTCTCGGGCGATCTGGTGACGGTCAGCCGGTCCGATATCGTCGCCGTCGAACGCGATGGCTTCGGCTTCGACCTGCCCTCCATGCCGCGCATCTCGATGTCGCTGTTCGGCCGTGGCGAGGCCAATGCGCTCGATCCCGAGGCCGCAGCTGCGGAAGCCGAGGAGCGCATCGCGGCCCTGCCCGCGGCAGAGCCCGGTTCGCCCGCCGCCGCGCGTCCGGCCACACCGCGCCCGGTCGAACCGGCAGCGACCCCGGCAGAAGACGAAGGTGTGACCATCGTCCGCCGCGACGACGAAGGCTCCATCGAGGAAATCTCGATGGTGATCGAGCGGGCACGCGAGTACAATTACAACCAGTACCGCTTCTACATGGAGAACGGTCAGGTCTGGCGTCAGGTCGATACCGAGCGCATACGCCTCAATCGTAATGGCGAGAACACCGCTGTGATCCGCCGCGCCGCCATGGGCAGCTATCTCATGCTGATCAATGATCGTGGCACCGCGATCCGCGTCATGCGCGAGGAGTAGGCTTCCCGCCTTCCAGACATGAAAAAGCCGCCGGGCGACCGGCGGCTTTTTTAGTTTTAGCTGAAATTGCCCTACAATTTCAATTTTCGTAGGGCAACCCGTTCGCAAACCGCAGGGATGTCATTGCGGCGATAGCCGAGACGATCCCTGCCCAGAAAGCGATCGACAGAAGAGGGATTTCGAACGCGATCGCAATTCGAACGAACTGGAGGAACCAGTCGACAGTGGTTTCACGCTGCGACGCCTCGGCGCTGCCAGAGAGCGTGACTACCGAACCTGCGACCGCAACACCAAACAGCAGAACCGAGCACACGAACAGTCCTGCGATCAGAACTGCTCTCATCGCCCGTCCTTACCGATCCTTCGGGTCGATCGCGTCGCGGAGGCCGTCGCCGATGAAGTTGAAGCAGAACAGCGTCAGCATCATCGTCGCGCCCGGGAAGATCAGCGTCCACCACGCCACTTCCATGTCCTGCGCGCCGTAGGCGATCAGACGGCCGAGCGAGGTCAGCGGTTCCTGCACGCCGAGGCCGAGGAAGCTGAGGAAGCTTTCCGCCAGGATCACGACCGGGATGGTCAGCGTCGCATAGACCACGACCGGTCCCAGCACGTTCGGCACGATATGCCGCTGGATGATCGACAGGCGCGACACGCCGGCGGCGTGCGCCGCCTCGACGAATTCCATCCCTCGGAGCGCGATGGTCTGGCCGCGCACGATCCGCGCCATCGTCAGCCATTCGACCGCGCCGATCGCGACGAAGATGAGGATGATGTTCCGGCCGAACACCACCATCAGGATGATCACGAAGAAGATGAAGGGAAGCGAATAGAGGATATCCACGATCCGCATCATGAACTGGTCGAGCCGCCCGCCGACAAAGCCCGCCGTCGCGCCCCAGAGGACGCCGATCGCCAGCGACACGCCGGTCGCCACCACGCCCACGGCCAGCGACATGCGCAGTCCGATCAACACCCGCGCGAACAGGTCCCGGCCCTGCGCATCAGTGCCGAAAATGTGCAGGTTTTCGAAGGTCGGCGGCAGCCAAACTGCCTCGCGATAGATGGTCGCGTGATTGTGCGGCCAGATATACGGGCCGACGATCGCCAACAGGACCAGCAGGCCCAGGATGATCATCGAGGTGACGGCGGCACGGTTGCGCAACAGGCGCGCGCGCGCGTCGTCCCAAAGCGAGCGGCCCTTGATGGCGCTCTGCTCCAGCAACTCGGCGTTCGGGTGGGCGTTCTGAGGTGCCATTACTCGTACCTCACCTTCGGATTGAGCACGCCGTAGAGAAGGTCCGCCAGCAGGTTCAACGTGATGATCAACGTCGCATAGAGGATCACGACCCCCATCACGACAGTGTAGTCACGCTGCAGCGCGGCGGTCACGAACTGGCGTCCGATCCCGGGCAGCTGGAAGACCTGCTCGATCACGATCGATCCTGTCACCAGTGCCGCCGAGGCCGGACCGAGATAGCTGACCAGTGGCAGGATCGCGGCACGCATGGCGTGGCGGGTGATCACGACGCGCGACGGCAGACCCTTGGCGTGCGCCGTGCGGATATAGTTCGAGCGCAGCACTTCGATCATGCTCGCCCGCATCAGGCGCGAAATGATCGCGATCTGTGGCAGCGCGAGCGTCACGACCGGCAGGATCAGCCGGTCGGGCGTCATGCCCAGGCGCGGATCAAGACCACCGGTCGGCAGCCAGCCGAGATAAAGGCCCAGCGTCAGCGCCAGCACGGGGCCCATCACAAAGGGCGGGATGGTTATCCCCACCATGGCGAGGCCCATAACCCCGAAGTCCGTCGGCTTGTTCTGTCTGAGGGCCGCGATCGACCCGAGTATCGATCCGAGAAAAATGGCGAGCGCGATCGACAAGGCACCGATCGTCGCGCTGACCGGAAAGCCCTCGGCGATGATCTGCGACACGGTCTTGTCGCGGAACTTCAGCGACGGTCCGAAATCGAACTGCGCCAGATCGCGCATGTAATTGAAATACTGCTCATGCAGAGGCCGGTTCATCCCGAAATGCGCCAGCACGTTCTGGCGCACTTCCTCCGGCATCGGCCGTTCGAGATCGAACGGACTTCCCGGCGCGGCCCGCATCATGAAGAAGGCCACGGTGATGATGATCAGAATGGTCGGAATGGCGACGAGAAGGCGCCGGAGAATGTAGCCGAACATGCTGGGGGTCCTGCCCTGATTTGCTACAGTTTCATGCTGGTGCAGGACTCGTCAATCAAGGGGCGGTTGCAGCAGGTTCACATTCTCGGCCATCGGCAAGGCCGCGCGAACGGCCGGTGCAGGCCTTTCGGAAAAGGCGGTCACGGCCTGCAGTGCAGCCACGGCCAGTACGAGCCACACGGCTCGCCGGATTCGGGCCGAAACAAAATTCACGATGCGAATCCATGCCGGCATGACACGCTCCCGAAGTGTTCGGGGCTTCCCACGCAAGGCCCGGACCGGTAAAGGGCTGGGGTCCGCTGCGTGGGGGCGTGGCGGATGTGGACAGGCGAGGACGGAAGCCTTCGATGAATTCGAACACGCTCTGGTGGACCGACTGGGACTATCGGGACGGCGTCGTCTCCGTGCGCAGCACCGGACAGAAACTTCCGGTGAAGGGCCGTTTCCTCTGGGTCTGTTTCAACTGGTTCGTCTATTATCTGTGCATGGAAGCGTGGCGCGCTGCGTCGTTTGCGCGACGCGGGCCCCGTGTCGCCTTCACGCCCGGCCGTCCGCGCCCGTGGTATTTCATCTGGCCGGCCTTGCACGCCGCCGGTGGCCGTATCGTCTCCGATCCCGCTCAGGCCGACATCGTGGTCTATTTCGAGGACGCGACCTCGGCTCGCGGCCATGATCGCCCCGCGGCAAGGCTGACGCTGAACTTCGCCTGCACGGACGTCACCAAGTCGCGCGTGAACAGCGTTTTCGAACAGGTGTTCGGCTATCCCCTGAAGATCGACCCGCGGACCGCCGACGGCCCCGTGGTGGAAAAGTCCGAAACCAATGGCGCCCATGATGGCCGCATCCGCCAGGCTCCGTGCGAGCCGATGGAGGGATGTGTCTACCAGCGCCTGATCGACAATCGCATCGACGCCGACCGGGTCGAGGATTTCCGTTGCCTGGTTGTGGGTGGAAAGATCCCGTTCGGCTTCCTGAAACGCCGCCCGGTTGACCGGCGCTTCATGAATTTCAATTGCGAGGTCAAGCTTGCCGAGTATCAGGACTGGCTGCTGCCGGGCGAACTCGAACAGCTCGAAGCCTTCGCGGCAGCGATGAATCTCGACTGGGGCGCGCTTGACGTGCTGCGCGACCGCAATGACGGGCGCATCTATGTCGTCGACGTGAACAAGACGAATATCGACCCGCCGATTGCCCTGCCGCTGCGCGACAAACTCAGCGCAACCCGGCGCGTCGCACGGATGCTGCGACAGATGGCCGGCAAGCCGATCTAGCCCAACCGCTCTCGCAAGCCCCGCTCGATCGTCGCCAGGCGCCGTGCATTGCGTCCGCCGTCGCGCGCGCCTGTGCGGGCCGCGGCACGATAGTCGAGGCGTGTGCCGCCAGCCTCCTCCGCAGACAAGCGGATCACGACGTCGTCGGTCTGGGCGTACCAGAAACTTTCAATGGTCAGTTCGACCATGTCACGTTCGCGCGAAACGGACCCGACCCGCCATCGCCGGTCCCGGGCAATGTCAAGAAGAGCATCAAACACTTCGTCGGCAGATGCCTCGATCACGAGCGGGTCGATAACCGCCTCGGGGCGATATCCATCGGCAAAATCCAGCGTGTTGGCTTTCACGCCGCGGCGCAGGACCAGCGCTTCGGTGAAGGCCGGCGGATTGCCGCCATCCGTCGTGACTTCGCTGACGGCCGGTTGTTGCTGGAAGAGCCAGGCCGCGGACAGGCTGGCGGCCAAGGCTGACAACGCGACCGCAAACCCGGCAATCGGGACCCAGCTGCCCGGAGGCATTTCGCGGTTGTCCCGGTGATAGCTCAGGAGAAAGAAAAGAGCGCCCAGCCCGGCGGCGACAAAGACGCCCGACAGGATCACGCCCCAAAACAGCGTCAGCTGCTCCAGCGCATATCCGCCATCGGCAAGGCCCAGCTTCGGGCCGAGCGCACATACAGCAAACCATATCGGCAGGCCGGTCAGCCCGACGAAGCAGGTCAACGAGGCAAAGTCGTAAAGGCGGTGCTGTCCTGGTCCCATATTCGGCAACCCCCCGGCTTGCCGCAACGGATACACCCCTAAGGATACAGTCTTGTGCGCCTCCAGGGCGAATCTTCGTTTTCCCGCAGCAATTGAAGGCGGTCATGCAGCCGGAACGGCCGGTCGCGCCAGAACTCGATCTGCATTGGCACCACCCGGTACCCGCTCCAATGCGGAGGACGCGGGACCTCGCCGAGGCCGAAACGCGCCGCCTCTCTCGCGACGGCCTTCTCCAGCGCGAACCGGCTTTCCAGCGGCCGCGACTGTTTCGAGGCCCACGCCCCGATACGGCTGTCCCGGGCCCGGCTCGCGAAATAGGCATCAGCCTCGTCGGGAGTTACGGTCTCAACGACGCCGCGAATGCGCACCTGGCGGCGCAGCGACTTCCAGTGAAAGCAGATCGCGGCTTGCGCATTGGCGCCTAATTGCGTGCCCTTGGCGCTTTCCGTGTTCGTGTAGAAAACGAAGCCGCGCGCATCGACGCCCTTGAGAAGAACCATGCGCACATCCGGCAGACCGCTCGCATCGGCCGTTGCCAGCGCCATTGCGTTTGCGTCGTTCACCTCTTTCGCCTTGGCGTCTTCGAGCCATTCCGCGAACAGGACGAACGGTTCGTCGCGGTCGAAGATCTCGGCGGCGTTGGCCGCACTCGTGGCTTCATAGTCCTCGGCCGAGGGAGTCGGCGGGATCAGGTCTTTCTTCGCCACGGTGTGCAATCCTTCCATCAGGTGTCAGAGCCGAAATCTAGCACGCGCCCGATTTCGTCAACCATTCCGGAACCGTCAGCACACTAGCCTGCCCCGATGACCGTGGACCCGCATCAACTCCGGGAGGCATTCCGCACGCTGGGGCTTTCGCCCGGCGCGACCCGAGCCGATGCAAAGAGAGCGTTCCGCGACCGGGTGAAAACCCTTCATCCGGACCGGGCCGCGCCCACGGAAGGCTCGCTCGCCGCGCTTTCGAAGGCCATCGCAGCGATCCGCGACATCGAATCGGCTCACCTCTTCGAGGCGGAAGTCTGGATTACCCCCGATCAGGCCCGGACCGGTGTCACCCGTCTGGTTTCGAGCGGCATGCGCCGCGAATTCGTGCGCATACCGCCAGGAACGGCTGATGGCTGCATTGTTCCGGCGATCGGCGATCCGTCGGCGTGCATCACGATCCGGTTTCGCGAACATCCCGCCTGCCTTCCTGTCTCGGAAGCTGGCCAGGACGTGATCGAGCGCTTCGTCGCGGACTTTGCCGCGCCTTCCCCGGCCGCCCGGTTCGCGCGCTGGGCCCGGAAGCCGCGCAGCGCGGCGTGACGCCCCTCATGTATCGCACTATCGTCCGCCTCGTTTGATCGCCCCGAAGCCCTCCCTCGCCAGAACCAGATGTCGCACAACACTTTCGGCCACCTTTTCCGTATTACCACATGGGGCGAGAGCCACGGCCCGGCTCTCGGCGTCGTGGTCGATGGCTGCCCGGCTGGAATTCCCCTGTCTGAAGAGGACATCCAGCCCTGGCTCGACCGCCGGAGACCGGGAACGAGCCGGCATGTCACGCCGCGTCAGGAGGCTGACCGGGTACGCATTCTGTCCGGGACATTCGAGGACGAGCGCACCGGCGGTCCGGTCACGACCGGTGCGCCAATTTCCCTGATGATCGAGAACACGGACGTGCGCTCGAAAGACTATGACGCGATCCGGGACCTGTGGCGTCCGGGTCATGCCGACTACACGTACGACGCCAAGTACGGGCTGCGCGACTATCGCGGCGGCGGTCGCTCGTCGGCCCGAGAAACCGCCGCGCGCGTGGCGGCCGGAGCGATCGCCCGGAAGGTCATTGGCGACGGCGTAACCGTTCGCGGGGCATTGGTCGAAATGGGCGGAATCGCGATCGACCGGTCCCGATGGAACTGGGACGGGACGCTGGAGAACCCCTTCTTCTCACCCGATCCGGACGTGGTGCCCGAATGGGAGCGGCTGCTTGATTCCCTGCGCACCGAAGGCTCCTCGACCGGTGCTGTTGTCGAAATCGTTGCCAGCGGCCTGCCCGCCGGTCTCGGGGCACCGGTCTATGGCAAGCTCGACGCCGACCTGGCCGGCGCGATGATGTCGATCCCGGCCGTGAAGGGGGTCGAGATCGGATCCGGCTTCGACTCCGCCCGTTTGCGGGGAGAAGCCGCCGCCGACGAAATGCGCATGGGCGACGTCGGCCCGGTATTCACGTCGAACCACAATGGGGGAGTGCTGGGCGGGATATCCACGGGTCAGGACCTGGTCGTGCGCTTTGCGGTCAAGCCGACATCCTCGATCCGTATCGACCGCATGACTCTGAACCGGGATTTCGAGGAAACCACGATCTCGACGCGGGGCCGGCATGACCCGTGTGTCGGTATCAGGGCGGTTCCGGTTGGCGAGGCGATGACGGCAATCGTGTTGGCTGATCATTGGCTTAGGCATGCGGGTCAGTCCGCGCTCTGAACAAACCTGACTGAACCGTTCATCCTGCGCTCATGGCAGAAGCGTTAACCCTTCGGCAAGCTCGCCCATCTCTGCGGCGAGATAACGAAGGAGACTTTGCCATGAAGCTGTCCTCCCGGACATTGCTGGCCGCTCTCTCGTCCGCTGTTCTCGCTGCAGGATTCGGCGCCGCAACGGCACCGGCGGCGCTTGCTGCGCCGTTCATGGATGAAGAGATTTCCACCATCGTGACGCTGCAGGAAGATCGCGGCGGCGGTCGGGGCCGTCACGGCGAGCGCGGTGCGACTCCGCGCACCCCGGACGAACGCCCTGGTGTCGAATATCGCGATCGCGGTGGGCCGGGCGGGCCCGGTGGTCCTGGAGCCCGGGGTGGTGGTGGCAATGACGGCCGCGGTGATGGCCGCGGCGGTGGCAACTGGCGTGACGGCCGTGGCGGCAATGACGGCCGGGGCGACCACTGGCGCAATCGTGGCGGCAATGACGGCCGCGGTGGCGGTGATTCCTGGCGCGACAATCGCGGCGGCGGCGGAAACGACAGCTGGCGCGACAACCGCACCCGGGATCCGCGATATGGTGATCGTGGCCGCGACCCGCGTTACGACAATCGTCACCGTCCGGACCCGCGATTCGGCAATCCTGGCGGACGCGACTGGCGCGACCGTCGATACACCAATCCGGGCTATCGGAACCACACGCCGCCGCGCTACCGGCACTACAGCCCGCCGCGTTACCGGAACTACAACCCGCCCCGCTACGGCAATTACTACAATCCGCCGCGGAACAACTGGCGCTATCACACGCGCTATTACGATCACGGCTATAGTCGGTACAATTACCGCTATTACGACGCCGGCTGCGGCACGTCAGGTGGTGAGGTCTTCGCCGGTGCGATCCTGGGTGCGCTGTTCGGTGCAGCCGTGGCCGACGATGATGGCGCCGGCGCTCTGTTCGGTGGAATTGTCGGCGCGGGTCTCGCGTCGGGGCTGAGTTCCTGCGACCGCGGTCAATACTATTACGCCGCGAGCTACTCGTTCAACAACAGCAGCCCCTACTACTGGTACAACCCGCATTCGGGTGTCCGGGGCGTGGTGATTGCCCGCGACTACTACAACTATGGCGGCCGCCGTTGCCGCTGGGGCGACGCCGAGATCTTCATGCCGAATGGTGACTACGTCACCGACCGGATCCTGATGTGTCAGGACCGCTGGGGCCGCTGGGAAGTTGCTCGTCACCAGTAGGCGAGCGTTCCAGCACGAAACTTGCGAAGCCGGCGGGAACGCCGGCTTCGTTCATTTCAGGCTCATCGCGTCCTGATAGTGTCCTCTCGAATATCCGGCCAGACGTGCCGGCGAACCGGAAAGGAGTTCGACATGAACATGTCCAAGTTCGCACTTCTCGCAGCGGCCTCTGCCGCCGTCCTGGTGCCGGCGGCCACCGCCGAGGCCCAGTCGCAGAACTATTATCGCAGCGTCCAGGAATGCGAGGCCGCCCGCCAGAACCGCCAGGTTGCCGGCGCGGTGATCGGCGCCATTCTCGGCGGGGTGATCGCCGCCCAGATCGAGGACGACATCGACGATCGCGACAATCACGGCTGGCGTGGCCGTCATGGCGGCCGGGACAGCTATTACGGCCGTCACGGCGGATATCGCGGCCATCGTGGGTATGACCGGGGCAACGAGAATGACGTCGCGGTCGCGGCCGGTGCCGGGCTCGGCGGCCTTCTAGGCTACGGCGTGGCCGCAGGGCAGCCCTGCGCTCCGATCTACCGCAATGACGACACCCGCTATTACGGCGGCTACGACAATGGCGGCTACTACGACGACAATCGTTATGCTGGTTCCGGCTACCGCGACGAGCAGGGCTATACCAACAGCGGCTATTACGACGAGAACGGCAACTACTACGCCGACGACTCGTATTATGTCGGTGACGAAGGTGTTTACACCGATCAGCAGCGTTACTACGGCAATGGCGAACTGGCGGGCGGGCCGAACGGCTATGTCTACTCGCAGCCCTCGACCGACGCCCGGGTCTACAATGCCGGTGCGAACAACAGCTGCCGCTGGATGCAGACCCGCCGCGCCGACGCCTATGGCACGGTCAGCTCGCAGAGCGTCTGGATGTGCCAGGGCCATGACGGCATCTGGCGCCCGGCTCAGTAACCTCCGGCGTCACACCATGCAGGAAAGGCCGCTCCGCCCCGGGGCGGCCTTTTCTGTTTCCGCTAGCCCTTGCGCGCGGCGATCAGGAATTCACGGTTGCCGTCGCCGCCGGTGATCGGGCTGTCGGCGATACCGGTGACCGTGAAGTCCGTCCGGTCGCCCATCCAGATGCGGAAGCGCTCGAGTGACGCCTGAACGGCAAGATCATCCTTCACCACCCCGCCCTTGCCGATATGGGCGCGCCCCACTTCAAACTGCGGCTTGAACAGCAGAACCGTCTCGGCCCTTTCCGCCGCCAGTGACAGGGGCCGTTCGATCACCTTGGCCAGGCCGATGAAGCTGGCATCGCAGACGATCAAATCGGGAGGCCCGGTGATCTCGGCCGTCGTCAACTGACGCGCGTCGGTTCCCTCCAGAACGGTAACGCGGGGATCATTGCGCAGCTTCGAATGAAGTTGATCCCGGCCGACATCAACGGCGAAAACCCGGGTCGCGCCGCGCGCCAGCAGCACCTCGGTGAAGCCGCCGGTCGACGAACCGACATCGAGACAGGTCCGGCCTACCGGGTCGATCCCGAACGCATCGAGACCCGCGACCAGTTTCAGCGCCGCCCGGCCGACCCAGGGATGCGCCGCTTCCGCCTCGATCGCGGCGCCGGGCTGAACCTTCTGGGACGGCTTGGCGATCGGCACACCGCCTATGCGCACCCGGCCGGCTGCAATCGCCGCCTGCGCCTGGGCCCGCGTTTCGAATGCGCCCTGTTCGAGAAGGTAGAGGTCGGCTCGCATGACGTCGGCTTATCCACTCCGGGTGGAAACGCGCAAGTCCCCTCTGGCGCGAGTCTTGCTCGCGTCTGGAACGAACAACCGAATGCCGGCGCCCGGCGTTTCGAAGAGGGACAGACGCATGACCGCATTGGCCCAGAAGAACCGGGATCGCAGCATCGATACGCTGCGCGGGATCGCCTGCATCCTGCTCGTCGCGCTGCACGTCATCGGCGAAAACCCGACCCAGGGACTTCGGATCGAGGAAACCCACCCCCTCGCCATCTTCACGCATCTGGCCTTCCATCTGCGCATGCCCCTGTTCGCGATGCTGTCGGGTTTTGTCTACGCATGGCGTCCGGCCGAACGCGGCCGCATGAGCAGTTTCTGGGTCGGCAAGGGTCGACGCCTGGTTCTGCCCTTCCTGTTCGCCGCGACCGCGTTTGCGGGCATCAACACGGTGCTCGGCGGCGGATTCGCCATGCCTTGGGGCGATTTCTGGCAGGTCTATGTCTTTGCCTATGCCCACTTCTGGTTCATCCAGGCGGTGCTTTTGATCTTTGTCGCCTACGCGGTGGCCGACTGGCTGTTTCCGAACCGCCCGCATGCCGTGGCACTCGGCATGATGATCCTGTCGATCGGGCTTTTCGTTTCGCCGCTGGCTCCGGACATCGAATTCCTCTCGATCACCCGCGCCGTCTATCTGTTTCCCTTCTTTGCGCTTGGCGTCTTCATGTGCCGTTTCGACCCGAAGCGCTTCGGGCCGGCCGCCCAGGTCTGGGCCGCCGTCGCCGTCCTGCTCTTCGTGTTGCACACGATGAATTCGATCGCCGATCCGCACCAGGTGATCGAGCGCCGCGCGGTCTTCTCGCTGATGGCAGGACTGGCGTTCGCCGGGGCGCTGCTGGCGAACCGCTTCAGCTTCCTGCCACTGGCCTGGATCGGCCAGTACAGCTACTCGATCTACCTCTATCATCTGTTTGCGGTGATGGGCACGCAGATGGTCTACAACTTCACCGGCGAACCGGCGCCTTGGCCGGGGATCGCCATCGGACTGGCAGCCGGTCTGCTGGCTCCGATCGGAGTCGAGCTGTTCACGATGCGCTATCTCGGATGGGCGGCGCCTTTCGTGATCGGACTCAAGGGCAAGTCCCGCCAGCGCGGCGAAACATCCCGGGTCGCCCCGGCCAACGCAGCAGTTTGAGCGTTCAGGCCAGCAGCGCCGCGGCGGCTTCGTCCTCACGGCCTAGCGCATCGAACACCGCCGACGCGATGTGCGGCGCATCGAGGCCCGCTTCGGCATACATGGCGTCCGGCTTGTCCTGATCCTGGAAGCGATCCGGCAGAGTCAGCGTGCGGATCTTCAAACCCTTGTCGAACGCGCCGCGCTCGGCAAGCAGGTGAAGAACGAAGGCTCCAAACCCGCCGCGCGCACCTTCTTCGACCGTGATCAGCACTTCATGTTCCCGCGCCAGACGCAGGATCAGCTCCTCATCGAGCGGCTTGGCAAAGCGCGCATCGGCGACCGTGGCGGTCAGGCCCTTGGCCGCCAGCATGTCAGCCGCCTTGAGTGATTCCTCGAGCCGCGTGCCAAGCGACAGGATCGCAACCGAATTGCCCTCGCGGACGATCCGGCCCTTGCCGATCTCGAGCGGTTCGGCAACATCCGGCAGATCCAGTCCGAGCCCGTTTCCACGCGGATAGCGGAAAGCTGAAGGACCGTCATCGATCAGACGGGCGGTTGCGACCATGCGCACCAGTTCGGCTTCATCTGCAGCGGCCATGATCGTGAAGCCGGGCAACTGGCCCAGATAGCCGAGATCGAACGAACCGGCATGGGTCGCCCCGTCAGCCCCGACGAGACCCGCCCGGTCGATCGCGAAACGCACCGGCAGCCCCTGGATCGCGACATCATGCACGACACTGTCATAGCCGCGCTGCAGGAAGGTGGAATAAAGTGCCGCAAACGGCCGCATCCCGGCGGCGGCCAGACCGGCCGCGAATGTCACGGCGTGCTGTTCGGCGATGCCGACATCGAAACAGCGCTCCGGAAAGCGCTCGGCGAACAGGTCGAGTCCGGTGCCTCCCGGCATGGCCGCTGTGATGCCGACAATGCGGTCGTCCTTCTTCGCCTCGGCGATCAGCGCATTGGCGAACACCTGGGTATAGCTCGGCGGCCCGGCCTTGGACTTCGCCTGTTCACCGGTAACGACATTGAATTTCGAGACGCCGTGATACTTGTCGTCGGCGGCTTCGGCAGGCGCATATCCCTTGCCCTTCTTCGTCACGACATGGACGAGGACCGGACCCTTCTCGAAATCGCGCACATTGCGCAGAACCGGGACGAGCTGGTCGAGGTCATGTCCGTCGATCGGGCCGACATAGTAGAAACCCATCTCTTCGAACAGCGTGCCGCCGACGGCCCAGCCGAGCATGTATTCCTCGGCCTTGCGCGCGGTCTTCTCGAGGCCGACCGCGCGCGCGACGCCCTTGGCCACCTTGCGGAAATTGCGGTAGCCGCGCGACGACACCAGGCGCGCGAGATAATGGCTCATCGCACCGACAGGCGGTGCGATCGACATGTCGTTGTCGTTGAGGATGACGACGAGGCGCGTTTTCAGCGCCCCGGCATTGTTCATCGCCTCATAGGCCATGCCGGCCGACATCGAGCCATCGCCGATCACTGCGACGATGTGCTCGTCACGGCCTTCCAGGTCGCGCGCCACGGCAAAACCGAGCGCCGCGGAGATCGAGGTCGAGGCATGCGCGGCGCCAAACGGATCGTATTCGCTTTCCGAGCGCTTGGTAAAACCGCTCAGACCACCGCCCTGGCGCAGCGTGCGAATGCGGTCGCGCCGGCCAGTCAGGATCTTGTGGGGATAGCATTGATGCCCGACATCCCAGATCAGCTTGTCGTCCGGCGTGTCGAAGACATGGTGGATCGCGACGGTCAGTTCGACCACGCCCAGCCCGGCACCGAGATGCCCGCCTGTGACCGACACCGCATCGATCGTCTCCGCGCGCAACTCGTCAGCCACGAGGCGCAGCGATCCGATGTCCAGATTTTTCAGGTCAGCGGGCGTATTGATCCGGTCGAGATTGGGCGTATCGAGCGCCATTCGGATGTCCTTTCCTACCCGCGCCGCGTGAGGACATAGTCCGCCGCGTCGCGAAGAATCTTGGCGCGCTCACCGAAGGGATCAAGGTGATCCTTCGCCTGCGCGATCAGCCGTTCAGCCTGGTTCCGGGCCCCCTCGACACCCAGAATGCCGACGAACGTGGCCTTTCCTTGACTGTCGTCCTTCCTCGTCCGCTTTCCGGTGTCCTGGCTCGACCCTTCGACATCGAGCAGATCGTCGGTGATCTGGAAGGCCAGACCCAGATCATGGGCAAAACCCTCGAACGCGCGGCGGACAAAGGCGTCGCAGTCCGACAGGATCGGACCGACCTCGGTCGCGAAGGAGATTAGCGCGCCGGTCTTCATCCGCTGCATGCGGGTGATCGTCGCAATGTCCCAGTCGCTCTTGTCGTCGGCCATGTCGATCATCTGCCCGCCGACCATGCCGCGCGCACCGGACGCTGCCGACATCCGTGTGATCAGTTCGCAGCGGCGCGCCGCGCTGCCATGGGTGTCGGGATGAGCGAGGATCTCGAAAGCCAGCGTCAGCAGGGCGTCGCCAGCCAACACCGCGGTCGCTTCGTCATACTCGCGATGCACCGTCGCCCGGCCACGGCGGACATCGTCATCGTCCATGCACGGCAGATCGTCGTGGATCAGCGAATAGGCATGCACGCATTCCAGTGCCGCGGCGCAGCGCAGCAGGCTGCGCTCCTCGGCATTGACCAGCCTTCCGCACTCGATCGCGAGAAAGGGACGGATCCGTTTTCCTGGCCCGAGTGCGGCATAGCGCATCGCTTCCATCACGCGGGTTTCAGGACCATCGGACCGCGGCAACAGCGCATCGAGCGCAACCGTAACCCGGTCCGCGGCCTCTTCGAGAACGGCAATAAAATTCGCCATCACGCGGCCCGAGCCGGGTGAACCGGGCAAAATCCGGAATCGAATGTGAATGCGCGAAATTGCATTGCGTCAGTCCAGGTCGGCAGGCTCGGCCGAGACCGAACCGCCACTGCCGACGACAATCTTCTCGACCTTCAGTTCCGCCTCGCGCAGCTTCTTTTCGCAATGCGCCTTGAGGGCCGCGCCGCGCTCATAGATCGCGATCGACTGCTCGAGTTCGACATCGCCCTTCTCGAGCTTGCCGACGATCGATTCGAGTTCGGCCAGTGCCGCTTCAAAACTCATCGATGCAATATCGGCCTGGCTCATGGGGCCTCCTCGAAAACTGCCGGAAACGAACGCACCATAGAAACCGCATTGCCGCGCGGCAACGCGTTATCCTGCGTTACCTCTCCGGCCGGAACTCATAGCGCCGGTGGGTCCAGTAATAGTCGCCGCCATCACGCACACAGCGCCAGCCGAGGTTTCGCAGAACCGGTCGCATCATGCGATTGAACCAACCGTGCGCACAAAGCAGGACCGGCCCCGATTGCGCGGCTTCGATCAGGCGGGCGGCAGCCGCCTCGGCGCGCAATTCGGCCTGCCGGCGGCTTTCCTGACCACGGGCCATGCCGCACCACCAGGCCGTCCGCGCAAACACATTCCAGGTGTGCGCGGGAAACTGACCCGGCAGGGTCGGCGGCGGCAAGGGCGCTTCCACGAAAACCGGGTCGATGACGATTTCGCGTCCCGGCGCGGCCTCGCGGGCCGTTTCAATGGCGCGCGGCAAAGTGCTGGCGAAGATGATCCTTGCTTCCTGACCGGCGGCAATCAATTCCGGCGGCGGCGCCTGCTCGGGCGCGAGACCGGCGCGGTCATAGTCCGCCCACCAGTCCTCATAGCCGCGCCAGTCGACACGGGTCTTGCGATCCATGTCGGGGCGGCCATGCCGGGCGATGGTGATCGAGCCCGGCAGGTCTGGTGTCGATTGTTTCCGTGTCATGTCCGGATTGGGTACGGGCTTCGCCGGAACGCTTGCCGAAGTCCCCGTCACGCTTCGGCCAGCGCTTGCGTGAAGACGGCCGCAGACCGCCCCAGCGCTCCCAAGTCGTAGCCGCCCTCCAGAAGGCAGACAAGCCGCGCAGCGCCGCTTTTCCCCCTGAATTCCGCGAACTTGCGTGCGGCCCAGGCGTAGTCGCGTTCGTCCAGCGTCAATCCGGCCAGCGGATCGGCGGCATGCGCATCGAAGCCGGCCGAGATGAAAACCAGTTGCGGGTCGAAGGATTCCAGCGCCGGCAGGATGTCGCGCTCGATCGCGGCGCGCCATTCTTCGCCCGTGGTGCCCGCCGGAACGGGAACGTTCACGACATTGCCGTTGAGGCCGGTTTCCTCGGCCCGGCCAGTGCCCGGATAGAGCGGTGACTGGTGGATCGAGGCGAAGAAGATGCGTGATTCGCGCTCGGCGAGTTCCTGGCTGCCATTGCCGTGGTGCACGTCGATATCGACGATGGCGACCCGGTCGAGACCGTGCACATCCAGCGCATACATCGCCGCGACCGCGACATTGTTGAACAGGCAGAACCCCATGGGCCGGGCCCGCTCGGCGTGATGGCCCGGCGGACGAACGGCGCAGAATACCGCCTCGGCCTCGTCCTTCATCACGGCGTCGACGGCGGTCAGACCCGACCCGGCGGCATGCAGGGCGGCCTGCCAGCTGCCCTTCGTCATATAGGTGTCCCAGTCGAGCCCGGTCAGGCCATCATCGTCGGGCTCGCACGCAGCAACCCGGTCGACATGGTCTTCAGTGTGGACCCGGGTCAGATCGTCGCGGCTCGCCGCGCGCGCCTCGACCCGCTTCAGCCGGTCGAGCGGCGCTTCGCCCAGCGCATCCATTACCGCGCGCAGCCTTTGCGGCTGCTCGGCATGGGCGGGCGGAATGCGGTGATCAAACCCCGCATCGGATGTGACGATCAGCGTGCGCATGGCCGCAGATTAGCAAGGCCGGTGGGCTGCGCCACGCCCAAAATGCGGTGGTCAGTAGAGCTCGAAACCCGGGCAGAAAGTCGAGTAGTCACAGGTGATCTCCTCGCCCGGCGCGATGTCGCGCAGCGCCACCGCAACCGGCCATCCGGAGAAATCCGTGTTCGGGTCCGTCGTATGGTTCAGATAGCGGCCTTCATCGCCTTCCAGGACGAGGACGCTGTCATCGCCCGGCTTGAAATAGGAATAGCGGTCGAGATAGTCGCGCAGCCGGCCAGTCGCGTTCTCGTAGAAGTCGCGCGCGATCTCCTTGTCGAACTGGGGTTCGAACTGCCACACGATCGCGCCCTTCGCGATTTTCTCGGCGGCGAACACGCCAATCCCCTCGATCGGCGATTCCTTGAGCTGGGCTTTCACGAGCATCATGACGGTCAGTCCTTCCTCGATCCGAATTGTCCGGTCAGGGACGGCAGGAAATCATGGCTGGCATAGAACTGGCCATAGTCGCAGGTCAGCTCCTCACCGGCGGCAATGTCGCGAGTCGCATAGCCCGCGGCCGGATCGGCATAGTCGGTATTGGGGGTGTCGGCGTGATTCATGAATCGGCCATGGTCGCCATCGAGCACGAAAATGCCCGGCCGCTCGTCATTCACATAGGCATAGCGGCCAAGGAAATCGCGCGCCGCCTCGGGCCAATCCGCAATATCCGCCTCGCTCAGCAGCCGGTCGAGCCCCGGTTCGAACCGCCAGACCTGCGCGCCCTTGGCGATCGGCTCCGCTGCGAACACACCGACACCCTCGATCGGGCTTGAGTCGACATAGGTTTTCACGAGCAGCATCATCGGCCCCTCACATCAAAGGCGCGGGGCTATGCGCGCGGTTCGGCTCGCGCGCAAATCACATTTTTCGGCCGGTTGTAATGATCGGCGTCAGTGACCCAGGGTCACATTCATGATCTTCACGCCCTCGGGCGCGGGCGGGTCGTCCGGCACAAAGAAGTCGGGCAGCAATTCCCGAGACGGATCAACTGCATACTGGTCGAGATCGGTCACCCCTTCGGACAGAAGGAAGGTGTCGTCGATGATGAAATTGCCGGTGAAATCCTTCGGCTTGTTCAGGACCAGATAGGCCGTGTCAGCGAGGATTTCCGGCTTGCGGCAATTCCTCAGCGCGTCCTCGCCGGCCAGCACGTTGGAGATCGCCGCCGTGGCGACCGCCGTGCGCGGCCAGATCGCATTCGCCGCGATGCGTCCGCGGAACTCACCCGCCCAGCCCAGAATGCACAGGCTCATCCCGTATTTCGCGCTGGTGTAGGCGACATGCGGCGCGAACCACATCTCGCGCATGTCGAGCGGCGGCGACAGGGCGAGGATGTGCGGGTTCTCGGCCTTCTCCAGATACGGCAGACATTTCTGGGTCACGAGGAAGGTGCCGCGCGCATTGACCTGGTGCATCAAATCGTAGCGCTTCATCGGCGTGTCCGCCGTGCCGCGCGGAAAGATCGCCGAAGCGTTGTTCACGACGATATCGATCCCGCCGAACCGGTCGACCGCGGCCTCGACCGCCGCCTCGACGGAGGCCTCGTCGCGGATGTCGCACACCACGGGAAGCGCCTGACCGCCGGCCTTTTCGATCGCCTCGGCGGCGGAATGGATCGTGCCAGGCAGTTTCGGATTCGGACTGTCCGTCTTCGCCGCGACGACGATGTTCGCACCGTCGCGCGCGCAGCGCTCGGCGATTGCAAGGCCGATCCCCCGGCTGGCGCCGGTGATGAAAAGCGTTTTCCCCTTGAGCGACATGATATTCTCCCCGAGTTTCGGGAGAGATTAGACCGCCCCTACAGCCCGCGCCACACCCGGCCGGTCGGGCAATGCAGGCCGTCTTCGCGGCGGCAGCGGTTGAAGGTGAACATCACGGTCTCCGCGCGGCCGACCACTTCGTCGAGGCGGACATAGCCCGGTCCGATTAGCGGCGGAATGCGGCTGTCCGTCGAACGGTCGCGGTTGTCGCCCATCATGAAGAGATGGCCTTCCGGCACCTGGAAGGGTCCGGCATTGTCCAACTGCATGCCGTCGCCGATCTCGTAGATCGGATGGGTCACGCCGTTCGGCAGCGTCTCTTCGTACAGGGTAACGGCGAACATCTGGCCTTCATGGGAGCGGTATTCGCGGGTCTCGATCTCGCGGCGCTCGACCATCTCGCCATTGATGTACAGGCGGCCGTCGCGAATGAGGATTGTGTCACCGGGCAGGCCGATGACGCGCTTGATCAGATTGCGCTCCTGTTCCGGATTGCGGAACACCACAACATCGCCGCGATCCGGCGTGCGGGCCAGGATGCGCGCATCCCAGCTTTCGGGCAGACGATAGCCGATCCCGAGCGGCAGCGAGTGCCGCGAATAGCCATAGGCCCATTTCGACACCAGCACGCGGTCGCCGACTTCCAGTGAGGGCTGCATGCTCTCTGACGGAATGTGGAAAGGCGCGAAGAGAAAGGTGACGATCACGAACCAGACGCCGACCACGCCGCCGATGAAGCGAAGGGTTTCCGCCACTTCGCTCGAAGCGTTCTTCGTCAGTCGTTCCACGAATGCTCTCATTTGAATTTGACCGCCGTCCCGTAAGCCAGAATTTCAGCAGTCCCCTCCATAATGGCGGAGGTTGTGAACCGGAAGCTCACGATTGCATCCGCGCCCAGATTTCCGGCATCTGTGACCATTCGGTCAAAGGCGGTGTGACGGGCCTCTTCCAGAAGCTCCGAATACTCGTTCACCTCACCGCCGACGATATTGCGCAGCCCGGCGATGAAATCGCGCCCGAAGAACCGCGCGCGGACGATATTTCCCCGTGCAATTCCAAGAACCTCACCGATTTCGCGCCCCGGAACCTCCGGGCTCATCGTCACGATCATGACCCGGCCTCCTCGTCTTCCCGGCCAGCAGTCGCGATCAGGAAAAGCAGCGCAATTCCCAAGGCCGGCAAGGCCGCGGCAACCACCCAGACCGCGCTCCACGGAAAGGCGATCTCGACCCCGAACAGGCCGGTGGCAGCCGCCAGCAGGGCCCACAGCCCAAGGCCGGCAAAGGCCAGCCCGTAGGCAAAACTCGTCATCAGATTCGATTGCACGCTGGCAGCCCCCTGATCACCGGCACGCCGGCTCCGACGTGATTGCATGGTGCGGTCCGGACGCCGTGAACTCAAGTCCTTCCGCCATCCGGCGCGGCGGAACACCCGGGCCCGACCCGGCGTTGTGATCAGGCCCGAATACGGGGATAAGATCACCCCGAGAGCGAGGATTGGAGGCCCGCAAGTGACCGACACCCAGCCGAATCCGGCACCGACACCGGCGACTGACGAACGTGACGAACGTCTTCTTTGTGGTCTTGTCTACGTCTTGTACCTGCTCGGCCCGGCCAACGGCCTGACCGTGCTCGTGGGGGCGCTGATCGCCTTGCTGCGCAAGGACAAGGCCGCGCCCTGGCTGGCCGGTCACTACGAATTCCAGATCCGGACGGTCATCTACATGATCGCGCTCGTCATCATCGCGGTCATCTGCTTCATCACGATCATCCTGATCCCGGTCGGAATCCTGATCTGGCTGCTTCTGGGAATCTGGATGATCATCCGGGTCGCGATCGGTCTCGTCCGCCTCATCGACGGCCGTCCGCACCCCGATCCGAAGACCTTCTTCGTCTAGCTTATCCCCAGCGCCAGGTCGTCGGGCAGGCCCTCGTATCCGACGCGGATAGAGTCGAGCTTGCCGGGCGCTTGGGAGAGCACCGTCTCGGCATAGAAGCGGGCGATCTCGATCCGGCTTTCAGCGTAGTCCTGATCGCCCTGGCCCTCCTTCAGGCGCCGCTGCGCCGCGACCGCGCCGATGCACAGCAGCCAGCCGCCGATCACATCGCCGGACAGGGCAAGGAATTCGGTGGCCCCGGCCAGCGCGTCGGACCGGTCCTCGCGGGTCATCAGCCATTTCGCCGCCGTCTCGAAGGCATCGGCCGCGGGCTTCAGCCGCTTGGCCAGTTGCGGCAGTTCGGGATTGGACGAGGTCGCGCAGTCCTCGACGGTCTGCCGGATGTCTTCGAGCAATTCCTTCAACGCCGCGCCGCCGCCCATCGACAGCTTGCGGCCGATCAGGTCGATCGCCTGGATCCCGTTCGTGCCTTCATAGATCGGGGCGATGCGCGCATCGCGGTAGTGCTGGGCGGCTCCGGTTTCCTCGATGAAACCCATTCCGCCGTGGATCTGGATGCCCAGCGACGACACCTCGACACCGACATCGGTGGCCCAGGCCTTCGCGATCGGCGTCAGGAATTCCTCGCGCCGCTTCGCGAAGGCGCGATCCTCTTCGCTTTCCTCGTGTTCGGCCTCGTCGGCGGACACGGCGCAGAGATAGCAGATCGCCCGCGCCGCCTCGGTCTTGGCCTTCATCGTCGCCAGCATGCGGCGCACGTCCGGATGCTCGATGATCGGATGCGGTGCCGGCCCTTCGGCATCGGGCGCACGGCCCTGGCGGCGCTCCTGCGCATAGGCCAGCGCATGCTGGTAGGCCCGTTCGGCGATACCGACACCCTGAACCCCGACGGCGAGCCGCGCCGAGTTCATCATGATGAACATCGCCGCCATGCCGCCGAGCTCCGGCCCGATCAGCCAGCCCTTGGCGTTTTCCATCTGCATCACGCAGGTCGGGCTGCCGTGAATGCCCATCTTGTGTTCAAGGCCGATCGCCTTGATCGCATTGCGCTCGCCCGGATTGCCGTTCGCGTCGGGCAGGAATTTCGGGATCAGGAAGAGCGAGATGCCCTTTGTGCCCTCCGGCGCATCGGGCGTGCGCGCGAGCACCGGGTGGATGATGTTTTCGGCGCAGTCATGCTCGCCCCAGGTGATGTAGATTTTCTGCCCGGTGATCGACCAGCTGCCGTCGTCATTGGGTTCGGCCTTGGTCTTGAGGAGGCCGACATCCGACCCGGCCTGCGGCTCGGTCAGCTGCATGGTCGAGGACCATTCGCCGGTGATGATGCGCGGCAGGTAGAGCGCCTTCTGTTCGTCCGTGCCGTTGACCAGCAGCGCCTCGATCGCGGAATTGGTCAGCATCGGTCCCAGGCTGAACGCCATGTTCGCCGACTGCATCATTTCCATCACCGCCATGCCAAGCACGCGGGGCAGGCCCATCCCGCCCGCCTCGGCCGGGAATTGCAGCCCTTGCCAGCCGCCCTCGACATATTTCGCATAGGCATCCTTGAAGCCGTCCGGCGTCGTGACCTCGCCGTCTTTCAGCGTGCAGCCCTGCTGGTCGCCGGTGCGGTTCAGCGGGGCCAGAACGTCATTCGCGAACTTCGCGGCCTCGTCGAGAATCGCCGTCGTCAGATCCTCGGACAGTTCCGGGAATGCACCCGAGGCCTTGAGGCCGTCCATGGCGGCAATCTCGTCGAGGGCGAAGCGAATGTCCTGAACGGGCGCGCGGAAGGTCATGAGGGGCGTATCCACTTGTCGTGACGGTCAATCGGAGGCCGGAAGATAGCGGTTTCGCGCGCGGCGTCGAGCCGGTCAAAATGTCCCGGTCGCCCTTTCCGCCGCGGAATCTCCGATTTTCGCAAAGCGCGGCAGAACCCAGCGGCAAAATGTGTGATTGTCCAACGCTCTGCGGTCGGGCAGGTTCCGCCAGACCGGCAGGGAGGGAAACATGACCGAGACCAAGCGCTATACGAGTGTGGCCATCGCACTGCACTGGATCATCGCCATCATGATGGTGATGCTGGTCTTCATCGGCTGGCGGATGGGCGACATGGCCGAAGCCCTGCGCGGCGGCAGCTCGGAATTCACACTCGATGACGTCCGCTTCGTCTTCGACATGCACAAGACGTTCGGCATCATGGTTCTGGTGCTCAGCCTGATCCGCCTCGCCTGGCGTTTCATGAACCCGGTCCCGTCCATGCCCGAGACCATGAAGGGATGGGAGAAATTCGCTGCCCGCTTTACCCATATCGGCTTCTACGTGCTGATGATCGGCATGCCGATCCTCGGTTGGCTCACCGCATCATCCGGTCAGGCGCCGAGCTTCTTCTTCAACAATCCCGCCTGGCCGATCCCGGACATCGCGCCGAACGACCGCACGCTTCACGAAGTGACGGAGTTCCTGCATGGCCGCGGCGGCTGGGTGATCATTGTCCTGCTGGTCCTGCATGCCGGGGCGGCGTTGAAGCACCATATTATCGACAAGGATGACGTGCTCGCTCGCATGATCCCCTTCCTCCGCCGCAAGGACCAATAAAGGCCTACTCATGAAATTCGCCTTCCTCCCCCTCGCGCTTCTCGTCTCCGCTCCGGCCTTCGCCTCCGACTGGGAAGTCGATCACGACGCCAGCGAAGTGACGTTCGAAACCGATGTGCTCGACGCGCCGGTGACGGGCCGGTTCACGGAATTCGGCGCGGCAATCGGTTTCGATCCCGACAATCTGGACTCGAGCTATATCGACGCCACGGTCAGCGTGGCCACGGGCGAAACCGGAACGCCGTCCTACACCGACGAAATGCTGTCGGAGCCGGGCCTTGACCCCGACACCTATCCGACCGCGACCTTCATGTCGGAAACGATCGAAGCCAGCGATGAATGCGACACCTGCTACATCGCACGCGGCGATTTGATCCTGCGCGAGGCGCGCCTGCCCGTGGAGCTGCCCTTCCGCGTCGTGATCGACGGCGACCGTGCCGTCGCGGACGGGACGATGGTGATCGAGCGTGAAAGGTTTGGCGTCGGTGGATCGAGCTGGGGAGAAGCGGCGGCGGAAGTGACCGTCCACGTCCATATCGAGGCCGACCGCGCGCAGTGACCTTGCCCGTGCGCGCTGCGATAGGCTAGCTGCCCGCATGAGCGCGCCCGTCAAACCCGCCAGCGACGTCGCAGCGATCGCCGAGGCTGCGGAGATTCTGCGCCGCGGCGGCCTCGTCGCCATGCCGACCGAGACAGTCTACGGCCTGGCCGCCGACGCCGCCGATGGCGAGGCGGTCGCGCGACTTTATGCGGTCAAGGGCCGGCCAAGCTTCAATCCGCTCATCGTCCACGTGTCCGGCCGGGAGATGGCGGAAACCTGCGTGTCTGCCCCGCCTCTGGCGGAGAGGCTGATGGACTGCTTCTGGCCCGGTCCGCTGACGCTCGTCCTGCCGAAGAAGGAGGACGCCCCGGTCAGCGAACTCGCCGGGGCCGGGCTCGACACGCTGGGCGTCCGCATGCCGGCGCATCCAGCCGCGCAGGCACTCATCGCCGCCTTCGGCCGGCCCCTCGTCGCGCCCAGCGCCAACCCATCCGGCGCCGTCAGCCCGACGACCGCGCAGCATGTCGCCGAGGGTCTGGGAGACCGGATCGACCTCATCCTCGACGCCGGGCCCTGCCCGGTCGGCGTTGAATCCACCGTCCTCGCCATCGACGGCGAGAGCGCCATTCTCCTGCGCCCCGGCGGCCTGCCGCGCAGCGAAATCGAAGCCGTCACGGGCCCCCTGAAGTCGGCAGAGGCCAATGCGCCCCTTGCCTCTCCGGGCATGCTGAAAAGCCACTACGCGCCGAAGGCCGCCCTGAGGCTGAATGCCGGAACGCCGGAACCCGGCGAGGCCTTTCTCGCCTTCGGCCCCGGCACAGAGGCCTGCACCGCAAACCTGTCGCGCATCGGCGATCTGACCGAGGCCGCGGCCAATCTCTTCGCCCTGCTGCGCCAGCTCGACGCCGAAGGGTACAAACGCATTGCCGTCGCGCCCGTCCCCATGGACGGGCTCGGCGAAGCCATCAATGATCGCCTCAATCGCGCCGCCGCCCCACGGGACTGACACCATGACCGCCATCGACCGCATCAAATCCGTTCTCGGCCCGAAAGGCTGGAGCGAGGATCCGGCCGAGGTCAGCCCCCTGACCAGCGACTGGCGTGGCCGCTATCAGGGCGAGACGCCGCTTCTGGTCAAACCGGCCTCGACCGAGGAGGTGTCCAAACTGGTTGCGATATGCCACGAGGTGGGCATCGCGATCACGCCGCAGGGCGGCAATACCGGCCTCGTCGGCGGCGGCACGCCGCAAGGCGAAATCCTGCTCACCACGCGCCGCATGAACCAGGTTCGCGATATCGACATCGGCAACGACTCGCTGACGGTCGAGGCGGGTTGCGTGCTCGAAACCATCCAGCACACCGCCGCCGAGGCCAGCCGCCTGTTTCCGCTCAGCCTCGGAAGCCAGGGAACCGCCACGATTGGCGGCCTGATCT
This sequence comes from Hyphobacterium vulgare, assembly GCF_042643335.1. Lineage (NCBI taxonomy): Bacteria > Pseudomonadati > Pseudomonadota > Alphaproteobacteria > Maricaulales > Maricaulaceae > Hyphobacterium > Hyphobacterium vulgare. Next base: position 728,058 of record NZ_JBHRSV010000001.1, read on the forward strand.
CGACCAATGCCGGCGGCGTCCATGTCCTGCGCTACGGCATGATGCGCGATCTCGTTCTCGGCCTTGAAGCGGTCCTGCCCGACGGGCGGATCTGGAACGGCTTGCGCGGCCTCAGGAAGGACAATACCGGCTATGATCTGAAACAGATGCTGATCGGCGCGGAAGGCACGCTCGGCGTGATCACCGCCGCCACGCTCAAGCTCTTCCCCAAGCCCGGCGAGATCAGCGTCGCCTTCACCGCCATCGACAGCCCGGCCGCTGCCGTTGCCCTGCTCGGGCACATGAAGACGGCCACGGGCGGCGCACTCTCGGCGCTGGAACTCGTTCCGCGCAATGCGCTCGAACTCGTCGTCCAACATATTCCCGGAACGCGCGACCCCTTCGCAGAACCCCATCCCTGGTATGCCCTGCTGGAAGTCGGCGCGGCCCGCCCCGGCGAAGGCCGCGAGATGATGGAGGCCGCGCTGGGTGAGGCCTTCGAAGCGGGCCTGATCCGTGACGCGGTGATCGCGGAAAGCGAACAGCAGGCCAGGGATTTCTGGAATCTGCGCGAACCGATTGCGGAAGCGGAGAAGGCGCATGGCCGCGCCGCCAAGCATGACGTGTCCATCCCGGTGTCGAAAATGCCGGCCTTCATGGCCGAGGCGACCGAAGCGGCCGAGCGCATGCTGCCCGGCGTGATGATCATCGCCTTCGGCCATGTCGGCGACGGCAATGTCCACTTCAACGTCGCACGGACCGAACCGGGTGCCGGGCTCGACTTCGCGAAGTCGACCGAGCCCGTCACCGCGATGATCTATGACAAGGTCGCGAAATATGGCGGCTCGATCAGCGCCGAGCACGGCATCGGCATCATGAAACGCACCGAACTGGCGGAGAAACGCCCGCTCGACGTGGAGCTGATGAAGGCGATCAAGACCGCGCTCGACCCCAGGGGGATCATGAATCCGCGCATGATCTTCGGAAGCTGATCCGGACGCGCGACTCGACCTGACGGGCCTCGCTGCCTAAATCCGGGGAAAGCGACCCGGAGACCGATTCCCATGCTCGTCCTGCTCTCCCCGGCGAAACGCCTCGATTTCGAACCGAGCGCCCATGCGCTCGACCTGACCCGCCCGGCCCTGATCGACCGCACGGCCGATCTGTCGAAGGCAACGGCGAAGCTGTCGAAGCGCAAGATCAAGACGATGATGGAGCTGTCCGACGATCTGGCCGAGCTCAACTGGCAGCGCTTCCAGGCCTTCGATTCGGAGGCAAAAGACGGCAAGGCCGCCGCGCTGGCCTTCGCCGGCGAGGTCTATCGCGGCCTCAACGCCGAAGGCCTGTCCGACACGGACCTGAAATGGGCGCAGGACCATCTGCGCATCCTGTCCGGCATGTATGGCGTGCTGCGCCCGCTCGACGCGATCCAGCCCTATCGCCTCGAAATGGGCCGCAAGATCAAGACGAAGAAGGGTGAGAGCCTCTACGATTTCTGGGGCAGCGACATTGCCGAACAGCTCAATGACGCCCTCAAGGGCCAGAAGAGCCGGACCATCGTGAACCTCGCCTCGAACGAGTATTTCAAGGCGGTCGACCGGAAGGCGCTCGACGCCGACATCGTCGATGTCGACTTCAAGGAGGAAAAGGACGGCAAGGCCCGCATCCTCTTCATGTTCGCCAAGGTCGCGCGCGGCCTGATGGCGCGCTGGATCATCGAGAACCGCATCACCGATCCCGCGCAGCTGAAGGACTTCAATGCCGAGGGCTATCGTTTTGACGAAGCGGCTTCCGCGGGCGGCAGGCTCACCTTCGTCCGTCCGCAGCCGCCGAAGAAACGCGCCGCTTGACGCAGGGGTCCGGCAAGGTCCATTTCGCGCCTGCACAATTTCACTGACAAGGGGCCAAGATGAGCGCGCTGAAAACCGATCTCTCCGGACAGGTGGCTGTCGTCACCGGCTCCACCAGCGGCATCGGCGCGGCGCTGGCCGAAGGCCTCGCCGCGTGCGGCGCGAACGTCTTGCTGAACGGTCTTGGCCCGCAGGACGAGATCGAACGCCTCAGGAAGCGCATCGAGACCGATCACGGCGTGAAGGCACGCTATCACCCGGCCAACATGATGGAAGCCGACGAGATCGGCGGTCTGATCCGCTACGCCGAAAGCGAGTTCGGCCGGCTCGACATCCTCGTGAACAATGCCGGCATCCAGCACGTCGCACCGATCGACGAATTCCCCGCGGGCAAGTGGGAGGCAATCCTCAAGATCAACCTCACCTCCAACTTCCACACCATCAGGAACGCCCTGCCGATCATGAAGCGCCAGGGCTCGGGCCGGATCGTCAATCTCGCCTCGGCGCACGGTCTCGTCGCCTCGCCCTTCAAGTCGGCCTATGTCGCCGCCAAGCACGGCGTGCTCGGCCTGACCAAGACGGTGGCGCTCGAAGTCGCCGAAACCGGCATCACGGCGAACGCCATCTGCCCGGGTTATGTGAAGACGCCGCTGGTGGAGAACCAGATCGCCGACACCGCCAAGGCGCGCGGCATCAGCGAAGAAGAGGTCGTCCGTGACGTGATGCTGGCCGCCCAGCCGACCAAGCGCTTCGTGGAATACTCCCAGCTCGTCGGCGCCCTCCTCTTCCTCGTCTCCGATGCCGGGGCATCGTGCAACGGCATGCATATCTCCGTTGATGGCGGCTGGACCGCGAAGTAGTGAGCGGTTTTCACCCCACCCTGGCCCTCCCCTCAAGGGGAGGGAAATTACGGGCAGAGCCCTCCCTCCCCCCACGGGGGAGGGTTGGGGTGGGGGGCAGATGAGCACCGGAAAACTCCCCCTCGCCTGTATCGGCGTCGTCTGCCGGCGCGGTGATGAGGTCTTGCTGGTCAAGCGCGGCCGCGAGCCTTTGAAGGGCAAGTGGTCCATTCCGGGCGGCAAGCTGGAATACGGCGAAAAAGTCGCCGCGGGTGCGCTGCGCGAACTGATGGAAGAGACCGGCGTGACCGCCCGGATCACAGGCCTGATCGACGTCGTCGATTCCATCATGGACGATGCGCACTACGTGCTGATCGATTTCGAGGCGGAATGGATTTCCGGCGAGCCGGTCGCTGCCGACGACGCCCAGGAAGCGGCTTTCTTCCCGCTCGCCGAGGCGCTCGAAAAAGTCAGCTGGGACGAGACGCGGCGAGTCATCACACCGCGTGCCCCCGCTTCGCCGCATTCGCACGATTAGACTCCGCCGCGATGCGCCTCGCCGTCCTCATATTCGCCCTGGTGTTTGCCGCGCCCGCTGCCGCGCAGGTGAAGCCCGATATCCGTCCGGGCGACGAGCCGGCCTATGAGGACGTGCCCCTCACCCCGCGCGTCGATCGCGACCGGGTCATCCCGGATCTCGCCTATGTGCTAGGGGAGCTGCACTATCTCGCCTTCGCCTGCGAGGGAAACCACTCCCAGGCCTGGCGCAACCAGATGCAGGAATTGCTCGACCTCGAGGCGCCGGCCAGCGGCTATTGGCGCGAGCGGCTGATCGACAATTTCAACAACGGCTTTCGCGACCAGCAGCGCTATCGTCTGACCTGCGGCGCACAGGTCGAGGCGGAACGCCGCGAACTGGCCAGCCGCGGCCGGCAATTGTCGGATGCGCTGCTGGAACCGTTGTTGGCGGAGGATGACGGCTAGACCGCCCGCCCTTCGAGACGCCGCCTGACGGCGGCTCCTCAGGACAGGGCGGAACTCACCCTATGAAATCCATGGGGTCCCCATGAAAATGGGGACCTGAAGCCCGCAGCATGCTTCGGATTCCCGCTTTCGCGGGAACCCCATTTTTGAAGTCATGTCGGTTACTCGGCGAGCCTGTCCTGAGGAGGCAGCGAAGCTGCCGTCTCGAAGGGCGGCGAGCCTTATGCGGCGCTACCCGTAATAATCCTCTTCCGCCGCGCGGAGCTTTGACTCCTCCTTGTGCGGCGACAGGACTTCCAGCTTCACGTGACGGCGGCGGTTGGTGGAGATCACGAAGAATCGCTTGTCGGGATAGTCGAGCTTGCACTCCAGCATCGCCGACGTGATCAGGTCGACATTCTTCGGATCGTCGTCCGACATGCCGAAACTGTGCGGCAGGTCGCGGCCGAACTTTTCCAGCCCGGTCTCGACACAGGCGCGGATCGCGGCGCGCTTCAGGCCCGCCGTCGTCAGGTGCGCGCCGAGCGCCGTCTTCACCTCGGGATTCGACACCCCGAAAATCGCGACATAGTCCGGCTCTTCGGGGATCTGGCCGGCATCCTTCAGCAGCTTGATCCCCTCGCGGATGATCTCGGCGGAATGCTGGCGCGCGGTAATGATGGCAACCGGGCGGTGGCGCAACACGGCATATTTGAAGATGTCCCAGCTCGGACCCTTCCAGCCGCCGTCCGCCAGACCGCGGCGGATGTCGCGCAGCAGGTATTCCTCGCCATTGCGGTCCTTGCCGTCGGCGAATTCGCGGAAGGCACGCTCGGGCGGCGCGGCCCAGTCTTCCCACTCGCCCGCCATGCCCAGATAACCGCGAATGCCGTCGAACTCGGCCTGCGTCATCGTCTTCTCCTCGCCCGTCATGGTGTTGAGGAGATGCACCTTGGTGGGCAGGTGCAGGACGTTTTCGTCGATGTCGAAAAAGTAGAAACTCTGGCGTTCGGCCACCGGCTACGCCTCCTCGGGCAGGGTTTCCATGAAGTGGACCGGCTTGCCGGTCGAGGGCGCGACGATCTCGTCGTCGCGCATCACGGTGCGGCCGCGGATGATCGTCGCCTTCGGCCAGCCGGTCACGTCCATACCGTCGAACGGCGTCCAGCCGCACCGCGACGCGCTCCATTCATTCGTGATCGTCCGCTTCGCCTTGAGATCGACGAGGGTGAAGTCGGCATCCCAACCCGTCGCCATACGGCCCTTGCCGGCAATGCCGAAGATGCGCTGCGCCCCGTGGCTCGTCAGATCGACGAAGCGTTCCAGCGACAGCCGGCCTTCGGCGACATGGTTCAGCATGACCGGCACCAGCGTCTGCACGCCCGGCATGCCGGACGGGCTTTGCGGATAGGGCCGGGCTTTCTCCTCCTTGGTGTGCGGCGCGTGGTCGGAGCCGAGCACGTCAAACAGGCCCTGATCAACACCGCGCCAGAGCGCCTGGCGATGCTTCGCGCCGCGGATCGGTGGGTTCATCTGGGCATAGGCCTTGAGGCGCTCATAGGCGTCCGGCGCTTCCAGCGTCAGATGCTGCGGCGTCACCTCGCAACTGGCGATGTCGCGGTGCTGCTGCAGGAAATCGACCTCCTCGGCGGTCGAGATGTGCAGCACATGGATCCGCTTGCCGGTCTTGCGTGCGAGGCGGACGAGGCGCTTGGTCGACAGGATCGCTGCCTCGGCGTCGCGGACGATCTCGTGGCTCGTCCAGTCGCCATCGACCGCCAGCTTGCGGCGCTCTTCGAGGCGGTATTCGTCTTCGCTGTGAAACGCGGCGCGGCGCTTGATCGCCTTCAGGACGCGTTCGACGCCTTCATCGTCCTTGACCAGCAGATCGCCGGTCGAAGCGCCCATGAAGACCTTCACGCCGCAGCAGCCAGTCATCCGCTCCATCTCGGTGAGGACGGCGGCATTCTCGTTGGTCGCCCCGGCATAGAAGGCATGGTCGCAATGCATGCGTTCGGCGCGCTTCAGCTTGTCGGTCAGCGAATCGGGATCGGTCGTCGCGGGATTGGTGTTCGGCATTTCAAACACGGCCGTGACCCCGCCGAGGACCGCACAGCGCGAGCCGGTTTCGAGATCTTCCTTCCACTCCAGCCCGGGCTCGCGGAAGTGCACCTGGCTGTCGATCACGCCCGGCAGGACGTGCAGTCCCGCGGCGTCGACCGTCTCGCCCGCACTGGCGGAGGACAGGTCGCCGATCTTGGCGATCTTGCCGCCCGTCACGCCGACATCGGCGCGTCCGCGGCCGGCGTGGTTCACCACCTCGCCGCCCTTGATGATCAGGTCATAGGTCTGGGTCATGAGCTCGTGCGCTCCAGCAGCCGGCATGCCGCTTCATAGACTGCATCAGTCGACAGATCGAGAAGCAGGCTTTCGGGATTGGCGCGGAAATCCTTCGACGTGGCGAGTTCGCGGACCTCCTCGAAACCGCGCGGGCCGCGCACGCTCGCGCAATTCTCGCCCCACGGACCATAGCGCCGCTCATCGGACGGGCCGAACAGGCCGAGCGTCGGCGCGCCCATTGCGGCGGCGATATGCATGACCCCGCTGTCATTGCCGATGAACAGACGGGCCCGGCCGAGCAGGGCGGCGACATCCATCAGGTGCAACTTGCCGGAAAAATCGACGATGCCGGCATCGGGCAGCACCCGCAGGATTGGCTGGGCATGGACCTCGTCGCCCGGTCCGCCGAAAATGTGTACCGCAGCGCCGGCCATCGGCCCGCCATGCCCGACGAGACGCTTGACGAGGTCGGCAAACCGGTCCGCCGGCCACATCTTGAACGGCCAGCTCGCAGACGGGCAGATCGCCAGCATCTGACGCCCGGCCGGCAGATGGCCCAGCGCACGTTCGTGCGCGTCGGCCGGGACGAAGATTTTCGGTGCGGGGGGCGGTTCGGCGCGGATCACGCTCGCGGCTTCGCGCACCTTGTTGTCGGGATAGGGATAGCGCCCGGCGACATTGCGTTCCCCGGCCCTCAGGAGATAGGCGATCGCTGAGCCCCGCATGTCGACCACGCGGTCCCATTTCGTCCCCACGACGCGGCGCCACAGGCCCGGCCAGTGCATGCCGGCAGGCTTCTTGTGAATGATGATCAGACGTTCCAGGCCGGGTGTGTTCTCCATCAGCGGCACCGCAAGCGGTCCGCAGGCAATGGTGAAACTGGCATCCGGATTGGTCCGGACCAGATGATCGAGCACGCCGGAATTGATGACGGCGTCACCGATGCGCGTGGACGTGATGAACAGGATGCGCTGCATGGAAAATCGGCATAGCCGAGCCGGTGAGTCTTGGCCAGCGCGCAAGGCGTGGCCATATGCTGGGCCATGAACTCCGATTCCCCTGCCCGACTGACCGATCGTGCCGTTATCGCCGTCACCGGCGAGGAAGCGCGCGACTTCCTGCAACGCGTCGTGACCTGTCCGATCGCGGACATCAGTGACGGAGAAATGCGTGCTGGCGCCCTGCTGACCCCGCAGGGCAAGATCATCGCGGATTTTCTCATTCATGGTCGCCCGGACGGCGTCCTGATCGAACTGCCCGCCGCCGCGGCCGACGCGCTCGCGAAACGCCTGTCGATGTACAAGTTGCGCGCCAGGGCCGAAGTCCGCGTCAGCGAGGATCTCGCCGTGATCGCGGGTGAAGGCACACCCGATCCGCGGAGCGCCGCCCTGCCCCCGCGCGCGATCCGGCCCGCTGCCGAGGCCGCCAGCCTGACCGAAGGTGACGCGATCCAGGCCGAGGCCGAGATCGCGGCCGGCGTCCCGGCCTTCGGCCGCGACTATGGCGATGCCGATGTCTTCCCGACCGACGTCAATCTCGACCTTTATGGCGGGATCGGCTGGAAGAAGGGCTGTTTCGTCGGCCAGGAAGTTGTCTCCCGCATGAAACGCCGCGGCACGATCCGCAAGCGCACGGTCCGCCTCGACTTCGAGGGCGAAGCCCCGGCCGCCGGGACAGACATAACGCTCGGCGATACCGCGCTCGGCACAATCACGTCTTCGGCCGGGCGTCACGCCCTCGCCATTCTCCGCCTCGACCGGCTGGAGGAGGCCCGGGAGGTGGAGTCAGGTGGTTTGACGGCGAAAGTGGTGTTGCCGGAAGGAGTCTGATTTCCCCTCGCCCTTCGAGGCTCTCCCGGACTTTATTCGGGTTCGCACCTCAGCAACCGTGTTGTTGCGGGTTGTTCCAGGTCTGGTTTCTGGCGACGAGGGTGTTGAGGAGAATGGTGAGTTTCCGGGTTGCGGCGATGAGGGCG